>CAWKMJ010000002.1:0-310000 GCA_963850695.1 uncultured Actinomycetes bacterium
GAGAGAGAGTCGTGGCGCTTGGGATTGGCGACAAGGTCCACGTTCCTGCCCCCTCAACCCGACGAGGAGCTTGCGGCCTGGTACCGCGCGGCCGACGTCTTCTGCCTTCCGAGCGTGGCGCGCAGCGAGGCGTTCGGCCTCGTGCAGATCGAGGCGCACGCTCCGGGCACGCCGGCCATCTCGACCGATCTCACGACCGGCGTGCCCTTCGCCAACCTGCGACGGCGTCACGGGGCTGACCGTGCCGGTGGGCGATGTCGACGCACTCACATGTGCGCTGGCCAAGCTCGTCGGTGACGACGAACTCCGCTCCCGCCTTGGCCAGCAGGCCAAGGAGCGGGCGCTTGCCGACTTCACGATTCCGCGCATGGCCGAGGACATGATCGCCGTGTACGAGGAAGCGATCGAGAGGCACGGCTCGTGAGGCGCGGGTCGTTCATAGCGCTCTCGCTCCTGCTCGACGCGGTCTTCATCAACGTCGGCATCATCTTGGCGTTCCTCCTCCGATTCGGCGGAGACCTGCCGGCGTTCAACTTCGACGCCTACCTGGGGCTTGCGCCGATCATCACGGTGATCTATCTGGTCTCGGGCTACATCTACGGTCTCTACCAGCCGGAGCGCACCGAGACCCCGTGGGCTATCGCGCGTGCGACGATCGCCTCGGTTACCCTCGGAGCCGCCATCACAGCCGCCGTCCTGTTCTTCGGAGGCGTTCGTTTCGCGTCCTTCTCCCGAGTCGCCATCGTCATCAGCTGGTTCCTGCACGTGTTCCTGCTGGTCTCGTGGCGTCTGCTCTTCCTGCGCTTCTCGGCGATCACCTGGCCCGAGCAGTGCGTGCTGATCGTGGGCACGGGCTCGCTCGCCCGCGAGCTGGCAGGCGAGCTCAACCGGCGGTCGCGATGGGGCTTCCAGGTCCAGGGCCTCGTGTCGACGCCATGCGATGAGGAAGATGCGCAGTGCAGCGAAGGAGGGGAAGACCCCGCCCAAGAGCAGTCCATCGAGGCCGTCCTCGATGAGGCACCCGTTCTCGGCGATGTCTCGGTACTCCCCAAGCTCGTGGCCGAGCACTCGGTCGATCGGGTGATCGTGGTATCGCCGATCGCGCTCCGCGAGCTCATCGAGGAGCTCGTTCTGGCCGATGAGGCCAACGTGCGTATCGACGTCGTCCCCGAGCTCTACGAGGTCTTCATCGGCACGGTGGACGCGATCGTCGCCGATATCCCGCTCATGGAGATCACGCGGGGCTCCTCGGCGACCTGGTACGCAGCCGCCAAACGCGTGCTCGATCTCATCTTCTCGGCGGTCATCCTCGTCATCCTGAGCCCCGTGCTCCTCATCGCGGCGATCGCGGTTCTGGTGACCATGGGTCGGCCGGTCATCTTCTCCCAGGAGCGCGTGGGCAAGGACATGAAGCCGTTCAACGTGCACAAGTTCCGCACGATGGTGAAGGATGCCGAGAAGGACACAGGCCCCGTGCTTGCTACCGACGACGACGTGCGCATCACGAGGCTCGGAGGATTCCTGCGGACCTACCGGATCGATGAGCTGCCGCAGCTGTGTCAACATCCTCATCGGCGAGATGAGTTTCGTCGGGCCAAGACCCGAGCGCGAGTTCTTCACCGAGGAGTACATCCGCGAGATTCCCGGCTATCGCGAGCGGTTCCACGTCAAGCCGGGAGTGACGGGACTCGCGCAGGTCAGCGGTGGGTATGCGACGACGCCTGAGCGCAAGCTCAAGTACGACCTGATTTATATGTATCATCAGAACCTGGCTATGGACCTGCAGATCATCATCGAGACGCTGCGCGTGATACTCACGGGCAGGGGAGCGCGATAGGAGACAGGGTGGCGAAGTCTGGCAAGAAGGGCTCGAAGAAGAAGGCCAATGGAGCCAAGGGCTCCGCAGGCTCCAAGGGCGGTCAGCAGGGCTCGCTCGGCGGGCGCGATGTGGGGCTCGTTCCCGACAGCGCTGACATGACCATCGCCCAGAAGATCGCCTGGTACTCGATCCTGGCCATGGTCTTCACGGTGCCGCTCGCAATGAGCAACTGGACGTGGCTCCCCGGCGTGGACGTCCCGCTGAGCTTCGACCAGTTCGACATCATCAAGGTCTTCCTCCAGCGCGCGTTCGCGCTCGTCGCGTTCGCCGCGTGGTCGTGGCACATCCTGGTCGAGGGCGGGCGCATCCGGCGCACCAAGGTCGACTACGTCATCCTGGCGCTCCTCGCGTGGATCGCCCTGACGACCGTCACCTCGATCCATCCGCCGACCGCCGTCTTCGGCAAGTACCGCCGCTTCGAGGGCCTGCTCTCCTTCATCAACTACGCGGCCATCTTCTGGCTCGTCACGCAGTTCGTCGATCGGGCGAGTCGAGTGCGGACGCTCGCCAAGACGCTCTTCTGGTCGGCGGTCATCGTGGCCTTCTACGGGATCCTGCAGTACCTGGGTCTCGACCCGGTCCCGTGGGGCGCAGCTGCCCTTCGAGGCGAACCGCTCCTTCTCGACCTACGGCAACCCCGATCTTCTCGGCGGGTTCCTCGTCTTCTCGCTGGCGATCTCGCTCTCGCTCGCGCTGTCTGAGAAGGAGAACCTCTGGCGCGGCATCTACTGGGCCGGCTTCTTCCTGACGGCCGTGGTCTGGATCACCGCGTTCACGCGAGGCGCGTGGATCGGCGGCTTCGTGGCGCTCGCCGTCATCGTCTTCGCGGCGATCCGCTTCCGGGCGCAAGCTCGTGACCGTGGACTACGGCGCGCTCGGCGCGGTCGGCGTGGCGATCGGCGCGGTCGTGATCGTCCGCAGCCTCAGCGCCGAGACGGCGGTCATGAACTTCGCCAAGCGCCTCACGTCGATCGTTCGACGTCGAACGACGCCAGCGCCAAGACGCGCTTCGAGATCTGGGACGCCGCGTGGGGTGCGGTCAAGGCCTCGCCGATCGTGGGTCACGGGGCCGACACGTTCCGGCTGCTCTTCCCCAAGTACAAGCCCATCGAGTACGTCGCCGATGCCGGCTATCTCTCCGTGGCCGACAACGTCCACAACTACCCGCTGCAGATGGCCTCGGCACTCGGCATACCGGGTGCGCTGCTGCTCTACGGCCTCTTCTTCGCCGTCGCGATCATCTCGGCCCCCATCGTCTTCGCGAAGAAGGCGTCGCAGGAGCGGCTTGCTGCTCGTGGGCTTCTGGGCGGCATGTGCCGGCTACCTCGCCGGTCTCACCTTCGGCATCTCCGTGACCGGCGTGACGTTCCTGCTGTGGGTCAGCATGGCCGTCGTGCTCTCGCCGACGGCGAAGACCACGCCGGTGAAGGCGCCCAAGTGGGGGATGCCGGTAGCAGCCATCGTCGTGCTTGTCGCCGTGGCGCTGCTCGTGGGCAACGCCATCTACTTCCGCGCCGACTACCACTACCTGCGGGCGCGCGTCGTCGACCAGGGCCTGGCTCGCATCGAGTCCGCCCAGAGGGCCATCGAGCTCAACCCCTACAACGACATGTACCGAGCCGAGCTCGGGCTGGCCTACACCGATGCGGCCGTCGCCCTCTACTCGCAGGCCGTGCAAAGCGGCACGCCCGACCCGCAGATCATGGCCGAGGCCGAGAAGCAGTTCAAGCTGGCCGAAGCAGGCGCTTCTCGAGGCCGATCGACTTCGTCCCCGGCCGAGTACGACAACTACGTCTTCCTCACCAATCTCTACAACTTCGGGGGAGAAGCGTTCGCAGTCCACCGAATACTACGAGCAGGCCGTGGTGATCGGCGAGCGGGGCATCGAGGTCGAGGAGTTCGGTCCGGCGATACGTCTCCAGACCTCGCGCGCGCTCATCGCCCTGGGTCGGCTCGATGAGGCCCGCGAGCACATGGAGTTCGCCGTGGAGATGGATCCCAACTACGACGACGGATGGCTCGTGCTCGCCGACATCTACCGCCAGCTCCGCATGAACGAGGAGGCGCTCGAGGCCTACATCAGGGCCGACGAGCTGCAACCCGGATATGCCCGGGATCCAGGAGCAGATCCAGGCGCTGAGAGACGCGCTCGCGCATACCGGCGACCGAGACGATGGAGTGACCGCAGTGAGCTCGAAGACGGGGGTCGGAACATGAGCCAGCAGCATGTGCCGGCAACCACCGTTCAGCGGCTGCCGGTCTACCTGCGCTGCCTCCTGCGAGCCCAGCAGCAGCGCGTCAGCATCATGAACTCCGTGGGCATCGCCGAGATGGCTGGCACCAACGCTGCCCAGGTCCGCAAGGACCTGTCATATCTGGGAGAGTACGGGACACGAGGCATCGGCTACGACGTCGACGAGCTGGCGACCCACCTGATGCGCTGGCTCGGCGTGAGCGAGGAGCGTCGGGCTGCGATCGTCGGGTTCGGTCGCCTCGGCAGCGCGCTCACGGGCTACGAGGGTTTCGCCGACAAGGGTGTGCGCATCGTTGCCGTGCTCGATGCCGATTCGGCCAAGGTCGGCACTGATGTAGATGGCATGGAGGTCGAGCCGATCTCGACACTCGGCGAGGTCTTTGCACGAGAGGATGTCGAAATCGCCATCATCACCGTGCCGGCAACTGTCGCTCAGGCAGTCGCTGACGTCGTCGTCGCCGCGGGGACACGTGCGATCTTGAACTTCGCGCCTGTTCGACTGGACGTGCCCGAGGATGTTCAGGTGCGGCAGGCGGATGTTGCAGCTGAGCTCCAGATACTCTCGTTCCACCTCAACGCCGAGCACGCGCGTCGGACGCGTGACAAAGGATGACATGACCGACGAGAACGCCCAGAGCGCCGACCAGTCACATACCGACTCCACCGAGCCGGCACCGGCTTCATCCATCAGCACCGTCCCGGTCGCTCAGGACGAGGTCGTATCCTCCTCTGACCGCTCCCAGGACGAGATGATCCCGCTGTGGCTGGCGGCGGTCGTCCTGGTCCTGCTGCTCGCGGTCATGGGAGTGGGCGGCTACATCATCGGCGCGGTCATGAACGACGATGGCTCTCCCGCGACTCCGGAGGAGTTCGAGGTGGCGCGTCTGCAGGAGATCGTCGCGGACAACCCCGACGACCTCAACTCCGTACTGCAGCTGGGCTACGCCTATCAGCAGGCCGGCAAGTACGACGAGGCCATCGCCGAGTATGATCGCGTGCTTGAGGTCTACGAGTTCGACACTGCTGCCCTGTACAACAAGGGCGTCGTGCTGATCGAGCTCGGTCGCGGCGAGGAAGCCGAAGAGGTCCTCTGGGACGTGCTGGAGTTCGATGACGGCCATGTCCTCGCGGCCAAGACGCTCGGCGAGTACTACGCCGAGAAGCGCGAGTACCGGTCTCTCGTCGAGGCTGTGAGGCCTGTTGTCGAAGAGAACGAGTCCGCCGCGGACCTGCAGTATCTGATGGGTGTGGCCTACGAGAACCTCGATCGCGCTGACTGGGCTGAGGCCCGCTATCGTCTGGCGCTGACGTACTACCCTGACATGACCGAGGCCCGGGAAGGCCTCGAGCGATTGGGGGTCGAGCCCTAGTGGCCGAGCCAGAAGTAACACCTGAAGTCGCACCCGAGGGCGCATCGGCACCGCGAGGACGCCATGTCACGCCTCGGCAGATGTTCATCGCCATGGCGGTCATTCTCGCGTTGGCTCTCATCGCGCTCATCATCTATCTGCTGTGGTTCCTCGCTCCCGAGACGTTCACGACCGCAGGCGGGGACGACCGCGCCGGGCTTCGTCCGCTGCTGGTCATCAATGGCCCGGGCCAGGGTGAGAACCCCACGTTCGCCCGCCCGATGGGCTCGACATACGGTGAGGACGATCGCATCTACGTCTCCGATACCGAGAACGATCGCATCGCGGTCTTTGACGAGCGCGGCACCTTCCTCTTCGAGTTCGGCGGCAAGGGCATCGCCAAGCCGCTGCCGGGCGCTCTGAGCACGTGGGAGGAGGGCCTGCTCAACTATCCACTCGGCCTGGACGCCGATGAGGACGGCAACATCTACGTCGCCGACTTCCGCAACGATCAGATCCAGGTCTTCGACGCCGAGGGAGAGTTCATCCGCAGGTTCCCCGACCCCGCCGCGCCGGTGGGCAAGGGCTCGTCAGGTCAGGAAGGCACGGGCATCGCGGTGACCGACGTCGCGGTGCATGACGGCAAGGTCTACGCGACCGACGCGTTCCAGGTATTCGTCTTCACGACCGAGGGCGAGTTCGTCGAGCAGTTCGGCAAGCCCGGCACCTGGGAGGGCGACCTCGACCACCCCAACGGCATCGATGTGGGGGAGGACGGCACGATCTATGTGTCGGACTCCAACCACAACCGAGTCGATCGCCTTCGACGAAGATGGCGAGGTCGTCTGGACGCTCGGGGAGCCGGTGGGCGAGATCGCCGAGAAGGTCGATCACACGTTCGGACTTCCGCGCGGGCTGGCCGTGCTCGACGACGGTTCGATCCTCGTGGTGGACGCGTTCGAGTTCGAGCTCGTCAGGATATCCGACGACTGGCGAGGAGATCGCGCGGTACGGAGAGCGGGGCACCGAGCCGGCCCAGATGAACTTCCCCAACGGCGTGGCGGTCGAGCGGCGACAAGCATCCTCGTGGCCGACAAGGAGAACGATCGGGTTCAGGTGCTCGAACTGATCGACTAGGCACCGCAGTTGCTAATAGTTCGTAATCGAACGAACGAAGTCCGCGCCTGATGCGCGCGAGAGGCTTGTTGTGGAAGATGAGGCAGCCGAGATACCATATGCTCAGTAGTGTCTACGACACGCTGTCCTCTGTTCGTCCGACGGGTGGGATGTTGACTTTGAGGGTCAAGGCCGCACTCACGATCGCGCTGCTCGCAATACTCGTCGCGGCAACTCCCGCGCTCGCGTACGACGAGCTGTCTCCGTCTACCGGGAAGACGTGCGTCGAGTGTCATGGCGCCGATGAGGGATGGACGTCCACGACGACGGTCGAGCCGACGCGCAAGGGTCCGCACGGCGGCTACACCACCGGCACGCAGAAGTGCGCGACGTGCCACACCATCCACATGGCTCCGGCCGGCAGCGTCATGCTGCTTCCAGCCGCCACGATCAAGGACACCTGCAACTCGTGTCATGACGGTACGGGTGGCAACGGCGTCTACGGCGTGGTCGAGGCGCGGACCGGAGACTGATCCCGGCTCCGAGCATCGGATCGAGACGACCGTCGTCGATCCCCGGCGGCGACCCCTCGACCGGCGGTTCTCGCGAAGCTACGTTCTCGGCCGCCAACGGCTATCTCACGTGCAGCGACTGCCACAGCCCGCATGACTCCAACACCGTCGCCGCGTTCATCGGCGACCGATACCGCGCGAGCACCAGCGAGTCGCTTGACGGGCACTCCGACCAACCGCCTGCTCAAGAGGCTGCCGACGAGCGCTCCGGCCTCGATGGAGACGACGGTGTACGGCTCGACGTGGTGCGGCGGGTGTCACCAGGGCCGTCTCGAGACCACGACGCTGCACAACCACCCGGTCGAGACCGACACCGCCGGCTTCAGGTACGACAACATCGTGCGTGTCACCGGCGCTCGAGACGACAGCCACAGCGATGGGCACGCTCGGCAACTCCAACTACGGCTACGTGATGCCCGATCCGCGCGGCTCGCTCCAGGACGGCAAGGGCCCCATCTGCCAGCAGTGCCACGAGGACTCGCGCTCGCGTCGGCGACGATGTGCTCAACTACCCGCAGCAGATCTCGACTTCGAACGGCTTCGACGAGCGCTGGTCGGTCGACGACGACGGACGGTGCGCAACGCACCCGAGGCGTCGACGCCGGGGACCGACAACCCTGGCTTCCAGACCTTCCCGCACGAGTCGGTCAACGTGAGCCTACTGCTGGAGACCGATGACGACCTGTGTCTCAACTGCCACGCGCCCCCCGGCTAGGCGGATCTGAGCGACAGCGAGCGCCCGCTGTGATCGCGCGTCGCATGTCGGTTCGAGCTTGGGTTCCAGAGGCACACGGGAGGACGAGCCTCCATGCGGACACGATCCATCAGGTTCGTCGCCACGCTGCTTGCTCTCGCGCTCCTCGCTGCTCTCGCAGGTTGCGGTGAGAGCGCTCGGGAGCCATCCGAGGCCGAGAGTCCCAGCCCGCCAGTGGCTCCGCCCGCCGCCGACCTCACCACACCTGAGTCCGCAGTCACCTCCTACCTCGACTGGGTGGCTTTCGCCTATCGCACGGCCGATTCGGATGTCGCAAGTCACACCATGACTCTCGCCGAAGGCGTGCGTGTGGACGCCTACATCGAGCTCAACCGCCAGGACGGACGGGCGATCGAGCAAAGCATCGTTCGGTTCTCTGCGCCCCCCGCCTCCGTCGAGCGGACGGGGGCGGTCGTCGTCGCTTCCGAAGACTGGGAGTACCGCTACATCACGATGAGCAGTGGTTCGTATGATGGCCCGCTGCGGGAGGCATCCTACGACGCAACGTACACGCTGGTTCTCGATGGCGACACGTGGCTGGTCGACGGAGTGGACGCAACCCCGCTCACTCCGCTCGAGTGACGCTCTCGTGAGTCAGAGCGAGAGGGATCGGTAGCCGCCCGCTTCGGACGCCCTTTCGCGCGAGGGCGATGTGCTCGGAGTCACTGCCCGACCTCGCGTTTTGTGGTCCTCTGATTGCCGCCTCAGCCTGGTTCATTGTGCTCACGCGGCGTGCTAGACTGAGTTTGTGCTCCCGTGCGCGAACAGCACACGGACACGCTGCCCTCTCATGCCTGCAGCGCCGGGAGGACCGTTGGCCGACCCAGATCTCGTACCTGATGACATCGAGGAACTGCCCGAGGATGGGCAGGAGAAGAAGCAGCGGCGCTGGCCGCTCCTGCTTCTGCTCCTGCTTCTGCTCCTGCTATGCAGCGTCACCTCTGTCGCCAACGTATTCATCGACCGCAACCCCGATGAGGCGCGCTTCATCGCGCGCAATCTCGAGTGTCTGCAGTGTCACACTGAGATGATCCCGGACTTCGACCGAGCCTCGGTCCACCAGCCCTTCATGCTGCGCGAGTGCACCGTCTGTCACACGCCGCATGGCAAGGACGTCACGCGGACGATCGTCTCCGGTGGGTCGAGTACGCTCGAGGAGTACAGCACCGTGCTCAGGTGGCTGCCTCTCAAGCTCGTGCTCGGGGCCTGGGACAGCTTCCGCGGGGTCGAGACCGTTGACGAGGGCGGCGCTGTGGTGAGCGTCTCGGAGCAGGAGCTCAAGGGCGCCGAGTCGCAACTCATCCTGCCTCGCGACGAACTCTGCTGGCTGTGCCACGGGAACCTGCGTCCGCAGCTGTCCGCCTCGTACCAGCACAACCCGTTCGAGAGCGGCTACTGCACGACGTGCCACAACCCGCACGCTTCCGACCACCGTGTCCTGCTGATCCAGAACGAGCAGGACCTCTGCATCACCTGCCACCCCTACGGCATCGAGTTCACACGGGACCAGCGACACCCGCCGGCGGCTCAGCGCTTCTGCCTCGACTGCCATCATCCCCACGCATCCGACTACCGGGGCATCCTCGTCGACAACCAGCGCGACCTCTGCTTCAGCTGCCACCCCTCGGTCGCCACACTCTCGGGCCGGGCCGTCCAGCACAACCCGTTCGCCTACGACAACTGCACGGGCTGCCATGAGCCTCACAGCTCGAGCTTCATGCCCCTGTTGCTCAAGGACCAGCCGCCGCTGTGCTATGACTGCCACCCGGGCATCAGGAACGACTTCCTGCAGGCCAGCTATCATCCTGTCGGCACGATGCAGCTCAACTGCGCGGACTGCCACAACCCGCATGCGGCTGACTACTCGTACCTGTTGATCGCCCAGGACAACGCTTTGTGCTTCACGTGCCACACCGTGAACCCGGATCAGGCCGTCTACGATGGTTCTGAGCACTGGACCCAAGGGCAGTTGCTGTGTGTGGACTGCCACACGCCGCACGGGTCGGCCTACACGCCGATCCTGCGCGACTCCAATCCCGACCTCTGTCTCAACTGTCACCCGTTCATCCAGTCGTACTCGAACCAGCATCCCGTGACGCCGGCGTACTACGACCCCGTGGCGAGAACTGGCCTCACCTGCTCCATCGACGTGTCACGACCCCCACGGGACGCAGTACGGCTACATGCTGCAGAACTTCCCGTATCCGTTCGATGGACAGTGCCTGCAGTGTCATACTCTTGTGGGCATCGACTACTAGGGCTGCTTCTTCGACATGGCAAGTTACGTGCTTCACAAGCGTTACATGCAGACTGCGGTACTCCGTCCGGCACGTCGATTCCCGCAACGTCGAGAACCAGGGAGCGTTGGATAGCACATGGCCAAGATCTCACTGCAGGGCTTCAAGGATCCCAAGCGTCGCCCGCGCTACATCATCTGGACGCTCGCTGCCATGTTCGGCATGGTGGCCGTGATGATTCTCGCCCTTGGCGTGACATCTTCGTATTGGTTCTGCGCTGATGTGTGCCACAAGGTCCAAGACGATACGATCACGGCCTACAACAACTCGTCCCACTCCCAAGTCAACTGCATGGCGTGTCACATGCCGGCCAACGCTGATCCGCTGACCTTCATGCTCCACAAGGTCGAGGCCCTCGGCGAGCTGTATCTGACGGCGACGGGCAACTACGAGATTCCACTCAACGGTGAGTCGCATCTGGCCATGGACGGCGAACACATGCCCTCCACGCAGTGCACGCAATGTCACTCGGACAATCGCATTCCCACGCCGACCAAAGGCGTTCGTCATCGATCATGAGGTCCACGAGGAGAATGAGATCCACTGCTCCGTGTGCCACAACCGCATCGCACACAACGAGGAGGGGATCACGTTCGTCAACGTCGATCCGACGACGAACGTGCTCAACACGGGGCACGTGGACTTCATGGAGATGACGGCGTGCTTCCGGTGCCACAGTCAGGAGCCTGACGCCATCGCTCCGGGAGCGTGCGAGGCATGCCACCCGACTGACTTCGATCTCAAGCCCGCGAACCACAACGATCCTGGCTTCTACGAGCAGGGGGGCGACTCGGCGGGCCATGCGGAGCTTGCGGAGAATCGCGAGCTCTGAGACCTCTGTCACGCAGGTGGCTGGCGAGGCCGAAGCCGAGGCCATGGCCGAGGAGGCCGAGGGCAGGAGGGGACGAAGGCGAGGGTGTGGATCTTCATGCTCTGCCGAGTCCCGAGGAGATCAACTACTGCAGCACGTGCCACTCGACTCAGTTCTGCACCGATTGCCACGGCCTTCCCATGCCGCACCCCGCCGGCTTCCAGGAGGATCACGGTGATGCTGGTCGCGAGGCCCCGGCCGTGTGTGCGAACTGTCATGCCAAGGGCGGCGCCGGGACATCCGGCACCGAGTTCTGCAACTCGTGCCACCATCCCGACGGCGACCCGACCAAGCCCTGGGTCGATCAGCACTACGAGGTCGTGCGCGACACCGGAGCCAACGCGTGCTTCGACTGTCACAATCCGACCTACTGTGCGGAGTGCCACGTTCGAGGTCAGTAGTCGCGCTGGCAAGACGCTCGAATCAGCGCCGAAGCGCCACGCGGCAGTGCCAGAGTAGACCATCACATGCTGAAGCAGCCTTAGAGACCGTCGCCGATTCCGTTGATTTTTCACGATACCGTTCTATAATCGTGAAAAGGCTAACGGAGGGCATGGCGTGACTGAGCAGAAGAAGATACCTGAGGCGTCCGTATACCGGCTCTCCTTGTACCACTGCTACCTGGGAGAGGTCATCCGCAAGGGCGCGACCGGACGAATCACCTCACGCCAGCTTGCCGAGGAGCTCGGCATCAAGGAGGAGACCGTCCGTCGCGACATGTCCTTCATCGGCGGCGTGGGTCGTCCGGGAGCCGGCTACGAGGTAGCGACGCTGTTCTCGACCCTCACCGAGTTCTTGGGCCTCTCAGATGAGTACCCGATCGCCAAAGTGGGGACGGCCCAGATGCTCTCTGCCCTCCAGGTCGTCTTCCCGGCTCACAGCTATGGCGTGCGGCCCGTGGCCTACTACTCGGAGTTGCCCGAGGACGTGGGCAAGGTGGTAGATGACATCACGATTCGCCACGTCACTGACCTGCCTGATCTCGAGCCCGATCTGGGCGTGAGTGTTGCGCTCGTGGCGTGCTCACCTGGCTGGGTGCAGATGACGATCGATCTTCTGGCGCAGGCGAGCATCGGTGGCATCCTGCTGCTGACGCCCGCGATCAAGGTCGTCAGACCGGAGGGTGTCAACATCAACCATGTGCGCATGCCCTGCGACATCAAGTCGCTGGCGTGTCGCTGTCAGGTGCCTATCGCCGACTAGCGCAGCGCTGTTGCCGAGCCGGACACAAGACACCAACGAGAAACGACCGCCCCGTGGGGCGGTCGTTCGTGGTTCGGTCCGTGACAGAGTGCCTGGTGCGGGGCGAATCCTGCGCTACTCGGCGACCTCTTCCTCGGTGGGCGTGGCCGTGTCTTCTGCCGAAGCGTCATCCGGCACGTGCCAGTACCAGCGCTCGGTGATGCCGTCGAGCTCTGTGCCGGCTTGCTCGAAGTCCGGACCTGGCATCACGCCGACGATGACGTAGTCGATGCCCGCTGTGCGCACTTGATAGAAGCGCGCTGTGAACGCGACACCTGTTGAATCCGTGGCGGCGACATCGATCGAGACGGCGGGCCTGCCGCCGACCGTGGTCGATGTCGGCTCGGATATAGTGGCCTCGGCCCACTCGCGAGACTCGCTGCGGGCGCTGACGAAGTCGGTCAGCATCCGTGATTCGGGAGCCTCCTCGACGGCATCGCCGGAAAGCACGACGACGGAGAGCACATCGAGGGCCTCGTCCTCTGCGGGCAGTTCCTCAGAGGCGTAGACGGCGAGGAGCGCGCTGTCGGCGACAGACTGCCAGCCTTGCGGCACCAGGAAGTGGTAGCGACCTCCGTAGTCGGTGACGGTGTCGAACTCCGGCTCACTCTCCAGCAGCGAGCAACCGCTTCCAAGTACGAGCGTTGCCGACAGCGCGACCACGAGTGCCACGACCATCGCTACGCGGTACGCAGGGTTCTTGCGATCTCTCACGGTGCCTCCTTGATGTCTGTCTCATAGCGCCGCTCGCTCACAAGCAATCGGCGCGCCTAAACACGTCTAACGCTGTAGGATAGGGCAACATGCCAACTCCTGCCCGCTCACTCCTCTGCCGGCCTGACCAAGATGGCAGAGGATGTGCTGCTCTCGGTGCCGGATAACCCTGATGCTCTCGCGATCATGGAGGCTTCAACGGATGGCGATCCGTCCATGCCCAAGGCCGTGAAGAAGAGCGGCTCCAATTTCTCCTCGAGCGATGCCTCAGCGTGGATACGTCGCGCGCTGTGGGCTGTCGGAATCATGCTTCTCGTCCTCGTGGGCGTGCTGCTGTTCCGGGGCTGCAGTCAGGGCGGACGTCGGGTGCACTTCGTGTCACACGATGGCTCCGTACGTTCGAAGCTTCCGCCGAGTCGGCACATCCCTCTCTGGAGTGCTCGGACTGCCATGACTCCTCCGGTGTCACCGGGATGATGGTGGACGGCGCGCGCGCCATGTCCTGGGATCCTCGAGCGAGGTCTCGCCGGTCGCCTACGACGACTCGCCGTGCATCGGCTGCCACGCCAACGTGCTCGAGGAGACCATCGAGGCACGCGGCATTCGCGTGAGACACAGTGATTTCTCGGAGATGCCCTGCACGCGCTGTCACGCGGGGACAGGGCACGCGCTCGAGGACCGCTTCTACCGCGTGGCCGAGATGGACGACTGCATGCAGTGCCATCGCTCCAGCATCAACAACCTTGACACCTGCGAGACCTGCCACGTCCCTGACGCGGACGCCGAGCGTCGCGAAGGCAACACGACGTGGCGCGTGACTCATGGCGCGGGCTGGGAGCAGGCGCACGGCATGGGGGACCTGCGGACCTGTAACGCATGCCACGAGCCCCCCTACTGTATCGATGCCATGGCGTGCAGGTGCCTCATCCCACAGACTGGCTGGTCGGGCATGGTGCACCGCTGGCAGGAGTCGGCGACGTCGCTGCGCGACGTGCCACGACACGGCGTGGTGTACAGGTTGTCATCAGGTCGAGATGCCTCACCCGACGGGCTTCCTCCCGTTCACGGGCCCGAGGCTGAGGACATAGGCGAAGATGCCTGCCATCGCTGCCACGACGCACGCTACTGCAGCGAGTGCCACCTCCAGTCGAGCCACCCCAACGTACCAGGGGTAGGGATGGGACACGAGGAGCTGAACGAGGAGATCTTCGACATACAGGATCGTCTGGGCGCCGGCCTCGGCTCAATCACCGACCGCATTCCGACGATCCTTGCGGATCCGCGAGCGTATCCGCGCGAGGCGATGATCCTGGCCGCGATCGTCGGGCTCTGCAGTTCTCATGATCGTGCTGCTGGCGATCGTCATGTCGATTCGCTTCTGCCGCGCGGAAGCGAAAGAGACTCGGGGTGAAGCGGAGGGAAGACAGCGGTGGACCCATCTTCGTCTTCCTCGGCGTACTCGGGAAGCTGCTCCTCGTATCGCTTTCTCCCAACACCCTTGTCGTGAGCCGGCAGTGCGGTCTGCCACGCTCTCTCTGCTCCCGCGAGGCGTGGGAGGGCGATGTGCACGCGTCTGTGGCGTGCTACTCATGTCATGCGTCTTCCGGGATGTCCGGGTCGATGCAGGCGAGCACGCGCGAGGTCCAGCGCATGGTCTCCGAAGAGGACTCACGCAGTGTGGCGCCGGTCTATGAGGAGCGCTGCCTGGACTGTCACGAGAACATAGGGCAGGGCGTGGTGGGCACCACGGTCAAGATGCGGCATCTGACGTTCGGCGCAGGCTACGCGTGTGCTGATTGCCATTTCGAAGTCGGGCACGAAGGGCTGGCCCAGCGAAGGGCGTGAGACCTTTACGAGCGCCGCTCTGTGATGGTGACGTGTATCGGATGTCATGACGGCGTCGAAGCGCCTGCTGACTGCGAGTTGTGCCACGATGGCCGCCCGTCAGATGACCCCGAGGTGACGCCTGCCGGCGACACCCCTGCAGCGATTCAGTGCAAGGGATGTCATACGACCGAGACGGACGCCAGCTGTATCGAATGCCACGGACTGGAGCTACCGCACCCGCAGGACTTCATGTCGCAGCATGCCGGCCTGTCGTGGAACGATCCCTCGCTATGTGCGCGCTGCCATGAGCAGGCGGCTCCGCAGGGTGGGTGTGACTGCCATGGCGATGTGAATCTGCATGGCACCTATGCCGAGTGGTTCCCCAAGCATGGTCCGGCGGCGCTGGAGCGGTGGCCCGGTGGATGCAACTGCCACGAAGTGAACTACTGCGCGCAATGTCATACGACCTCGCCGTTCTAGAAACGTGGTGGAACGAAGCTTGCATATGGATTCGGAGTATTGAGAACTCTTAACTCGGCTGATAGGATGTGCGGGATTCGATTCGTGACCGCGTGAACGAACACGAGGATGAATCGACATAGAAGGAAGAGGTGGAGCACGGTGTCAAGCAATCTCCCCAAGGCGAAGCGGGTCCAGGGCGGCACATCGCCGGTCATCTACATCCTGGTGGGCGCGATCGTGGTGCTCGTCGTAGGAATCGGTGTCTTGTTGCTCAGGAGACCTTTTTGATTCTCAGCCTGACTCTCAGGCCGAGCGCGACTACCAGCTACTCGTGGACGGTCTCAGTGAGGACCCGGAGAACGTGGCGGTGCTCATGACCCTGGCCGAGACCGAGATGGACCTGGGCCGCGAAGCCGAGGCGCGCGAGCACGCCGAGAAGGCCTGGGAGCTTGGTGCCGACACCCCCGGTATCCCTCTGCGCTACGCCAACGTGATGGTCATGTTGGGCGAGAACGAGGCAGCCGTCGTCGCTCTCGAGAAGGAGATCGAGCTCGACACCCTCGGCAACAACGTGGAGCCGCTCTTCCTGCTCGCGCAGATCCAGCGCGACGAGGGTGACCTCGAGACGGCGATCGAGACCATGAGACGGCGATCGGGCTATCGTACATGGCCGCGGACATGAGGATCCTGTTCGCGGACATGCTGGCCGAGGCCGGACGCACCGATGAGGCCATCGAGCAGTATCAGGAAGCACTGCGTTTCCTGCCCGGTGACGAGCGCTCGTCTGCACTCGAGGCGCTCGGTATCTCCGTTGAGACAACAGAAGGCGTCAATCCTCATGCGGACGAGCCTGAAGCGAGCGACCAGTAGGGCATAGGGAGCGAAGGAGAACTCATGACGGGAAACAGACGCCTACTACTGATCATCTTGGGGCTCGTGCTCCTGATCCTCTTGGCTCTGGGCGGATTCTACTTGTACCTGTCCGGTGGAGAGTCGAGCGAGGACAAGGCCGCCGACGAAGAAACCGGGCTGATCCACGTTCGCACTATATACACGTATGGTGACGACGAGCCGATCATGCGGCCAGTCGGTGCCGACGTCGACCAGGCGGGCGACATATACATCACGCTGCGTGACAACGCCACGATCGTGAAGTTCGACAGCGACGGCGACTATATCACGCACTGGGGTGAGCGAGGCGCAGCCGGGCAGATGCTCTCGCCCCTGAACTTGGCGGCAGACAGCCTGGCTGACCACGTCTACGTTGCAGACCGATCGCGTCTTCGCATCATCTGTTACACGACAGACGGCGAGTACCTGTGGGAGACTCCCATGCTGTCGCCGTTGGCGCCTGCCGTGGATCCCGACGGTCAGCTCGCTGTCGCCTCCTTCGGCCCCATGGTCGAGATGAGCGCCGAGGGCGAAGTGCTCGCGCAGCATGGCTCTCGCGGAACGGCTCCGGGACAGTTCGACTTCCCGCGCAGCGTGGACGTGGACGATGAAGGCAACGTCTACGTTGCCGACACGAACAACACGCGCGTGCAGCGTGTCCAGCTCTCAGGCGACATCACCGCGACCGTGGACTGGGTCGTCGGTGAGCCCCCGCGTTTCCAGGACGACCCTGAGACCCGCTTCATCGTTCCCTCGGGTATCACGGTCGATGACAATGGACGGGCGGTCGTGCTCGACGGGTTCAGCCACTCGATCACGCTGCTCGACAAGGAGACCGGCGAGGAGATCCACGAGTTCGCCGAGCGCCAGGGTCCGACCGACGGCGGCTTCCAGCTGCCGACAGCCATCGCGCTCATCAGTGGGGACTACTTCGTCGTGACCGACACGTTCAATGATCGCGTCCAGATCATTCGCCTGCTTGCTCCCGACGAGAACAACGTCCTTGCTCGCAACCCCTGGCTGCTGTGGCTCTTGCCGCTGCTGCTGCTGCCGCTGCTCTTCTTCATGTTCAAGAAGCGCTACTTCGCATCCGAAGAGCTGCTGAGCAAGGCAGTCGAGGATGGCAACGTTCGCCTCGTGCTCGCGGTGGCCTCAGCTCTGCGTGCTGCCCGATGTGTACGAGCGCTTCAAGGACGTGGCCGAAGAGGACGTCGTCTTGGGCGAGTATCTTGAGGCTGTAGAGACCAGGCCGGAGGATGCTGCGGATCAAGTGAGGACGCGCTGCTCGCACTGGCGGCCCAGCGGACGCTCGGCGAGAAGCTGCTCTTCGCGCGTCATCGCGTGCTCTGCGTGGACGAGGCCCAGGGTGAACGCATGGCCGAACTCGGGCGCGAATCCGGTCCTGTATGACGAGATCGTCGAGGACTATCAGCTCGAGCCGTAGGGTCCTAGCGCGAGCCCACACGAGCTTCACAAGAGGGTGTTTCGGCATCGGCCGGGGCGTCCTCTTTTTGTGCCGGTGGCATAATCAGCTTGCCACCAGCAACTATAAGCATGCTTATTCATGAACATTGTTAAACGAATCACGAAGTCCCTTGAGATGAGTTCGTGAACGCGTTAACATTAACCATGATTCACCGTGGAAAAGGAGGTGCAAGCAAATGGTGAACACGTCAACTAACAAGATCAACAAGGAGGTATCTCCGGTGAGAAGGATCCTCGTACTGGCCCTCATTGCAGTGGCCATCCTCGCACTCACCGCTGCTCCTGCACTGGCGGAGGGTTACAACGACCCCACTGAGTACACACGTGCCACTGGCTATGAGTCTGGTCCTCACGGCGGCTACAACAGCACGACCAACAAGTGCAATGACTGCCACTCGACTCACTATGCGTCTGGTAGCTATGTGCTCCTTCGCGCCAACTCGCGCGAAGCGGCATGTGACTTCTGCCACGTAGGCGGCGGCGGCTCGTCCATCAACATCCAGATGGACAACACGTACGACACTGCGGCGGCTGTTGCTGGCGGCGCAGATGCAGTTGTCGATACTGGCAACGACCGTGGTACTGGCGTGGCCACACCCTCGGCTATGCTGGCAACGCGCCTGTGGACATCAACCCCGCGTTCTCGGACTCGGCTGGCTTCGCCTGCTTCGACTGCCACACTCCGCACGGCAACTCGGCTCGCGTTCTGACTACGTTCGCCAACCCCGGTCGTGCCTTCGAGCCGACCAACCTGGTCGTTCAGCCGTTCCTTGCCGGCGGCGCTGACGGCCGGCGGCGTTCCTCGCCTCGGCGGTACGACAGTCGGCGGCCAGTACGACCTTGGCTCGCTCGCACTCGGCGATCGCCACGTTCTGGGGTCTGACCGAGCACCGAGGGCAACATCGTTCTCGCCAAGGACGCTGGTGGTGTCCGCAAGACCATGAAGAAGCCAATCTGGCCAACTGGTCGCTTCCTGCTTCTCAAGAACCCGGACATCGGCTGATGGTGACGACATGCTCGTGACCACCGGTACGGTCGAGGCGGCCCGCTGCATGACGGTTACAACAAGCTCGCGATCAACTGGGACGAGCCGCTTGGCCCCGCGGACGCTGGCTACGGTGGCGACCAGGACAGCGACTACGACAAGGGCATGCCCTGGAACCCGCTGGCGTGACTGGCCTTTCGGCCGTCAGCGAGTTCTGCACGGACTGCCACGACGGTGCCGCTGGTGCCTCCACGCAGCCTGCCAACGTCTGGTATCCCGACGCTGCTGCCAACGATGACGACTGGCGCCTAACACGGCGTACAGCCACGATGCACAGCCCCGTCATTGAGCACGCAGATGCCCTGGACCCGGGTGGGACAGATGGTAACCCCGGCAATCCTGCCGTGGTGCGGATGACAACTACGGTCCGCACTGCCGCAACTGCCACATGGGCGCAAGCTCCTGCAACCAGTGCCACGGCGCAACCACCGGTGCCGCCAACGGCGCGTACAGCCCGTCGACCAGCAACGTTGCCGAACACGAGGGCAAGACGAACTTCATGCCCGACGCGTACGTCCACACCTCCGCTGTCGCTGACCTCAACGGCCAGTGCATCGACGGCGGATTCAGCTTCCCGCACCGTACGCTGGGTGCCAACATGCTGAAGGACGAGCTCTACGGTGTCGACTTCGACGGTTCCGCAGTTGCTCCTGGCGATGACCGCACCGCAGGTGCCGGTCTCGACCTGAACAACTACTCCCCCGCTTGGTATCAGAGCTCGGAGAGCGAGACACGACCGATTCGTCGTATCGGCTAGGACAGTGGGCGAGACCGGTGAGCAGCTCGCGACGGATACGCGATGGCTGCTGAGAACCTCGACAGCGTCTGCATCGACTGCCACGGCGACTCCACCTACTGGAACGGCGACGATACCACGATCTACGACCGCTGGTAAGGGTTGGGAACTCATCCTCAAGGGTCTGCCGTAAGTTGCTAGCGTGCACGTGACGGTGTGATCATCTCACCGTTGAGAAGGCCCGTACCCCCAGGGGTACGGGCCTTCGCGCTTCCCATCACAAACTGTCCTTTGCGGGTTGCGAGGACGTCGAATAGTGCCGATTGCTAAGGTAGGATGTACTCGGATAGTTCCGTGTTGCGCAGGACGGATCATGCCTGGGAGGTGGCAGTGCGCGAACACTGTCGCAGCTTGATGCAGCCCGCAAACGCGTTCATCGCATGCGCGATCGTGCTCGCGTGCTGGTTTGCGTACTCCCCGTCAGTCGCTCTCGCATACCCCGATGGTCCCGGGTACAACGACAGCGGCTACAGCTACGGGCTTCCCTATGGCACTGGCAACACGGGCGTCTACGTCCGCGATGCCGAGGGCGTCGAGCAAGTCGAGTCTCGCCGGGGTCCCCACGGTGGCTACTCCTCGAAGACCCGCAAGTGCGCCGACTGCCACTCGGTGCACGGTGCCAGCGGCAGCGGCGGCATGCTTCTGCGCGGATCCAATCGGTTCGACACGTGTGACTACTGTCACACGGGTGGGGCGGCTCGAAGACCAACATCCAGATGGACAACTACTACGATGCGTCCTCGGTAGTCCCGTCCACCTCACGGGGACTCGGCACCGGCCACACGATGGGCTATCAGGGAGCGGCGCCTGTGGACGTGCGGCCTGCATTCACCGAGACGCAGGGGCTCGCGTGCTTCGACTGTCACACACCGCATGGCGCCGCATCGCGTGTACTCACGACGCTCGCCAACCCGGGTCGCGCAGTCGAGGCCACCGACTCTGTCATGCAGCCCTACGGTCCCGGAGGGACCGACCTCACAGCCGCATATGAGTCCGCCTACGGCGTTCCCGCGAGCGGATTTACGATCTGGGCGTCGCCACGGATCTGTCCATCGGCACCGCGTGGGGAGTCACTCGCGGCGAGGGCAACATCGTCGCGAACTACGCAGGTGACGGCGCGGGGGCACAGCGACTTCACGTGTGGCCTACCGGCCGCTTCCTGCTCATCAAGAACCCAGATGTGGAGGTGGTGGCTTCCGCCGAGGTACCCGATACAGTCGTCTCCGACACCGCCGACAACGGCCAGAACAAGCTCGCGATCGACTGGGCAAGTCCGCTTGGCCCGGCGGATGCTGCCTACGGTGGGGAGCAGGACGCAGACGCGGGTACGCGCCGCCATACAATCCCACAGGTGTTACAGGGCTTCTGAGCGTCTCGGAGTTCTGCACCGATTGTCACGATGGTGCGGCCGGTGCCTCGACCCAAGAGGCGACCGTCTGGTATCCGGACCCGGCACCAACGACGCTACGGGTCAGTACATCGACTCATACTCACATGACGCGCAGCCAAGGGGCTGCAACCGCCAGATGTATCTCTCGGCCGGCGGCACCGAGGGTAACCCGGGCGATCCTGCCGATGGCACGGATGACAACTACGGTCCCAACTGTCGCAACTGCCACATCGGAGCGAGCTCGTGCGATCAGTGCCACGGGGTCGACGGTTCGGGCGTCGCGCGTGACGCCTTCGGCTCCACCTGCTGACGAGGGCGAGACCGAATACATGCCCAACGCCTATGTACACACGATCGGCGTCGCAGGACTCTCGGGCCAGTGCATCGACGGCGGCTTCAGCTTCCCGCATCGCACTCTTGGCGCGAACATGCTCAAGGACGAGCTCTACGGAGTGGACTACGACGGAACACCTGTGGCGGCGGGGGATGACCGGGACTCCGCTCTCGCGCTCGATCTGGGCAACTACCCGTGGTCATGGTACGGCAGCGTGCTCAGCGAGAATACGACCGACACGATCATCGGATACGACAAGTGGGTCGAGTCGGGAACCCAGCTCACGACCGCGACTGCGATCGCGGCAGAGAACCTCGACACAGTGTGTCTCGATTGTCACGGCGATGGAACGTACTGGAACGGCGATGATGCCGCCTACTTCGACGCCTCCAAGGGCTGGGAGCTCATCATGAAGGGTCTTCCGTAGGGTTCGCGCTCTGCAGCGCTGTAGCATGCTTCCAGGGGACGGTTCTCCTTCGACGAGACGATTCCGGTGCCCCTGTCTATTCCTCCCGCTGGCGACTACTGAGCGAGTCCGGCCGTGCCCTCCCGGTAGAAGACGATCTGGTTCCTCGGCGCGCGGAACTCCAGGTAGGGGAGGTCGTCTGTGTTGACAGGGATGCCGGGTCCGCAACGGCAGCCGCCACCTCCTCCGGCCCGCCGAAGAAGCCGAAGTCCAGGGCGATGGGCGCGCTCAGACGCACGGCTTCGTCGATCGCTGTGGGATCGAGAGCCCGGTCGCCGTTGACGCCGATGAGCAGCATGTCGACCGCCTCGTCGCCGCCCTGGTTCGAGCCCCAGATGTATGAGTTGGGGAAGACCTCGGCGAACGTCTTCATCATCATCAGCGTGTCGTCGTCGGTGAGCAGATAGCGCGGGATCCACTGGCAGAAGACGCCGCCTTCGTTCAGGCGCGACTTGGCCAGCTCGTAGAACTCCTGGGTGAACAGGTGTGACACGTGTGTGGAGAGCGGGTAGCTAGGCTCGGATGTGATGACGTCGTACGTGCGGTCGGTCGTTTCCAGGTAGTTGCGTGCGTCGGTCACGAAGATCTCGGACGCGGGATTCGACGCGACGCGTCCTCCACGAAGAACTCGGAGGCGTGACGACGGAGTCGTTGATCTCGACAGTGTCGACGCGCTCGATGCCGGCGTCGAGTGCCGCTTCGGTGGTGAACCCGGTTCCCAGACCTACGATGAGCACGCTCTCGGGCTCCTCGGCAGCGGCGATAGGCAGCAGCGAGAGAGCGACGTGGTCTGGCGATCGAGCTCCTGCGTCGAGCCCTCGACCTTGCCCGAGTTCTGCAGGTGGCGCTCGCCGTCGGAGGTCTCGAAGACGACGACTCGACCGTGGACGTCATCGGCGAAGTATGTGGTGACGATCGAGTCTCGGTACTCCTCGTACTCCTCGAAGGTCGCGAAATCACCGATGCGGTAGAAGCTGTGGGCGAACGCTTCCTGCTGCGAGACCAGGCCAAAGGCGACGGCACCGGCAAGACCCACGAGCCCCACCGTCACGAGCCTCCGGCCGGGGAGCTTGCCGGCGACGTAGAACATCGCGCCCGACACGATGAGGTTGAGTGCTGCGGCGACGAACGTGGTCGCCTTCACGCCGATCAGAGGGATCAGCAGGAAGCCCGCGAGCAGGGAGCCGGCGATCGAGCCCAGGGTGTTGATCGAGTAGACGTTGCCGACATCGGTTCCCAGCTCGTCGAGGGCAGCGGTGTTGACCTTGGAGACGACCGGGAAGGTCGCGCCCATGAACGTCGTCGGAACGAGCATGATCAGGAACGACAGCAGCATCTGGAAGACGAAGAACATGAGGAAGCCGGGGCGGACGGCGTCGTAGATGTAGAAGTACACGGTGGGCAGGACCTGCACGAGCGGGATGGACAGCAGCCCGAAGACCGCGATGCCGAACTCGAGCTTGCCGAAGAGCACGAGCAGGTTCTTGCTCTTGTCGGCCCACTTGCCGCCCAGCCACGCGCCAAGAGAGAGACCCGACATGAACGCGGCCAGCATCATCGACACCGCGTAGACGGTCGAGCCGAAGACGAGGGAGAGCTCGCGGGTCCACAGGACCTCATACATCAGCGCCGCCGTGCCGGAGAACGCGAACGCGATGACCACGATGCGCCTCTGTCTATGGGCGAATCCCGACTGTTTGGGCTGCTTGGCTGCCTTCTTCTTCGCCATCGATGCTCCCTGCTCGACGCTATCGTTCACATCTTAACGGAACACAAGGCTCCTGAAGCACACAGTGTGCCGTTTCTGCAGGTTGTCATGCGTTTCTCGCCTGATTGTCGTGCGCGCCACTCCGGTCGGCGGAGGTGTCAGAGTTTCAGGATGTCTCAGACTTGCCCGCGCGCGCAGGGCACCGCGCTGGAGCGGCGAATACTCTATACTGGCCCTATGTGATGAACGCGACATGCCGGTGTCGCCGTCACGGTTCGCACGAGAGCACTGCCGCAAAGAGCATGATCGCCGACAGGAAGGGCCTGGCCAATGTCGAGAGTGGACATCGTGCTGCTGCACGCGCCGAGCGTGTACGACTTCCGTGAGAGCTCGATCATGTTCGGTCCGGTCTCGGACATGGTTCCTTCGAGCCCGATCTTCGAGATGTATCCTCTCGGCTTCACGACCATGGCCGAGTACATGGAGCGCCACGGCCTCAAGGTCCGCATCGTCAACCTTGCCGTACTCATGCTCAACCGCCCCGACTTCGACGTCGAGGCCGCGATCCGCGAGATGGATCCGGTCGCCTTCGGCATCGATCTGCACTGGCTGCCGCATGCGCACGGCTCGGTCGAGATCGCGAAGATGTGCAAGAAGTACCACCCGGACACGCCGGTGATCTTCGGCGGGCTGTCGGCCTCCTACTTCCACGAGGAGCTCGCGAGCTACCCGAGCGTCGACTACGTCGTTCGAGGCGACTCCACCGAGGAGCCCATCACGCGGCTGCTGTACGCGCTCAAGGGCAAGGGGCGCGTCGACGACATCCCCAACCTCACGTACACGACGCGCGACGGCTCTGTTCACTCAACGCCGTTCGACTGGGTCCCGACGGACATGAACGACATCTCGCTGGACTACTCGTTCAACATGAAGTCGGTCATCCGCTACCGCGATATGATGGGCTCGGTGCCGTTCAGGGACTGGCTGCAGTACCCCGTGTGCGCCTCGCTCACCTGCCGAGGCTGCACGCACAACTGCGTGACCTGCGGTGGCTCGGCGTATGCGTTCCGCAAGCACTTCGGGCGCGAGAAGGTGGCGTTTCGCGATCCCGAGCTGCTCGTGCGCGACATCGAGCACATCCAGAAGTACATCCCCGGGCCGATCTTCGTGCTCAACGACTTCCTGCAGGCCGGGCGCGACTACGTGGGCGAGTTCATCCGCGGTCTCTCGCGCATCAACCTGCGAAACCCCATCGGCTTCGAGTTCTTCAAGCCGCCGGCCGAGGAGTTCTACGAGTTTCTCAACGAGCACCTGGACGACTACTCGGTCGAGATATCGGTGGAGAGCCACGACGACGAGGTGCGCGCCGCGTTCGGCAAGACGCACTACACGATGCGAGAGGTCGAGGAGTCCATCGAGGCGGCGCTGCGCCACGGCTGCAAGCGCTTCGATCTCTACTTCATGACCGGGATCCCCGACCAGACCGCCGAGTCGGTCCTCGAGACGCCCGGCTACATCGAGAGTCTCTACGACCGGGTCGACGACGACAAGCGGCTGCTGTGCTTCTCTTCGCCGATGGCGCCGTTCCTCGATCCCGGCTCGATGGTCTTCGACGATCCGGCGGCGTACGGCTACGCGGCTGGCAGACACGCTTGAGGAGCATCGTCAGCTGCTCGTGCAGCCTTCGTGGAAGCACATCATGAACTACGAGAGCGGCGCTGACCAAGGACGAGATGGTGGACATGACCTACGAGGTCGGCCTGCAGCTCAACCGGCTCAAGGGCCGGATCGGCATCATCGAGCCTGCTGTGGCGGCATCGGACCGAGGAGCGCATCCTGCAGGCCCGCGAGGCCATGGACGCGTCGACGCATCATGGAGGGCGACCCGGTGCGTCGCGACAGGCAGCTCGCTCCGCTCAAGCAGAGATCGACACGCTCAACGAGTCACGGTCTGTGAGAAGACCGAGCTGAACTGGCCTGCGTACGTGCACCGCATCACGTCTGGAATGTGCTCCTGTTGTGGGTCAGGGAGAATCTCGCTAACCTGTTGAAGCTGCGGCGCCCGGTGCCGCAGCCGGCTAGCGAGACCTCGGAGGTCTGATGCCCGAACCTCCGGGGGGCGAGGCACGCAGCCGGCTCCCGGGGAGGCCACAACCGATCGCGTGCAAGGCATCTTCTCGGGCATCGCGGCCAGCTACGACGCGTTCAATCTGTGTCCAGCTTCGGCATCGATCGCGGGTGGCGCAAGGCCACCGTCACGGCGGCAGAGTCTCGCAGCGCGGCTCGCGTGTGCTCGACCTGTGTGCGGGCACCGGCGATCTCACATTCGCGCTGGCCGCGGCGGGCACGCCCTCGAGGTCGTCGGTACGGACTTCGTGCCCGAGATGCTCGAGATCGCCGAGCGGAAGGCCGAGCGCTACGCGGGCCCGGCCGAGATCTCCTTCCAGCAGGCCGATGCGCAGGACCTGCCGTTCGACGACGGGACCTTCGATGTCGTCACGGTGGCCTTCGGCGTGCGCAACCTGCCCGACCGAGCGGCCAACTTTCCGAGGTGCATCGTGTGCTCCGGCCCGGGGGCCGCTACGTGGTCCTCGAGTTCTCGCGCCCGCCGCTCGCGCCATTCCGCTGGCTCTACCACCTCTACCTGAACGTCGTGCCGACGCTCGGCGCGCTGCTTGCACGGGGATCGGGAGTCGTTCCTCTACCTCAACGACTCCATCAAGCGGTTCCCCAACCAGCCCACACTCGCCGCCGAGCTTCGCGCGGCGGGCTTCACGGCGATCACCTGGGAGAACCTGACCGGCGGCATCGTGGCGATTCACACCGCCGTGAAGTAGGGGTCGTTGTTCGCGGCGCTGGGCGGGTGTCGTGGGGTCTCGCGCGCAGTTCCGCAGACGGGGGAGGTGTCCGCGATGCATCGCATCGCGTGACACCGAGGGCCCCCGGCCTGAGGACTGTCTGAAGCACGAGGCGCCACGACACCCGCCCTCCGACGTCGCGGTAAGATAGCCACACTTCGCATCAGGAGGTCCATGCTTCTGACAGCCCGATATGTCCTTCCGGTGGCCGCGCCGCACATCGAGAACGGCGCGGTGCTGGTTCACGACGACGGATCGTCGAGATCGGCGAGCCGAGGCGCTCAAGGCGGCCCATCCGGACGAGGAGGTCCGCGACTTCGGCTGCGTGCCTCATGCCGGGCTTCGTCGACCTGCACACGCATCTCGAGTTCTCCGGCATGCGTGGGCTCGTCGACGACCTGCCCTACTCCCAGTGGAAGATCCAGCTCATGGGATGGAGGAGCGCCTCGACGCGGAGGACTGGGAGAGCCGCGCGTACTCGGTGCGCTCGAGGCCCTCAGTCCGGCATCACGACGGTCGCCGACATCACCGACACGGGTTCGTCCACGCGGGCGGTCGCCGACTCCGGCCTGCGCGGCTTCGTCTATCGCGAGGTCCAGACGATGGAGAAGGCAGCCGTCGACGACGTCATGCCGCGGCGACTCGAGGACGTCGCAGCGTGGCAGCGGTCTCGACGGCGACGGCCGGATGACCGTCGGGCTCTCGCCCTCACTCGCCGTACAGCTGCCACCCGGAGCTGTTCTCGCGCGTGGCCGCAAGCGGCCATCGCCGACGATCTGCCCGTGACCACCACCTGGCCGGCTCTCGCGACGAGTACGACTTCGTGAAGTACGGCAGCTCCCGGCTCGCTGTCGACTATCGCGACCAGCCGACGACGACGACATCGGCTGGCTGCCGACCGGTGTGAGCCCGGTGCGCTACGTCCTCCAGTGGGGGCTGCTCGACGTGCCCGACATGCTCGCGGTCCACTGCACGCAGGTCGACGACGACGACATCGAGGTTCTGGCTGCGCACGACGTCGCGGTCGCGTACTGCCCGCGCTGCAACGCCAAGCTCGGCATGGGCATGGCGCCGCTCGGCAGCTTCCTGCGCCACGGCATCCGTGTGGGCATCGGCACCGACTCGCCCGCCTCGAACAACACGATGGACATGTTCGACGAGATGCGGATCGGCCTGCTGCTGCAGCGCGCGGTCATCGGGGCACGAGCAGTTCTACATCGCCCGCCAGTTCGTGAAGCTCGCGACGCTGGATGCGGCGCGGGCGCTCGGCATCGACGACGAGGTCGGCTCGCTCGAGCCGGGCAAGAAGGCCGACATCATCGCCGTGGACATCTCGCACAGCCACCAGATCCCGACGCAGTACCCGTACAGCACGCTCGTGCACACGGCGAACCAGGAGAACGTGCTGTTCACGATGGTCGACGGCAAGGTCCTCTACGATCAGGGCGACTGGACGACGCTGGACAGCGAGCGGATACTGGCCGCGCCGACGAGATGCGCTCCAAGCTCCGCGGCTGATGCTCGAGCGAGGGACGGTCGTCGCGGTCGAGCAGGGCCGGGCCGACATCATGATCATGCCCACCGAGAAGTGCGACGACGTGCGAGATCTGCTCTGAGGGGGCGGGCGGCAGGCGCATTCTCGAGGGCGCGGTCGACCCGCATCGGGGTCGTCTCCCGGCGACGTCGTCGAGTTCGAGACACCCGACTCGCGGCCAGACGCGCCGCTCAGCTGCTGATATTTGTGTTTCCTGTGGTGGCGCTCGTCGTGGGCTACCTGGCCGGATACTTGCTTTCTTCGCTCGTTGACATGGACCCGGACACGCTCGGAGCGGCGCTGGCGATCAGCCGCGGCGATACGGCGCTTCTGGCACTTCGCGGCGTGCGGGTCAAGGCAGCGGACGGAACGTGATGAAACGCCCAGGGTACGTGCTATAATCGCGCGAGGCCAGGAGCCCCCCGAAGGTGAGCTCTGGGCGTTTCAAACGACCCCCCGAACGAGGAGGACAAGACTCGTGAGTGACCAGGATTTCTTCTTCGACGAAGAAGACAAGAAGGACGATAGCCAAGAAGAGCAAGCCCGCCAAGAAGAGCGGTCGGCTCCGGCCAAGAAGTCGGCCACCGGCCAAGAAGCGACGCCAGCCAAGAGCTCATCGGGCTCCTCGGACACGCCGTTCATGGAGCGCACCGTGACGATGACGATCGGGCTCTCATCGCAGTCGTGGCGCTGCTCGTGGGCGTCATCGTCGGCATCCTCATCCCGACCGGCAGGGCTCGGTGCCCGCGCCCGACGGCGACACCGCACCGGCGGCCGGCGCCCGCAGCTCTCCCCGAGCAGCTCGAAGGCGGCATGCCCGAGGGACATCCTGAGATCGGAGCTCCGAGCGGTGGGCGGCCCCCGCGGCGCGAGACCCCCGAGGTGCGCGAGACCACCGAGGGCGCGCAGTAGTACGACCGAATGACCGGAATCGCGCCGGCCGCGGAGACAGTGTGCGGCCGGCGCAGTTCTTCCACTGGACTAGGCAAGGAGGCGCACCAGGTGGCGCTCAACAAGAAGCAGACATCCCTGTTCACCAAGATGTTCATCGTTATGGTAATCGTGATGCTGGTGATCGCGTTCGCCGGTCCCGGGCTGCTGGGTCTGGCTTCGACGGCGGCCAGGACCAGACCGACACAGCACCGATGGAGACGGCGCACTCGACCAGATCGCCGCCCAGTACGCGCCGACGGCCCAGGGATACACGCTGCGCTTGCAAGCGACCCCACGAGCTACACGGCGCTCGTCGTCCTCGGCAACACGTACTCGGACTGGGCGTCGAGGCAGGCGCAGGCGTCACCCGGCATCGGGTGCCGATCTTCCGATCCGAGCAGCAGCGATCTCCTACTATGAGCGTGCGCGTGGCCATCGACCCAGCGAGCCCGGCGTCGGCGTCGACCTGGCGATCGCCCACTTCTACTCGGCGATACCAGCGCGGCGATCGGCGTTGCCGAAGCGGTGATCGAGCGAGGACGAGACGTTCGTGCCGGCTTACTTCAACATCGCGATCTTCTACGACTGCGCGGGCAACGCGTCGGCGGCATAGCTGCGGCGCGAGCGCTACAAGGAACTCGATCCTGAGGGCCAGTTCGGCGATCCGGCCGTCGCCGATCAGATCATCGCCGGCGGACTCGAACGCAGTAGCGCTGGCTCGCGAAGGAGTCTAGTTGGCTTCCTCGCCGAGGACCGCCTTGGCCTGATCGACTGAGGCTGCGGTCGAGAAGATGCCGTTGAGGCGTGTCAGGGACAGGATGTTGTCCACGGTCTCGTTGGTCACGAGGACGAGCCTTCCGCCCTGGGCGCCGTACTCCTTGGATAGGCTCAGGAGCAGGCCCAGCCCGGAGCTGTCCAGGTACTCGAGTTCGGATAGGTCCACGATGGTGGAGGGCGGCGACGACTTGAGGATCCGGTCGATGTTCATCGCGGAACGAGGCGCACTCGCCGTAGTCTAGGTCGCCCTCGAGCTTGAGCAGCCAGTGGGTGTCTCCCTGATCCAAATCCATCGTGAGCGACATCGACGTCCTTTCTGTCACGAGACTCCGACACTTAAGTACCCAATTCTTCCGGAGCGCTAGCGCATGTGTGGTCTCCGGGCTTCGGCATCGGACGTCGGGTCACGCCCTTGTGGCGCTGCTGTCTGGAGAGGTTGGGGTGCGCACGGTACAATGCAGCAACGTTTGTGATGCAGCTGATTGCAAGGGAGCGAAGGTCTCGATGGAACTCGACATAGCCTCAGAGCACAGCGAAGATTGTGCGCCTCACCCTGTCGGGTGAGGTGGACGTGTATACGGCACCTCGGCTCAAGGAAATCCTCGTCGAAGAGGTCGAGTCCGGGTGCGTGAAGATCATCGTCGATCTCGACGAGGTGGGCTTCATCGATAGCTCCGGGCTGGGTGTGCTCGTGGGGGGTCTTCGGCGCGCCAAGGAACACGATGGCAGCGATTCGCCTCGTGTGCACGCGCGAGAACATCCTGAAGATCTTCCGCATCACCGGCTTGGACAAGGTGTTCCCGATCTTCTCCGACATGGGGGAGGCGCGGGAGTTCTAGGCTCTGCTTGCCCGCCTGGATGCGGCGGAATAGACTGCAGTCCACGTATCCAGGCGCCTCGTGACAGGGCGCCATCGATTGGGAGTGTGTGTCCGTGTTCGGAATCAGTGGCTTCGAGTTGGTGATCATCGCGGCCTTCGCGCTGATCGTCTTCGGCCCGGACAAGATTCCGGATATGGCCCGTACGGCCGGTCGCGTCATCCGGCAGTTCAAGCGCACCCAGGAAGAGATGGAAGCCATGGTGCGCGCCGAGATGATGGGCGAGCGCAAGGCGAAGGCCGCCGAAGACCGTGGGACGACACAGTCGCCGAACATCGCTCCCGACGATGGCCGATGACGATGAAGAAGAAGAGGAGGAAGAGGAGTAGGCCGCTCGTCGGCGCCCTCGACGCCTCATGCCAATCGGACCCAAGCGCATGTCAGTGTGGGACCACATCGAGGAGCTGCGCCGCCGTATCATCGTCACGGTCGGCGTCTATCGTCATCGCATCGATCGTTCTCTACTTCTTCTCGTGGGACATCCTTGAGATCGTGATGGCGCCGGTCATGCCCTATCTCAACGGCGAGCCGCTCAACATCCTCGGGTCCGTTCGAGTCGTTCACGTTCAGCTTCAAGGTGGCACTCTACGCGCGCTCGTGGTCTGCAGCCCGATCATCATCTATCAGATTCTCGCCTTCTTCACTCCGGCGCTCAGGCCCAAGGAGCAGAAGTACTTCCTGCCCACGTTCTTCATGGCGGTGTCTGCTGTTCCTGGCTGGCAACGCGTTCGCGTACTTCGTGGTGCTCGGCCCGGCGTTCGAGTGGATGCTCGGTCAGGCGAACAGCGACATCGTGCAGTCCTGCCCGAGGCCTCTCGCTATCTCACGGGCGTGGTCATGCTGCTGCTCGGCTTCGGCCTGGCCTTCGAGATACCGATCGTCATCTTCTACCTGGTCGCCTTCGACATCGTCTCGTACAAGAAGATGCGCAGCAACTGGCGTATCGCCTACGTCGTCCTCATGTTGTGGCCGCCGTCGCGACCCCCGACTGGTCGCCAGTGACCATGGGACTGCTCTTCGGCGCCTTGCTCCTGCTCTATGAGGGCAGCCTGTTCTTCGCCCGCGTCGTCCTCTCCAAGCGCATCAAGGCGCAGCGAGAGGCCGAGGCCGCCGGTACTAGGTCTGGAGACGCGACATGCACGAGATGGGCATCTGCCAGGGAATCCTTGAGACCTCGATCGAGGCGGCCGAGAAGCAAGGGGCCGTCCGCATCAAGGAGATCCGCGTCGACATCGGGGAGCTCACTGAGATCGTGGACTACGCGCTTCAGTTCGCGTTCGAGTCGCTGACCCCGGACACGATGGCCGAGGGGGGCACCCTCATCATCAATCACATCCCGGCACGCTCGCGCTGCACGCAGTGTGGCCACGAGTTCGAGCACGGGCGCTTCGATGCCATCTGCCCGGAGTGCGACAATCCGTTCAACGAGAGCATCGCTGGGCGGGAACTCGAGATAGCAAGCATCGATGGAGGTGCGACGACGTGACCCGTCTCCGAGCGACCGATCGCAGGACGTGCCCGATCGCCAGCAGGAGAGCCATCGCCTGCGGAGTGACCTGATCCAACCAGACGGAGGACTCATGGAGATAGACATCTCGAAGCCCATCCTCGACCGCAACGAGCAGCTCGCGGCTGAGAATCGAGCGCTCTTCGATGAGAAGGGCGTCTTCGTGCTCGATCTCATGGCGAGCCCGGGCGCGGGCAAGACCTCCACGATCCTGGCCACCATCGCCGCGCTGCGCGATCGCTACTCGATCGCCGTCATCGAGGGCGACATCGCGAGCAAGGTGGACGCCGAGAAGATCAAGGAGCACGGGATCCCGGCCGTGCAGATCAACACCGGCGGCGCCTGTCATCTCGAGTCGGACATGATCAAGCGCGCGGTCTCCACGCTCGACCTCGACGATCTTGACCTCATCATCGTCGAGAACGTCGGCAACCTCGTGTGCCCGACCGAGTTCAACCTCGGCGAGCACGCGAAGGTCATGATCCTCTCGGTACCTGAGGGCCACGACAAGCCCTACAAGTACCCCAACATCTTCGCGATCTCTGAGGCAGTGATCCTCAACAAGTACGACACGGTCAGCGTCTTCGACTTCGATGAGGCCGAGTTCCGCTCCGTCGTCACGAGCCTCAATGCCGCAGCTCCGATCTTCCCGATGTCTGCCACCAAGGGTGACGGTGTCGACGAGTGGGCCGAGTGGCTCGCCGCGCGCGATCGATGCGGCCAAGGCCGGCTAGGGGAGATCACATGGAGCGCGCAGAGGCCGTCGCGCTCGTCGAGGACGAACATCCCCAACCGCAACCTCGTCAACCACTGCATCGCCGTCGAGGCCATCATGGGGGCGCTGGCTGACCACTTCGAGCTCTCTGACGAGGATCGTCGCTCGCTGGGAGATGGCCGGACTGCTCCACGACCTCGACTACGCTGAGACAGCCGAGGACCCTGAACGTCACGGGCTCGTCACCGCTGAGATGCTGGACGGCCAGGTGGATGACGAGGTCATGCATGCGATCCTCTCTCACGCCGACAAGGTGCCGCGCGAATCGCTCATGGACAAGGCGCTCTACGCGTCCGACCCCACCACCGGTTTCATCGTGGCAGCGGCACTCGTTCGGCCCGACAAGTCCCTGGCCGAGGTGAAGCTCAAGTCGCTCAAGAAGCGATGGAAAGAGAAGGCGTTCGCCCGAGGTGCCAGTCGCGACCAGATGGGCTCGTGCGAGGAGATGGGACTCGAGCGAGACGAGTTCCTTCAGCTCTCTCTTGAGGCCATGCAGGCCCGCTCGGATGAGCTCGGTCTCTAGGCTGTCAAGACCCGGCCCCGATCTTCCGGGCCTATAGGCCCGCGGCCCCTCGGCAAGGAATCAGACGGGTTCGGGCTTGACCTCCGGTATATACTCGCATGGTGTTTTGACGCCGAAATGAGTGAACGGGAGCCCATGCGACTCGTCATATCCGAGAAGAACATCGCTGCTCGCCGCATCGCGGAGATCCTTGCCGTGGGTCGGCCGGAGAGCGACAAGGTCTACACGACGCCGGTCTACAAGTTCCGCCGCGATGGCGAGGACTGGGTGAGCATCGGCCTCAAGGGCCACATCATGAAGGTCGACTTCCCCGAGGAGTTCAGCAAGTGGCGCCTCGATGAGCTGCCCGAGCTCGTGGGCGCCGATGTCTTGCGAAGCTGCCCTCGGAGAAGGGCATCATCCGCTCGATACAGAACCTCGCCAAGAAGGCCGACGAGGTCTACATCGCCACCGACTACGATCGCGAAGGCGAGCTCATCGGCGCCGATGCCCGCTCGCTCGTGCTCGAGGTGAACGCCGACGTGCCGATCGTGCGGAGCGCGTTTCTCGGCGATCACCAAGGACGAGATCGAGAAGGCGTTCAGCGAGCCGGGCGTGATCTCGGATGACCTGGCCGAGGCGGGTGCGACCCGTCAGGACATCGACCTGATCTGGGGCGCGGTCCTCACGCGCTATCTCACGCACCGCCTCCAACAAGGCTGCCAAGCGCGCCTGGGGCGATGTCCTCTCGGCAGGCCGCGTCCAGACGCCCACGCTCAAGCACATCGTGGACAGGGAGCGCGAGCGCGACGCGTTCGTGCCCGAGACGTACTGGACGGTCAAGGGCAAGTTCGAGGCTGACGGCCAGGAGATCGTCGCGACGCATGCGACGGAGAGGTTCAAGGCCGAGGATGCTGCGACCGCGGTGATGGAAGCGGTGGCCGGAGCGAGCACGGGCACGGTCGCGGAGATCAAGCGCACGAAGCGCACGATCAACCCCCCGGCCCCGTTCAACACCACCGCGCTCATGGCTGCGGCGTCCTCCGAGGGACTCACGCCGGCCAGGACGATGCGTATCGCAGAGTCTCTGTATATGAGTGGACTCATCTCGTATCCTCGCGTCGACAACACCGTGTATCCCCCGAGCCTCGACCTCAAGGGGCTCCTCGCCACGCTGGACAAGGTGCCTACCTACCACGAGCACGCCGCGGCTCTCATGGCCAAGGGTCCTCTGAAGCCCACGCGTGGCAAGAAGGAGACGACCGACCACCCGCCGATCCATCCCACAGGTGCGGCGGACCCGGAGAAGCTGAAGCCCGAGGAGTTCAAGCTCTACAACCTCGTTGCACGTCGCTTCATGGCGACCTTGTCGGAGGCGGCGATCCTGGAGAGCACGAAGCTCGGGATCGATGTGGCAGGCGAGCGGTTCATAGCCAAGGGCGATGTCGTGGTGAAGGCCGGGTTCAGAGCGGTCTATCCCTACGGCTCGAAGAAGGATGAGCGGCTCCCGGCGCTCGACGAGGGCGATCCGCTCAAGTTTCTCGGTGCCGACATGGAGGAGAAGCAGACCCAGCCTCCATCGAGGTACTCGCAGGGCAAGCTCATCCAGGAGATGGAGAAGCTTGGCCTGGGCACCAAGGCCACTCGGCACGACATCATCCAGACACTATATGACCGCAAGTACGTGAGCGGTGACCCCATCGAGCCCGAGTGCAAGGGACGCACCGTCGTCGACGCGCTCGTGAAGCATGCCGACACCATCACCTCGCCCGACATGACTGCCGAGCTCGACTCGGAGATGGATCGCATCGCCAGTGGCAACGGGACGCGCGGCGAGGTCGTTGAGCACTCCCGCGAGATCCTGGGCGGCGTGATGGACGGCCTGCTCGAGCACGTCGACGAGGTCGGCGCCGAGCTCAAGGTGGCCGCAGACGAGGACGCCAAGGTGGGCAAGTGCCCCAAGTCCGGTCACGATCTGCTCATCAAGTACTCGCCCAAGGCGAAGTCGTACTTCGTGGGCTGTTCGGGCTACCCGGACTGCGATGTGACCTATCCGCTTCCCAAGAACTCCAGATACTCGGCGGTTGACGAGCTGTGTCCGGTGTGTGGCACGCCGCAGGTGAAGATCATCAAGTTCAGGAACAAGCCGAGGGACATGTGTCTGTCCGTTGACTGCCCGACCAAGAAGGGCCCGGAGATCTACGTCGGCAAGTGTCCTGTGGACGGCGCGGACCTGCACGTGCGCTACTCGCAGGTGGGGGCGCGCTACGTGCGATGCGACAACTACGATCCCAAGGAGCACCCGGTCTCGTTCCCGCTGCCTCAAAACGGCGAGCTCGAGGCGACCGAGGAAGTCTGCGATCCCTGTGGTTCTCCCAGGGTGGTCGTTCACACTCGCCGCGGGCCGTGGAAGATCTGTCTCGACCCCGACTGTGAGACGAAGCCGCCTCGCAAGGGACAGGGCGCGAAGAAGACCACCAAGAAGGCGACGAAGAAGAAGGCGACCAAGAAGAGCCGGCGAAGAAGACCTACCAAGAAGGCGAGTACCAAGAGCGACGACACGAGCTCCGACGAGCACGACCGCCGCTGACGAGAGCGACTCTTCGTAGGGGCTGTCCTGGCTCGTCTGAGATCGTGCTTCGTGCGGGTGTTCGCACACGAGCTGCCTGGTTCTTGTACTCGGGGGAACAATCAAGACGAGCTCGGCTTGCCCATGCGAATGCGAGAGGTGCGACTGATCGTGAGAATCGCCATCATCCAGCATCAGCTGCGCGGAGAGCCCTACCGTGACGCGGAGGCGCTCGTGGCGTCAGGGCTTGCAGCACATGAGCAGGGTGCGGATATCGTCTTCTACCCCGAGGTCGATTCGCTCGACGCGGACTTCGGCGGCCCTCGAGCCGAGTTCCTCACAGGGCTGCAGTCACTTGACGTGAGTACTCTGGCACCCAACCCTGCGCGGCGTGATGAGGGTGACGACGTCGCGGTCCTGGAGCTGGGCTCGCTCGGCAAGGCGGCTCTCCTGTCGGGCGACGCACCTGTCGATCCCGAGGTCCACAAGCAGCTGCTCGAGATCGAGCCTGAGGTCATCGTGATGCTCGGACGCTGTGAGTCCGACCTACAGGCCGAGGCGCTCCTGGAAGTGGCGATCGGTCTCTCCGATTCAGTCGCTGGTCTCGTCATCGTCGTCGATCCGACAGGCGCAGAGCCGGGAGAGGTGGGACACGGCGGTAGCGCGGTGGCCCATCTCGGAGAGGTCGTGGCCGAGGCGCTCGGCGACGATGAGGTGATCCTCGTGGATGTGGAGACACCTGTCCCGGCCCCTCAGCCGCGAGAGGCGCTGCCGAGCGTGCCCCCGATCCTCATGCAGCGTCTCGCGTTCCACAGGGGCGAGAAGCCATCCGCCGACTACCCCGCAGAGCTCTCCTAGCGGCTCGCACGGACCGCGCTAGAGGTCTCTGGGCGTACGCCCGAATCGGGGGCTGCATCCGCCCCTGTCGCCGACGCGCGGCGCCCTCCCAGAGCGGTCGTGCGTGCTAGAATCCAGTCACGAACGATGGCGGCCCGTGAGGGCCGTCCATCGTGTTGGGGGAGCGAACCTCCCCTGCCTGGAAAGGACGAAGATGACCTATCCCAAAGTCACCGTCGTCGGTGCCGGTCAGGTGGGAGCGACGACAGCGATGCTGGTCGCGCTGAAGGAACTGGCCGATGTCACTCTGATCGATATCGCCGAGGGACTCCCGCAAGGCAAGGCCCTCGACATGATGCACGCGCGCTCGGTAGAACGCTTCGGGCCGACGATCGTGGGGACCAACGACTACCACGACACTGCGGGCTCCGACGTCGTGGTCGTGACTGCGGGACTCCCGCGCAAGCCGGGGATGACCCGTGAGGACCTACTGCAGGCCAACTCGAAGATCGTTCGCTCCGTCGTCTCCGACGCGCTCGAGGCATCACCTGATGCCATCGTGATCTGCGTGACCAATCCGCTCGATGTGATGACCTATCTGGCGTGGAAAGTCTCAGGTCTTCCCACGTCCCGCATCTTCGGCATGGGTGGCGTGCTCGACTCGGCCAGGTTCGCGTACTTCATCGCCGAGGCGACAGGGGCCGGCATCGATGACATCGATGCTCTGGCCATGGGTGCACATGGAGAAGCGATGGTGCCGATGGTCCGCCATTCGACCGTGGGCGGCAGGCCGCTGTCCGACATCGTGGATGCCGCCGAGGCGCAAGCGCTTGCCGAGCGCACGATTCAGGGAGGCGCCGAGGTCGTCGCTCTGCTCAAGACCGGCAGCGCCTTCTACGCGCCAGCCGCCTCGATCGTGCGCATGCTGACAGCGATCCTCGGCGACACGCGGGAGACGCTGCCGACATGCGCGTATCTGGACGGGGAGTACGGTCTCTCCGACATCTACATGTCTGTGCCGGCGGTCCTCGGCAGAGAGGGTCTCCTGAGTGTCGTGGAGCTCGATCTCGACGAGGACGAGGCGCGCGCGGTGACCGAGTCCGGGGCATCGATCGCCGCTTCGGTCGACGCTCTCGGGTTGAGGTGAACCGGTGACGTGATCGCCGCTTCCACCATCGGGCAGGCAGTGGGCGAGGCCGTGCGCACAGCCGCGACGCAGCTGCGTCCGGACGTGATCGCGGCTCTCGAGGCGGCTCGCGGTGCGGAGGGCTCCGAGCGTGGTCGCGAGGTGATCGACCAGCTGCTCGAGAACGCGCGGATCGCCAGCGCCGAGGGCGTCCCCCTGTGCCAGGACACGGGTACCGTGTGGGTGCGTGTGGAGCTCGGCATCGGCGAGTGTCTGACCGGCGATGTGTACGGCGAGATCGATGGTGCCGTCGCGGATGCCTATCGTTCTGCAGGGCTGCGCATGAGCGTTCTGCACGATGCGGTGCTCGATCGCTCCAACACCGGCGACAACACGCCCGCTTTCGTCGAGATCGTCCAGCGGCCGGAGCCGGGCGCCGCGGTTCACGTGATGCTCAAGGGCGGCGGCTCGGACAACGCCTCGCTTCTCAGGATGCTCGATCCAGCCGACGGCATGGACGGTGTTGCTGCGCTGCTCGAAGACCTCGTGCTCGGCAAGGCCTCCTCGGCCTGCCCGCCTCTGATCATCGGCGTCGCGGTCGGGGGCACGTTCGACACGGTCGGCGGGCTTGCCAAGAAGGCCCTCTTGCGGCCGCTCGGCTCGCCGCCGGGCAACGCCGAGCTGGGAGAGCTGGAGGAGCGCCTCTTGGCCATGGTCAACGCGACAGGGATCGGGCCGGCGGGACTCGGCGGAGACACCACCGCGCTCGCCGTGCATCTGGCGACAGCGCCGTGTCATATCGCTGCCCTGCCCGTCGCCATCAACATGGGCTGCAGCGCCTTGAGATCGGTGAGCGTCGATGTGTCCTGATGAAGTGACACATCCGGAGACCGGCGAGATAGAAGACGCTGCCGCGGCAGTCAGGGACGGGGAGCCGGACCAGACTTCGACGACGGGCGCCTATCGACGGCTGCTCGCCAGCAAGAACTTCCGGCGCCTGTGGGTCTCGCAGTTCGTCTCCGGCATCGGCGACTGGCTCGTCATCGGCTTCCTGATGCCACTCGTGACATCACTGTCCGGCGGCTCTTCCTTCGCGGTCGCCGGCATCCTGATCGCCAAGATCATCCCTGCGCTCATCTTCAGCTCGGTCACGGGCGTGCTGGTCGACCGGTTCGACCGGCGACGTACGATGATCGCTGCAGACCTCGCTCGGGCAGTGCTGACACTCGGCCTGCTCTTCACGAGCAGCGTGTGGGCCATCTACCTGATCGTGTTGCTCATGGAGATCGGGTCGCTGTTCTTCTATCCCGCCCGCAACGCGCTCATCCCGTACCTCGTGGACGAGGAGGACGTGCCGGCTGCCAACGGTCTGTCCTACACCACACAGCAGGCCAGCATGGTGATCGGTCTCACGGCTTCGGCCGCGATTCTTGCGGCGTTCGAGGCGGTGGTGAGAGCGACGCTCAATGCCGACATCCCGGGTCTGGCCACGATCGTCGATCCTGTGGCCCCGGCTCTTCTCGGCCCGCGCGCAGGCGTCTTCGTCAACAGCTTGACGTTCCTGATCTCGGCGCTGTTCATCCTCGGCATCAGGGTCGTCGCGCGTCCGCCCAACGCGGACTCGCACTTCAGCCTCAGCATGCTCGGCGAGGACGTTCTCGACTCGTTCCGATTCCTGCGTGACCACCGTGAGCTGCGCGGGTTCCTCGTGACGATCGGTCTGGCCATCCTCGGCGGTGGAGCCATCATCCCTGTCGGTCTGGTCCACGTGCAGCAGAACCTCGTCGGAGCCGAGCCCATCTTCGAGAACGTGGAGTTCCTGCAGCGGCTTGCGGCCGCGCCCCAGACGTTCATGCTCGCGTTCCTCGCCGTGGGCATGGTCGGTGGTGCGCTGCTTGTGCCGAGACTGTTCCATCGCATCTCACTGCAGTGGATGTTCCTGGGCAGCGTGAGTGGGTTCGGCGTGGCGATGGTGGGCTTCGCGTGGGTGAGCGAGTACTACACCGCCGCGATGTTCGCCATCATCGCCGGTTTCGCGATCGCGACTGTCACCGTCGCGGGCAACACCTACATCGTCTACACGGTGGACGACAGCATCAGGGGACGCGTGTTCACCGCGCTCGAGGTCGTCATCAAGGTCGCGCTGCTGGTCTCGATGGTCGTCATGGCGCCGCTGGGCGACCTCGTGGGCTCGGCGGTCGAGTGGTTCATGGACACCCAGAATATCGCCGCCGTGGACGTGACGCTGACCGGTTCGCAGATCACGCTGCTCATGGGAGCGGTGATCGTCTTCATCGCTGCCGTCTACGCGTTCTCAACGCTCAACCTGCGCGGTTGCGAAGAAGGCCAGGACGTGCGACGAGGACGAGGAGGCGAGGAGCAGATGAGTGAGTAGCGCTCACCGCATCGACCTCCCGCTCACGCTCGACGTGAGAGAGGCCCTGCACGCCGGCGAGAAGGTCCTGCTGTCCGGACCGGTCTACACCGCCCGCGATGCCACGCATGCCCGGTTGCTCGAGGCTGCTGAGCCGACACAGGCGAGCTGCCCTTCGGCCTTGCCGGACAGACGCTCTTCTACGCCGGCCCCACTCCGCCCGCGGCGGGGCGACCCGTCGGCTCGGTCGGGCCGACGACTGCCCGACGCATGGACGCCGCAACACCCCCGCTGCTTGCCGCCGGCATCGTGGCGACTATCGGCAAGGGGGCGCGCGGCAAGGACGTTCGCACCGCCTGCATGCGAGCCAGGGCGCCGTACTTCGCGGTAGTGGGCGGCTCGGCGGCACTGCTTGCCGCGCACGTGACGGCTGTCGAGACGATAGCCTGGCCCGAACTCGGCACCGAGGCGCTCACTGCGCATGGAGCTCAGTGAGTTCCCGGCGTACGTGGCGATCGATGTGCGCGGGATCGACGTCTACGAGACCGCTCCGGCCAAGTGGCGAGCCAGCCGAGGAGACACGACGTGAGCCGCGGGGTGTTCATCACGTTCGAGGGGGGCGAGGGTACCGGCAAGTCGACGCAGCTCGCTTCGACTGAGGGAGCGGCTCGAAGCGGCCGGGCGCCGATGTGGTCGCGACGCGCGAGCCCGGCGGCACCGAGTGTCGGCGAGTCCGTCCGCGACCCTTCTGCTCGATCCCGACTCGGCGGGCATCACGCCGCATGCCGAGCTCCTGCTCTACGAGGCCGCGCGCGCGCAGCTGGTCGCAGAGGTCATCAGACCAGCGCTCGAAGCCGGCTCGATCGTGCTGTGCGACCGGTTCTACGACTCCACCACCGCCTACCAGGGCCACGCTCGCGGAATCGACCTCGAGGTCATCGCCTCACTCAACATGGCTGCGACCGACGGTCTCGTGCCTGACCTGACGCTCGTCTACGACCTTCCTCCCGACGAAGGTCTCACCCGCGCGACCAGCGAGCAGGCGGCCGATCGCCTGGAATCCGAGGACCTCGCCTTCCACGAGAGCGTGGCCGAGGGGTTCCGCGCCATCGCGGCTGCCGAGCCGGACCGGGTCGCTTCTCGTCGATGCGTCCGGGACCGTCGACGAGGTCTTCGATCGCACACTCGCACTCGTCTCGCGCCTTCCTCAGATGAGCGCCGTGCTTGGCGAGAGCGCTCGCGGGGAGGGCCCCGCATGAGTCCTGTCTGCGTATGGGACGAGATCGATCGGCCAGCCCGATGCCGTGAGCTTCCTCAAGTCGGCATCGGCGGGCGGAGTCTCGCACGCCTACCTCTTCGTCGGGCCCCCCGGGCGCCGGCAAGAAGACCGCCGCGCGCGCGCTCGCGTGCGCGCTCATCTGCGATGACGAGGGGTGCGGTTCGTGCAGCGCGTGCTACCGCATCAAGCGGGGATTCCATCCCGACGTCCGCATCGTCGCTCCCGAGGGTGCGGCGAGCTACATGGTGCCGCAGATCCGTCAGATCATCCGCGAGGTCGGACTCACGCCAGCCGAGGCGGACCTCAAGATCTTCATCGTCGAGGACGCCGACATGCTCAACGATGCCTCGGCCAACGCCTTCCTCAAGACGCTCGAGGAGCCGCCTGACGACGTCGTCATCATCCTGCTCGCGCCGACATTCGACTCGGTGATCCCGACGATCTCGTCGCGCTGCCAGACCGTTCGCTTCCGCCGCATTCCCCCGGATGCAGCAGCCGCCGTGCTGATGGAGCGCACCGGCGCCCAGCGCCGAGAGGCGCTGGCGGCTCTGGCGGCGACCGGCGGGGTCATGGCGCGCGCTCGCGAGTTCCTCGAGTCCTCATCGCGACAGCGCGCCCGCGACCTGACGCTGCGAACCCTCAAGGATCTGCCCGTCATGGACGGCCACGATGTGCTGCGAGCATCTCGAGACATCCTGGCGGCGGTGAAGGCACCGCTTGAGGAGGTCAAGGTCATCCAGGCCGAGGAGGTACGCGAGCGCGAGGAGTTCCTCGGCACCTCGGCGAGCAAGGAGCTGCACGACAAGCACAAGCGACAGCTCACGGCACGCGAGCGTGAAGGTGTCGCCGAGATTCTCAACATCGCAGAGTCCTGGCTCCGGGATTGCTTGGTACTGTCCCAGGACGTGGGCTCGCTGGTGGCAAACGAAGACCATCGCGACGCCATGGACGAGGTCGCCGCGGCCATGACACCCGAGGCCGCGATACGCGCTTTGGACGCGGTAAACGAGTCACGGAAGCGCATTTCGTATAATGTGAATCCCCAGTTGGCCGTTGAGGCCATGCTGTATGACCTTCAGGAGGTTCTCAAGTGCCCACGGTAGTGGGAGTTAAGCTTAGATTCGCAAGCAAGGTCTTGTACTTCGACCCGCAGCAGACAGAGCCCACAGAGGGCGAGCTGGTCATCGTAGAGACAGACCGAGGCAAGGAGATGGGAGAGATCGTCAGCGAGGCACACGAAGTGCCCAAGGCTGAGATCGTCTCTCCGCTCAAGCCGGTCCTACGCGTAGCCAGCCAGTCCGATGCTGACCAGCTCGATGGTCTGCGCGCGCAAGAAGACGAGGCCATGCCGGTCTTCCGTGAGCTCATCGAGAAGCATGAGCTCGACATGAAGCCGGTCGCTGTCGAGTACCTGTTCGACGGCAACAAGATCATCTTCTACTTCTCGGCCGAGGAGCGCGTCGACTTCCGCGATCTCGTGCGCGACCTGGCGTCGCGCTTCAAGGCGCGCATCGACATGCGACAGGTCGGCGTGCGCGACGAGGCCCGCATGGTGGGCGGGATCGGACACTGCGGACAGATGCTGTGCTGTGTTCGGTTCCCGGGCGATTTCCAGCCCGTTTCCATCCGCATGGCCAAGGAGCAGGACCTGCCGCTCAATCCCTTGAAAATCAGTGGGCTGTGTGGAAGACTCATGTGCTGTCTTCGCTATGAGTACGATGCCTACAAGGACTTCAAGTCCCGGGCACCCAAGCGCAACACCAAGGTGGAGACGCCCGTCGGAGAGGCCAAGGTCGTCGAGCTCAACACGCCGCTCGAGACCGTGAAGCTCAGATTCGCCGACGGGGGCAACATGCGGGTGCCGCTCTCGGCGATGGACTGCTCGTGTGAGTCCGGGTGTCCGTGCAAGGTCACGTCGGAGGCGCTCGAAGAGGCAGGCGTTCAGGTGCCTGCAAGCGTGTCGCTGGCGGCCAAGGCCACACAGGCCAAGGCCGAGGCGACGACGACGGCGGAGCAGCAGCAGAAGAAGCCCTCCGGTGGCCGCAAGAAGCGCGGCGGCAGGAAGCGCTCCGGTGGTGGCAAGGGCAGGCAAGGCGAGAACAAGGGCCAGGGCCAAGGCGAGAAACAAGGTCAGAAGCAGGGCCAGAAGCAAGGTGAGAAGCAGGGCGCGGACAAGTCCGGCACCTCGGGCGGATCGCGCAAGGGCGGTGGCGGTCGATCAGGCAGCGGCGATTCAGGCGGCGGCCAGAAGACCGGGGATCAGAAGCCCCCGTCGTCGTCGGGCAGACGGCGCAGGCGCAGGCGTCGCCCTTCGGGCGGCGACAAGCCGAGCGGACAGACGAACAGCGATTCAGGCAACAAGCCGACGTAGCTCAGCTGGCCAGAGCACCGCACTCGTAATGCGGGGGTCAGGGGTTCGAATCCCCTCGTCGGCTCCAGAGAATACGATGGGCGGCCCCTCGGGGCCGCCCATTCTCATGCACCTCGGCCGTCCGCTCATGGCGTCGAGAGACACCGCTCGCGCCGCGCTTCCTCCTCGGCTTGTTCAGGGTTTGTAACTTGTGTTACGTTTTGCGGACTTCGACGCCCACGGGCCGAACGCATCACGCGTGTTGCAGAGGCTGCTGCGGGCGTTGTCGTATCCTGAAGTGTGTTGAGGTGGCAACGCATTCGCGCGCACGCGCGCGTAGTATGTGGAGGGGAAGGGGTACCACGGGCACGTGTCTCTCGACTACGTGATAATCGGCGCATTCGTCGTCATCGGCGCGCTCTTCACCGTCGCGACGATCGTCACTTCCAACATCCTGAGCCCCACCGCGCCTTCTGAAGAGAAGGCCAGCACATACGAGTGCGGCTCAGAGCCCGTCGGACCCGCCGTGGGTGCAGTTCCGCATCGGCTACTACGTCTACGCGCTGCTCTTCGTCGTCTTCGACATCGAGACGGTCTTCCTCTACCCGTGGGCGGTCGCCTACGGTCGCCTGGGCCTGTTCATCCTCCTCGAGATGATCATCTTCGTCGGGATCCTGGTCCTGGGACTCGCTCTACGCATGGAAGGAGGGCGGCGCTCACGTGGCGATAGACCGATTCACAGGCGAGAACTCGATCGCCTTCATTCGCAGTGAGCAGCTCTTCGACATGGCTCGCAGCAACTCGCTGTGGTACCTCGCGTTCGGCATCGCGTGCTGTGCCATCGACGGCATCATGCACGGGTCCGGACCTCGGTTCGACTTCGACCGCTTCGGCGTGTTCTTCCGGGCAAGCCCACGCCAGGCCGACGTCATGATCGTCGCCGGCACGGTCAACCACAAGATGGCCAAGACGGTGAAGGTGCTCTACGACCAGATGCCCGAGCCCAAGTGGGTCGTCGCGATGGGGGCCTGCGCGTGCGCGGGAGGTCCGTTCCGCGAGTATCCCAACGTCGTCCTCGGCGTGGACAAGATCGTCCCCGTGGACGTCTACGTTCCCGGATGCCCTCCGCGTCCCGAGGGGCTCCAGTACGCGTTCATCCAGCTCAAGAAGAAGATCCAGGCCGAGACGGGGGAGAGGCTTGCTGCCCGATCCGACAGTAGCTGAGTCGGTGCTGTCACGCGCCGGTGTCGCCGATGTCGACGTGGAGGAGACCACGCTGGGTATCGTCTGCCGTTGCGCGGCCGCGGATGTCGTATCCGCACTTGCAGCGTTCAAGGAGTGCGAACTCGACTTCCAGATGCTCGCCGATCTGCTGGCCACCGACACCGGCGAGGAGATCGAGCTCACCTACCATCTGCGCTCGTTCACTCGCGACGAGGAGATCTACGTCAAGGCGCGGGTCCCCTACGGAGCCGAGATCGCCTCGGTGTGGAACATCTATCCGGCAGCGCTGCTGCCCGAGCGCGAGACCGCTGAGCTCTTCGGTCTCACGCTCGCCGGCCACCCCAACCCCAAGCGCCTCTTCACCACCGACGGCGTGGAGCCGCTGCTGCTCAAGAGCGTGCCGATCCGCACCCCCGAGGAGGTGCGCGACCGGTGAGCGATCCTCGCGATCTCGTCACAGAGGTAGGCCTGCTTGCCGAGGGGACACACGATCCCGGTGAACTCCCAGCTGCCATCCGCGCGTGCACCGACCGGCGTGGACGGGCTCACCACCGAGCACCTCATCATCAACATGGGCCCGCAGCATCCCTCGACGCACGGCGTGCTGCGCCTGCTCGTCGAGGTCGACGGCGAGGAGGTCGTCTCGGCAGAGACCTCGCTGGGCTACCTGCACCGCGGCATCGAGAAGCTGGCCGAGAGCCGCCGATACAACCAGCTCGGCACGCTCATGGACCGCGGCGACTACGTCTCGGGCATGCACGGTGAGGCCGCTGCGGCGCTCGCGACCGAGCAGCTGCATGGACGTCGAGGTGCCCGCCAAGGCCAAGTGGATCCGCTCGCTCGTCATGGAGATCACCCGTATCGCGAGCCATCTCGTGTGGTACGGGACGTTCGGGCTCGATACCGGCGGGATGGGTCAGTTCCTCTACGCGCTGCGCGACCGCGAGGCACTCCTCGACATCCTCGAGGAGATCAGCGGTCAGCGCATGATGTTCAACTACATCCGCCCGGGCGGCGTGCTCGACGACCTGCCGGTCGGCATCGACAAGAAGATCCTCGAGTTCTGCGACGGGTTCGACACGTACCTCGAGGAGCACCACGCAGCTGCTTGGCGGCAACGAGATCTTCCAGGGTCGCGTGAAGGGTATCGGGGTCATCGGGCGCGAGACTGCCGTGGCCTTCGGGCTCACCGGCGCGCAACCTGCGTGCGACCGGTATCCCCTTCGACGTGCGCAAGGACCGTCCCTACGACGCCTACCCCGAGCTCGACTTCGACGTACCCGTGGGCACGACAGGGCGACGGCTGGGACCGCTACATGGTCCGCATGGAAGAGATGCGCCAGGCCAACCGGATGATCCGACAGTGCGTCGAGGGCATGCCCGAGGGCGACTTCACCGCCAAGGTGCCCAAGATGATCAGGCCTGCCGAGGGCGAGGTCTACGCATCGTGTCGAGTCCGCTCGCGGTGAGACCGGCGTCCACCTCGTCTCGGACGGCTCGCGGCAACCCGTATCGCTACCGGTATCGCGGTCCATCGCTGTACGCGTGCCAGGTGCTCGAAGAGATCCTGCCGGGCCATCTGCTCGCCGATGTCGGTGATGATCGTCGGCAGTCTCGACATCATGCTCGGGGAGGTCGACCGATGAGCGAGACACTCATCGTCATCGGCCGCGTCCTGGCTGCGCTCGGCCTCATGCTGGCCAACGGCGTCGTTCTCATCTACATGCTGCGAAAGGTCCTCGGCCACCTGCACATCCGGCTTGGACCCATGACCGTGGGCTGGCACGGACTCGCGCAGACGCTGATGGACGTCGTGAAGCTTCTCACCAAGGAAGACATCACGCCCCGCCGTGTGGACAAGGCGCTGTTCTTCATCGCGCCGGCCGCCGTGTTCATCCCCTCGCTCATGGCGTATGCCGCGATCGCGTTCTCGCCGACGTGGAAGATCACCGACCTCGACACCGGGCTGCTCTACACGTTCGCCGTGATGTCGCTCGTCCCCATCGGCCTGCTCATGGCGGGCTGGGGCTCAGCGAACAAGTGGGCGCTGCTCGGTGGCATGCGCTGCGGCGGCGCAGCAGATCGCCTACGAGGTGCCGATGCTGCTGTCTGTGCTGCCGATCGTGATGATCGCCGGGCACGCTCAACATGGGCCTGCATCGTCGAGGCGCAAGCCGGCTACGTGCTCGGCTTCATCCCCAAGTGGTTCATCATCTGGCAGTTCCCCGCGTTCCTGCTCTTCCTGGTCGCCGGGCTCGTCGAGCTCAACCAGACGCCGTTCGACATGTCCGAGGCCGAGTCCGAGCTCGTCGCCGGGTGGGCCAGCGAGTACTCGGCCATGAAGTTCGGCCTGCTGTTCCTGGCCGAGTTCAGCGACCTGTTCATCATGTCGGCGCTCATCGTCACGCTCTTCTTCGGCGGATGGCAGATTCCCTGGATCCCGCTTGCGCTGGTACGCAGCCGATCGCGCCGATCGTCTTCATGCTCAAGACCTACCTCGTGATCTTCTGCTTCATGTGGATTCGCGGGACGTTCCCGCGCGTGCGCATCGACACGCTCATGCAGATGGGCTGGAAGATCCTCATCCCGGCCTCCCTGGCATGGATCATGGTCACCGGCGTCATCCTCAAGGTCCTCGAGGCCTGGCGGGGGGTGGGCTAGCCCATGTGGGGTACAGGACTCCTCAACGGACTGCGCATCACGATGCGCAACATGATCCGCGGCCCGATCACCGTGCAGTACCCGTACGAGAAGCTGTCGACTGCCCGAGCGCGCGCGCTGGGCGGTCGAGCCGATCCGCGACGAGAACGGCGAGCACAAGTGCACGGCGTGTCATGAACTGCGTCAAGCGTCTGTCCCGACCACATCCTCGAACTCGAGGTCACGACCGCCGAGGACAAGTCGAAGCACATCGACGCGTTCCGCTACGAGCTGGGTGCGTGCATGATGTGTGGTCTGTGCGTCGAGGCGTGTCCGTTCTCGGCCATCCAGATGGGCAAGGACTACGAGCTGGCGGTCACGAACGCGGACGATCTCGTGACGCTGCTGCTCGAGGACACGCCCGCTGTCTCCGCCAAGAAGAACCGTGCCGAGAAGCCCAAGCCGGCCCCCGACGCCAGAGGCCGACGATGCGCCCGAGGCGACGCCGACCACGGAGACGCCCGACACCACCGAAGGAGGCCGAGGATGCCTGAGACCGTGAGCGGCATAGCGTTCGGCCTGCTCGCCATCGCGTGTGTGGGCGGGGCGCTCGGCATGCTCATCACACGCAACGTCGTACACGCCGCGTTCTGGCTGCTCGAGGTCATGCTTGCGATCGCCGGCCTGTTCCTGCTGCTCTCGGCCGAGTTCATGGCGCTCGTACAGGTGCTCGTCTACGCCGGCGCGGTCTCCGTGCTCCTACTCTTCGTCGTGATGCTCACGCTGCGCCGCCGCGAAGATGCGATCCGTCCGCGGGACGCATCGCTTCCCGGCATCGCGATGGGGCTCGTCTTCCTCGGCCTCGTGCTCATCGGCGTCGAGCCGCGCCGAGTTCGACGATCGCCGAGGATGCCCGAGCACGTGCCCGACACGGCCGCTCTCGGCGAACTGCTGTTCACCGAGTGGGTGCTGCCCTTCGAGGTCGCCTCGCTCGTGCTGCTCGTCGCGCTCGTCGGCGCCGTCTGGTGGTCGGGGGAGGGGGACTCGTGATGCAGGTCGGACTCGAGGCATTCGTCATCCTCGCCGCGGTGCTCTTCTCCATGGGTCTCTACGGCGCCGTCTCCAAGCGAAGTGCGGTCATGGTGCTCATGTCGCTCGAGCTCATGGCGGTCTCGGTCAACCTCAACATGATCGCGCTCTCGCGCTTCATCACGCCCACCGAGATGACCGGGCAGTTCTTCGCGGTCTTCACGATGGTCGTCTCGGCCGCTGAGATCGGTCTTGGTCTCGCGCTCGTGCTCGCGATCTACCGCCAGTCGCGCTCGATCGAACTGTCGTCGATGGATCGGCTGAAGGGGTAGGCAGTGGGCTACGTTCTCGCCATACCGCTTCTGCCGATGATCGCGTTCGCGATCCTCGCGCCGCTGTCGCGCACGATGCGCAACCGTGTCCGTTGGATCTCGATCGGCGCCATCGTCGCATCCGCGATCCTCTCGCTCGTCGCCTTCGCCGGCGTCTGGCCAGGTGCCGGGCTTGCCGAGGAAGGCGCTCACGGCGCTGAGGCGGCCGGGCACGCGGTGGAGTACGCCTATCACGCCACGTACACGATCGCCGAGATCGGTGGAGTCCCGCTGGACCTCGGCATCAGCTCTGGACCCGGTCGCAGCGGTCATGCTGCTCGTCGTGACGATCGTCGGCGCGTGCGTCCAGGTCTACTCGATCGGCTACATGCATCGAGGACGAGCGCGTGGGCTGGTACTACGCCGTGCTCTCGCTCTTCACCTCGGCCATGCTCTTCCTCGTGCTCGCCGACAACCTGCTGCTGTTCTTCATGTCGTGGGAGATCATGGGGCTGTGCTCGTACCTGCTCATCGGCTTCTGGCACGAGCAGGAGGCCCCGCGCCGCGCCTCGATGAAGGCGTTCATGACGACGCGCGTGGGCGACATCGGCTTCATGATGGGGCTCTGGCGTCATCTTCACCGCGACCGGCTCGTTCTCGTTCGAGATCGTGCTGCACGAGCCGGCCGCGTGGGCCACAGGCATGGCGACCGCGGCGGCGCTGCTGCTGCTCTTCGGCGCGATGGGCAAGTCGGCTCAGGTGCCGCTGCATGTGTGGCTGCCCGACGCGATGGCAGGCCCGACGCCCGCCTCGGCGCTCATCCACGCGGCGACGATGGTCGCGGCCGGCGTGTTCCTCGTCTTCCGCACGTTCCCGATCTTCGAGGCGAGCGGCGACGGCGATCACGGTGACGCTCTTCATCGGCGCGATCACAGCGCTGCGTCGGCGGGCTGCTCGCAACGGTCCAGCACGACGTCAAGAAGGTGCTCGCGTACTCGACGATCTCGCAGCTCGGCTACATGTTCATCGCGCTCGGCGCGGCCGGACACGACGGCCGCGCTCTACCATCTGACCACCCACGCGTTCTTCAAGTCGCTGCTGTTCCTCGGCGCGGGCGTGATCATCCACGCCACTCACACGCAGGACATGCGCGAGATGGGCGGTCTGCGCAAGTTCCTGCCGTGGACCACAGCGACCTTCACGATCGGCTCGCTCGCGCTGGCCGGTGTGTTCCCGTTCTCCGGCTTCTGGTCACAAGGACGAGATCCTCACCGTGCTCTGGCACGAGGGGCACTACTTCGTGTGGGCGGTCGCGCTCTTCGGCGCGTTCATCACCGCTTTCTACGTCGCGCGCTTGTGGTTCCGCGTGTTCACCGGACCCGAACAGACCGAGCATCCACATGAGGCGCACACATCGATGGTCGCGCCCATGGTCGTTGCTCGCGGCGATCACCGTCGTTCTCGGTTTCCTCGGCCCGCAGCTCGGCGGGTTCCTCGGCCATGAGATCCCGTGGCCTGCGATCGTGATGGCTGCCGTCTCGTCGGTCGTGACGCTGTCGGGTCTCGCGCTGGGCTGGTGGGTCTACGGTCGGCGAAGCGTGGTGCTCAACACCCGCACGCTCAAGAACCGCGCGGGCTACCTCTACGACGCGCTCGTCATGAAGCTCTACTTCGACATCACCTACGAGCGTCTGATCGTGCGCCCGTACATGCGGCGTGGCGGCGCAGCTTGCCGTCTTCGACATGCGTCGCGTCGACGGCGTCGGTCAATGGCGTGGCGACCGGCTGGAGCAGGCTAGCGACGCTGAGCTGGAAGTTCGACGGCGGGATCATCGACGGAGCGGTCAACGGGATCGCCTGGTGTGACACGCGGCGGTGGGCGCTCGGGCGCGCACGCCTCGAGGTCGGACGTGTCCAGACGTATCAGCGACTCGTCGTTGCGGCGGCGGTCGTTCTTCATGGTTGTCGTCGTGTGGATCGTGGCGAAAGGGTAGGACCTTGGAGTTCCCACTGCTGTCAGCGATCGTCTTCCTGCCCCTTGCGGGGGCGCTGATCGTCGCGCTCCTGCCCAAGAGCAGGCCAGAGCTGCCCAAGTGGGTGGCGCTGGGTGTCGCGTTGCTCGATCTCGTACTCGCGGCGTGGATGCTGCTGGGCTTCGAGCGTGGCGGCGGATACCAGTTCGTGGAGAAGCTCGACTGGATTCCCGAGGTGGGCATCCAGTACTTCCTGGCGGTCGACGGCATCTCGGTCCTGCTCGTCGCGCTCTCGGCGCTGCTCGTCGTGCTCGCGATCATCGCGAGCTGGAAGATCGAGCTCAAGCCGCGCTTCTACTTCGCGATGATCCTGCTGCTCGCGGTCGGCATGAACGGCGTCTTCTGCGCACTCGACTTCGTCCTGTTCTTCGTCTTCTGGGAGCTCGTGCTCGTGCCGATGTACTTCCTCATCGGTATCTGGGGCGGGCCCAGGCGCGAGTACGCCGCGATCAAGTTCTTCCTGTACACGCTCGCCGGTTCGGTGTTCATGCTGATCGGCATCATCGCGCTCTACCTGCAGGTGGGCACGTTCGACATGGTGCGCGCTCACCGAGCGAAGCGCCCGATGCTCGCCGCCTCGTTCCAGTGGTGGGTGTTCGCCGCGTTCTTCCTCGGCTTCGCGGTGAAGGTGCCGGTCTTCCCGTTCCACACGTGGCTGCCCGACGCCCACGTCGAGGCCCCGACGGCCGGCTCGGTGCTGCTCGCCGGCGTGCTGCTCAAGATGGGCACCTACGGCTTCGTGCGCGTGTCAGCTTGCCGATGCTTCCCGACGCCGCCCAGACCTGGGCGTGGTTCATCGCGGCGCTGGCCGCGATATCGATCGTCTACGGCGCGGCGGTGGCGTTCGCGCAGGCGGACCTCAAGAAGCTCGTAGCGTACTCGTCCGTCTCGCACATGGGCTTCGTCATGCTCGGCATCGCGTCGATGACTCAGGCCGGCATCGACGGAGCGGTCATCGTCATGATCGCGCACGGCCTGATCACCGGCATGATGTTCCTGCTCGTCGGCATGGTCTACGAGCGCACGCACACCCGCATGATCGCCGACATCTCCGGACTCTCGAAGGCGGTGCCGGTCGCCGGCGGCATGCTCGCGTTCGCATCGTTCGCCTCGCTCGGGCTGCCCGGCCTTGCCGGCTTCCCCGGTGAGTTCCTGAGCCTGCTCGGTGCCTGGCAGTCCGACTCTCTGGGTCGGATTCGTCGATCATCTCGGCCATCGGCGTCCTGCTTGCCGCGGCCTACATGCTCTGGATGCTCCAGCGCGTCGTCCTCGGCACGCCGAGCAGTGCGGTCGAGGGCATCAGCGATCTCAACCTGCGCGAACTCGGCGTCCTCGTGCCGCTGGTCGTCCTCATCTTCGTCATCGGCCTCTACTGGTCGAGCGTCCTGTCCTTCATCGACCCCGCGGTTGAGGCGATGCTTCTTGCTCATGGGGGCCGCATAGATGCAGGGCTACTGGCTGCTGACACCCGAGGTCCTCGTTCTGATCGGCGCCGTGGCGGCGCTCTTCGGCGAGTACCTCCCGGGCAAGGACCGTGGCGCCGCCTACTTGGGCGCCGCGCTCTCGGCGCTCGCTGCGATCCTGGCGCGCGTACGGTGCGACGGGAGTGGAGCTCTTCGGCGGCATGCTTCACGCCGACGAGATCTCTCGCTATGTGCGTGTCGGAGTCGCCGTCTTGGCGGCGCTGTGGTGTCTGTGGGTGGCTGGCCGAGGCATTCCGGGCACGAGCCGCTCGCGGGACGCCGTCTGCGCTCGCGCTCTTCTCGGCCTCGGGCGGCATGCTCATGGCCACCTCCGCCGATCTGATCACCTTCTACATGGCGCTCGAGCTCTCGACGATGCCGGCCTACGTGCTGATCGGCTATCGCGCGAGGTGACGCGCGCAGCCTCGAGGGCGCGCTCAAGTACTTCCTGCTCTCACTGCTCACGAGTCTCGTGATGCTCTACGGCCTGTCGTTCGTCTTCGGACTGACCGGGGAGACGCTGTTCTCGGAGATCTCGCTGCACGGCACCGGAACACTCGGCCTCGTCGCAGCGATCCTCGTGCTCGTGGGACTCTTCGCCAAGCTCTCCGCCGCGCCGTTCCACTACTGGACGCCGGACGCCTACGAGGGCTCGTCGGCCGCGGCGATGGCGTTCGTCTCGACCGTTCCCAAGGTGGCGGGCGCCGCAGCTCTCGTGCGCGTGGTGGCGATCATCTCCGACGGACAGGGGACGATCGCCCTCGTCATCGTCATCGTTGCAGCTGTCTCGATGATCCTCGGCAACCTCGCCGCGCTCACGCAGACCGACATGCGTCGTCTCATGGCGTACTCAGGCGTGGCCCACTCCGGCTACGTGCTCATGGCTATCGGTGCCGCCTCGCTTCTCGGTGCGAGCAAGGGTGCCGACGCCGCATATGCCGCCGCGGTCTTCTACACCATCGCGTACGCGATCCCGTCGATGGCGATCACACTCGTCGTTGCCGAGGAGGGCAACGCGATGAGTGCCCTGAACGCTCTCTTCGCGAGGCGAGGATGGGTCGCGGTCGCCATGTCGCTGTGGCTGCTCTCGCTCATCGGCATACCGCCGCTTGCGGGCTTCTTCGGAAAGCTCTACGTCTTCACGGCAGCGCTGGCCGCCGAGTACGTGTGGCTCGTGGTGATAGCCGTGCTCGCCAGCGTCGTCTCGGCAGGCTACTACTTCCGCATCATGCGAGCGATGTTCTTCGCTGAGCCGGCCGAGGACAGCCACGTCGTCGAGCGGTCTGTGCCGGCAGCAGTGACGCTGATCATCGCTGCGATCGCAGTCGTCGTGATGGGCGCGGCCGCCTCGCCATTGCTCCAGGCACTCGGTCTGTAGCACGCGCGGGGACCCGAACCCGCCTCGCACCGCATCAGGAGTTCCTGTGAAGAGCGATGGGCAGCCGGGTCTCTTGCTCCTACCTGCGGGTATACTGCTGTCGTTCACCCCCACACGAAGAGATGGCGTGATGGACGACTACGGCACACAGGACGACACGGACCAGCCGCTCGAGCCAGAGGGCACGATCGGCGATGCCGAGCGCTTCCGAGAACGTCGGCGGGCCGGAGGGCGCAGAAGCGTCCGAGTGGCAGATCGCCGATGACTGGAAGTCCTCGGGCTACCCGTCGGCCTCCTCCCGTCCCACGCCACCACCCCCGCCGCCTGCGCCTCCCGCAGCAGACGACCCACCGGCGCAACCCGCCTACGAGGTCGTCACTGGCCCGCTGCCGGTGTGTGAGTACACCGGTGAGCCGGGCGAAGAGCCTTGTGAAGAACCCGCGACGGTCAAGCGCTGGTCGAGCGGGGCCGTCATCGTCGCTGCGGCGCTCGGGGCCCTTGCGGGCGGGATTCTCGTTGCGGCAGCCGTGATATGGATCTCCGGCGTCGTTCCGGGGCTGAGGCCCTATGTCCAGGAACCGCTTGGAGCTGAGGCGCGATGAGATCGCCATCAGCCCCGACAGCGACCTCAGCTTCTCCGAGGCGGTCGCCGCGAAGGTGACGCCGTCAGTGGTGAACGTCTCGATCGAGCAGGCGATCGTCGATCCCATATCTGGCGCGACCCAGCTTCGCGAGGCGGGCAACGGCAGTGGTGTCATCATCGACTCCGAGGGCTACGTTCTCACCAACGAGCATGTCATCGCTGGCGCGGACCGCATCATCGTGACGGTAGGCGTGGACGACGTCGAGGCCGAAGTGGTCGGGCGCGACGAGTCGACGGACCTCGCGGTGCTCAAGATTCCCGCCGGTGACTACCCGAGCATCGATATCGGCTCGTCCGAGGATCTTCGCGTCGGGCAGTTCGTCGTAGCGGTCGGCAGCCCCTTTGGGCTCGACAAGACCGTCACGGCGGGCATCATCTCAGCGCTGCAGCGAAGCAGCTTCGCCGAGGGACCCACAGACCTCACGGCCTACACGAACCTCATCCAGACCGACGCGGCCATCAATCCCGGCAACTCCGGCGGCGCGCTCGTGGATGAACAGGGCCGCCTGATCGGTGTCAACACGCTCATCCAGTCGCCATCCGGCTCGGTCGGCGCCCCGCAGTCTGCCGGAATCGGTTTCGCGATACCCGTCGACTTCGCGGTGGAGGTCGCCAGCCAGCTCATCGAGGATGGCACGGTCGAGCTCCCATACATGGGTGTCTCGACGGCCACCATCGATGAGAACCTCGCCGCCCAGTTCGGTCTGGAGGTAGCGCGGGGCGCTCTCGTCCGTTTCGTGGAACCGGGCTCGCCGGCAGATGAGGCGGGACTGGAGCGCGGCGACATCGTGGTTGTGATCGCCGACAGGGACATCGAGGGCGTTGAGGACGTCTTTGCGGCGGTCCGCTCTCGCAAGGTGGGGGACACCGTGGAAGTGACGGTCGTGCGTAGCGGTGTGGAGCGCACCTTCGACGTCATCCTGGGCTCGGACGCGGTCACCCAGTGAGAATCACCGTCGTCGCCGTCGGCAAGCTCAAGGAGCGCTGGTGGCGCGACGCGGCCGATGAGTACCTCAAGCGACTGCGCCCCTACGCGACCGTGACCGTGATCGAGGTCCCCGATCGTGATGTGACGAGGGATGAGAAGCGCGCAGTTGGAGATGAGGGGGCGGGGGTCCTCCGTGCGGTCGCCGATGGCTCCTACGTCATCGCGCTGGACGTCGCGGGGAAGCAGCGAGATTCCGTGGGATTCTCCGAGGACCTGCAGAAGCATGGACTCGACGGGCGCAGCGATGTGACGTTCGTGATCGGCGGAGCAGCCGGTCTTGCCGAGGACGTGCTCGATCGCGCGGACGCGAGGATGTCGCTCGGTCCCATGACGCTGCCACACCAGCTCGCGCGCGTCGTCCTGCTCGAGCAGGTCTATCGTGCCTTCAAGATCGCACGCGGCGAGCCCTATCACCGCTAGCTCCGCTCGCTCTGTCCCGTCTACGGGGATAATCTCGGCAAGGGCAACGAAGGGCGGGCAGAATGGACAAGTGTCCCGGAGGCGACCTCCGGCACCTCAAGGCCGAGGATGTCACGTGCTCTTCGTGCGGCGAGCTCGTTGAGATGTTCTCTGATGAGCAGAAGCGGAAGTGCCCGAACTGTGGCTTCAGGGTCACGAGGGAGGCCGCTCCTGCATGCGCCGCGTGGTGCGACTCTGCCCGCCTGTGCCTCGGTGCCGATCGATACGATGAACTCGTCGACTCCGGACAGATAGACGAGGGCCCCCGAGAGGTCGAAGCACCCTCTGGCTCGGGGAACGAGACTCCCTGACGTTCGTTCAGGCGTTCCTAGCGACTCTCGTCGCTGCCGGACTGGGCGATTCTCTGCGGATGGGTGTAGACGGTCATGTGACCTCCGCGCACGTACCCCACGAGTGTGATGCCGAGTGCCTCGGCCAACTCGACAGCCAGGTCGCTCACGGCCTTGCGGGACGCCACGATGGGGGTGACGCATGTGGCGGCCTTGATGACCATCTCGTAGGTGATCCGCCCGGTCGTGAGGAACACGCCGTCCTCCAAGGGGATCTCGTCAAGCCAGGCACGGCCACACACCTTGTCCAGCAGCGTTGTGTCGCCCGATGTCCTCGCGTACCACTCGGAGCTCACCACCGACAGCGAGACCACAGGCATGCATGCCGCCCGTACGCTGGTGGATCGCGGCCGCGCGGTCCATCTCGGCCATGAGTGCCGCGAGCGCAGAAGGTGTGACGCACGCCTCGGAGTCGAGAGGTTCGAGCCCCTCCGCATCCCCAGGAGAGGCGAACGTCATTCCCTTGCCGCAACCGGACGTGAAGTAGCGAGCGCGCAGCGTGCGGTCGGGCCCGATCTCCTCGTCGGCTGTCACGAACACGAGGCCCCTGTGGGCATCTATCTCGATGTCTCCAAGCACCTTCGGGCCTGAGATCACTCGCTCTGAGATGAGGAAGCCCACGGCGAGCTCGTCGAGGTTCTCTGGCGTGGCCTGTACGGTGGCGACCTCCGTGCCGTTGGCGAACAGCGTGACCTGGCGCTCGATGGGGATGCCCGTGCGCCGGTCCGGGTCGTCTCCGGGTGTTCGCACCACGATCTCCCTTGGAGCAGTCGCCCGCTCCTCTCGCTTTGCCGAGGCGAGCTCCTCTGGCGTGTTCACGTTGACGAAGCTCGCAAGCTCCGGGTCGGCGAGACGCAGCTCCTCAGGTCCGACCTCACAGGTCGAGACGCGCTCCAGGAGCTCGGCAGGGCGTCGCATCCCGTCTTCGAGCAAGGCGCGAGCGATGTCGCTGGTGGATGTCGCGTACAGAGCGAGAAGCGGCTCGAGACCACCCTCGGTGAGGGGCACGACGGCATCGACACCGTCCCGGTTCGACCACAGGAGATCGATGACACCCGGTTCGATCCATGGCATGTCGGCCGCGGCGAGCAGGACCCACTCCTGGGAGGCCGCATCCATCGCCGTGGCGAGTGCGCCGAGTGGACCCGAGTACGGCAGATCGTCGGCTACGACTCGAGCGCCCTCGGGCAAGCCGGCATCGGCCAGGTCCTCCGGATGGTTCGTGACGACGAGGACTTCAGAGCAGACGCTGCCGAGGGACTCGGCCACTCGGGCGACGAGAGTGTGGCCGCCGACGCGTACGAGCGTCTTGTCGAAGCCCATGCGTCTCGAGCGTCCGCCAGCCAGTACGGCCGCAGTGACGGGAAGGTGGCCATCGCCGCTCATGTGACCTCCCGCTCCTCGTCCCGTCGTGGTGCCAACGGTACGCGAGCCGGGTGCGCCGCTCAAGTCGTCCGGTGCGCTTCGCCGGCGTGCTTCACGCTCACCGCAGTGGTCTTGAGACCGGGGATCTTGGCCTGCGGGTCGAGGTGCTTGCTGCTGGTGAGAGCGTTGGCAGGCGCATCGGCGAAGTGGAACGGCATGAAGATGACGCCGGGCTTCACACCCGCGGTGATACGCGCGGGGGCGACGACGGCTCCTCTTCGGCTCTCGATCTCGAGCGGGTCGCCCTCGCACACGTTGAGTCGCTCCGCGTCCTCAGGCGAGATCTCCACGTACCCCTCGGGATTGAGGGCATCGAGGCCGGGAGAGTGGCCGGTCATGGTGTTGGTGTGGAAGTTCCACAGGTGTCGGCCGGTGCCCATGACGAACGGCATCGCCTCATCGGTGGGCTCGGCCGGGGGAGTGTACTCGACCACCGCGAACTCACCCTTGCCGCGCGTGAACCGGTCGGTGTGCAGGATCGGCGTGCCGGCGTGGGAGTCGTCAGGACAAGGCCACTGCAGGCCACCCTCGGCGTCGAGACGGTCGTAGTCGATGCCTCCGTACTGGGGCGTGACCTCGGCCATCTCCTGCATGACCTCGGCGGGCGTGGGGTGTCCCCAGTTCAGCTCGAGTGCTTCGGCCAGGTCGAGGATGATCTGCATGTCGGTGCGGGCCTCGCCGGGGGGTTCCACGACCTTGCGACAACGCTGGATGCGCCGCTCGGAGTTGGTGAAGGTCCCTTCCTTCTCGAGGAAGCTCGTGGCGGGGAGCACGACGTCCGCGTACTCCGTCGTTTCGGTCAGGAAGATGTCCTGGACGACCAGAAAGTCGAGGGATTCCAGTGCCTCACGCACGTGCGCCGCATCGGGATCTGCGATCACCGGGTTCTCGCCCATGATGTACATCGCCTTGAGGTCGCCCGCGCACGCCGCGTCGAACATCTCGACGATGGTGAGACCTGGTCTCGGGCGCCAGCGCTGCCTCGGTCGACCACAGGTCGCAGAAGCGGTCCATCGTGCCTTGATCGCTCACGCTCTGGTATCCGGGTAGGCAGTTGGGCAGGCAGGCGAGGTCGCACGCCCCTTGGACGTTGTTCTGGCCGCGAAGCGGATTGACGCCGGTGCCGGGCCTGCCGATCTGGCCGGTGAGCATCGCGAGGTTCGCGAGCGCGCGCACCTGGCCGGTGCCGGAAGAGTGCTGCGTCACGCCCATGCAGTAGATGATCGAGGCGCGTTCGGCACCGGCGTATGCTCGCGCCGTCGCTGCGATCTCTTCGAGGGTCAGGCCGGTGACGCGAGCCGCCTCTTCCAGATCCACGTCCGCCAGATGGGCGCGTACGTCTTCAAAGCCCTCGGTGCGTGCCGAGATGAACTCCTCATCGGCCAATCCCTCGTCCACGATGATGCGCATCATCGCGTTGAAGAGCAGCACGTTGGTGCCGGGCTGGATCCTCAGCCATGAGTCGGCATGGTCCACGAGCTTGATGCGCCGCGGATCGATGACGATGATGCGGGTCCCGTTGCGCGCGGCCTTCTTGAGCTCGATGCCGATGATGGGGTGTGCTTCGGTCGTGTTCGAGCCGACGACGAGGATGACCTCGGCCTCGCCGAGGTCTGCGTACGAGTTCGTCATCGCGCCGCTTCCGAATGAGGCGACCAGACCGGCCACCGTGGAGCTGTGTCAAAGCCGTGCGCAGTGGTCGACGTTGTTGGTCGCAACACCGGCGCGCAGCAGCTTCTGGAAGAGGTAGTTCTCCTCGTTGGTGCACTTGGCGCTGGCGAGTCCGGCGATGGCGTCCGAGCCGTGATCGATGGCGGTGGTATCGAGGCGGTCCACGACGTGCGCGATCGCCTCATCCCACGAGGCGGGCTTGAGCTCGCCATTGCGCCTGATCAAGCGGCGTTGTGAGTCTGTCGGGGTGGTGGGTGAAGCCCCACCGTAGCGGCCCTTCGCGCACAGGTTGCCGCGATTGACGCCGCGGTCAAGGGGCGCCTCGGCACCCACTATGCGGCCGTCTCTTCACTCGGTAGGTCGATCGGTGCAGCCGACACCGCAGTACCCGCACGTCGACTCGATCTCCTCGGTCTCCCACCGTCGGCCACGGTATCGGCTGCGCTGGTCACTGAGCGCTCCGACGGGACACGTGGACACGCACTGACCACAGAACTCGCATCCGGAGTCCTTGAGGGATGCGGCGTAGGGGGTGTTCGGGATGGATTCGAACCCCCGGTCGGTATAGCCGTAGACGTTGCAGCCCTGGACTTCGTGGCAAATCCGAACGCAGCGGCCGCACGAGATGCACTTGGTGTAGTCGCGCTCGATGAGCTGATTGTCGTCCGCGCCCTCCCAGACGCGGTGGCGCTCACCCCCGTACCGAGACTCCTCGATCCCGAACTCATAGGCGAGGTCTTGGAGCGCGCACGCTCCGGCGGAGTCGCAGGAGAGGCAGCGAAGTTCGTGGTCGGAGAGCAGGAGGTCGACGACCGAGCGCCTGAGTCCGGCGATCTCGTCGTTGTCCGTGGTGACCTGCATCCCCTCGGCGACCCGGGTCGTGCACGACGTGGGAAAGCCGCGCATGCCCTCGATCTGCACGAGACACAGGCGGCATGCGCCGTAGGGCTCAAGCCGCGGGTCGTGGCAGAGAGTGGGGACGTGTATTCCGTGCTGGCGACACGCGTCGAGCACGGTCTGGCCCTTGGTGGCCTCGACCGCTCTCCCGTCGATGGTGACCTTGACGGTCTCGACCGGCGTCGGGGTCGCTGCTGTGTGTTTGGGGTTCACGTAGGTCCTCAGCCCTCTTCGCGTCTCCGGACGCGGGTCATGCCCTCCATGAGTATCGTATCGACCGCCTCGCGCACGAACGCGGCGATGTCTGAGACCGACACGATGCCGACCGGTTTGCCGTCTTCGACCACGGGTAGGCGTCGCATGCCCAGCTCACGTTGGAGCCGCATGGCCTGCAAGAGGTCCATCTCAGGCTCGAGCGGCACGAACTCCTCATGCATCACATCGCCCACGACTGTCTTGTGCGGGTCGTCCCCGAGCGCGATCACGTTGTGTGTGATCTGGCGGTCGGTAAGGAGCCCGACGAGTCCGCCGTCTTCGAGCACGAGCACCGAGCCGACCTGTTCGTCGCGCATGGTACGCGCGGCCTCCGTCACGGTCGCATCCCGTGGGATCGAGACGACCCGTGCCGTCATGATGTCTCGTACCTTCATGGCTTGCCCTTCCCTCCGGGCGCCGCGCGTACTCCCGCGACGTCCGCTCGCCCTAGACCCGCTCGATCGCGTTGAACGGACAGTGCTCCACACACACGCCGCACTTGATGCATCGATCGAGACTGATCGTGTGCGGCTCCTTCATCTCGCCCCAGATCGCTCCGACAGGGCAGTGCTTCTTGCACACAGCGCATCCCTTGCACCCCTCGGCATCGATCACGTATCGCGTCAGCCCGCCGCATGCTCCCGCGCGGCAGTGGCGGTCGCCGATGTGCTCCTCGTACTCCTCGCGGAAGTAGCGGATCGTCGTGAGGACGGGGTTGGGAGCGGTCTGGCCGAGGCCACACAGAGAGGAGCGCTTTACGTCGAGGGCCAGCTCCTCCAACAGCTCGATGTCGCCCTCTTCGCCCTCGCCCTCCGTGATGCGCGTGACGATCTCGAGCATCCTCTTGGTGCCGATGCGGCAGGGGACGCACTTGCCGCACGACTCGTCCTGCGTGAACGTCAGGAAGTACCGCGCGAAATCGACCATGCAGGTGTCGTCGTCCATGACGACGAGCCCGCCGGACCCCACGATCGCGCCCACCTCGGCGAGCGCCTCGTAATCCACCGGCGTGTCCAGGAGGTCGGCGGGGAGGCAGCCGCCCGACGGTCCGCCGATCTGGACGGCCTTGAACTCGCTGGCCTTCGAGACAGCCGCCGCCGATGTCGAAGACGAGCTCGCGCACGGTCATGCCCATCGGCACCTCGACGAGGCCGCTGCTGTGCACCTTGCCGGCGAGCGCGAAGACCTTGGTGCCCTTGCTCTCACCGGTGCCGATGCCCGCGTAGGCCTCGGCGCCGTTGGCGGCGATCCACGCGACGTTGGCGCAGCGTCTCGACGTTGTTGATGCAGGTCGGCTTTCCCCACAGCCCCGAGACCGCGGGGAACGGCGGGCGGACGCGCGGCATGCCGCGGCTGCCCCTCGATCGAGGCCATCAGCGCGGTCTCTTCGCCGCAGACGAACGCCCCGGCGCCCTCCTTGACGCGCACATCGAAGGAGAAGCCGCTGCCGAGGATGTCCTTGCCCAGGAACCCGCGCTCTCGTGCCTCGTCGATGGCGTTGCGCAGCCGCTTGACGGCCAGAGGGTACTCGGCGCGCACGTACACGTAGCCCTCGCTCGCGCCGATCGCGTACGCGGCGATGGCCATCCCCTCGAGCACGCTGTGGGGATCGCCCTCCACGATGCTGCGGTCCATGAACGCGCCCGGGTCGCCTTCGTCGGCGTTGCAGATCACGTACTTCTGTCGCCCTCGGCGTCGCGCGCGAAGCGCCACTTGCGTCCGGTCGAGGAAGCCCGCGCCGCCGCGACCGCGCAGCCCCGAGGCCTCCATCTCCTCGATGAGCTCGTCGGGTCGAGAGCTCCTCGAGCACGCGGCGCAGGCCCCCGTACACGCCGTGTCCGAGCGCGTCGTCGATGCTCTCGGGGTCGAGAACGCCGCAGTTGCGCAGCACGAGACGCTGCTGAGAGGCGTTGAACGGGATGTCCGCGTAGCGGGGGATGGGCTCTGAATCGGATCGGTGCGATAGAGCAACTGGCTCGACGAAGTCACCGTCGCTCGAGAAGCTGCTCCACGATCATCTCGGCCGCCTCGGCGTCGACAGCGACGGGTAGAAGATGCCGTCCGGGCCCACGACCACGACCGGGCCGCGCTCGCACAGGCCGTGGCAGCCGGTGCGCACGAGGCGGATGGAGTCCGTCGCACCGGCGCTCTCGATCGCGTTCTCGAACCGCTCTGCGACCTCGAGCGAGCCGTTCATCACGCAGCCCGAGCCGGTGCACACCCGGATCCGATGGTGCCACCGTCGGCGACCACCTCGACAGGGGCCTCGGATCGCGCATCACGAATCGATCTCCTCGGCCAGCACGACCTCGCCTCTCGCGATGGCTGCCTCTTCGCGCAGCGGTCGCAGCGATGCGGCGCGCCTCGATGGCGTCGAGCTGTCCGTAGGTCTTGTCGTCGACGAGCAGACGGGCGCAAGCCCGCAGCAGCCGACGCACGCGACCGACTCGATCGTGAACGCGAGGTCCTCGGTCGTCTCGCCGACCTTGGCGCCGAGCTCCTCTTCACCGCCGGGTCACCTCGGGTGCGCCGCGCACGTGGCAGGCGGTGCCGTGGCAGATCCTGACCACGCTGTCACCGCGCGGGCGCAGGTGGAACTGGGAGTAGAACGTCGCGACCCCGTAGACCTTGGAGAACGGTATCTCGCGCGCCTGCGCTATGCTACGCAGCGCCTGACTTGGGCAGGTAGCCGTAGAGGCTCTGCGTCTCCTGCAGGACGGAGATGAGCGCGCCGGAATCGCCCGCGTGGCGCTCGAGCACGTCATCGAGTGCGGTGAGGTCGATAGCCCCCTCGGGGCGGTCTGTGCACGAGCACTCTTCCATCAGGTCTCCGTCCCAGCGCGCGCGTACCGCGGCTGGATGATCAGTCGAGATAGGAGTCGCAGTACAGTGTGTCATTCCTGAGCACCGCAATCGACTTCTCGAGCGTTTCGTCTGACGCGAGGGCTGCCTCGTCCTCGCCCACGACAGCCATCTGGAGCTCATCGTTCGGATCCATGATCGCCGCGTCGAGACCCCGGGGATCAGCAGGGAGAGGAAGGCGGCGGCGAGCGGCGACTTCACCTGCTCGGGGCAGCCGTTGTAGATGTTGGAGAGACCGACGACCGTCTTCAGTGGCGGGTCGTTGAGCTGCTTGAACATGGTGATCGACTCGAGCGCCTCCATCGCCTGCGCCTGGGCCACGCCCACCGGCAGCAGCAGCGGATCGAGGTAGACGCGGTCGAGCGGCACGTCGAACTCCATCATCGCGCCCATGATCTCGGTCGCCGCCATGAGCCGCTCGCTCGTATCTCTGCTCACGCCAGCCTCGGTCATGGCAAGCCCGATGATCTCTGCTTCATAGGTCTTGGCCAGCGGCAGGAACGTCTCGAGTCGAGCTCGCTCTGCCGAGGTGGAGTTGATGATCGGCTGCTCGTTGCAGACCTTGAGACCGGCCTCCATCGCCTCGGGATTGAGGGTGTCCAGACACAGGCGCGTGCCGGGAACGGCTTCCTGCACGACGTTCACGACATACTCCATGGACTCGGGACCGTTCTTGGTCGCCGGGCCGAGGTTGATGTCGAGCACATCGGCCCCACCCTCCACCTGGCGGACGGCCATCTCCTGGATCGGACCGGCGTCGCGCTCCTTGATCGCGGGTCCGATCGTCTTGCTCATGACGTTGACCTTCTCACCGATGACGAGCATCGCGTTCCTCCTTGTTCACTGTTCGACTGATCTGCCGAGGAGCTTCTCCGCGATCTCGCGAAGGGCTCTCGGTGTACTCCGCGTCGACGTCGTAGGTGCTGCGTCCATCGCGGTCCGCATCGCGGATCCGGTCGCTGTCTGGCAGCGTGCCCACGAGCTCGATCTCCTCGAGCGCGTCTGCGCAGGAACTCCGCGTCCTCTTCTGAGCGGACGCGATTGCCGACGGCCACGATGTCACGCACGCCGATGTCCTCGGCCAGCTTGCGCACGGTCTGCGCGGTCTGCACCGCGCGTGCTCCCGGTTCGACGACCACGACGAAGACGTCCACGTTCTCAGCGGTACCTCGGCCGAGGTGCTCGATGCCGGCCTCCATGTCCAGGACGGCGACATCCTCTCGCTCGACGAGCAGGTGGCGCATGAACGCCTTGAGGAACGTGCCCTCCGAGCACATGCAGCCGCTGCCGCCGCGCTCTACGGTGCCCATGCGCAGCAGCTTCACGCCGCCGACATCGACGCCGCACGTCTCGGCGACGTCTGAGACGTCGGGGTTGAGCTTGAACATCCCCCCGGCGCCGGGGCGGGCTCCCGTCCTCTCCTCGATGAGGTCGTCCATCTCCGAGAGGGGAGTGCACGCTGCCGCCGTCTGTTCGTCAGCGCCAAGCGCGATCGCGAGGTTGGCGTCGGGGTCAGCATCGATGGCGATGACACGCCGTCCCTCCTCGGCCCAGAGACGGGCCAGAGCCGATGCGAGCGTGGTCTTGCCCACGCCGCCCTTGCCAGAGACTGCGAGCTTCACGAGGCGCCACCTCCTACGGCTGCGCGGATGTCGACATCCGCGGCGTCGAGTATCTCGGGCACGAGGTGCTCGGCACCGATCGCCATGATGTGGACGCCGTCGCAGACGTCATGGACATCGCGGATGAAGCGCGCGGCGATCTCGACGCCGGTGCGCGTCGCGTCAGCCGACGCCTCGAGCTCGGTGACGAGGTCGGCGGGCACGTCGATCCCCGGGATGTTGGCGTTCATGAATCTGCGCCATCTTGGCCGAGCGAAGCACCACGACGCCTGCGAACACCTTCGTGTCGAGCGTGCGTGCCTGCGCCATGAAGCCCGCGAACTCCTCGGCATCGTAGACCGCCTGCGTCTGGAAGAAGGCGGCGCCGGAGCGCACCTTCTTCGCGAACTTGGCGAACTGTGGCGCGAAAGGCCGCGCTCCCGGAGTGACCACCGCGCCCGCGAGGAACGAGGGCGTCCCATGAAGCTCGTTGTCCTCCGCGTCGTGGCCCGCGTTGAGCTCGGCGATGACATCGAGCAGCTGGACCGACTCGAGGTCGAAGACGGGCTTGGCCTCAGGATGGTCTCCGACCACCACATGGTCGCCGGTCAGCGCCAGCACGTTCTCGATGCCGAAGGACGCGGCGCCGAGGAGGTCCGACTGCAGCGCGATCCGGTTCCGATCGCGGCATGTCATCTGGAGCACCGGCTCATGGCCAGCCTCCTTGAGATGGACGCACGCGGCGAGCGTGGACAGGCGCATGACCGCGGCCTGGTTGTCCGTGACGTTGAGAGCGTGGACCAGGCCGCGCAGCATCTCTGCGGTCTCGAGCATCTCGGAGACATCGGTGCCCTTGGGCGGCCCGACCTCGGTCGTGACGACGAACGGGGCTGTCATCGAATGGCCTCCCGCAGCGTCATGGCGCATCACACTCCGCGTCCATGTCCCACTCGCACATGCGGGTGGCGGCCGAGTTGTCCTTGGGATCGAGCGTGGCTTCGAAGTCCTCACCACTGCCGAGTGACTCGAGACGGTCGTAGATCTCCACCCAGGCACACGGCCGGTCGCCGAGCTCGCACGTGCCGTCGTCGACGCCGCCGCACGGCCCGTTCATGATCCCCTTGGCACAACGCGTGACAGGGCATATGCCGGCGGTCTCGCCGAGCACGCACGAGCCGCATGCCGAGCACTCGGCCCGCCAGTGCGCGAGTCCCACCGCAGAGCCGACGAAGAGCGTGTCGACTCCGGGGTAGACAGGGACGTCGTTGTTCGTCGCGAGCAGAGCGACACCAGCGCCGCATCCCAGCGACAGGATCGCGTCGCACCCCTCCAGATGGAGTTCGTCGACGAACTCGGGCTCGCACTGGCGCTTGATGACCGATCCGCTGAACTCGACGGTCGAGCCAGCGCGCGAGGTCGCCATCTTGAGCAGCTCGCCCAAGGTCGAGACCTCCTTCTCGCCACCGGCGAGCGCGACAGCAGCGCACGTATCGCAGCCCACGATAAGGACTCGCCGGTGTTGCGAGATCATCTCGCGTGATCTCGTCGATCTGTTTCTGCTTCACGACGATCATATGAGGTGGTGCAGCTCCTCATCATCTGCTTCGCCGACGACGACGAAGGCGTTTTCCATACCGAGCTGTGTGAGGCGTCCGGTGACGCTGTTGGACATGCGCTCCACAAGTGCGCGCGCGTGCGGGAATCGGCACGAGGTCTCTACGCAGCCCGCGAAGACGACTCGGCTTGCGCCGTGCTGCAGCGCCTCGAGGATCCTCTGTTCGCTCAGGCGCAGGAGGCACGTCACGGTGATGGTGCGCACATCCTCGCCGGGTATCTCGGGCAGGTTGGGCGTGCACCCGCAGGCGAACACGAGGGTGGTGTCGAGTCCTTCGCCAGCGAGTACGTGGTCGATACGGCGCGACATCTCCTCTTCCGAGAAGCCCTCGAGACTGATCGCGTGCGCGGGGCACAGTGAGGAGCACGCCCCGCACGCGACGCACGCGTCCGGGTCGAAGTAGACCATCCCGCCCATCTTGATGCTCGGAGCACCGTAGGGACACACGCGCAGACACGTCAGGCACTGCGCGCACTTCTCGGCGGTCAGGCGCGCGCCGGTCGTGCACCCGAGACAGCGCTGGGCCTCGCGAGCGGCCTCGTACTCCGTATAGCCGAGTTCGACCTCATCGAAGGAGTCCATAGCCTCGTAGTGCTCGAGCCGCTCCATGTGTATCCGACGCCGTGTCTCGATGTGGTCGCTCGTCGTCTCAGGTATCTCGCCGAGGACGACGTTCTCTTCATCGAAGTCGCGCAGCATCCGCATGCTTCCGGTGATGTCGCCATGGATCGCGGCTGCAGCGCGCTGGCCCGCAGCGATCGCGTCGATGATCTTGGTGGGGCCGGTCACCACGTCGCCAGCGGCGTAGACGTGGTCACGGGAGGTCTTCAGCGTGAGCGGATCGACCTCGATCATGCCGCGCTGCGTGAGCTTGATCCCGAGGTCCTCCACGTCGGCCGACTGGCCCACGGCGAAGATCAGCGTGTCGGCCCTGAAGGAATCGACGATGTCGTCGTCGAGCACCGGGGCGAAACGGCCGTTCTCGTCGAGGAGCGAGGTGCACCGCTTCACCCGGAGCTCGCACGCCTCGTAGTTCTGATCCACGCTCGCCGGACCCCACGACGTGCAGATCTCGATGCCCTCCATGCGGGCGTCGTCGATCTCCTCCTGCGTGGCCGGCATCTGCGACTCGGACTCGAGGCACACGACCCGCACGTGACCCGCACCCTGCCTCACGGCGGTGCGCGCCACGTCCATGGCGACGTTGCCGCCGCCGATGACGATGACCCGATTGCCGACGTTCACGTCCTCGCCGTTGGCGCTGGACTCGAGGTAGGGCAGTGCCGTGAGGATGCCCGGGCCGTCGTGGCCCGGGATGGGGACGGGACGGCTTCCCTGCAGTCCCGCCGTGACGAGCACGCGGTCGTGCTCCGCGGCAAGCTCCTCGAGGGTCACGTCGCGTCCGATCCGCGTATCGGTGCGGGCGATGACACCGTGCGACAGGATGTAGTCGATGTCGCGGTCGAGCGCTTCATCTGGAAGACGGTAGGCGGGTATGCCGTAGCGCATCATCCCGCCGAGTTTCGGCTGCTGGTCGTAGATGGTCACAAGGATGCCGTTCTGGGCGAGAGTGGCCGCCGCCGCGAGCCCCGCCGGTCCGCCGCCGACGATGGCCACGGTCTCGGGACGGGTCTGGGCCGGACGCACCGAAGGGTACGAACCGAAGTCTGCCGCAGCTCGCTTGACCTGTGCGATCGCGACCGGCTCGTCGAGCAGACACCTCCGGCAGCCCTCCTCGCACGGCCGCAGACACACGCGTCCGCATACTGAAGGCAGCGGGTTTCGACGAAGCACGATCTCAAGTGCGTCGGTGAAGCGACCGTCCGCGACCGCGTTGAGATATCCGGGCACATCGATATGCACCGGACACTTGGCGCGGCAGGGCGCGAGAAGTCGGTTCTCGACCTTGAGCGTCTCTACTGTCGGTCTTGGGTCATCCATCGTACCCACCAGACCTTGCGTCATGTGTCTATCCCGCACGCTGCTTGACGAACGCGGGAATCTCCGCGGCCTCATACGGCCCCACGGTCACGTCCCAGTCCTCGAGCTCTCCAGCGAGCTCTCCGCTGATCTGTGCAACCGCGCCGGGGATGATGACTTCGCGGTTCGAGATCTTCTCGGCCATGCCCGATTCCTTGACGAACTTGGCGATGCGCTCGGGGACGAACTTGCCTGCCGCCCACGCAGTGAGGACCGAGAGGCCCTCGGACTCGACGATGCCGAGGTACGCGGGGACCTTGGCGGCCTCGATCTCCGAGGCGACGATGAAGTATGTGAGAGAGAAGTTGGTCGTGATGAAGAACGGGGCGTCGGGCCCGGGGGATCCGAACTCGTAGATCTTGGCCTCGGCCTGCATCGGCCGCTGAGGATCGGTGTAGATGTTCTGTCGCAGGACGAGCAGCGGGAGCATCATCCATGCGTCGGCACCCGACAGCGCGATGATGTTGCCGTACTTGAGGAGGTCGACTGCCGCATACGCGACCTCGAGCATCTGATCCCCGTCTGAGAGGGATGCCGGGAACGTGATCGTCGGATAGCCGAGTGCGGAGACCTCCTTCTCGAGTGCCGCTCTGCGCGCGAAGACCTTGTCACGCAGACCGTCGGCAGCGGTCGCCGGGGCGCTGTCGATGACGAGATCGGTGAGGCCGGCGGCATCCGCCTTCTCCGTGAGAGCGATGACGGCTTCGAGTCCTTCGCCGCGCACGCAGAGCGGACAGTCGTGTTCCTTGGCTAGTGCGATCATCGCATCGGCGTTGGCCTCGGTGGCGGCATGGATCAACGGCTTGCGAGCAGCGACCCCGGGCAGCGCGCCGGCGATCTCGTCGGCATCCTCGCTCACGAGGACGAGAGGGAGATCGGTCGCGGCAGCAACGCGGTCGACGACGGCCTTGAATCGGTCGGCATCAGCCGGTCGATCGCACAGCGACGAAACCACAGCGCAAGATCATCTGGACGCGCTCGAACGTCGAGGCCTCTGCTGCTGCCACGATCGCGTCGATCTCATCATCAGGGGCGCGCGGAGTCGATCGTCACACCGATCGCCGCCGGGTTCACGAACGTCTTGTCATGGCGGAAGAGAACGGTCTCTTCGCCCACCGTGAACGCGGTGTCGCCCGTGCCCACCGTGACCGCACGCATCGGCGGCGCTGCTGCGGCGCCGAGAGCGTTGACCGCTTCGTCGGACACGTGCGGGCAGCTCGTGAGCTCAGCCTGTCCCGCGGCGAGCTTCATCGCGAATGCGAGGCATGTGGGTACGCCGCAGTCGCCGCAGTTGGTCTGCGGCAACAGCTTGAAGATCTCCAGTCCGCTCAGTGCCATGTCGTCTCCTTCCGAGGCCCGCCGGGGCCTGCGTTCACTACAGCAGCGAGGCCATGCTCGCAGCGGGGTGTCCGTTCGCGGTGATGTACTCGAGCACCTCTTCCTCGGTCTCGCCGACGCTCTCGTCGGCGATCTTGTCGAGGAAGTCCGGGATCGCCGATGTCCTCCAGGACAGGGCCGATCGAACCTCGGATGGCCTCCTTGAGCTCCTTGGGCATCCACACCACGCGGCTGAAGCCCCCCTCGGCCGAGAGGAACTTGCGGCTTGTGATGTAGCCGCGTCCGATACCCATGAAGCCGGGGGCCTGGACGCCGCCGCCGACCATGCCGGCCAGCGTGGAGAACTTCATGCCCGACGGGGTCATGCCGGCGTACTCGCGGTTGACGAGCATCACGCCGTTGCACATCGGCATGAGCGCGATGATGCACATGAAGCAGCCGCACGAGGTCATCGGGTCGGTCATGAGCGAGTAGCAGCTCATGCGCTCGACCGTGTTGTTGGACATCTCGTAGATGTACTCGTTGACGCCCGACCACTGGCCGAGGCTGTCATCGACGATCGTGCCCTTGTCGATCGGCTGGTTGGGACCGGCCGGGTTGAGCTCGTTGGATGCCTTCGCATCGAGCCAGTTGTAGGCGCCGCAGAGCCCGAGTCGCTCCGGCGTCACCACGCAGATGTGGTTGGGAGCGAAGCTCTGGCAGAGGCTGCACGAGTAGAAGACGTCCACCGTGTCGTCGGTGAGCCCGGCCATGCGCTCGTCGCGGGCGGCATACGACTCGAGCGCCTCCTCGCGCATCTCGAGGACCTTCGCTTCGTCGGTGTAGATCGGTGACCTGGACCTTGTCGACGATGGCGTCGAAGTCGTCCAGGAGCTTGGCGTGAAGGACGTTGCCGATGTGCTCGAACTTGAGACCGGCGTTCTTGGCGCTCTCGCTGATCGCGCAGCCAGATGAGATCGCGCTGACCCATGTGCAAGATGCCCTCGGCGTAGTTGAGCAGGTGGTGGATCTGGCGCTCGAGCACTGACTCGAAGTCGGACTGCATCTTGCGACCGGCGACATCGACCACGATGCCGAGCGGCAGGAGTGTGCCGGCCTCGATGTCGTCGATCTCAGGGCCCACGACCTCGACCTTGCCATCCTCGACCTCGGAGGGATCGAGCGTTCTGAGCCACTCGAAAGCCGGTGTCTTCTGACCGCCCATCTCTGCCCACGTGTCTTCTCTGCGTACGCGCTCGCCCTCGAACGCGGGGCCGTACGAGACGGGGACGGGGACCTCGGTCACCTTGATCTTGAGACCGCGGACCTCGATGGCCTTCTGCACGAGCTGGTCGGTGGTGATGTTGGAGACGACGTGCTCGTAGGTGCAGACTCCAGTGGGCAGGATCTGCGGGATGTCGGTGGTCGCGATGGTGGGGAAGCCGTAGGAGATAGCGCCGGCCGCCGTCGCGTACCACTCGTCGGTGACCTCGCCGAGTGCGAGAACGAACGCGAACACGCGGCTCTTGTTGTAGGCGAGGATGCGCTCGAAGTCTCCGGGCTGCACGCCGCCGAAGGCCATGGCTGCACGCGTTGCGAAGCCGACCGAGAAGATCTGGCTGTAGACCTCTTTGCCGAAGGGCACGAGGCGCGTGTCCCAACCGAGCTGGACGTCCTCCTCGGCAAGCTGCTCGCCGAAGGCCACGCCATCGGTCTCGCCGGCCATGAAGACGTAGAGCATCTTCTCCTGCATCTCGCGGGCAAGCCGTACGGCCGTCTCGTTGTCGGGTGCGGCGCCGACGACCGCGGCGAAGCCAGGCGCGGAGCCGTCGACGAACTCGACGCCTTTGGCGCGCATGATCACGTCGTCGGCGGCGCCGAGCCAGAGATCGGTCACCGGCGGAGGGTCGTCGGTCACGTAGCGAAGCGCTTCGAAGCACTCCTCGGCAAGCAGTGTCGCGATGCCCGCATCGAGCGTGCCTCCCAGGTAGGGAAGATGAAGCTTTGCCGAGGGCACCTCGGGCAGCAGGTCGCGCGCTATGGCGAGCACGCGGTCCATGTCGGTGAGCGTCTCGACCTTCTCGCCGGTCAGACCGTAGATCACCGGCAGGTAGTAGCCGGTGTTGGGGAGCTCGACGGCGGTGTTCGGCACCCTTGGACTCCTTGACCACGGCGAGCTGCGCCTCGGTCTTCTCGACGATCGAGTGGGCGCCTCGGATGGCGCCGGACGCGATGATCTTAGACATTGAGCTCCCTCCTCATGTCCATGTCGAACAGGACTCGCTCGGCGGGGACATCGATCTTGAGCGCTTCGCGCGCCCCGTCGATCAGGTCGAGTGTCGTGGCGACGATGTCCTGCGGCTCGGAGATGAAGCGGAGGCTGCCGCCGAACTTCTCGGTCCAGCCGTCGATCATGTAGTCGGTCACGGTCTCGCTCGCGCTGACCGGCGAGCCGACACCACCGAAGATGACGTGCGCTCCACTGCCGACCGCATAGCACGCGATCTCAAGGGACTTCTCGCTGTACCACTCGGGGCAGAGCGCCACGGCGGGCAGTCCTGCGATGTCGTCACCAAGGCCGCCTGTCGCCACGACATCGGAGAGGATCGTGAGGATGCGGGAGTTGTCCACGCACGAGCCCAGGTGCAGGATGGGCGGGATGCCGATGGTCTCGCAGACCTCGGCGAGCGACTCTCCAGCGAACTCCATGGTCTCCGGGGTGAGCAGACCGTGCTTGCCGCTCGTGATGGCTGCGCAGCCGGTCGCGACGACCAGCACGTTGTTCGCGATCAGCTCCCGGACGGTGTTGATGACACCTGCGTCCTGAACCGCACGTGGGGTCGTGCAGCCCACGACCGCGACAACGCCGCGGATGCGACCGTTGATGATGTTCTCGTTGAGCGGGTTGAGCGACGCGCGCATCTTCCCGCCGAGCATGTAGCGAATGTACTCGTGCGAGAAGCCGGCCACGAGCGGCTCGGACGCTGAGGGGATGTGGACCTCGCCGCGGTTCACGAAGTTCTCCACGGCCTCGCGGACTATGAGCATCGCGGAGGCCCCCGGGTCGCGCTCATCGACTACGACGTGGTCCTCGAACTCACCGATGACCGCCTTGGGTGATGTGCTGACGAGTTTGGTGTGGAAGTGGTCGGCGACCTCGGCGAGTCCCTGGAAGATGCATTGCACGTCGACGACCATCGCCTCTACCGCACCGGTGAGTACGGCCAGCTCCTGATGGAGCATGTTCCCGGCCGGCGGGACGCCCTTGCGCATCAGTGCTTCGTTCGCCGTGCAGCAGATGCCCGCCACGCTGATGCCGGTAGCACCCTTCTCCTTGGCGAGCTCCTGCATCTCGGGCGTGTGCGCCGCATCGAGGATCATCGATGCGAGCAGCGGCTCGTGGCCGTGGATCAGGATGTTGACATCGGTGTCGGACAGGACGCCGAGATTCGCCTCGGAGCGTACGGGCGTGGGCGTCCCGTAGAGGATGTCTTGGAGGTCCGTCGCGAGCATCGAGCCGCCCCAACCGCTCGAAAGCGAGCAGCGGATCGCCGCGTCGAGCAGACTGATGTAGTGCTGGTCGTTGCCGGCGTGCGTGCGGTGGAGTGCTTCTACCACCTCGCGGTCGATGCCTCTTGGCATGACGCCCGCATCCCGCCAGAGCGCCTGGCGCTTCTCGGGGGCGCGGGAGGCGTAGGCGAGCTCGCCGGTCTGCTGCCCGAACTGCGCTAGCGCGATGTCGGCGACCTCACCGACGAGCGTCGGAACGTCCTTGCCCTCGGTGTCGATGCCCATGAGGCCGGCGACGCGGTGCAGCTTCACCTCATCCGCGACCGTCACACCCTTGATCTCACCATCGGCGACGCCCTTGAGCGTGAGCGCAACGTCCCGACCGTGGTCTGAGTGGGCCGATGCCCCGGCGGCGACCATCCGCAGGAAGTTGCGTGACGTGATCGTCTCGATCGTCGCCCCACAGACGCCGCGCTTGTGCTCCTTGTCCTTGCCGGAGATACGGCACGGGCCCATGCCGCAATGCTTGCAGCAGGCACCCTCGGCTCCGATCGGGCACGGCTTCATCGATGCGGACCGGCTGAAGACAGTCTCGACATCGATCGATTCGGCTATCTCGATCATCTCGGCTGCCGTCGGGTCGATGCTGACTTCGGCTGCCGCCTCGCGTGTCTCTTCGCTCATGGCCGTGCACCTTCTCTCATGCGCCGTCCCCTACGAGGACAGCCCTTCGATAGCGGTACGGACGAGTCGGATCGCGTCCGGGTGTCGCATGACCAACACGTCGGCGCCGGACATCGCCATCGTGATCGCAGTCGTTGTCTCCCACAGGACGCCGCGCTTCGTGACGTCTCCCCATGTCGGCTCGTCCTCCTCGGTGGCGCGCGCCTCCTTGGCCCGCCATGCTTCCTTGCCGAGGTTGACCACCATGGGCATCTGAGTCATCGAGTCGTCCTGATTGAGTGCGGCGAGCCGCAGCCGCTCCATGACCGTGTAGGAGTACTCGATGCCGTAGCCGACCGCGCCTGTCGACGGGTCGATGAGGATGCGGTCGGGCTCAAGACCCATCTGGGTGATGAGTATGTTGAGCTGCTTGGCCATGTTCACGTCGATCGGTGTCTCGGCGATGACGACGTGTCCGTAGCCGAGCGCGGCCGCCGTGATCGGCTTGTAGTTGTCCTCTGTCGCCGGCCCGAGTGCGATCGGCGTATCGGTCACTGTCTCGGCGACCTTCTTGAGGACCTCGCCGTCCTTCTCGGCGTTTCCGCTGCCGTAGACCAGGACGGGGACATCGACCGCGTCCACGACCGCTCGCACGGTCGCGGCGGCGTCTTCGGGGGAGGTGTCGCCCGCATTGGGGTCGGTGGATGCCAGCTGCACGCAGATCAGGTCGGCGTCGTAGGTATCGACGCACGCCTTGGCCCAGGCCGCCGGGTCGCCTATCACGTCACCGAGCGTGTCGGTGAGCGCGGTCGCCCACCCTTCAGGCTTGGCGTCGTAGACCTCCATTGCGATCAGAGGCTTGTTGGGCATCTCGCCGTCGAAGGAGTAGAACGACAGCGCGCTCTCCCCGCCTACGACCCGAGCGCCGGGTCCCGAGCCCAGGGCGACCTCCCGGATGTGTCCCTTGGGACTCTGTGTCGGTGCCTGAAACGTCATCGCTCCTCCTCGGATTCCAGATTCGAATGGCGTCGCGCCGACTCGACCGTGTTCTCGAGCAGCATCGTTATCGTCATGGGGCCGACACCGCCCGGCACCGGCGTGATCGCCGAGGCCCGCGCTGCGGCCGCCTCATACTCCACATCGCCCACAAGACCGTCCTCGGTGCGGTTCACGCCGACGTCGATGACGACGGCGCCCTCCTTCACCCAGTCGCCCTTGACCATCTCGGGCACGCCCACACCTACGACGAGCACGTCAGCGCGTCCGACCACCTCGGCCAGATCGCGCGTGCGGCTGTGGCACACCGTGACGGTGGCGTTTTGCTGAAGCAGCAGGATCGCGACGGGCTTGCCCACGATGTTGCTGCGCCCGACGACGACCGCTTCCTTGCCTTCGAGATCGACACCGGCCTCGTCGAGCAGCTCCATGCATCCATGGGGCGTGCAGGGGAGGAACGTCTCCTGGCCGATGAGCATTCGGCCGACGTTCTCAGGGTGGAAGCCGTCGACGTCCTTGGCCGGATCGATCGCCTCGATGACGGCCTCCTCATCGATGTGGTCCGGCAGCGGGAGCTGCACGAGGATGCCGTGGACCTCAGGTGACACGTTCAGCTCCGCCACAAGGCCAAGCAGCTCTGCCTGCGACGTGTCTCCGGGCAGCTCATACTTGAACGAGCAGACGCCGGTGTCGTCACAGGCCTTGTGCTTCATGCGCACGTAGACCTCGGAGGCGGGATCGCTTCCGACGATGACCACGGCAAGCCCGGGTGTGATCCCGTGCTTCTCGAGCTCGGCGACGCTGCGCCGCGATCTTCGCGCGCTTGCGCTCAGCGATGGCTTTGCCGTCGATGATCCGTGCTGCCATTCGTTCCTCCTGTGTCTTCTTGCGAGCTATGTGCGTGCGGTCGATCTCGGCCGACACCGTGATGCGCGAGACCATGTCTCGCACGGCTATGAGTGCCGGGGATGTGTCCGGGAGGTCGAAGAGGCCTGTCCCCTCCAGGTCACATTGTGCGATCTCGCGGTCGTCGGGCACCGTCCCGAGCATCGTGAGCCCGGTCTCCTCGGCGGCCCGCTGCAGCGCGGGGTCGAGTGGGTCGTCGGCGCGGTTGACGATGAGATAGCGCTCGCCCACATCGATGTCGAGCTCGTTGGCCAGTTCGTCGAGGCGTCCCGCCGTCCTGATGCCCCGCACGCTGGGGTCCGAGACGATCAGCAGCGCCTGGACGTTGCGTGTCGTACGCCTCGACAGGTGCTCGAGTCCCGCCTCGTTGTCCATCACGACGTACTGGTAGCCGCGGGACAGGCTGTCGATGCAGCCTCGGACGAGGTTGTTCGCATAGCAGTAGCAGCCTGATCCCTCCGGGCGACCCATCGAGAGCAGGTCGAACTCGCTTGTTCTCGACCACATAGCGGTGGATGTTCAGTTCGAGCCAGGCGTCCTTGCTCATCCCGCCAGGCGTTGCCTCGCCGGACTGCATGAGTTCCTCGGTGATCTCGCCGACGCTGCGCTCGACCTCCACGCCGAGTGCCTCGTGAAGGGTGGAGTTGGGGTCCGCGTCGACAGCCAGCACATCACGCGCACCGAGTTCGCGCAAGCGCGCGAACGACGAGCGCGGCCGTTGTCGTCTTGCCGGTCCCGCCTTTGCCCGCGAGTGCCATCGTGAATGACATCTACACCATCTCCCGGGCGAGGTGGCGCTGAGCGCGCAGCTGCTCCGTCTTGGGGAACAGTGTCAGGTCGGTATGTGGCAGGAAGAGCGAGGAGACGTACATGTCCATGAAGCCTGCGTTGACCGAGAGCTCCAGATAGGTGACCTTCTCGGCGATCTCGTGTGCCCGGGCCAGCATCGTTTGGGACCTGGCGGCGAGCTCGGCGCCGAGCAGGGATGCGTTGCCGATGAACCGATAGCGCTCGGCGGGTATCTCAGGAACCATGCCGAGCGTGGTGACTTGTTCGAGATCGAGATAGTGGCCGAATCCGCCGGCGACGATGACCTCATCGACCTGTTCGATCGTCACGTCGACGCTCTCGAGGAGTACCTCGATCCCTGAGTGGATCGCCGCCTTGGCTCGCATGAGGTTCTCGATATCGGTCTCAGAGATCACGATGTCCGAGTCGATGCCGCTCTCCTCGGCCCACACGAGCACGTACTCGTGCCCGGTGTCGGACTCGCGGATCCTGTCGGCGTCGTCGCGAGCGAACAGTCCGTCTCGGCCGATCGCCTCGCTCAGGAAGAGCTCGGAGACACAGTCGATCAGGCCGCTGCCGCATATGCCGAGCGGTTCGCTCCCGCCGATGGTGAGAATCATGGGCTCGAGCGTCTCGGTGTCGATGCGGACCTGCTCGATCGCGCCCTTCGCCGCGCGCATCCCGTGCGCGATTCCCGCGCCCTCGAACGCCGGGCCGGCAGAGCAGGAGCACGCGACGAGCCACTCCTGGTTGCCGAGCACGATCTCGCCGTTGGTGCCGATGTCGACAAGCAGCGTGAGCCGGTCGGACCATGGGATGCCGGAGGCGAGAACGCCCGCCACGATGTCGCCGCCCAGCCAGCTTGCCGGACAGGGCATCGTGATGAGCTGTGTTCCCTCGTGCCCTGGGAGTCCGATCGACCGAGCGTTCGTCCACGGGAACGCCATGGCGGCTGGGACATACGGCGTGCTCCGGATGTTCTCCGGTGTCACGCCGAGGAGGAGCTGGGTCATCACCGTGTTGCCTGCGGCTACGTAGCAGGACACGCGCTCAGTGGCGAGAGGGATGCGCTCGCTGAAGCCCTCCATGATCGTGGTGATCGTGGCTACCACGCGTCGCTGGAGGTCCGCAAGTCCCTCGTCGTTGCTGCCTGCGATGACTCGGGTGATGACGTCCTCGCCAAGCGCGACCTGCTCGTTGTACTCGGCTCCCTGCGCGACCACATCGCCCGTCGGCGATGTCGATCAGTGCCACTTCGACGGTCGTCGTGCCTACGTCGACGGCTGCCACATACGTGCTGCTGCCTATCGGGCCGGGCACGAAGCCGCAGATGCGCGACTGCCCGCACCCATCCTGCGCGATGAACGCCGAGATGTCCCAGTCGCCCTCGCGTAGCGCGCGCGGCAGCGAGCGCACGGCGCCGAGGTCCGTGTGGGCGCCCTCGATCGAGTGGGTGCGACGCAAAGCCTGCTGGACACGCGCGAGATCGCTCACGTTGTCGGCCAGCGACGGTTCGGAGAGATGGAGCACTCGCGTCAGCACGGGTGGCTCGTCGTCGATCTCGGGAACGCGCTCGGCTCGCTCCTCTGCGGAGAGGATGATGTTGGGAACGCGGCGCGTGTCGGCCGATGTCGGAGCAGCTCCCGGGCGGGACTCTGGCGGGATACGGACGGTGACGTCCTCGATGACTTCGCTGACGCAGGCGAGCACGTAGCCCTTGTCCTGCTCCTCGGCGCTCAGGCGAGAGCTCGGCCGCGTCTGCACGCTGCCGCTCTCAACGATCATCCGGCACTTGCCGCAGGTCCCTCCGCCGCCACATGGCGCGGTGATGTGCACGTCAGCGGCCATGGCAGCACGCAGCAGATTCTCGCCGTGGGGTACATCAACGGCTACCGAGTCCGCTATGAAGGTCACTATTGGCACGGCGCTCTTCCATCGTTGCTGGTCAGGTCCCTAGAACAGTCCGACGATATTGCCGTCGGCATCGATGTCTATGGCGTCGCCCGCAGGTGTCTTGGGCAGCCCGGGCATGGTGCGCATGTCACCGCACAGCGGGTAGAGGAAGCCGGCACCCACGCTGGCGCGAATGTCTCTGATGGGTAGCCTCCAGCCGGTCGGTCGACCCTTGAGGGCGGGGTCGTGTGAGAGCGAGAGGTGTGTCTTGGCCATGCAGATCGGCAGGTCAGAGTAGCCGAGTCTCGTGTAGAGCTCGATCTTCGCCTCGGCTGCGGGCAGATAGTCCACGCCGTCGGCTCCGTAGATCTCGTGTGGCGATGGCCTCGATCTTCTCCTTGATGGAGGCCTCGTCGGGGTAGAGGAACTTGAACTCCTTGGGCATCTCGCATGCCTTCACGACCGCCTCGGCGAGGTCGGCTCCACCTGCGCCACCATCGGCGTGGACCTTGTGGGTCACGGCGAAGTCAGCGCCTGCAGCGAGTGCCTTCTCCTTGATGAAGTCGTGCTCGGCCTCTGTGTCGGTGGGGAAGTGGTTGACCACCGCCACGACCGGGATGCCGTAGCTCTTCATGTTCTCGACGTGTTTTTCGAGGTTGCAGATGCCCTCGGCCAGGCTCTCGAGGTCCTCTCTCTGGAGGCGCTCGTCCAGGGGCTTGCCCGGTCGGACTTCGAACTTGCCCGAGTGGGCTTTGAGCGCGCGAACCGTCGCCACGACCACGACGCAGTCGGGCTGGAGTCCTGATGCGCGGCACTTGAGGTCGAGGAACTTCTCGGCACCCATGTCTGCGCCGAAGCCCGATTCCGTCACGACGTAGTCGGCCAGCTTGAGGGCGATCTTGTCGGAGATGATCGAGTTGTTGCCTTGAGCGATGTTGGCGAAGGGCCCGGCGTGCACGAACACGGGGCCACCCTCGAGGTTCTGCATGAGGTTGGGCTTGATTGCGTCCTTCATGAGCACGGCCATCGCGCCGGCGCACTTGAGGTCCTCGGCGGTCACGGGCTCACCCGAGTTGTTGGTGCCGATGACGATGCGACCGAGGCGCTTGCGCATGTCTTGGAGATCGGTCGCCATGGCGAGCACGGCCATGACCTCGCTTGCCACAGTGATGTCGAAGCCCGTTTCGCGCGGGACGCCGTCCAGCTTGGAGCCGAGACCGACGATCGTGTTGCGCAGCGCGCGGTCGTTGAGGTCGACGACACGTCGCCACGTTACCGAGTGGGGGTCGATATCCAGGTCGTTGCCCTGGTAGATGTGGTTGTCGATGTAGGCGGCGAGCAGGTTGTTGGCGATGCTCACTGCGTGGACGTCGCCTGTCAGGTGCAGGTTGAAGTCCTCCATCGGGATGACCTGTGAGTACCCACCTCCGGCAGCACCGCCCTTGATGCCGAACACCGGCCCCAGGGAGGGCTGGCGGATGCACGTGATGACGCTCTTGCCGATGTGCTGGAGGGCTTGGCCCAGTCCCACGGTCGTGACCGTCTTCCCTTCGCCCAGCGGCGTCGGGTTGACCGCGGTCACGTCGACATAGCGGCCCTGGGGTCTGTCGGCGAACTCATCGAGCACCTCGAGCGAGACCTTGGCCTTGTAGGGGCCGTAGAGCTCGAGGTGGTCGGCGGAGATGCCGATGGCCTCAGCCACGTCGGCGATGGGCCTGAGCGGGGCTTCCTGAGCTATCTGGAGATCCGACTTCATCGATGATGCCCTTCCCTGTGACTGACGATAGCGTTCACCACGGACTACCGTGTGGGGGGGTTGATAGCAGGCGGCCCCGCTTACCGGGGAGTCACACGAGCATACGTCCTCATACCCACTGAACAACCTACGTGCCGATGAATGGCGACCCCGCTCGGCCAGCGGAGGCATACGTACCGCGAATGAATGGAAATAGATGTCAGCGGATGCGGTCTCGAGCCATGTGGCCTAGGCTTGTCCCAGATGGGGAGGCTTCATGTCTGGCCGAGGAAGATGTTCATGAGCTGGGTATCCGCTCTCGCACAGCGTGTCGCGGAATGGGTGAGCGCAGGTATCATCACCGCCGAGCAGGCCGAGGCGATAAAAGCCTTCGAACAGGCGTCCGGCCGACCTGCGGGAATCTCGCTCGAGACTCCACATGAGACTCAGGACTCGCGAGCTGCTCTCGTCGTGGAGGTCCTCGGCTACCTTGGCGGTGCCCTGGCACTCGCGGCCGTTGCCTTCGTGGTGAGCCAGATGTGGGATGCACTCGGCGACATCGGCCAGGTGCTCGTCGTCGGCGGTGCGACGGCGGGCTTGCTCGCGGCCGGCGCGCTCCTACGGCTGGCCGAGCAGGAGCCCATCAAGCGTCTGGCGCGCTTCCTGTGGTTCCTCGCCGTCGGCGGTGTGGCCGCGACAGTGGGCCTCATCATCGACATGACAACGTCTGTCGACGATGAGCGGATGCTGGTTCCCATCGCCGGCACGGCGCTCGTCGTGGGCCTGGTGCTGTGGTGGTTCGAGCGTCGCGCGCTTCAGCAGATCGCCGTATTCGTCGCGGCCATGTACCTGCTCTTCGGATCGCTTGTCGGCTACACGGATCTCGGGGTCTACGCGTACGCGTGGATCTCGTGGGGAGTCGGTCTTGCGTGGCTCATCGCGTCTCGGTTCGGACTGCTTCCTCCACGGACCACCGGGTATGCGCTGGCCTCGATCGCCCTCATCGTGAGCCCGCTTGTGGCCACCGCAGAGGGAGACGCTTCTCTCGGCATGCTCGGCCTTGGGGTGGTGACAGCGCTGGCGCTGCTGGGCGCCGCTCTCCTCACCGAGGAGCGGATGTTCTTGGGATTCGGTGCCCTCGGCATCCTCATCTACGTGCCGCAGATAGCCTTCGAGATCTTCGGAGAGGACGCGCTCGCCGTACCGATCGTGTTGCTTGCGACCGGCCTGTCCCTCATCGGCGTGGCGGTCATGTATGCGCGCATGCGTCGTCGCACGCCTCGTGATGACCCCTCTGTGTGACTGCGATACACTACGCGCACTGTCGTGCGTAGCCGAGAGGGGCGTTCACCCAGGTGACAGAGGTGCTCGCGGGACTCATCAAACAGGCGCTTGCCGAGGCCGTCGAGGCGGGCGAGATCACACTCGACGAGATCCCCGAACCGTATCTCGAGCGCCCGCGCGATCCCGACCACGGTGACTGGGCGACGAACGTGGCGATGCAGTCGGCCAAGGCCGCCAAGATGCCTCCTCGGCAGATCGCCGAGATCATCGCGGCGCACATGGCGGGCCACGAAGACATCGACGCGGTCGAGATCGCAGGTCCCGGCTTCATCAACATCCGTCTGTCCCCGCGCGCCCTCCAAGGCGTGCTCGCCGAGATCCACGAGCAGCGTGGTGAGTACGGCCGCTCGACGATGGGTGACGGTCGCAAGGTGCAGGTCGAGTTCGTCTCGGCCAACCCGGTCGGTCCGATGCACGTCGGGCACGGGCGTTGGGCGGCGCTCGGCGACGGGATCGCGCGCGTTCTCGAGTACACCGGGCACGAGGTCGAGCGCGAGTACTACATCAACGACGCCGGCGTCCAGATGGACATCTTCGGCGCGAGCGTCTCGGCTCGCTATCTGGAGCTGTGCGGCGAGACGGTCGAGTTCCCCGAGGACGGCTACCAGGGCGCCTACATCACGGAGATCGCGCGCGAGATCTTCGAGGAGGAGGGTGCCCGGTGGGCCGAGGCGCCTGCCGAGGAGCGCGAAGAGTACTTCCGGGAGAAGGCGTACCTCCAGGTGCTCGAGCATCTCGAGGCGCGTGCTGCACTCGATGGGCGTGGACTTCGATGTGTGGTTCTCCGAGCGCACGCTTCACGAGCGCGGGCCCGACGGTGAGCCCAGCCCGATCGAGCGCGGCATCGCGGCCCTGCGCGAGGCGGGCTACGTCTACGAGGAGGACGGCGCGATGTGGTTCCGCTCCACCGACTTCGGCGACGACAAGGACCGCGTGCTGAAGAAGGCCGACGGCTCGTACACGTACTTCGCGGCGGACGTCGCGTACCACGCCGACAAGTTCGATCGCGGCTTCGACGAGGTCATCGACTTGTGGGGCGCGGACCATCACGGCTACGTCAAGCGCATGGAGGCGGCGGTGGCCGCTCTTGGCTACGAGGGCCAGCTTGACGGTCGTCATCGGCCAGCTCGTGAACCTGTTCCGCGGCGGCGAGGTCGTGCGGATGTCGAAGCGCACCGGCGAGATGGTCACCTTCGAGGAGCTGCTCGAGGATGTCGGCACCGATGCGACCCGCTACTTCTTCCTGCGCCGCTCGACCGACCAGCCGCTCGACTTCGACATCCAGCTTGCCAAGGAGCAGTCGAGCGAGAACCCCGTCTACTACGTCCAGTACGCGCACGCACGCATCTGCGCGATCCTGCGCAAGGCGGCCGGCGCCGAGACCGACGACACGTCGGTGGACATGGCTGCGGCCGTCGCCGAGGTCGTCGTCGACCGATGCGCCGCTTGCACCTGCTCGACCGAGGAGTCGGAGCTGATCCCTCATGCGCAAGCTCGCCGAGTTCCCCGAGGTCGTCGAGGTGGCGGCCGCTCAGCTCGCGCCACACAAGCTCACGCGCTATGCCGAGGACCTGGCTGCCTCGTTCCACCAGTTCTACACGCAGTGCCGCGTCGTCGATCCCGATGAGCCGGAGCTCACCTCGGCCAGGCTCTACGCGGTCGATGCGACGCGGATCGTGCTCGCGACCGTGCTCGGCGCTCGTGGGAGTGAGCGCTCCCGAGCGGATGTAGGTGCGGATCGCGGCGATCGGGATCCGGCCCGAGAGGCGAACCGCGTGTGTTAGCATCTACTAACTCACATGGAGCCCGAGCATCGGGCGAGCGACGAGAGGAGAGGTATCCATGGGCAGGCCCGAGCACACCCAGACCACCGGCGGAGCCCGATCAGAAGACGGCACACGACCTCAAGTCCGTGCTGCCCAAGACCGCCGAGGTCAAGGATGGCCATCTGTGGATCGGCGGCGTCGACATGGTCGAGCTGGCACGTGAGGCCGGCACGGCGCTCTACGTCATGGACGAGGAGCACATCCGCCACCAGCTGCGCGAGTACGTGAAGTGGACGCGCTACCACTGGGAGGATGTCGACGTCATCTACGCGGGCAAGGCGTTCCTCTCGCTCGGCATGCTGCAGATCGTCGAGGAGGAAGGCTGCTCGCTGCTGTGTGCCGGCGGCGGGGAGCTCGCGTTCGCGCTGCGCGCTGGATTCCCGATGGAGCGCGTGCAGGTGCACGGCAACAACAAGACCGACTACGAGCTCGCCGAGTGCCTCGACGCCGGCGTGGGCCGCGTCGTCGTCGACTCCTTCTACGAGATGGACCGGCTCTCGGCGATGGCCGAGGAGCGCGGGACGACCCAGTCGATCCTCATCCGCGTCACGCCGGGCGTGAAGGCCGACACGCACGACTACATCCAGACCGGCCAGGAGGACTCGAAGTTCGGGTTCGGCATGGCCGACGGGTTCGCGCATGAACGCGGTGAAGCACGCGCTCGAGCTTCCCGGCATCGACCTGGCCGGGCTGCACATGCACATCGGGTCGCAGATCTTCGCGCTGCACAGCTTCTCGCGCGGCGATCGAGGTCGTCGTCGAGTTCATGGAGACGATCAAGGCCGAGACGGGCTACATGGTGCGCGAGCTCGATACCGGAGGCGGCCTCGGGATCGCCTACGGCCTGCCCGACGAGCCGAGCACGATCAAGGACTACGGCAAGGTCATTGTCGACGGCATCAAGGACGAGATCGAGAAGCACGGTCTCGAGGTGCCCAAGATGATGGTGGAGCCGGGTCGCTCGATCGTCGCCAACGCCGGGGTCACGCTCTACACAGTGGGCTCGATCAAGGAGATCCCGGGCATCCGCACCTACGTGGCGGTCGACGGCGGCATGTCCGACAACATCCGCACGTCGCTCTACGACGCCCACTACGAGGCGATCATCGCCAACAAGGCCGAGCAGCCCGCGCGAGATGGTGGCGACCGTCGCGGGCAAGCACTGCGAGAGCGGCGACATCGTCGTCAACGACGCTCCGCTCCAGCGCCCGGAGCCCGGCGACATCCTGTGCGTCTGCGCGACCGGCGCCTACTGCTTCTCGATGGCCTCCAACTACAACCAGCAGGTGCGTCCAGGCGTCGTGTTCGTGAGCGACGGGCGAGTGGCGCTGGACCGTGCGTCGCGAGACCTACGACGATCTCATGAAGAACAACGTGCGGGTGGAGTAGCGCCCATGGTCTCGATTCGCGAAGTCACACCCGCCGATGCTCAGATAGTCGCCGACCTCCGCGAGGCCATGTTCCTCGACATCGGTTGGATCGAGGGCTCACGTGAGGAAGTCGTCGCGGCTACGGTCGAGTTCTTCGCACGCGCGATCGCGGAGGGCACCTACATCGGATTCATCGCCGAGGAAGATGGGGTGCCCGTCGGCACGGCCGGGGCGGTGATCGTCTTCGTTCCCCCGTACGCCGAGGATCTGACGGGTCGCATCCCGAGAGTGCAGAACGTCTACGTGGTCCCCGAGTACCGTCGCCAGGGAGTCGCCCGTGAACTCTTCGCGAGACTGATCGAGAGACTTCGCGATAGTGGCCTGCGACGGATCAGCCTGATGGCAACCGACGAGGGCCGATCGCTCTACGAGGAGTTCGGTTTCGAGGACGTGCCCGAGATGAGTCTGCTGCTGGGCACAGACCAGAGTGAGGACGCCGAGTGATGCCGGGCCGTCTCATCCGTATCGTCCCACTCGCGTGCGCGCTCCTGCTCGCCCTCACCGCGCTCGGCTGCGCCGAGTCGGCCGAGGCGCCGGAGCAGACGACTCAAGAGTCGAGCGAAGCCGCCGAGGAGACCTTGACCCAAGACGAACTCGCCGCCTGGGGCATGTCCGTATCCGATAAGCAGACGCGGTTCGCCGAGGGCTTCTCGTGGCAGGCACCCGTCATCGATGGCGAGGTGGTCGCCGCAGAGGTCGATACCGCCGGGACTCACTTCTACCGCATCGAGGTCGACCACTCTGCCGAGCAGGCCGCGGAGTGGTATCGACGCTCCTATCCCAACGCCAACTGGATCGTCCTGGACGAGAGGACCACTGAGGACGGCGGTGTCACCACGACGGTTCTCGAGGTCACCAAGGGGCAGGGGGCATGGTCTCGCGTGCTCATTGAAGGTGACGACTCGAGCGCGATCGTGGAGGCGAGCGTCGGCGTCGGCTCTCCGCCCGAAGGCGTCTTCTAGGGGCGTCCGTTTCGTCGCCGCGCGCGAGCGCGTCCACACCATGACCGGGCTGGCCGCTCGTCCCCCAAACGGCTCCGACTGGCGCGACGCCGTACCGCTCGGCAGGCAATCCTGACCGCTGCCCACAAAGGCTCGAAAAGGTATTGCATCCGCGCCCCGTTGGGCTATCATCTTCATTGCAAGGTCGTTGAGGAATCCGGATGGGCAGAAGCGCAAGCGACGGTTCGTTCGGAGGGCGCAGCGGCCTTGCACTTTTGTGTCCGGAGTTCTTCGGACAACCCTCTCACCAGCGGTTTCCTGGTTCCAGTGCTGCCCGCCGAACTCTCTGCTTGCCGGCACAGCCCTGCGCGCGCGCGTCGCGGACGACGGGCAACCCCCTCACCAGCGGTTTCCTGGTTCCTGCGCGCCGCCGAACCCTCTTCTCGCCGCCACAGCCCTGCTCGTGCGCGTCGCGGCCGGCGCCCTCTGCCACACGAGGCCAGCCGACGCGATACAATAGGCGTCGCTTCATTCAGGATGACCGATCCCTTCCGCGAGGAGACCCGAGCATGCGCACCGTGAACGTCGGCCTCATCGGCCTGGGCACCGTTGGCTCAGGCGTCGTCGAGATCTTCGAGCGTCACGCCGAGGATTTCCGCCGCCGCGCAGGCGTGGAGATCAAGCTCACGCGTTTCGCCGACCGCGACACGGATCGTTTCACGAGCCTCGGTCTGCCGCCTGAGGCCTGCAGCACCGAGGCGGCCGACATCATCAACGATCCCGACGTCGACATCGTCATCGAGCTCATCGGCGGGCACCGGGGTCGCTCGGCAGGTCGTGCTCGATGCACTTGGCCGCGGGCAAGAGCGTCGTGACCGCCAACAAGGCGCTCATGGCGAGCAACGGGCATGAGGTCATGGACGCAGCTGCAGCAACACGGCGTCGACATCATGTTCGAGGCCAGCGTCGGCGGCGGTATCCCGATCATCTCCCCGCTCAAGCACTCGCTCACATCCAACGAGATCACGAGCGTCATGGGCATCGTCAACGGCACCACCAACTACATGCTCTCCCGCATGGCGGACGACGGGCTCGACTACGACGCAGCGCTCGCCGAGGCGCAAGACCTTGGCTATGCCGAGGCAGACCCCACCGCAGACGTGGACGGACTCGACGCCGCCGCCAAGATCGCCATTCTTGCCTCGATCGCCTTCAACTCCCGTGTCGTGATGGATCAGGTACCCGCAGAGGGCATCCGCGACCTCACGCCTGTCGACATCGCCTACGCAGACGAGATGGGCTACGTCATCAAGCTGCTCGCGATCGCCACGACGGGAGAACGGCTCGGTCGAGGCTCGCGTCCACCCGACGATGATCGCCAAGAGCCATCCGCTTGCCAGCGTGGGCGGCGTCTACAACGCGATCTACGTCGTCGGCGACGCTGTCGGAGAGACGATGTTCTTCGGAGAGGGAGCGGGCTCACTGCCGGCTGCCAGCGCGGTCGTCGGTGACGTCATCGAGGTCGCTCGGCACATTCAGTCCGGCTGCCTCAACCTCGTCGGCTGCACCTGCAACGAGGAGTATCCGGTCCGCAGCATCGATGAGCTCGTGACGCGCTACTACATTCGGCTCGTCGTGAAGGACCAGCCCGGCGTTCTCGCCGCAACGGCCAAGGTGTTCGGCGATCACGGGGTCTCCCTCGATGCCGTGACCCAGAAGGGGTCGATCGGGGATCCCGAGGCCGAGATCGTCTACGTGACCTATGAAGCCACCGAGAAGAGCGTGCGTGAGTCCCTCGCCGAGATCGAGGGCCTCGATGTCGTGGACTCGGTGGGCACCGTCATCCGCGTCGAGGACCTCTAGGTCTTGCTGTGAGGGTATCGGTCCGCGTTCCGGCGTCCTCGGCCAATCTCGGTCCCGGCTACGACTCGTTCGGGCTCGCACTCGCTCTGCATAGCTGCTTCTCGGCCGAGGAGGCCGATGACTGGTCTGTCGAAATCGCGGGCGAGGGTGCTGAGACGCTCGCTCGAGACGAGGACAACCAGGTCGTACGAGCGATGAGCCGGGTGTTCGCTGAGGCAGGGGAGCCCGATCGGCGCGCACACATCGAGTGCGTGAACGAGATTCCGTTCGGTCAGGGTCTTGGGTCATCGGCATCGGCGATCGTCGGCGGCATGCTGCTGGCAGATGCCGTGTGCGACTCGCCGGTTCGGTCGCGAGAGGCTGTTCGAGATGGCCTCCGAGATGGAGGGCCACCCGGACAACGTGGCCGCGGCCCTGCTCGGCGGGATGACCGTCTCATGGACGAGCGACCGGCCCCGTTGCGCTTCTGTTGGGCCCGCGTGCGGTCTCGCGGTCGTGTTCGTTCTTGCAGACGAGCCGCTTGCCACGCCGGACTCGCGCCACCTTCTGCCCAGCGAGGTTCCGCATGCCGATGCGGCCCGCAACTCGGCTTGGAGCGGTGTTCTCGTCGCGGGCATGTCGCTTGGCGCGCCCCGATCTGATCGCACAAGGTCTGCACGACTGCATTCACGAGCCCTACCGTGCCGAGGCCGTTCCCGATTTGCGTGAGGTCCGGGACGCGCTGATAGGCGCCGGTGCGCTGGGTGCGGTCCTATCCGGTGCCGGACCCGCAGTCATCGGCCTGGTCCACGGCGAGGGCGATGCAGCTGCCCTCGAGGCTGCACGCGAGGTGGCCGAGAATGCCGGGACTGCGCTCGCCGGTCTCGAGGGCCGCTCCCTGCCGCAGGCATGCGGCATCGAGCGTCACGCGCCCGTGGCGGGCTGAGGCCCGCAACTGCTGCATCCGAGTCGGTCGTCGAGCGGTTGACCAGCCGCGACCTCGTCGTGGATGATGTGACCATCCCATCTGTCGCGCGCGCAGCCACGCGCACCCCTCAAGCGGAGGAATCCCATGGACACCAACGACAGCACGCAAGGGCAGGGAGTCCCGCCCGCATCGCAGCCCGAGTCGCACCCCTCGCCGCCAGTCGGCCAGTACGCCCCTCAGCCCTACCCTCCGGCCCCGCCGGCAAAGAAGCGATCCGGCGGATGGTGGGTGGCGATAGCCATCTTCGTGCTGCTGCTCATCCTGCTGTTCTCGTGTTGCGGGCTGTCGGTGTACGCGATGAGTCTGCCGATGGCTTCGACCACGACACCGACGTTCGGCGAGACCATCGCCATCATCCACGTGGACGGGATCATCGCTGGTACAGGCAGTTCGATCAACGGGATCGTGAGTCCCGAGGAGTTCCTCTACAAGCTCGACCAGGCCGAGGCGGACCCCAACGTCAAGGCGGTGCTTCTGCGGGTCGACTCTCCGGGCGGCACAGTTGCCGCTTCGCAAGAGATCGCCATGGAGCTGGAGCGATTCGGCAAGCCGGTCGTGGTGAGCAGCGCTGACGTCAACGCATCGGGCGCCTACATGATCTCGTCGCAGTGCGATGAGATCTGGGCCCTGCCGACGACGGCGGTCGGCAGCATCGGCGTCATCACACAGATCCCCAACGTCTCGGGGCTTCTGGACAAGGTCGGCATCGAATTCACGACGGTCACCGCCGGCGAGTACAAGGACGCCGGCAGCATGTACCGCAGCATCACCCCCAGCGAGACAGCGCATGCTCCAGCAGGAGGTCGACATCGCCTACGACGAGTTCATCAGGATGGTGGCCGAGGGAAGAGACCTGCCCGAGGACGATGTCCGTGAGATGGCGACGGGCTGGGCATGGTCAGGCATCGAAGCTCAGGAGATGGGTCTTGTCGATGAGCTGGGTACATACAATGATGCACTGGATGCCGCCGCCGACCTCGGCGGAATCGACGGCTCCTACGACACCGTGACCTACGACCAGGTCGACTTCAGCGACTTCATCTACAGCATCATCGGCATCGAGAGCCAGCTCGAGCGGCTGAGCTCGCTCTGATCCGGAAGGCGCGACGCAGGGCCCGGCGGTTCCCCGCTAGGCGCCTGCGGCCGTCAGGAGGGTACCGTGGGCGACGACAACACGACCGTCATAGCGCACATCTCAGACCTTCACTGCGGGTCGCGCTATCACATCCCGAGTCTTGCCACGCGCGTCATCGACGAGCTCAACGAGCTTGCACCCGATATCGTCGTCGTCACCGGCGACTTGACGGACATGGGCTTTCGCCAGGAGTTCAAGCAGGCGCACCGGCTGCTCTCGAAGCTCGACTGCCGAGCGTCAGCTGGTCCTCATGGGCAACCACGACGCGCGCAACGTGGGTGAGGTGCACTTCTCTGAGCTCTTCGGCGCGCGCACGACCGAGCTGAGATACAGGGGCGTCCGCATCCTCGGCATCGACTCGAGCGAGCCAGACCTCGACTCGGGTCGGGTCGGCCGCGAGCGGCACAGGTGGATAGAGGAGTCGCTTCGCCGATCCAGAGGAGTTCTCCGTTCTTGCGATGCACCACCATCTGGTGCCGGTTCCCGGTACCGGTCGCGAGCGCAACATCGTCTACGATGCCGGAGACATGCTCCAGGTGCTGGCCAGCTGCGGGACGGACCTGGTCCTGTGCGGTCACAAGCACGTTCCCAACGTCTGGCGGCTCGAGGACATGCTCATCGTCAACGCCGGCACGGCGTGCTCTCACCGTCTGCGTGGTCGCGTGCGCCCCTGCTACAACATCATCGAGATCATCGACAACAACCGCGTGCGCGTCATCCGCAAGGAGCCGTACACCGACGGCGAGATCGTCGCGGACTACCGCGGCATACACCGTCGCTACTGCAGCTGGCGGCCCGAGGGCGAGGACCGCACGGTCGATGATTTCGACGCGTGTCTCGGCGGGCAGACAGTCGCGGGGAGCGATGATGCGGTCGACGACGGTGTGTCGGCCAACATCTCGCTCGGCGAACCACGGGGGAGGTTCCGCGGTGAGTCGAGTGGTCGCCCTCATCGACGGCGAGCACTACCCTCCGGTCGTGCGGTTCGCTCTCGACGAGCTCTCGCGCCGAAGCACGAGGTCGTGGCGGCGGCGTTCCTCGGCGGGACCGAGAAGGTGGATCTCGAGGCCGGGCTCGACACGTATGGCGTGCCGGTCATCGCCGCCGAGAGCGGTGCCGAGGCGCTCGCCTCGGCGCTCGAGCAGTACTCACCGGATGCGGTCGTGGACCTCTCCGATGAGCCCGTGGTCTCCTCGGCAGACCGCTTCCGGCTGGCGAGCCTCGCGCTCGCTGCAGGCGTCGGCGTACCGCGGTGCGGACTTCGAGTTCACGCCGCCGAGCGTGGCAGGTCGTGACCGACGACGCCCACGCTCGGCCTCATCGGGACCGGCAAGCGCGTGGGCAAGACCGCCGTGTCGGGCTACGTCGCGCGTACGCTCACCGGGCTCGGACACGACATCGTCGTGCTTGCGATGGGTCGCGGGGGGCCGGCCGAGCCGGAGCTCATCCACGGCGAGCAGGTGAGACTGACCACACCTGACCTTCTCGAACTCGCGTCGCAGGGGATTCACGCATCGTCTGACAACTACGAGGACGCGGTCATGAGCCGCGTGACTACGGTGGGCTGTCGGCGCTGTGGCGGCGGGATGGCGGGCGAGACGTTCTTCAGCAACGTGCCCGAGGGGGCGCGGCTGGCCGATTCGCTCGGCAAGGAGCTGCTCGTGCTCGAAGGGTAGCGGCTCGGCGATCCCGCCGGTGCACTGCGGATGCGAACATCCTCGTCATCGGAGCGGGCAGGGGAGTCGAGTATGTCGAACGGCTACTTCGGTCCGTACCGGCTCTCGCGAGCCGACCTCGTGATCATCGCGACTGCCGAGGAGCCGGTCGCGACCGCCGACGCAGATCGAGGAGATCCGCGCAGCGGTCGCTCGCCAGCGCCCCGACGTACCGTGCATCGCCACGACGTTTCGGCCGTACGCCGATCGAGCCCGTCGCGGGCAAGCGGGTGTTCTTCGCGACCACCGCTCCCGAGGAGGTCGTCCCAAGCTCGCTGAGTATCTTGAGGCGCGAGCACGGCTGTGACGTCGTGGCCGCCAGTCCTCACCTGTCCAACCGCGCCCGGCTGCGCGCCGACATGCGCGCGGCAGACGGCGACTACGAGGTGCTGCTCACCGAGCTCAAGGCAGCGGCGATCGATGTCGTCGCGGCTGCGGGCGAGGAGGCAGGCGTGCCGACGGTGCTGTGCGACAACGTCCCTGTTCCTGTCGACGGTGGGCGATCTTGAGCCGCTGGTCGAGACGGTGGCAGCCACGGCCGTCGAGCGCGGTCGCGAACGAGGAGGTGTAGCCTGATGCCGCAGGACAAGACGGATCATCGCTCACCGACAAGGCGCACGGCCTGCCCTTCTCCAAGGGGCTGCTCGCGCAGTCCTTCACGGCGACCGGTCTCTCGCCGTCGCAGCGCGTCACGAGATCGCCCAGGCCATTCAGGACGACCTGCGTGAGCGCGGCGAGACCTCGCTCACGATCGCGCGGCTGCGCAGCTTGCCGAGGAGTACCTCGGCCGGATGGCGGGCGAGGAGTACGCTCGGCCGCTACATCCGCTTCTACCAGCTCTCCAAGCTCGACAACCCGCTCATCGTGCTCATCGGCGGGACGACCGGCGTGGGCAAGTCGACGATCGCCACCGAGGTCGCTCACCGGCTCGGTATCACGCGCATCGTGTCGACGGATTCCATTCGCGAGGTCATGCGTGGTATCTTTACCAAGGACCTCATGCCCGCGATCTACGAAAGTGCGTTCAACGCGTGGCGAGGTCTCCGAGTCCCGGTACCGCACGGTGCCAACCCCGTCATCGTCGGATTCCGCGAGCAGACTGCTGTCGTGACGACAGGGGTCAAGGCGCTGATCGACCGTTCGGTGCTCGAGGGCGACAGCCTCGTGCTGGAGGGGGTCCATCTCGTTCCGGGCTATCTCGAACCACGCCAGTTCAAGAACGCCCGGGTCGTGCAACTTGTCATCACGGTCGAGGACGAGGACAGCCATCGCTCGCCACTTCTACATCCGCGAGGTGCAGACCGACGGCATGCGCCCGTTCGAGAGGTACCGGGCCAACTTCGGCAACATCCGACTGCTGGGTCACTACATCGAGGATCTGGCGCGCGAGCACGGGACCAAGGTCATCCCGAGCCACCAGCTGGACCTCACCGTCTCCGACGTGCTGGAGCACGTCGTGGATTCCGTGATCGAGACGGACGCACAGACGCCGAGCTAGAGCGAAGCGTCCGACCTTCTCGCTCGCGCCAGCGGGCGTGGGCACATAGACAGGCACCTGCGGCCGCAGGTGCGAATACGTAGAAAGCGAGTATGCAAGTGAAGTTCTTTCTGGATACAGCGAACATCGAGGAGATCGAGGAGGCCGCGAGCTGGGGCGTGATCTCCGGCGTCACGACCAACCCGACGCTGTACGCTCGCGAGGGCGGCAAGCTTGCCGACTTCCACGACCACATCAAGCGCATCTGCGAGATCGTCGACGGTCCGGTCTCGGCCGAGACGGTCGACTCTCGACGCGCGACGAGATCGTCGCCGAGGGCGAGGTGCTGGCGGACATCCACCCCAACGTCGTGGTCAAGGTGCCGACGATGCCCGAGGGCCTTGCTGCGACCAAGGCCCTCTTCGACAAGGGCATCAAGGTCAACATGACGCTGTGCTTCACCGTCCCGCAGGCCATCATGGCGGCGCGTTCCGGCGCAGCGTACATCTCGCCGTTCATCGGTCGATTCGATGACATCTCCGAGGATGGCATCGCTCATCTGGCCAACGTGGTCACAGCCATCAACAACTACGACTTCGGTCACGAGGTCGAGATCATCGCCGCCTCGGTACGGCATCCCGAGCATGTCCTTCAGTCGGCGCTGATCGGCGCCGATATCGCCACCGTCCCCATGGGGGTCCTCGAGAAGTGCGTGAAGCACCCGCTCACCGACCGCGGGCTCGAATCGTTCCTCGCCGACTGGGAGAAGGTCAAGAACTCATGAGCGCACGTCAACGCAAGCGTGGTCGTCGTGGCGGCAGCGGTGGAGGCGGCGGAGGCGGCGGCGGCGGCAAGGAGCCCGCAGCCGTCGGTGAAGCGCGAGGAGCTTCGAGGCCCTCAAGGTGACCGAGCTCAAGGAGATGGCCGCCGAGCTCGGGGTCGACGTCGAAGAACCTCAAGAAGGACGAGCTCGTCACCGCCGTGTTCGAGGCCAAGATGGCTGCCGAGGGATTCGTCGAGATCGAGGGCATCCTCGACGTCCTGCCCGAGGGCTACGGCTTCATCCGGACCGAGCGGCTACCTGCCGGGCGACAAGGACGTCTACTGCTCGATGTCGCAGATACGACGCTTCGAGCTGCGTCGCGGCGACATGGTCAACGGGCACCGTCCGTCCGCCCAAGGACAACGAGAAGTACCCGGCGCTGCTCAGGGTCAACGCCGTCAACGGCATGGACGCCGAGCGAGGCGCAAGGTCGCGTCCGCGCTTCAAGGACCTCACCCCGATCTTCCCCGACGAGCGGTTCCGGCTCGAGCACGGCGGAGCGTTCCTGACCGCGCGCGTCATCGACCTGGTCGCGCCCATCGGCAAGGGACAGCGTGGCCTCATCGTCTCCCCGCCCAAGGCGGGCAAGACGACCGTCCTCAAGGACATCGCCGCAGCCATCAGCGCGAACAACCCCGAGGCCTACCTCATGTGCCTGCTCGTCGATGAGCGGCCCGAGGAAGTCACGGACATGGAGCGCTCGATCCACGGCGAGGTCGTGTCGCTCGACCTTCGACATGCCGAGCGAGAACCACATCGCCGTGGCCGAGCTTGTCATGGAGCGGGCCAAGCGTCTCGTCGAGAGCGGACTACGACGTCGTGATCCTGCTCGACTCGATCACCCGTCTCGCTCGCGCCTACAACCTCGCGACACCGGCCTCGGGCCGCATCCTGTCCGGTGGCGTCGACTCGACGGCGCTCTACCCGCCCAAGCGGTTCTTCGGTGCGGCGCGCAACATCGAGTTCGGCGGCTCGCTGACGATCCTGGCGACCGCCCTGGTCGACACCGGGTCCAAGATGGACGAGGTCATCTTCGAGGAGTTCAAGGGCACCGGCAACATGGAGCTGCGACTCGACCGCGGCATGGCCGATCGCCGCATCTTCCCGGCGATCGACATCATCACGTCGGGCACGCGCAAGGAAGAGCTGCTCCTCGATCGCGAGGAGGCACCGTTCGTCTGGGGCGTGCGCCGGATCCTCCACGGCGTCGACTCGCCCGAGCGCGCGCTCGACATGCTCATCAAGGGCCTGAAGCAGACCAACTCGAATCAGGAGTTCCTGGTACGCATGGCCAAGAACGTCGACGAGAAGCGCAACGGCATCGACCTGTAGCAGCGGTGTCAGAGCGAACGTGCCGGTCGCAGGCCCGCGCAGGCGAGATTCCTCTGCACCGTCCCAGGACGCGTGCTATCATCTGCAGGCTTGTCTCCGCGCCTGCTTGGAAACCAGGCGCAAACGACGGAGGTGTTCGGTCAGTGAAACAGGGAATCCACCCCGAGTACAGTGAGACCACGGTGGTGTGTTCCTGCGGCTCGACCTTCACGACGAGGTCGACGGCGGGCGGCGAGCTCCACCTCGAGCTGTGCTCTCAGTGCCACCCGTTCTACACGGGTACGCAGAAGCTCGTCGACTCCGGTGGTCGCGTGCAGCGCTTCTCCGACAAGTTCGGCGATGCTGCGCAACGCGGTCCTGGAGAAGGAAGCTGCTGCGAAGGAAGAGCGCGTCCAGAGGGACGCCGAGATCGCCGAGGCGGCCCGCAAGGCTCGCGAAGAGCGTGAGGCCGAGAAGGCCAAGCGTCAGGCAGAAGCCGAGCGCGAGAAGTCTCGCAAGTCCCGGAAGAACGAGGCCTCGCCGAGGCTGAGGCTCGAGCCGAAGAGGCCGCCGTGCCGAGGAAGCCGTCGCAGAGGCCGTCGTCGAAGAGGCCGTCGAAGAGGCTGTCATCGAGGAGGCCGTCGCAGAGGCTGTCGTCGAAGAGGCTGTCGCTGAGGAAGCTGCCGAGGCCGTTGCCGACGAGGAAGCCCCCGCTGAGGAGGCTACCGAGGAGAGCGCCGAGTAACTCTCGGCATCTCATGCACTGCTAGAATGGAGGCGAGGCGAGAACCCTCGCCTCCTTCGTTTTCCAGGCCCGAATGCGCCTGGAGGAGGGCTTCGCCGACGCGATGGACGTACGTCTCCTCTTCCATACTCCCGAACCCGAGCGCGCCGTCGCTGTTGCCGCGCGGCTGTGCTACGCGCCGGTCGGCGCGGCCGAGCTCATGGAGGAGATGGACGAGGAAGCCGTCCACCGCGTCCTCAAGACGATCATGGAATCAGGGCACCTCTCCACCCTCGAGCACGCGAGCTACACGTTCGCCATCGACGGTGTCTCGCGGGCGATGACCCATCAGCTCGTGCGGCATCGCCTCGCAAGCTACAACCAGCAGTCGCAGCGCTACGTCTCCTACGCCGAGGAGCCCGTGCTTCATCGTCCCGCCTGCAGATCGCTGGCGATCCTGATGCGCTGGAGCGCTACGACCAGCGCGACGGCCTCGGCGTTCGCTGCGCTACCGTGAGATGATCGATGCGGGCGTCGCGGCCGAGGATGCACGCTATCTGCTGCCCAACGCCATGGAGACCAAGATCGTCGTCACCATGAACATCCGTGAGCTGCTGCACTTCTTCGAGCTGCGTTGCTGCAAGCGGCGCAGTGGGAGATCCGCGAGGTGGCGCTGCGCATGCTTGAGCTGGCGGAGCCCACGGCACCCTACATCTTCATGGATGCGGGAGCGTCGTGCCGCCGCGGTCCGTGCCGCGAGGGCAAGATGACATGCGGCGAACCATATCGAGAGGGCGCCAAGAGCGTGAGTGACGACCAGACGTAGCAGACCATCAAGTACACACACATCGGCGGCCAGGCCGTCATCGAGGGCGTGATGATGCGCGGCAAGTACAACTGGGCCGTGGCTGTGCGCACTCCCGACGAGGCCATCCACGTCGAGCAGCACGACCTCAAGACCAGCGCCACCAAGAACGCCTTGGCTCGGCAAGCCCATCATCCGAGGCGTCGTCGGCCTCTACGAGACGCTGGTGCTCGCGATGAAGGCGTTCGCGATCTCGGCATCTCTTGCCGGAGAGACCGAGGAAGAGCAGCTCTCCAGCAAGGAGATCGGCTTCACGATGGTGCTCGGCCTCGGCTCTGGCGGTCGGGCTGTTCATCGTGCTGCCCACCGTTCGCGACCAACTTCCTGCTCGGGCCCGGCGACTGAGCGCCCGTTCGCCTGGAACCTCCTGCACGGCGTCTTCGTGGTCGCGCTGTTCTTCCTCTACATCTGGGCCGTCAGCCGCATGAAGGACATCCAGCGGGTGTTCGCGATACCACGGCGCCGAGCACAAGACGATCCACGCCTACGAGCACGGTCTGCCGCTGGAGCCCGAAGTCATCCAGCGCTACGAGACCATGCACGTGCGGTGTGGCACATCGTTCCTGCTCATGGTGATGGTCATCTCGATCATCGTCTTCACGCTCGTGCCGGTACGCCTGATCGCGGAGTGGCTCGGGATCGACCAGCAGTGGGGGATCACGCTCATGGCGATCGGCATGCGCATCGTGCTTGCTCCCGCTCATCGCCGGTCTTGCCTACGAGGTCATCAAGTGGGCAGGCAAGGCGCCCGACAAGCCGCTCGTGAAGGTGCTGCTGTGGCCGGGGCTGCAGCTGCAGAAGATGACCACGCGCGAGCCCGACCGATGACATGGTCGAGGTCGCCGTCGCCGCCATGAAGCCGATCATCGCTCGCGAGGACGCTGAGCGCGAAGGCGCCGCCGCTCCGTCCGAGCCGCCCGCGGAGCCGTCGCCGAGGCCACGACGGCCGCGTCGGTGGCCGACGGCCCGCTAGTCGCTAGCCTCTCGGCCCATGTCGTTCCTGCAGGCGCGGTGTTTGCTGCTACCGCTCCCATGGAACCGACCGACACCGACGTCGCGGTCCCGGCGGGGGAGACGCTCTCTCTCGGCGACCGCTTCAAGCCGCGCCTGAGCGCACGCTCTCAGTTCGTGCTGGCCGGGGCCATCTGGTATGCGGTGGCCGTCGTGCTCGGGACGAGAGGCATCGGCTGGCTCATAGGCTCCGAGTGGGCCCTGCTGCTCGCAGCAGGCGGCGTGGTTCTCGGCGTTCTCAAGGCCCGTTTCATCATGGAGCGAGTCGCGAAACGGGCGATCGGCCGCATTCGCGAGCGCGACCGTGACAAGTGCGCGGGTGGCTTCTTCTCGTGGCAGTCCTGGCTTGTGGTGATCGCGATGATGGCGCTCGGGCATGCACTCCGGCTCACGGCCACACCGCGGCCGATCCTCGGCGCACTCTACGTCGCCATCGCCACGGGGCTGCTCATCGCCGGGCGGCTCTACTGGATGGCTGCCAGCTCTGCCCCTGAAGCCGATCGATCCTGCTGGGGAGCTGACGGGCTGCGCCACGCCCGCCCGCCATCGCGCGGTGCTAGAATGCTAGGGTCTCGAGGGACCACCTCGCGCCTCCTGGGCATCCGTTCGACTCGGTGTCTGACAGAGGCCAGCAAGCTACCGGTAAGGACGTCTTGATACACCATGCGTGACAAACTCGAAGCAGCTGCTCGCCTCATACGGCGAGCTCACGCAGAAGCTCGGGGACCCCGAGGTCCTCGGCGATCAGAAGCGGTACACGAAGCTCGCCAAGGAGCAGGCCTCGATGACGCCGCTGGCCAAGAAGATAGAGGAGTACTTCGAGGTCCTCGACGGGATCGAGGACGCCGAGGAGATCCTGCGTGCCGAGGACGATCCGGAGATGAAGGAGATGGCCAAGGAGGAGCTCCATCGTCCTTGAGCCTCGTCAAGCCCGAGCTCGAAGAAGAGCTGCGCGTGATGATGCTGCCCAAGGATCCCAACGACGACAAGAACGTCATCGTCGAGATTCGTGCCGGTGCCGGCGGGGACGAGGCCGGCCTGTTCGCGGGCGAGCTGTATCGCATGTACACGCGCTACGCCGAGCATCAGAAGTGGAAGGTCGAGGAGCTCGACTCGAGCGAGAACGACGTGGGTGGGTTCAAGGAGGTCTCGTTCATGATCAAGGGCAGCGACGTCTACTCCAAGATGAAGTTCGAGTCGGGCGTGCACCGGGTCCAGCGCATCCCGCAGACCGAGTCAGGTGGGCGCATCCACACATCGACGGCGACCGTGGCGGTGCTGCCCGAGGCCGAGGACGTCGAGATCGAGATCAACCAGCAGGACCTCCGCATCGACGTCTACCGCTCGAGCGGTCCCGGCGGTCAGTCGGTCAACACCACCGACTCGGCCGTGCGCATCACGCATCTGCCCACCGGCACGGTCGTGCAGTCCCAGAACCAGAAGTCGCAGCTCCAGAACAAGGAGAACGCGATGCGGGTGTTGCGCGCACGCCTCTACGAGACTCGAGCTGGAGAAGCAGCAGGCCGAGCTGGGCGCTGAGCGCCGCAGCCAGATCGGCTCGGGCGACCGCTCGGAGAAGATCCGCACATACAACTTCCCACAGGATCGCGTCACCGATCACCGCATCAACCTCACGATTCACAACCTGCCCGGCGTGATGATGGGCGAGATCGAGCGAGCTCATCGAAGGGCTGGTCGCCGCGGACCGGGCGGCCCGCCTCGCCGAGGTGGTCTAGGGTGGCCGAGGCCGTCTGGACCGTCCGGGCGGCACTGGACTGGACCGCCGAGTACCTCGACGGGCAAGGGTGATCGAGCAGCCGCGCGTCTCGGCCGAGTGGCTTCTCTCGGCAGCGACCGGTCTCTCTCGCGTCGAGCTGTACGCGTATCACGAGCGTCCGCTGCGCGATGAGCGAACGCGCGACGCTCCGAGAGGGCGTGAAGCGTCGCGCCGACGGCATGCCCCTCCAGTACGTGACCGGGGAGATGCCCTTCCGTCACATCGTCGTGCACGGGTCGAGCCGGGCGTCTTCATCCCGAGGCCTGAGACCGAGGTGCTTGTCGATGCGGGCCTCGACGCGATTGCGGCGCGGGCCCCGCTCGAGTACGGGCCAGCCTCTGGACGCTGAGCCGCGATGGGAGACGTCCGCGTCGTCGACCTGTGCGTCGGGTCTGGCTGCGTGAGCTGTGCGCTTGCGACCGAGCTCGCGCGTGCCTCTGTTTGGGCGACCGACCTCAATCCCGTTGCGATACGTGTGGCACAAGGCAACGCCGAGCGACTCGGAGTGGGTGAGGCGGTCACGATCCTCGAGGGCGATCTCTTCGGCCCGGTTCCCGGCGAGCTGCGCGGGACCATCGACTCTGGTGATCGCCAATCCCCCCTACATCCCCTCGGCGGACCTCCCTGACGCTGCCCGAAGAGGTGCTCGGCTACGAGCCTCACCTTGCGCTCGACGGCGGCGATGGACGGTCTTGTCCGTAGCGCGCCGGATCATGACCGAGGCGCGTGAATGGCTTGCCGCGGGGGGCGTGCTCGCCATGGAACTCGATGAAGGTTGTGTGGATATCGCGCATGGAGAGATGCAGGCGTGGTATGAACATGTAGAGACAAGGAAGGATCTTGCCGGACGTGACCGCATCGTCGTGGGCGTGCGGGGCAAGATCGAGGGTTAGGGGCAGGACCCTACGAGGAGGCGGTTGCCATGAGCAAGGTGTTCCGAATCGACCCGGAGAAGCCCTCCGCGGACGTCATCAATCTCGCCGCCACGGTACTCAGGGACGGCGGGATTGTTGTTTTTCCGACGGAAACGGTATACGGCATCGGCGCGTCTGCACATTCGTGTTTCGGCCCGCACGAGATCTTCGACATCAAGGTCCGACCACTCGAGAAGCCACTGCCCTGGCTCGTCGAGGACGACGACGCTCTTCTCGACTCGTACGGTGTCGATGTTCCGGACTACGCCCACAATCTGGCCAAGGCTTTCTGGCCCGGAGCGCTCACGCTCGTCGTGACCGCCTCGGACAAGGTCGGCAAGGACTTTCGCGCCGATGACGGGACTGTCGCCCTGCGCAGCCCCGACCACGAGGTCGTCATGGAGCTCATCCAGGCCTCCGGTGGCCCACTGATCGCCACCTCCGCCAACACCGAGCGGCCAGCCCGCCCCCGGCGATTTCATGTCGGTCGAGGAGCGCATCATCGCTGCGGCCGATGTCGCACTCGACGGCGGCGAGACGGAGCACCAGCAGGCGTCCACCGTGGTCGATGTGCACGGGTCCCGAGCCGGATCGTCACCGAGAAGGCGCGATCCCCTCGGCGGCCATCATGGAGGCAGCTGCAGGCGGCGCCTGATACCCAGCTCCGGCTGACTCACAGGACTGTTACAATCGGCGGTGTCGCTCTTGGGCGGCACCGCCGCAGCGTCTTCGGACATACACGGAAAGGCAGCGCTGGATGCGCGTATATCTCGGCAGCGATCACGCCGGGTTCGAGATGAAGGAGGCCCTCAAGGGCTACTTCGACGAGCACGGGATCGACGTCACGGACGTCGGCACGCATAGCGATGACTCGGTCGACTATCCTGACTTCGCACGCGCGGTCGCCCAAGCGGTGGCCGACGGCGAAGCCGACCGAGGCGTCCTCGTGTGCGGCTCCGGCATCGGCATGGCGATGGCGGCCAACAAGGTCGAGGGCGTCAGGGCCGCCATGGTCACCGACCCCGAGCTGGCTCGGATGATGAGGCTGCACAACGACGCCAACGTCATCACGCTCGGGCGGGCGCTACATCCCCCAGAGCACGGCCGAGGAGATCCTGGACGCCTTCTTCGCCACGGATTTCGAGGGCGGCAGGCACCAGAGGCGCGTCGACAAGATCGAGGCGGGCTAGGACCGCGGGAGCGGTCAGGACCCGGGCAGGCGAAAGGACGTCACACCGAATGGCACTCAAGTACATCCCCGCGCAGGACCCCGAGGTCGCGGCAGCGATCGATGCCGAACTCGAGCGTCAGCGCGAGACGATCGAACTGATCGCATCTGAGAACTTCGCCTCGCTCGCGGTCATGGAGGCGACCGGCTCGGTCCTGACCAACAAGTACGCCGAGGGACTTCCCGGCAAGCGCTACTACGGCGGCTGCGAGAACGTCGACACGTCGAGAGCCTCGCCCGCGAGCGGGTCGAAGGAGCTCTTCGGCGCCGACCACGCCAACGTGCAGCCGCACGCCGGCGCGCAGGCCAACATGGCTGCGTACTTCGCCGTGCTGCGAGCCGCGGCGACAGGGTCCTCGGCATGAGCGCTCGCCGCACGGCGGGCATCTCACCCACGGCTCACCGGTCAACTTCTCGGGCAAGTGGTACGACGTCGTCGTCCTACGGGGTCGACCCGGAGACCGAGATGATCGACTACGACGAGGTCGAGCGCATCGCCAAGGAGACGCGCCCCAAGATGATCGTCGCCGGTGCGAGCGCGTATCCGCGCGATCATCGACTTCGAGCGCTTCGCGGCGATCGCCAAGGCCGTCGACGCCTACCTGATGGTCGACATGGCGCACATCGCGGGTCTCGTCGCTGCGGGAGCGCATCCCTCGCCGGTCCCGCACGCCGACTTCGTCACCTCGACATCCCACAAGACACTGCGCGGCCCGCGCTCCGGCTTCGTGCTGTGCAAGGAGGAGCATGCCGCCGCACTCGACAAGGCGGTGTTCCCGGGCCTGCAGGGCGGCCCGCTCGAGCACATCGATCGCCGCCAAGGCCGTCGCCTTCAAAGAGGCCATGCAGCCGGAGTTCAAGACCTACATCGATCAGATCGTCATCGAACGCGCAGGCGATGGGTGCGGCGCATGACCGAGTGCGGCCTGAGGCTCGTCTCCGGCGGCACCGACAACCACCTGATGCTGGTGGACCTCACGGCCGGCAGGCATCACGGGCAAGGACGCCGAGAGCTGCTCGAGACGCGTGGGCATCACGGTGAACAAGAACACGATCCCGGGCGACAAGGAGTCGCCGTTCGTGACGAGCGGAATCCGTGTGGGCACGGCCGCGATGGCGGCTCGCGGGTTCACCGATGGCGATGCGCACACGGTCGGCTGCCTCATCGCCGATGCCATCTTCAACCGGGATGACGAGAGCAAGCTCCGACGACATCGAATGCTGACGTGCAGGCGATGCTGGAGGCACACCCGCTCTACCCGGAGCTCTAGACGCGGACGGCACGAGATCTCACAGCGGGAGGTCGAACATGGTTGCAGGCGATAGGCCGTCAGACGTGCATGTGATGGATCACCCTCTGATCCAGCACAAGCTCTCGATCCTGCGCGACGTCGACACGGGCTCGAAGCAGTTCCGGGAGCTGTCAAGGAGCTCGCCATGCTCATGGCGTTCGAGGCGACCCGGGACTTCGAGGTCGCCGAGACGACCGTGCGAGACTCCGGTCGCCGAGACCACGACGTACGTCCTCTCCGGCAAGAAGGTGGCCGTCATCCCGATCCTGCGCGCCGGCCTCGGGATGGTCGAGGGAATCCTCGAGCTGATCCCTTCGGCGCGCGTCGGCCACGTCGGCCTCTACCGTGACCCGGAGACACTCGAGCCGGTCGAGTACTACTGCAAGCTGCCCGCAAGACATCGGCGAGCGCGACGTCATGATCGTCGATCCCATGCTGGCCACCGGCGGTTCGGCCGCCGCGGCCGTGCAGTTCCTGCGCGAACAAGGGCGCAGGCAAGATCAAGCTGCTCGTCATCATCGCCGCCCCCGAGGGCATCGCCGAGGTCCAGGAGTGCTGCGACGACGTGCAGATCTACGCCGCCGCAGTCGACAGCCATCTCAACGAACACGGCTACATCGTCCCGGGACTGGGCGATGCCGGCGACCGTCTGTTCGGCACCAAGTAGTACACAGCACTGTTCGGAGGCGAGAACCCGCATGCCACGACCCTCATGGGACGACTACTTCATGGACATCGCCGAGCAGGTCTCCGGCCGCTCGACGTGTCTGCGTCGTCACATCGGCGCCGTCCTCGTCAAGGACAAGCGGATCCTCGCCACCGGCTACAACGGTGTGCCGAGCGGTCTTGCCCACTGCGACGAGGTCGGATGCCTCCGCGAGCAGCGAAACATCGCCTCAGGCAGTCACCACGAGCTGTGCCGCGGTCATCCACGCCGAGCAGAACGCTGTCATCCAGGCCGCGAAGCACGGGATCGCCATCGACGGGTCGATGGTGTACTGCACGCACCAGCCATGCGTGCTGTGCGCCAAGATCCTCATCAACGCCGGGGTCAACGGAGATCGTGTTTCGCGATCCCTATCCTGACCCGCTCTCAGAGGAGATGCTCGCCGAGGCCGGCGTGAGGCCAAGGCAGCACGTGTCGAAACGCGACGGTGACCCGCAGTCGGATGAGACTCGAGCCGGTGGCCCGACGTGAGCATCCTCCACGTCCTGGCGCTCGTGCTCATCGCCATGGTTGTGACCGTCGTCCTCACCCCGATCGTGCGGCGACTGAGCGTCCGCTGGGGTCTTGTCGACGAGCCCGACGGCCGCAAAGTGCACACCAAGCCGATCTCTCGTCTCGGCGGCGTGGCCATCTTCGTCGGGTTCATGGCGGCCCTCGCAGCCCAGTGGATCGGTGAGGTCTACTTCGATCTGCCCGGGATGCTCGTCGACACACGCTCCGAACTCATCGGCGTGCTCATCGGCATGGTGCTCATCTTCCTACTCGGCCTCCTCGACGACATCTACTCGCTCGGGCCCGGAATCAAGTTCATCGGCCAGCTCGTTGCCGCCTCCGTCGTAGTAGCCGCCGGACTCCGCATCGACTTCATCGGCTCGCCGCTCAGCGGCGGACCTCATGGCGCTGGGCCTGCTGAGCATCCCGATCACGCTGATCTACATCGCTGGGTTCACCAACGTCATCAACCTCATCGACGGGCTCGACGGGCTTGCGGCCGGGGTCTCGGCCATCGCTGGCGGCACGTTCCTCGTCCTGGCGCTCCAGGGCAATCATCTCGAGGCAGCCGCGCTCGCAGCGGCACTCATCGGTGCGTGCCTCGGCTTCCTGCGCTACAACTTCAATCCCGCCTCCATCTTCATGGGGGATTCGGGCGCGCTCTTCCTGGGCTTCGCGCTCGCGACGATCTCGCTCATGGGCGTGATGAAGACGGTGGCGGCGATCGCCCTTGCCGTGCCACTGCTCATCATCGGCGTGCCCGTCTTCGACACGGCCTCTGCGATCGTCCGTCGCGTGAGGCACAACCGACCGATCCAGGAGGCCGACAAGGGGCACATCCACCATCGGCTTCTGGGTCGCGGCTTCGACCAGCGGCAGACCGTCCTCATCATCTACGCGTGGTCGGGTGCGCTGGCCATAGGCGCCATGGCCATGCGCTGGTCACCCTCGGTCATCAAGTACGCTGGCCTTCGTCTTGCTGGCCGTTCTCACGGGCTTCATGGCCTACTGGCTGGGCTTGTTCGAGGCCGCGCATCACCATGTGGAGGAGCCCGAGGAGCCCGGCGACGACCTCTCGTGACGGCCCCGCCGGGGCGCACATCCGCCGTTCGTGCTTCTTTCTTGTGCGTGTGCACCGGTTCGTGTACTATGGCGACGCTTTCCGAGGTCCCCCGGTCGCAACCCCCTCGGCTTCCGCGTGCTCTCGCGCACGCGGGCTGCTGAGTCTGCGCATTCATGACCGGGCATCGCTCGGCACCGCGCACGAAGGGGTAGGGCACTGGGAACTACGATTCTCGACACGCTCGTAGGGCTGCTCTCACAGCCGCTGATCGGCGCCGTTCTCGGCCTTGCGCTGGGCATCGTCCTCTTCCGGCTCTCTCGCTCGAGCTTCTCCAAGATGACGCCGGAGAACCTCTCTCGCGGCTATCTCGCCGTCGCGCTCGGGCTGTTCGGCCGGCTCGCGGCGGCCACGTTCGTCCTGTGGCTCTACAAGACCGTTGCACCTGGTGGTTTCGTACCGTTCGCCTTGCTGATGGCGGGCGGTTTTCTTGTCCTGTACACCTACGAGGCGATCCGCTACTCCGGCTTGCTGAAGAAGCCGAAGACCGCCAGCGGGCACCGATAGAGGGAGGTAGATAGACGCGTGAATCCGATGGATTTCTTGCCGGAGAAGATCGAGCATCTCGTGCACGAGCTCTCCGTCCTGCCGTTCAACGACATGAACGGCACCGTGGACTCACCGGCCACGCTCACGAACTACGGGGTCTGGGGAATCATCGCCCTCACGCTGATCAGCGTGCTCTTCATCATCGTGGCGCGTCGCGAGAACAAGAAGATGATGCTCGCGGCTGAGAGTGGTCACGCCATCGACCTCGCGCCGACGCGCACCCTGACCAACATCCTCGAGGCGGGCGTCGAGTTCATCCGTGACCTCGCCGTCAACGTCATCGGCGAGAAGGATGGTCCGCGTTTCGTGCCTTTGCTGGCCACGTTCTTCTTCCTCATCCTCACCTCGAACCTCCTCGGTCTGATTCCGGGAGGCAAGACGATCGGCGGCACGATCGGCGGCGCTGTGGCGCTCGCGCTCGATCAGCCTGGATCGTGTTCGTATGGGTAGGTTTCGCGAAGAACGGCTTCTGGGGCTACTTCAAGAGCCTGATCCCCTCGGGCGTGCGCGAGATGGGGCTGGGCGGCCGGCTGGTCCTGGGCGGCTTCATCTTCGTTCTCGAGTTCGTCTCGACGTTCATCGTGCGGCCGCTCACGCTGTCCGTTCGACTCTTTGCCAACATGTACGCCGGCCACATCATCCTTGGTGTGTTCGCGGCGTTCGTGGCGCTGTTCTGGCCGATCTTCGAGCCCCAGCTCGAATGGTCGATCGCTGGGATCGGCGTCGGCGCCGTGTCCCTCGTGTTCCTGATCCTCATGTACGCCTTCGAGGTCTTCGTCGCCTTCATCCAGGCGTACGTGTTCACCATCCTGACGGCCGTGTACATCCAGAGTTCGGTGCACGCCTCAGAGCACTAGTCGTTCGGTAATCAGCCGGCGCACCGGTGCCGGTCAAGCAGTGTTGGAGGGCCACAGTGGCCCTCATGAAGAAGGAGGATTCGCAGTGGATGGAAGCATCGTCGAAGCTCTCGCTGGTCTTGAGGGTCTCACGGCCATCGGCAAGGGTCTGGCGTACGGTCTCGCGGCCATCGGCCCTGGTATCGGCATCGGTATCGTCGGCGGCAAGGCCGTCGAGGCAATGGCGCGTCAGCCTGAGATGGCGGGTCAGTTGCAGACCACGATGTTCATCGCCATCGCATTCACCGAGGCGCTTGCGCTGCTCGGTTTCGTCCTCACGTTCCTCATCTAGCCGCGAAACACGGAGGACGGAGGTACCGCAAGTGTTTGGTGTAGAGATGGCATACGCGAGCGAGCAGGTTGCTGAGCCGGGGCTGAGGAAGCCGCTGGTCTTGCCGGCAGTCTTGGAGCGGTCTACCCCAACCCGGCCGACATCTGGGCCACATGGGTAGCGTTCCTGATCCTGTTCGTCCTGCTCTACAAGTTCGCTCTGCCGGCGATCACCGGCATGCTCGAGAAGCGCGCCAGCGCGATCTCGGAGTCCCTCGAGAAGGCCGAGGAGACCAAGGTCGAGGCGGAGCGTCTGCTCGAGGACTACAAAGTGCAGATGGCCGAGGCGCGTGCCGAGGCTGGCAAGGTCATCGAGCAGGGTCGCAAGGTGGCCGAGTCGATGAAGGACGAGATCATCGGCCAAGGCCAACGAAGAGGCCGCTCAGATCGTGGCGAAGGCACACGAGGCGATGGAGGCCGAGACGCAAGGCCGCCGCCGCCGAGCTCCAGGCGTCAGGTCGCCGATCTCTCGGTCGCCGTTGCCGGCAAGCTCATCGACGAGTCAGCTCGATGCGTCCGACCACGCGGCGCTGATCGACAAGCTCGTCGCCGAGGTCGGGGGCCTGAATGACAACTAGCGACGTCGCAAGGGTCTATGCACGGGCCCTCTTCGACCTCGCCACCGTGGCAGACTCGGTGGACGCGTCCGACGAGGGCCTTCGCGCCGTCGTCGCGGCCGTTCGCGGCCATATCGACCTGCGTCAGGCGCTTGTCGACACGCAGGTCCCCGCCGAGAAGAAGCGAGATGTCTTCGCGACATCTTCGGCGAGCAGCGTGTCGCCGGAGGTCTTGTCGATCGTCACACTCGCGGTGGACCGAGGTCACACCGAATCCCTCGGTGACGTCTCCCGCATCTTCGGCGAGATCGCCGAGGAGGAGCGCGGCATCGTCGTGGCAGACGTCACGACCGCTGTCGCGCTCGATGACGCCACTGCGGGCGTCGGTCAACAGACAAGCTCTCTGCCTCTCTCGGCCGTCCCGTCACTCTCCGCGAGCACGTGGACGCCTCGATCGTGGGCGGCATCGATCATCAATGTCGCCGGACGTGTGCTCGACGGGAGCATCTCCTCCCAGCTCGACTCGATGCGCATCCGGCTGGCTACCACACCAGCAGGGAGGTGAGGGCTAAGTGGCAGAGATCACTGCCAGTTCGATCAACGAAGTGCTCAAGAATCAGCTCGAGCAGTTCGAGACCGAGGTCGACGTACGCGAGGTCGGCACGGTCATCCAGGTCGGTGACGGTATCGCCCGCGTCGACGGTCTGCGTGGCGCCATGGCCGGTGAGCTGCTCGAGTTCGTCGGTGAAGGTGGCGAAGACCATCTTCGGCATGGCTCTCAACCTCGACGAGAACGAGGTCGGCGCCGTGCTACATGGGCGAGACCGATGCTCGTCGGGGAGAACGACACCGTCCGCACGACCGGCCGTATCGTCGAGGTGCCCTCGGGCAAGGCGATGCTCGGCCGCATCGTCAATCCGCTCGGTCAGCCGCTCGACGGCAAGGGCCCGATCCAGGCCGAGGGCTATGCGCCCGGTCGAGTTCAGAGCGCCCGGCGTCGTCGAGCGCCAGCCGGTCCACGAGCCGCTTCAGACCGGCATCATGGCCATCGACTCGATGATCCCTGTCGGTCGTGGCCAGCGCGAGCTGATCATCGGCGACCGCCAGACGGGCAAGACCGCCGTGGCGATCGACACGATCATCAACCAGAAGGGCAAGGACGTCATCTGCGTGTACGTGGCCATCGGCCAGAAGGCCTCCACGGTCGCAGGCGTCGTCGAGACGCTCGAGGAGTACGGTGCGATGGAGTACACCATCGTCGTCTCCGCAACGGCGTCCGACCCGGCTCCGCTGCAGTACCTCGCCCCGATGTCGGGCGTGCGCCATCGGCGAGTACTTCATGTACAACGGGCGAGATGGCGAGCCGGCGTCAGCAAGGACAACCCCGGCGCCACGTGCTGTGCATCTACGACGACCTCTCCAAGCAGGCCGTCGCGTATCGCCAGATGTCGCTCACGCTGCGCCGCCCACCGGGCCGCGAAGCGTATCCGGGCGACGTCTTCTACCTGCACAGCCGCCTGCTGGAGCGCGCGGTCAAGCTCAACGATGAGAACGGCGGCGGTTCGCTGACCGCTCTGCCGATCATCGAGACTCAGGCCGGTGACGTGTCGGCATACATCCCGACCAACGTCATCTCCATCACCGACGGCCAGATCTTCCTGCAGACCGACCTCTTCTACCAGGGCATCCGTCCTGCGATCAACGTGGGCATCTCGGTCTCCCGAGTCGGCGGCAACGCGCAGATCAAGGCGATGAAGCAGGTCGCGGGCTCGCTGCGTCTCGACCTGGCGCAGTACCGCGAGCTCGCGGCGTTCGCGCAGTTCGGCTCCGACCTGGACAAGTCCACGCAGGCGACACTCAGCCGTGGCGAGCGACTCGTCGAGCTGCTCAAGCAGGGCCGCTACGTGCCCATGCCGGTCGGCAACCAGGTCATGGCGATCTATCGCCGGCACCAAGGGCTTCATCGACGAAGTCGAGCCGGAGAGACGTCCAGCGGTTCCGCGACGGACTCATCGAGTTCGTGAACAACGCGTCACCCCGAGATCGGCTCGGCGATCGTCGACGAGCAGAAGCTCACCGACGAGACGAGGTCGAGTCCCTGGACAAGGCGCTCGGCGAGTTCTCCGAGTCGTTCGCGGCGGAGCAGGGGTAGCGGCACGATGGCGAACCTGCGCGACATCAAGAAGCGGATCGACGAGCGTCCAGTCGACGCGTCAGATCACGCGCACCATGGAGATGGTCGCGACCGCCAAGATCAAGAAGGCGCAGGAGCGCATCGAGTCCGCACGCCCGTACGCGCTCGCGATGATGGAGGTCCTCGGCAACGTCGCCCGGTACGCGATCGGTGCGAGTCACCCGCTGCTGCTCGAGCACGAGAAGCGCGAGCGTGTCGTCGTCATCGCCGTGACCTCGGACCGCGGACTTGCTGGAGCGTTCAACTCCAACATCCTCCGCATGACCGAGGACGTCATCGCGCGAGGAGCGTGCGGCCGGTGCCGAGGTCGATGTCATCGCCGTCGGCAAGAAGGCCGGCTGCGTACTTCCGCTATCGCGGCATCGAGCCGCTTGCCGCCTACCGCGACATCTCCGACAAGCCCACGTTCTCTGATGCCGAGGTCGATCGCGGCCCATGTCATCCCCGCCTACGAGGCCGAGGAGGTCGACGCGGTCTACATCGTGTTCAACCGCTTCAAGAACGTGGCCGAGCAGAAGCCCGAGATCCACCAGCTGCTGCCGATCGAGCGCCGTGTCATCGACGAGGCTGCCGAGGATGCCGAGGCGCGCATCAATGCGGAGTATCAGTTCGAGCCGGACGCCGAGAGCGTGCTGGCCCTGCTGCTCCCCACGTATGTCGAGACTCTGGTCTACCGCGCACTCATGGAGTCGGCCGCCTCCGAGCACGGTGCCCGGCGAACCGCCATGAAGGCCGCGACCGACAACGCCTCAGAGATGATCACGACGCTCACGCGCAGCTACAACCGCGCGCGCCAGGCGGCGATCACCAACGAGATCGCCGAGATCGTCGGCGGCGCAGCGGCACTCGAGGAGGAGTAGATCAGTCGTCAATGAACGAGAAGGAACAACGCATGAACTCAGGACGGATCGTGCGGGTGGTCGGCCCGGTCATCGACGTGGAGTTCGCTCCGGATGCCATCCCGCCCATCTACACCGCGCTCAAGGTGGATGCCGAGTCGCCGGCCGGCCACATCGATGTCGTCGCCGAGGTGCAGCAGCATCTTCCCGGGCAACCAGGTCCGCGCCGTCGCCATGTCGTCGACCGACGGCATCACAGCGCGGCATGGACGCCGTCGACACCGGCGGGCAGATGAAGATGCCCGTGGGTCCCTCCACGCTCGGCCGGATCTGGAACGTCGTGGGCGAGCCGGTCGACGGCAAGCCGATGCCCGAGGTCGAGGATTACTACCCCATCCACCGCGAGCCGCCGGAGTATGAGGACCTCGAGCCCAAGACGGAGATCTTCGAGACCGGCATCAAGGTCATCGACCTGCTCGAGCCCTACATCAAGGGCGGCAAGACGGGCCTCTTCGGCGGCGCGGGCGTCGGCAAGACCGTCATCATCATGGAGCTCATCAACAACCTCGCCCAGGAGCACGGCGGTACGTCCGTCTTCACCGGCGTAGGCGAGCGCACTCGTGAGGGCACCGACCTCATGGCTCGAGATGAAGGAGTCCGGCGTCATCGAGAAGACCGCGCTCGTCTACGGTCAGATGAACGAGCCGCCCGGAGCGCGTCTGCGCGTCGGTCTGGCCGGTCTGACCGCTGCCGAGTACTTCCGCGACCAGGGCCAGGACGTGCTGCTCTTCATCGACAACATCTTCCGCTTCACGCAGGCGGGCTCCGAGGTCTCGGCGCTTCTCGGCCGCATGCCTTCCGCAGTCGGCTACCAGCCCACGCTGGCGACCGAGATGGGCGAGCTGCAGGAGCGCATCACCTCGACCAAGAACGGCTCGATCACGTCGGTCCAGGCGATCTACGTTCCCGCAGACGACCTCACCGACCCCGCGCCGGCAACGGCGTTCTCGCACCTCGACGCACAGACGGTCCTCTCGCGTCGCATCGCCGAGAAGGGCATCTACCCGGCGGTCGACCCGCTCGACTCATCGTCGCGCGCGCTCGATCCCGAGGTCGTCGGCGAGGAGCACTACCGTGTCGCGCGTGACGTGCAGGAGGTCCTGCAGCGCTACAAGGACCTGCAGGACATCATCGCGATCCTGGGCATGGACGAGCTGTCCGAGGAGGACAAGCTGGCCGTCTCCCGCGCACGGAAGATCGAGCAGTTCCTGAGCCAGCCGTTCTTCGTTGCCGAGCAGTTCACCGGTATGGCCGGCAAGTACGTGAAGCTCGAGGACACGATTCGCGGCTTCGACGAGATCGTCGAGGGCAAGCACGACGACGTTCCCGAGCAGGCCTTCCGCTACGTCGGCACCATCGAGGAAGCCCTCGAGAAGGCCGAGAAGATGGCTGCGACCGCCTAGGAGGGATGGCTACGTGTCATGACCGCACACTCATGTGCGAGATCGTGACGCCTGAGCGCATCGTGTACACGAGCGAGGCGCGGATGGTGGTCGCGCCGACCATCGATGGCGAGATCGGCATCTTGCCGCTTCACGCGCCGCTCGTGAGCGCGCTGTCGCCGGGGAGATCCGCGTGCGCTACGGCGACGACGAGGTCGAGTGGTTCGCTGTTTCCGGCGGCTACATCCAGATCCACGAGGACAAGGTCATCATCCTTGCCGACCATGCCGCCGCCTCCTCGCAGATCGACGTCGACAAGGCCCGCGACGCACTCGAGCTTGCCGAGAAGCGGCTGGCCGAGCTTGCCGAGGACGATCCGAGGCGCGCGCAACGCCTGCGAGAGCGACCTCAAGTGGTGCGAGATCCAGCTCGAGGTGGCCAAGCGCGCCAAGTAGGGCTACCCCATAGAGCATTGCAGCCGAGGCGGCGTCACCCACACGGGACGTCGCCTCGGTACGTACTTCACAGGCAGGTGACGCACTGCCAGGGTGCGTTGAACCATCGTATCTACGTGGGATACTGATAGCCGGCCAGCCGCCAGAGGCGAGCATCTGCCCTGCGTGCTGCCGAGGTGGATCCAGAGGGAGAGGCTCCAGTCGTGTCCGAAGAGAGGCACATACTCGTCCGCGGTGGCGCGCCTCTCTCAGGCGAGGTCCAGGTCGAGGGCGCCAAGAACTCCGCGCTCAAGCTCATGGCCGCGGCGCTCATGGCTCCCGGCACGAGCCGGCTCACCAACGTACCTGACATCAGCGATGTCGAGACGATGAGTGAGGTCCTCGAAGGCCTCGGGGCCAAGGTCAGCCGCGAGGACCATGCTCTCTCGATCGACGCCTCCGAGCTCACCTCATTCGAGGCGCCCTACGAGATGGTCGCCAGGATGCGCGCATCCATCTCCGTGCTCGGCCCGCTGATCGCGCGCGTGGGCCAGGCGCACGTGGCCATGCCCGGCGGCTGCAACATCGGCTCGCGCAAGATCGACATGCACATCCGCGGGCTGGAGGGCCTCGGCGTCGAGATCACGATGGGGCACGGCTTCATCCATGCAGCCGCGCCATCCGGGCTCAAGGGCACTCACGTCGTGCTCGACTTCCCGAGCGTGGGGGCGACCGAGAACCTGCTCATGGCCGCCGTGCTGGCCGAGGGGGTCACCACGATCGAGAACGCTGCACGCGAGCCGGAGATCCAGGACCTCGCCGAGTTCCTGATCGCGCATGGGTGCACGCATCGACGGCGCTGGCTCGCCGTCGATGACCGTCGAGGGCGTGGACTCGCTTCACCCGGCCGAGCACAGGGTCGTCGGCGACCGGATCGAGGCCGGAACCTTCCTGGTCGCCGGAGCGCTCGGCGGCGGGCCGGTCACGGTCACCGGATTCGACCCGGACCACCTAGACAGGGTGCTCGCCAAGCTCGAGCAGGCGGGATGCGAGGTCGCGCGCAACGAAGACGGGGCGACGGTGTCGGCGAGTAGCCGACCGATGTGCACCGATGTGCAGACACTCCCATACCCGGGATTCCCGACCGACATGCAGGCGCAGTTCATGGCGCTCATGGCGGTCGTCGACGGCAGCTGCGTGATCACTGAGAACGTCTTCGAGAACCGATTCATGTTCGCCGATGAGCTCTCGCGGATGGGAGCCGACGTCCGCATCGAAGGACACCACGCGCTGATCAGGGGAGTCGAGGGGCTGTCGGGCGCGCCGGTGCGCAGCCCGGATCTGCGAGCGGGTGCCGCACTCGTGCTGGCCGGCCTCATCGCCGATGGCGAGACGCGCATCACCGATGTGCATCACATCGAGCGCGGCTACGAAGCGTTCGTCGACAAGATGGTCTCGCTCGGCGCGGATATCTCACTTGCGGGACAATAGGTAGTGCCGTGCTGGCCGCATCCACGACGTGCGCATCCAGCAGACGACCGAATGCCGTACGTTTCGAGAGCGCACAGTCGCTGCTGATGCGCTGCAGCGACACCAGGTCGCGCGGCGTCGCGGATGGGGAGAGCGTCGAGAGGGGCCACAGTACCGATGATGGACATTGATGAGATTCAGAAGATCATCCCGCACCGCTATCCCTTCCTGCTGGTGGACCGCGTTGAAGAGGTCACCGAAGGCGAAGGCGCTGTGGGGTACAAGAACGTCTCGGCGGGCGAGCCGTTCTTCGTGGGACACTTCCCCGACTATCCGGTGATGCCTGGAGTCCTCATCGTCGAGGCGATGGCGCAGGTGGGGGCGGTGGCACTGCTTTCGAAAGAGGAGAACCGGGGCAAGATCGCGCTGTTCGCCGGCATCGACAAGGTCCGCTTCAAGCGCCAGGTCAGGCCGGGGGACGTCCTGCGTCTGGAGGTGACGATCACCAAGTCGTCGCGGACCCATCGGGTTCGGCGAGGGCACGGCGATGGTCGGCGATGAGCTCGCGTGTTCGGGCGAGCTGATGTTTGCGATACAGTAGTGCGCTGGGGAGCAGGACGGCCCCTGAGCGAGTCGTCTCAGGGCTCACTGCCGAGTGCGACATCACGTCTTGAGGGGCGATATGACGTTTGAAGACAAGCTGCGTGACGGCAGCGCCGTTCTCGGCGTGGTCGGCTGGGCTACGTGGGCCTGCCGCTCGTCGTCGAGATGGCCAAGGCCGGTCATCGCGTGATCGGGTTCGACGTCTCCGAGGAGAAGGTCGACGCTGGTCAACGCGGGCGAGAGCTACATCCCCGATGTGCCGGACGACGAGCTGGCTCCGCTTGTGGAGCAGGGCCTCGTGAGCGCGACGACCGACTTCGCGCGCGTCGCGGAGTGCGACGCCGTCGCCATCTGCGTTCCCACGCCGCTGAACGAGATGAAGGAGCCGGACACGAGCTTACATGGAGTCCGCCGCTCACTCCATCGCGCCGCACCTCACGAGCGACATGCTCGTCACGCTGGAGTCGACGACGTATCCCGGGCACGACCGAAGAGGTCATCCAGCCCATCCTCGAGGCAGGCGGGCTCGTGGTGGGGGACGACTCTCTTCCTCGCCTTCTCGCCCGAGCGCGTCGATCCGGGCAACCCGGTCTACCAGACGAAGAACACGCCCAAGGTCGTCGGCGGCGTCACACACGAGTGCACCGAGCGACGCCGTCGCGCTCTACGAGCGCTTCATCGACACCGTGGTCCCGGTCTCTTCCACGCGCGCCGCCGAGATGACCAAGCTGCTCGAGAACATCTTCCGCTCGGTGAACATCGCGCTCGTCAACGAGCTGCTCATGCTCTCCGAGCGCATGGACATCAACCTGTGGGAGGTCGTCGACGCGGCCAAGACCAAGCCGTTCGGCTTCATGCCCTTCTATCCCGGGCCCGGGCCTTGGTGGGCACTGCATCCCCATCGATCCGTTCTACCTGTCGTGGAAGGCGCGCGAGTACGACTTCCACACCGAGTTCATCGAGCTCTCGGGCAAGATCAACGAGAACATGCCCTACTACGTGGTGCAGCGCCTCATGGATGCGCTGAACACACAGAAGCAAGGCGCTTGCCGGCGCTCGTGTCCTGCTGCTGGCGTGGCGTACAAGGCCGACATCGACGACATGCGCGAGTCGCCGGCGATCAGGATCGCCGAGCTGCTCCAGGACAAGGGCGCCGATCTCGTCTACCACGATCCGTTCGTGCCCGACGCTTCACGGTGCGACGGCACGGACATCCCTCGAGTGGAGCTCACTGCCGACGAGGTGCTCGTCGGCCGATGCGGTCCTCGCTCGTGACCGACCACACGGATGTCGACTACGACCTCGATCGTCGAGAAGTCGCCAGCTGGTACTCGACACGCGCAATGCACTCAAGGCGCTTCGACGATGACAAGGTGGTGCGCTCTGTGAGCGATACCGGTCCGCGTAGCGCGTCGTCGGCTTCGGATACTGGGGCCCGAACCTGGTCCGGAACCTCGACCAAGCTCGCGGATGCCGACCTCGAAGTGGTGTGTGACCTCTCCGCAGGACAATCTGGCCAAGGTCCACGCAGCTGTACCCGGACGTCGAGACGACGACGATCTCGACGGCGTGCTTGCGCGACGATGACATCGACGCGGTGGTCGTCGCCACGTCGGCGCCGAGCCACTTCGCGATCGCCGAGCAAGGTCATCGCCGCAGGCAAGCACTGCTTCGTCGAGAAGCCGCTCACGCTCACGTCCGCCGACGCGGAGGCGCTCGTCACTCGGCCAGACGAGGCGCGGGCGTCGTGCTCATGGTCGGCCACCTCATGGAGTATCACACCGGCATCAACTGGGTGCGCGACTGCATCGCCTCGGGCGAGCTGGGCGACGTGCTCTACGTCTACATGCAGCGGCTCAACCTGGGCAAGGTGCGGACCGAGGAGAACGCCTTCTGGTCGCTGGCTCCGCACGACGTCTCGATCGTCCTCTACCTCCTCGGCGAGACGCCCGACAGCGTCTCGGCCAGCGGGGCGGACTACCTCACAAACGGTGTGCAGGACGTCGTCTTCGCCAACCTCCACTTCCCGAGCGGGAAGATGGCCAACATCCATGTGTCGTGGCTCGACCCGCACAAGGTGCGCAAGCTCACCGTCGTCGGCAGCAAGAAGATGCTCGTCTTCGACGACATGCAGGCCACCGAGAAGATCTGGATCTACGACAAGGGCGTCGGCGCGCCGGAGGGCGCGCTCGGCTACGGCGAGGACCTCTCGCTGCGCTTCGGCGACATCCGGGTCCCGTTCGTCAAGATGGAGGAGCCGCTCGCGCTCGAGGTCCAGCACTTCCTCGACTGCTGTCGCAGCGGCGAGACGCCGCGCAGCGATGGCCGCGACGGCCTCGATGTCGTGCGCGTGCTCGAGGCCGTCGACGAGTCCATGGCTGCCGAGCGGCAGCGCCCGTGGACATCGAGGTGGAGTAGGTCTATGGCCGAGCAGGACCGCAGCATAGGCGACCTTCACACGCGGCGAAGGCGTGGTCATCGCGACAGATGCGGTGATCGGGTCGTACGTCGCGATCGGTGATCACGTGGTGATCGAGGCAGGTGTCGTCATCGGCGACGGCGCGGTCATCGGCAACCACGTCACGATCGGCCCGGGCGCACGCCTGGGCGCGGGCGTGCGTGTCTCCGACTTCGCTCTCGTCGGCAAGATGCCCGCGCTCTCCAAGCGCTCCACCGCCAAGAGGGAGCCGCTCGACGGCGTCGTGATCGGCGACGAGACCTCCATCGGCAGCCACACGATGCTCATGGCCGGCACGATCGTCGGCACGCGGCTGCATCGTCGGCGACGGCGCTGGTGTGCGCGAGCGGTGTGTGATCGGGGACGACAGTGTCGTCGGCCGAGCAGTGACCGTCGAGAACGACACCACGATCGGTGCGCGCGTCGAAGATCCAGTCCGGCGCCTACATCACCGCGTACGTGCACGCTCGAAGACGATGTCTTCATCGCGCCCATGGTCGTCACGACCAACGACAACTACATGGGCCGCACCGAGAAGCGCCACGATGAGATCGCCGGATGCACGATCCGTCGCGGTGCCCGGGTCGGCGGCGGGGCGCATATCCTTCCCGGCGTCGAGATCGGCGAGGAGGCGTTCGTGGCCACGGCGGCGGTCGTGACCGGGATGTGCCGCCGCGCTCGGTCGTCATGGGCGTTCCGGCCAAGGTCGATCAGGACTGTCGCCGACGAGGAGCTGCTCGAGAACCAGTAGAGGTCCGCGTGACGGGTCGGTGACGAGTCCGCACGCGGCGCGTCGCATACGGGAGCATAGTCCGAACGACCCGATCACGATAGAGAAGAGGATGCCGCATGGGCGTGCCCCTGCTCGATCTCAAAGCACAGTACCAGGAGCTCAAGGACGAGCTCGACGCGGCTGTGTTCGACGTGATGTCGAACGCCGCGTTCATCGGCGGGCCCAAGGTCCAGGAGCTCTCTGAGGCGATCGCCGAGTACTGCGGCACGCAGCTACGCCGTCCCGTGCGGCAAGCGGCACCGACGCGCTCTTCCTGATCCTGGCGGCGATGGGCATCGGCAAGGGTGACGAGGTCATCACCACGCCGTTCACGTTCTTCGCGACCGCCGAGGCGATCGCGCATGTGGGCGCGACGCCGGTCTTCGTCGATATCGAGCCGGGCACGTACAACATGGACGTGACCAAGATCGAGGCCGCCATCACCGACCAGACCAAGGCGATCATGCCGGTGCACATCTTCGGCCAGTGCGTCGACATGGATGCGCTGCAACGCGATCGCCGCAGAAGCATGGTCTCAAGGTCATCGAGGACGCCTGCCAGGCGATCGGTGCCACGTACAAGGGCGCGCACGGCGGGCTCGCTCGGCCGATGCGGCGGCGTTCTCCTTCTTCCCGAGCAAGAACCTGGGCTGTGCCGGCGACGGCGGCATCATCACCACCGACGACGAGGAGCTTGCCGCGGCGGCGCGCAAGCTCGCGAACCACGGCACGAGCAAGAAGTACTTCCACGACACCCTCGGCGTGAACTCGCGGCTCGACGCGCTCCAGGCGGCGATCCTGCTGGTCAAGCTTCCGCATCTGGACCGCTGGAACGCAGAGCGCCGGGCCGCCGCAGCCGTCTACGACGAGCTGCTGGCCGACGTCGCACTCGAGCTTCCGGTGGCGCGCGATCGGCGAGTCCGTCTATCACCTCTACATCGTCAAGGCCGACTCCGCCGAGCAGGCCGACGACGTCATGGCCGCGCTCAAGGAGGCCGGCATCGGCACCGCGAAGTACTACCCGCTCGCCTTGCACGAGCAGGAGGTCTTCGCATCCGAGGACGGCTACGTGATGCCCTCGCTGCCGGTGGCCGAGTCATGTGACGGCCGCACGTTCGCCATACCGGCGTTCCCGGGCATCACACGTGAGCAGCAGGAAGAGGTCGCATCCGTCGTGAGGGCCGCGCTGCTCGTGAAGCGGCTTACCGTCATATCGGTCGTCGGGGCGCGGCCGCAGTTCATCAAGGCGGCCCCGGTCTGCCGCGCGCTGCGCGAGGGCCACGATGAGATCCTCGTCCACTCCGGGCAGCACTACGACTACGAGATGTCCGACGTCTTCTTCGAGCAGCTCGGCATCCCCAAGCCGGACTACAATCTCGCCGTCGGCTCGGGCAGCTCATGCCCGTCAGACCGGCGAGATGATGCCGATGCTCGAGGAGCTCTTCGATGAGAAGAGTCCCGACCTCGTGCTGGTCTACGGCGACACGAACACGACGCTCGCCGGCGGGTCTCGCTGCCGCCAAGCTCGACGATCCCGGTCGCGCACGTCGAGGCGGGCCTGCGCTGCTTCAACCGAGCGATGCCCGAGGAGATCAACCGGGTCGTCGTCGACCACCTCTCCGAGCTGCTGCTCTGTCCCACGCGACCGCGGCTGTCGCGAACCTCAAGGCCGAGGGCATCATGCAGCGGCGTCCACCTCGTGGGCGATGTCATGCTCGACACCGCGCGCTTCTTCGCCGAGAGCGTGGACCCTGACCGAGACACTCGCTGAGTTCGGCCTGGGTGCCGGGCGAGTACTACTTCGCAACAGTCCATCGCGCCGGCAACAGCGACGACCCGGCGCGTCTCGAGTCGATCGTCCGGGCGTTCTCGCGGCTGGATCACCCGGTGCGTGTGGGCCGTGCACCCGCGCACCCAGCACGAACCTGGAGCTCCTTCGGCCTGACCGAGATGGTCGAGAAGGCCGAGAACATCCTGCCGGTCCCGCCCGTCTCATACATGGAGACCGTCGCGCTGCTCAGCAGCGTCGGCAGGCCTGCTCACCGACTCGGGCGGGATGCAGAAGGAGGCCTACTTCTTCGGCGTGCCGTGCGTGACGCTGCGGGAGGAGACCGAGTGGGTCGAAACGGTCGAACTGGGCTGGAACGCGCTTGTCGGCTCGGACGAGGAGAAGATCGTTGTCGCTGCGGGCGGTGTCATCGCGGCCGGGCGAGCGCCCCGACGTGTACGGGGACGGCCACGCGGCTGAAGCTATCGTGAGGGCTATCGAAGAGGAGTTCCGACTGGTATAGGGTTCGCTACCCAGCGTGGGGCCCTCATGACCGGGATACTCTCGATCACGAGAAGGACATGGGAAAACACTCAGCCAAGAGGCTCGGCCTGCAAGCCGAAGGAAGTCAAGACCGCGCGCAAGCCGGCGGCCGATGCGCCACGAGCCGTCGAGCTCCAAGCGTTCGCGGCGGCGCGGGGCGCTCGAGGAATCTCCCGAGCTGCCCGTGCATCGCGACCGCCGGCGCGTCGCAGCTCAAGAAGGCGCTGGCCATCGCTGGCGTCGTGCTGCTCGCTGCCGTGATCGGCGCGGCTGCATGGAGCTACGTGTTCGTGCTGCGCGTCGAGGCCGAGATGCAGGACGACTTCGTGGCTCAGACAGATGAGGCTGCCGAACGCCGTGACGGAGCCGGCGCCGCCAGGCGAGCCGGTGACGATACTCCTACTCGGGAGCGATATCCGGCCCGAAGGAGGAGGCCGCACGGGCCGACACCATCATCGTGGCCCGCTTCGACCCTGAGACCAAGAAGACGCTGCTCGTCTCGATCCCGCGCGACACGCGCGTGGAGATCCCTGGTCACGGTGTGGGCAAGATCAACACCGCCAACTACCTGGGCGGTCCGGCGCTCATGATCGAGACTGTCGAGGACCTCCTGGACATCTCGGTCAATCACTACATGGAGATCGACTTCAAGGGCTTCGTCGGCATCGTGGATGCTCTCGGCGGGGTCTACGTCGACGTGGACGCCGAGATCGACGACTGGGACGCTTCGAGCCACAGCCCGAGCCATCGCGCCAGCTCACATCGACCCCGGCTACCAGCTGCTCGACGGGGAGTATGCGCTGACATACGTCCGCAGCCGCGACTTCCCGGATGCGGACTTCACGCGCATGCGGCATCAGCAGGAGTTCTTCAGAGCACTTGCGAAGCAGTCGACGCGATTCGAGAACGTCTTCAAGATGCCTGCGGCTATCAGCGAGTTCGCCAAGGCCACGACGACCGACCTCGGCGTGTCCGAGATCCTCGGTCTCGTGCAACTCGGCCCGCGGTATCGATGAGGAGAACATCCAGACGGCCACGCTGAGCGGTGAGTGGCAGAGTCCGTACGTCTATCCCGACGAGGAGCTCATCGTTCAGCTCGGCACCGCCCTGCGCGAGGGCGGGGACATCGAGGAGGGCGCCACGAGCCGAAGAGGGCGGAGAGGTTTCGCTCGATCCCGCCACCGTCGAGGTCGACATCCGCAACGGCGCGGGGACCGTGGGCATCGCGTCCGAGGCCTCCGACGTCCTGGGCGCCGAGGGATTCACCGGTCGTTGAGATCGGCAACGCCAACCAGTTCGTCTACGACGAGACGCTCGTCGTCTACCGCGAGGACCAGCCTCGCGCTGAGGCGGTCGCCAGCGCCCTGCCGGTGGCCAAGGTGATTCCCAGCCGAGGGATGTACGCCTTCGAGTCCGACGTCCTGGTCGTGATAGGCAAGGACTGGCCCATCGGCTACAAGCCCGGCGACCCCAAGCCGGCGGAGGAGTAGTGCACTCGCGGGCCTGCTCGCGATCGCGGGCGCGACCTCAGACCTCAGGAAGCCAGTCGAGACACAGTCCGGATCTTCCTGCGCTAGCTCTCGCTCGCCGCATCTTCTAGCACGCCGAGGACGCGCGCGGCCATGTCGTCGCGGCCGAACTCGCGCTCGGCCAGGGCGCGGGCGTTGTCACCCATGCGTCGCAGCGCCTCGGGGTCATCGGCCAGCGCGACGATCGCATCCGCGAGCGCCTCACCGTCGCCCGGTGGCACGTAGACACCAGCGTCGTTGTCCTCGATCAGATCCTTGGTCCAGCCAGGGGAGTTGACGAGCATCGGCTTGCCGGTCGCGATCCCGTCGAAGAGCTTGTTGGGTGAGTTCGTGTAGAGGATCTCGACGTCCTTGAACAGCGTCATGAGCATGTCCGCGCTCCGCAGCAGCCGTGGGATCTCCTTCTTGGGGAGAGGGCCGATGAGATCGAGGTTGTCGAGGCCCCGCTCGTCACGCATGCGCTCGATCTGCGGCAGGGACTTCCCGTCACCCGCGATGAGGAAGACGATGTCGTCTCGGCCACGCTCTTTGAGGATGCGTGCGGCCTGGGGCACGGAGTCCTCGAGAGCGTTCGAGGGACCGATGGCGCCAGCGTAGCCCACGACGAACTTGCCCTCGAGCCCGAAGCGCTCGACGAGCTCCGGGTCCTTGGGGCCCGGGGCGAACAGCTCGAGATCGCACGAGTTGGGGACCATGTGCGTGCGCTCGGGGTCGCCGCCGTCGGCTAGGACGCCCGTGACCATGCCGGGGGAGAGCGCGATCACAGCCGAGGCATGCCGATAGAGGAAGCGCTCGACTCGCTTGGCCACACGCGCGATGAAGCTGCCGCGCTTGAGAGCCCCCATCTGTATCGCCGCCTCAGGCCACAGATCGCGGACCTCGAAGACGAAGGGCAGTCTGCGCAGTGCGGCTGTGATCCAGCCGGGGACTCCGACCGTGAGCGGTGTGGAAGTCGCGAAGACGACATCGGGGCGCGGGGCTCTGAGACCGAGGTACGCCGCGCCGAGCATGAACAGCGAGAAGGACCAGATGCGGCGAGCGTAGCCCATGTAGTTCGAGTACGTGACCCGGACGGCCCGGACATCGATGCCGTCGACGGTACCGTAGTTGAAGACGTGCTCGGAGAACTCGTCGGTGAGCCGGGAGCTGCTCGTCACGATCGTGACCTGGTGACCCTGTTCCACCCAGCGGCGAGAGAACTCGTATGAACGGATGAGTCCCAGCGACGACTCATGGGTGGCGAAGAACTGATGGAAGTAGAGGATTCTCACGCGGTCGGGGTCTCCCAGCCGATGCGTCGTGCCTGGCAGTGATATGCGTCACACATCTCGTGCGCAAACATGCCGAATTCTACCATTGAGACGCACGTGGGGGCGTGTGCCGTGTGGCGCTCTACCCACTTCCCGGCGTGTCTTGTCCGGATGACTCAGCGGTGGCCTGCGGGAGGCCTGAGACAGGAGGGTTCGCCATGGATAGACCTGGGGGTTCCACGCACGGCAGATCGGCGAGGGGGTTCGCACTTCTTCTCGTAATCATCTTGCTCGCTCTCGCGCTTCCGGTGTCCGCGGTCGGCACGGAGCCTGCGACGGTCACGCCGTACAACATCTCCGGCACGGTCGTCACCGACGACGCGAGTTCCACGCCGATTCCCGACATCAAGGTGAAGCTGTACTACGACAGCACGATCGTCGGCGGGGATCCGTCCTACATCTACACCTACACCGATGACGCTGGAGAGTGGGGTTTCGCCGACCTCGACGCCGGCAACTACGTCGTCTACTTCTACGACCCCAACTACAAGGACGGGGCCTACAAGAACGAGTACTACGACGACAAGGATGACTACGCGACCGCCGACCGCGTTGCATACGACGGCGGTACCAACGTGACCGGCGTCGATGCCGCGCTCACCGAGCTTCGGCGGGCCGTTGAAGGAACGGTCAAGTCCGAAGGTGGCGAAGGCATCAAGGACATGAAGGTCAAGCTCTACAAGTACACCGGCGGCACGACCGGTGACGCCTCCGTGCAGTGTGTCGGTTGGAGTGAGGTACAGGGTGCCTACACCGACGCAAGCGGCTGGTATGCGTTCTACGGTGAGGAAGCCGGTCTCTATCGTGTGGGCGCCTACGACCCGAGGGACAATCACTACACCAAGTTCTACGATGAGAAGCCCACACTCGATGATGCCACCGACATCTCCTACGATGGCACAGCCACCGTCTCGGGGATCGACCTGGCGCTCGAGCTCAAGACCAAAGAGGTCTGGGACAAGGACCGCTACACGACCGCGATCGACATCGCGCGCGAGGCCTACCCAGGCTGGCACGGTATCGACACGATCATCATCGCCTCTGGTGAGGATCGCGCCTCGGCAGATCCTCTCGCCGCCTCCGGGATGTGCTGGGCCTATGACGCTCCGCTGTTCCTCGTGAGCAAGGATGGCCCGCCGTATGCGGTCAAGGAAGCGATCGCCGAGATCGTCGACGTGAACGGTCCCATCGACATGATCGTCGTTGGCGGACCCAAGTCCGTGCCCGACTGGGTGGCGGACAAGATCGAGAGCTACGTGGAGGGCAAGTTCGGTGGCGCTGACGTCATCACCGGCCCCGGCGGCACCTGGCGCCGCGTCGAAGGTCAGGACCGCTATGAGGTGGCCTACAAGATCGCCGACGAGATGGCGACCTGTGGCAAGTGGATGCCCGATGATGCGCTGATCGCGAACGGCGCAGACGCGAGCAAGTTCTTCGATGCTCTCGCGCTCTCGCCCGTCGCGCGCCGCAGGGGCGCACCGGTCCTGCTCGTGAGCAAGGACAAGGTGCCCAGCTGGACATCGGCGGCGATCGACAAGCACGGACTGAACGACCTCTGGGTCGCTGGCGGAGACAACTCCGTTGGCCCCAAGGCCAAGGCCAAGCTCGGCGAGCTTGGGACCGTTCGCGCGGTATGGGCGGGCAAGGACCGCTATGAGACCGCTCGTCTGGTCGCCGAGGGCGCGCTCGATCAGGGCTGGCTCTCCAAGGATGCCGTGGCTGTCGCAGCCAAGCTGCCGGACGCCCTCACGGGTGGTAGCGTGGTCGGGCATCGCAACGGTGTTCTGCTGCTTGTCGAGACGGACAAGTTGCCGAATCCCACGGGTGGGTATCTGGAGAACAACAAGGCATCCATCGATGAGTGCTACATTTTTGGTGGACCGAAGAGCGTGAGCGCCAAGACTCGCGCCGCAGTCGAAGAGAAGCTGAAGTGACCGAAGGCGAACATACCGACGACAGAACCCAGAAGCGGGGCGCGCAGAGCGTGCCCCGCTTCATCGTGGTCCTGGGCATAGTGGGGGTCGTGGCACTCGTCGCTGCGCTCGTTGCCGTCGTCGTCATGCAGGGTACGGGCTCTACTACTCAGACGTCGGTGGATGGGGCGGCTGAAGAGAGCAGCAGTGGGCCGGGAGCAGACGACTCCGGTGGAACCGGTGCCGCAGAGGAGACGACTGGTGTGGGTGTCGGGCCGGGCGGTCCCTCTGCCGCCGAGCTGGCTGCGCAGTCCGCAGGTGATCTCGGCGCTCCCGCTGAGCTTTGCGGCGAGGGCGTGGAGCTGCCGGTTCTCGACGCGCCGCCCCCGTCCACGCTCGGACTGGTTGCACTGCCGGCGGGCTTCGAGGTCGCCGAGCTCGATGTCACCTTCTCTCCCTACGGTTGGGGCCAAGGCGGACCGGAGGGCTGCAACCTCGTGATCACGCGTCGCCACGGCGAAGCCCGCTTCCGGCGACACCGAGGGCTTGGAGGACATCTCCGGCATGAACGTGAGCGTGTGGACGGAGTGCGCACACGACGAGATTCTCAAGACAGGTGGCCAGTTCGCAGGTACAGTTGAGGTGCGCCGTCAGGGCAACGTCGGGCTTCTGTACCTGACAGAACTCTCGCGCAGCTGAGTCAGCCCCCGCACCGGTTCTTCTGGCACGGTTCGTGCGGGGTTTCAGTCGTCACGACCTCGTACCGATGTACTAGGGGATGGAAGCACTCCTCAAAAGGAGATAGAGAGCCGTATGCGCATGGTCAGATTCGCCGTTTCGCTCGCCGTGGTCGTCGCGCTCGCGGCGACGATGACTCCGCTGGTCGCAGGTGGCGCCAAGGCGCAGAACAGCGTCGAGATCGAGCGTGTTTCACAGTCCGCCACACTCGACACGCGTCTCATCAGCTTGGAGGAGCGGGCCGACCTGGCGCGAAGCGAGGGCGAGCCGCTCCTGGCCGCCACCCCATCCGAGCCTTCCGACAGCCAGCCCGACTACGTGGCTGGCGAGGTACTTGTGAAGTACCGGGACCAGGACGCGCTCTCAGCCACCGTCCAGTCGCGCCTCCACGATCGCGCAGGTGGGACTCCTGGTGAGACGGTCGGCTCCGATGCCGACCGTACAGGTCGTGGAGCTCGACGGCGACGTCTCGGTCGAGGAAGGCGTCGACGCCTACGAGGCACAGCCCGAGGTCGAGTGGGCACAGCCCAACTACCTCTACGCACTCGCCGACACCACTCCTGGCGACACGATGTTCGGCTGGCTGGATGGCCAGCACAACATCGGGCAGACCGGCGGCACCTCGGATGCCGACATCGACACCCCGGGGGCTTGGGACCTCGAGACAGGTGACGCGAGTGTGGTCGTCGCGGTCATCGACACGGGAATCGACCCGACGCACCCCGACCTCGTCGGGCAACATCTGGTCGAACACCGGGGAGATCCCCGACAACAGCATCGACGACGACGTCAACGGCTACGTGGACGACACGTACGGCTGGGACTTCGTCAACGACGACAACGCGCCGCATGGACGACCACAGCCACGGCACGCATGTCGCCGGGACGATAGGGGCTGTCGGCAACGACGGGCGTGGAGTGGCAGGCGTGGCATGGGACGTCTCGATCATGCCGATCAAGGCGCTTCGACCAGAACGGGAACAAGGCCAGTTCGGCGGCGCTCGTGGACGCTATCGACTACGCGAGCGACAACGGGGCGGACGTCATCAACGCGTCGTGGGGCGACTACGGACCGGTGGACACCGCGATCCGCAGCGCGATCGCCTCGTCGCCAGCGCTGTTCGTGGCAGCAGCCGGGCAATCAACAGCCTGGCGAACAACGACGATGCACACCCGTTCTACCCGGCCGCCTACGACCTGGACAACATCATCGCTGTCGCCGCGACCGACAACAAGGACGCTCTCGCCAGCTTCTCGAACTACGGGGCGACGACAGTCGATGTGGCGGCTCCCGGCGTGGACATCCTCAGCACGGTGCCGCGCCTCGGCTACAGCGGGCAGTCGTTGGCCGATCCCGGCTGGGGAGACATCTTCTACGATCCGTTCCCCACCCAGGGTGGTTGGGCGACGACCGACTACAAGCACAAGCCATGGTCGCTGACCTCGACCAAGCCCGGCTCGTACTCCGGAGTGCCCGCGATCGCCAACAGGAACTACTCGGCGACCGAAGAGGCCTACCTCGACCTGAAGTACCCGGTAGACCTCTCTCAGTCCTCGGCTGCTGGCATCCTCTTCGACTTGGCGGCAAGCTTGGAGCCGGGATATGACTTCCTCGTCCCGATCGCTTCTGATGATGGAGGCAGTACCTGGGACCCGATCGAGAACGTCGCGTACACCGGAAGCACCGCGTCGGTGAAGCGGCTGGCCGACAACGATCGCTTCACGACAGCGGTCAAGATAGCGCGCGAGGGATACGACCCGGCCGGCAACAAGACGTGGCCCGGCGTCGACTCTGTGATCATCGCGTCCGGCGATGACCGCGCGGCCGCAGACCCGCTGTCGGCTGCGGGGCTGTGCTGGGCCTACGACGCCCCGCTCTTCCTCGTCTCGGCATCGACGACACCGGTCAAAGTGAAGGCCGCGATCAAGGAGATCGCAGCCCGCAACAGCGGCAAGGTGAACGTCATCATCGTCGGAGGCACGGTGAGCGTGCCCGACGCGCGCTACAGCGACCTCGCGAACTACGTGGGATGGAGCGAGCTTGCCAGACGACGCGTGGCGGGGTCGGACCGGTACTCCACGGCCGCAGCGATCGCTCGGGAGATGAGACGCGTGAAGGGCGCGACGGACAAGGTGCTCGTCGCCAACGGAGCCGACTCCACGAAGTTCTTCGACGCGCTCGCGCTCTCGCCGATCGCGGCACGCAACGGCTATCCGATCATCCCGGTGAGCGCCACGTCGGTTCCCTCGGCGAGCAGGTCGATACTGAGCGAGTTCGACCCGAGCGAGGTCATCATCGGCGGGGGACCGGCCACGGTGAAGTCGAGCGTCAAGAGCAGCATCAAGAGCATCACCGGCGTCACACCACAGCAGTGGTACGGACCCGATCGCTACTACACCGCGACGACGATCGCGACGAAGTCGGTGTCCCGCGGATTCCTTTCGGATCAGGCGGTCGGGATCGCAGCCAAGCTGCCCGACGCGCTGACCGGTGGAAGCATGATCGGCGCGCAGAACGGCGTGCTGCTCATCACACAGAGCGATCGGCTGACCGGGACGACGAGCGCCTGGGTGTCCTCGCACTCATCCAAGATCGGATCGGCCTACGTCTTTGGTGGCACGAAGAGCGTGTACCCAGCCGTCCAGAATCGAGTGACAGGGCTCGTGGCGCTCTGGGTGACTGAGTACTTGAACCTGAAGGACTACATCGGCAAGGCGAGCGTCAAGATCGCGTTCGTGCTGGTCTCAGATGAGACGGACAACTACGACGGCGTCTTCATAGACGACGTCGAGATCGTCTCCTTCGGGGGCTACGGGCTCAACAACGGGACATCCATGGCGGCACCGCATGTGGCCGGAGTGGCGGCGCTGCTCAAGTCGCGCGACGCGAGTCTCGAGGCGACTGAGACCAAGCAGGTCATCATCGATACGGTCGACACGAAGTCGAGTCTTGCTGGAAAGGTGGAATCCGGCGGACGTGTGAATGCGAACAGCGCGGTGACTGCTGTACCCTAGAGCGGAAGTCACCCGTGACGCGAGGGGGTAGATGGCAAAGTGAGACACGCAAAGCCGCTCGTGGCGTGCGTTCTGGCGGCGGCGCTGCTGCTGTCGATGCCGGTATCGATCGGTGCCGTGACGTGGCCGGATGGCTCCCCCAAGGTCAAGGTTGCGCGCGACCGTGTCTACGGCTCGGACCGCTACGCAACCTCAGTCAAGATCGCGGCTGCGGCGTTTCCTGGTTGGGCAGGCGTCGACCACGTGATCATCGCCTCGGGCGAGGATCGTGCCGCGGCCGACCCGCTGACCGCTGCCTCTCTCTGCTGGGCGTATGACGCCCCGCTGCTGCTCACTCAGTCCAAGACCCTTCCCTCGTCGGTTCGCTCGACGCTCAAGGAGATCGCCGCGGTCAATCCCGGCGTCAAGGTGATCATCGTCGGCGGCGGAGTCTCGGTGCCGCGGTCGCTCGAGAAGGAGATCAAGTCCGCCATCGGGCCGAGCGGAGCAGTCGAGCGCCCATGGGCCTCAGGAGACCGCTTCTCGCTTGCGGCAGGTATCGCGTCGCGAGTGAGGCAGGTCGCTGCCGATACGAGCCGCACGATACCGAGCGCCGTGCTCGTGGCCAACGGTGCCGATGTCGATACGTTCTTCGACGCGCTCTCGGCCTCGGCCGTCTCGGCCAACACCGGCGTGCCGGTGCTGCTTGCAGGCCGAGATGAAGTGCCGGCGGTCACCGCCACGTACATCAAGGCGACGGCTCCCGCTGAGACCATTCTGGTGGGTGGCCCCACGACCATGTCCTGGGATGTCCAGCGCAAGCTCCCCGGGACCGAGCGTCTCCACGGCGCCGACCGCTACGCGACGTCTATCGCCGTGGCGGAGGCGGCCGATGCCCGCGGGTGGGCCGATCCGGCGACCACGTGTCTTGCCGGCGCGCTTCCCGATGCGGTCTCAGGAGCGATCCTCGCCGCCAAGAACAGCGGCCCTCTCGTCATCGTCCCCAAGGACACGCTGCGCGGTTCCATCGCGAACTACCTGGCCAGCGATTCGATCGGCGTGACGAAGGCCATCGTCCTCGGAGGCTCGGCAAGCGTGTCGAACGGGCTCTACGGTGAGCTCGGAGGCAACCCCGGCATCCCGCAGATCACCTCGTTCAAGAACGTGGCCACGAAGAGAGCTCCCATGAAGGCCAGGGCGGGCGTGAACACCACGACGCTCAAGCTCTACGTGGACGGCAAGTACGTCGCCACCAAGTCGGCCAAGCCCTACACCGAGGTGGACTTCGGCAAGGTCTGGCTCGCCAAGGACATGACCGAGGTCAAGATCGTCGCCAGCAACCCTGATGACGCGACATCGACGATGAAGCGCAAGGTGAAGCGGCTCGACTACCCGGCATCGACCAGCATCGTGATCGACAAGTCGGACTTCAAGCTCTACTGGATCAAGAACGATGTTCTCGTGAAGGCCTACCCGATCGCCCACGGGCGAGTCGGCGCCAGCACGCCGGAGCGCACCTGGAAGATCGGCGCCAAGTACCACAGCAGCGGAGTGTACGGTCCGCGCAAGATGCGGCTGTTCGCCAAGTCCGGCTCTGGCTACACGTACTCGCGCCTACCTCATCCACGGCACGAACCAGGAGTGGGTCATCGGCACGCGCGCCTCGGCGGGTTGCATCCGCATGTACAACAAGGACGTACTCGAGCTGTTCCCGCAGGTACCGCTGGGTACACCGGTGGTGACGCGCCAGTAGCCATGACCCCGGGGGTCGCTTTCCCCGTGATGACCTGAGTTACCATGGCACCTGGCCTCGCCGATACTGGAAGGCTGTCAACGGTGGTGAATCGTAGCAGTACGTCGCAGCAGTACCGCCTGAAGGCGATGCGCATGTCCTTGGCGCTCGTTCTCGCTCTCCCCATCCTTCTCGCGCTCCCTGCTCTTGCGTGCGCAGAACCCATCAAGCCCGCGGCCCTGCGCATCACGATCGATCCCGGTCACGGTGGTGGCTACTCGGGAGCCGTCTACGGCGGCACCTCCGAGAAGGCGCTCAACCTCCAGATCGCCAAGAGGCTCGCCACCGAGCTCAAGCGTCGGGGTCACAGAGTCGACATGACGCGCTGGACCGACTCGTATGTCTACTCCGGCGGCACGGTGCCCACATGGCGCTGGGTCGACTCGCTCGATCGCTACAAGTACGACAGCTGGCCCGTGAACACCGCCACCGACCGGCTGCGCCGCGATCTCCAGTCGCGCTGCGATCGCGCCAACGCCAACGGGGCCGACCTCTTCGTCTCGATCCACAACAACGCTGGCGGCAGCGCCTCCGGTGCCGAGACATACCGGGCGCCGCAGGACCCGCTCGGCCAGAGGTTCGCAAGCGATGTGCAGGCCGAGCTCATCTCGGAGACCGGTGCCCGCAGCAGAGGCGTGTTCGCCGAGAACTTCTACGTCATCCGCTGGTCGAACATGCCGGCCGTGCTCGTGGAGTGCGGCTTCATGTCCAACTCCTCCGAGCTCTCCCGGCTGCGTTCGAGCTCGTATCAGGCGACGGTCGCCCGCGGCATCGCTGATGGCATCGACCGGTTCGCCAAACGCGAGTTCGACGAGTCCTTCGACCGGATATGGGGTGCCGATCGCTACTCCACAGCTGCTCAAGTGGCGCGCTCGGGCTGGGCTACGCCGACCGTCGCGTTCTTGTCCTCTGGGGAGACGTTCGCCGATAGCCTGGTCGCCGGTCCCTACGCGACTCAGCTCGACGCTCCGATCCTGCTCACGGCGGCTGGCCATCTCCCTGGGCCGACGGCGAGCGCGCTCAAGGATCTTGCGCCCGACCGAATCGTCGTCGTGGGGGGTCCGCGTTCGGTCCCCGACGCCATCGCACGCCAGGCAGCCCAGGCCGCCGGCATCGATCCGGCCGCTCCGGGCGCGATCACGCGCTTTGGTGGGAGCACCCGCTACGACGTGGCGCTCGCCATCGCCGAGGAGATGGGGATCGCCGATGACGCACCTGTCATCGTCGCATCCGGCGAGGTCTTCCCCGACGCGCTCAGCATCTCGGCATATGCGGCCGAGAACGCCCAGCCGATTCTGCTCGTGAGCTCGAAGAAGATGTCGGGGGGCATCCGCTCCTACATCTCGCGGGGCGAGCGCGACATGACCGTGGTGGGTGGCCCGGCCACCATCCCGGAGCAGGTGCTCGACGGTTTCGAGTACGAGCGTCTGGCCGGCTCCAATCGGTACTCGACGAACTGGGCCGTCTTCGCCAACAAGTACGAGGCCGAGGACCACGTCCGCCCGATGATCGCGTCGGCAGAAGTCTTCCCCGACGCACTGGTGCTCGGGCCGTATGCAGCCAAACAGGGACGCCCGATCATCCTCATGGGCAAGTCCGCCTGCTCCACGAGTCTCAGGCCCTGGGTCTACAACAACCGGGAGGCCGAGCTCGATGTGGACGTGGTCGGAGGCCCCGCGTCGGTGTCGGCCTATGTTTCACAGATGTTCGAGAAGTGGCGGATGAACCAGCACTAGGGAACCGCGCGACCCTCGCTACTCGATGACCGATTCGTAGACCTCGGCAACGCGCTCCGTCGTGCGTCCAAGATCGTACTCTTCCGCTCGTGCTGCTCCCACCTCGATGAGCCGAGCGGCGAACTCGGGCTCGGTGAGGACTCGGGTGATCGCACGGCCGAGCGCTGCCACGTCCCCCGGATCCACGAGCTCGCCCGCGCCGCCGCGCAGCAGGTTGGGGATCCCGCCGATGCACGAGGCCACGACGGGCGTGCCGGATGCCAGTGCCTCGATGATCGAGCGCGGCTGACCCTCTCGCAGATGAGAGGGGAGCACGAAGACATCGGCCGAGGAGAGCGTGTCGACGACACCATCGGGTCCCAGGTCGCCGAGAAGCTCGCAGGATCCCGCGTCGAGCCCTGCTTCCCGCGCAAGCGATTCGACGTCGAGATCGACGACGGGGCCAGCCAGCACGAGATGGGCGTTGGGTACGCTGGCAAGGACGGACACCATGGCCCGTAGCAGGTCCTCGACGCCCTTGCCAGCAGCGATGCGCCCGATGTAGGCGACTGTGGCCGGGCTCGATCCCGTTGCTGCGGACCCGCGGCTCTCGACATCGGAGGTCGACCGCATCGCAGCGCCGAACCGCCCCAGATCCACGCCGTTGGGTATCACCGTGGGCTCGAGGCCGGGGACGCGCGCGGACAGCCCATCGGCGACATCCGTGCTCACCGCTATGACAGCGTCCATCTCGGCCAGGTTCTCGATCACCAAGTCGCCGAGTGCTTGTGGCGCGTCGTCGGCGAACGCGGAGAGGCTGTGCTGGGTCGCCACGCTCGGCAGCGAGGTGATGCCGGCCATGCGGCCGTAGAGCACGCGCATGTCGGGTTGGTGGTAGTGGACGACGTCGGGTCGGTGGCCCTGGACGGCTCGCGACAACCCGAGCACCTGGGCGAACGTGGGCCCGAACCGCTTGTCCTGCGCCTCGGCCAGCCCCATGAGCGACCGCGTGCTGCTCACCAGGGAAGCGTTGCCAAGAGCCGCCATCGCCCCGCCGAGTGACTTCGACAGCGGTGTCGCCGAGTAGACATCGCCCCACTCCTCGGCGATCGGCTCGTCGGTCGGAGGCATGTTGTCCGCGTAGACTGCGACGTCGTGGCCTGCCGAGGAGAGTCCCTCGGCGAGCTCGAGAACGTGGGTGGCGATACCGCCGGTGCTGCGTGAGCCCATGTGTCCGGGAAGCGGACCGACGATCAGGATGCGTCGCGCGCTCACGTGTGGATCACTCCCCGGGTTGAGGCGGGTCGGACTCGGGCGGAAGCTCGGTCTCGCTCGGCTCCTCGGCGTGCTCGTCGCTGGCGGCGCGCGTGGGGTGCTTCATGCGGCGCGTGAGGCCCGCGACGATCTCGCGGGCGTAGTGCAGCTCGTCGCGACGGACTCCACCGAGCAGCAGCAGCGCGATGATGTAGACCGTCAGCCCGACGAAGACGGCTGCGACGAGCAGCAGCATCGGGTGGGCGGTGACGTAGCTCGCCAGACTCAGCACGGCGGCCATGATGAGCGAGGCGGCCGTGATGCGCAGCAGCGCGTTCCACGGGACGAGCCAGGGCATGTAGGCGCGGCTCCTGAACCAGGTGAGGGCCAGGAGCAGGAAGTAGGAGAGCACAGTCGTCACACCGGCGGCGGCGTACCCGTACTCGGGGATCAGCACGGCGTTCGCCCCGATGTTGAAGGCCGCTGCAAGCAGCGTGTTCTGCATGATGATCTGCGACTTCTTGTGAAGCCCGAGGCCGGTGCCTGCCAGCTGCGCGAACCCGGAGAACATGGCGGCGGCGGCCACGAACGGCAGCACGACCGCTGCGGGCCAGTACTCGGACGCGGTGAACGCTCGCATGAAGAGCCCGGATGTGGCAGCCATGCCGGCCAGCAGCGGGAAGGTCACCATCGCCGCGTAGCGCGTGAACTGCGACTGGACCTTCTCGGCCATCGCTTGAGTGCGCTTCTCGTAGGTCTCCATGAGCACGGGCGTCATCGTCATGATGAGCGGGAGCGTGACGAGCTGCATGAGCTTCTCGCCGAGTCCATAGGCCACCGAGTAGAGGCCGACCTCGGTCGCTCCGCGGAAGAACTGGATCATGTATCGGTCAGCCAGCACGAGCACCCAGGAAGAGACGCCCACAGGGATGAGCGGGACTCCGTAGGAGAGGAACTCGCCAAGCAGCGGACGGCTGTAGTTGCCGGGCGTGAGCGAGCCCTCACGGCTCACAGCTCGGAGCCCAAGCGGCAGCAGCACCAGGTTGCCGATGGCCACGCCGAGCAGGATGCCGAGCGATCCCATCTCCATCGGCCACACGAAGATGATCGAGAGGGTGGTCGTGAGCACGGTGTTGGCCACGGACAGCTTGGCGAACGAGGAAGCGCGGTTGGCCGCGCGCAGCACCTGCAGCAACAGGCTCATGATGTAGTGGAAGAAGAAGTAGGCGATGCCGGCGGGCACGAGGCGGGCAAGCCCCTCCTCGATCTGGCCTTGGAGCAGCAGCGCACCGGCTGCAACGAGCACGCCTGCGCCCGTCAGCGCGACCAGCGCGCTCCACAGCACCGTCGAGATGTACTCGTTGGTGCGCCCCTCCCTCTCGGTCGCCCAGTAGAAGCGCACCGCCGAAGAGGACAGCCATGCCGTGACGATGCTTGCCACGAACGTGGCCGCCGAGGTGACGAGGTAGAAGTAGCCGTAGTCCTCCGCGCCGATCAGGCGCGTGAACAGCGGCACGGTGATCAGCGATGTGAGCGCCGGGATGAACCGGACGGGGAAGTACTTCAGGGCGTCGGAACCCGCGCCTCGAAGGATTCGTTTGAGGATGCTCTCGCCGAGGTCGCCGTCGTCAGCGCCCCTCTCGGCAGGTCTCTCCTCCTCGTGCCCCTGCTGTCCGGATGAACTCTCGGCCGCCATGGACCTCCTCAGTCTCGGCGCACCGCGTCGGAAGCTATTCTATTATGGTCGTTCGTGGGCGGTCGCGTCTCGTTCGCGCTGTTGCCGAGATGACACGCGGCTGCAACCTGCGACGACGTACACTGTTCCAGTGTTGCGAGAGCGCGCCTTGCCGATGCGGGCGCTCGGGAACGTAGAGAGGCTCTTCGTGCGCATAGGCATGCTACTCATGGGCGGGACCTACCCGCCTGACATACGCGTGGAGAAGGAGGCTCGTGTGCTCGCCGAGGCGGGCCATGAGGTCTACCTCCTCACATCCGACAAGGACGGCCGTCCTGCCGAGGAGCCCATGCCCCCGCTCACCGTCTATCGCTACGTGCATCGGGGATCGCGTGTGCGTTCGAAGGCCGAGGCCGCAGTGACGCTTGCCACCTGGCGCAACCTGGGCTGGAAGCGCGCCATCGACTCGTTCGTGCGCGATGCGGGAGTAGATGCACTCCACGTCCACGATCTGCCCGCCGTCAAAGTGGGCGTCGAGGTGGCTCGCAGCGCCGGGATCCCCGTGGTCTTCGACATGCACGAGAACTATCCGGCTGCGGTGTCCTTCTGGAAGCGCAGCACCGCGGCTCGGCTCGCGCAGACGCCCGCGCGCTATCGCGACTACGAGCGCTGGGCCGTGAACGCCGTCGACCGCGTGGTCTGTGTGGTGGACGAGGCGGCCGAGCGCGTGCGCGGACTTGGCGTGCCGCCTGAGCGGATCGTGGTGTTCGGCAACGTGGATGACTGCACCCAGGGCGGCACGTGGCAGGGGACCGACCACGCGCTCACGGTCGCCTATGCGGGCGGCTTCGGACCGCATCGCGGGATCGACACGCTCGTGCGCGCTTTCGCCAAGGTCCACAGTCGCGATCACCACGCCCGCCTCGTACTGATGGGCGCTGGCGATGGCGAGAGCGAGCTGCGCGAACTCGTCGTCGCTCACGGACTGCGTGGGTGCGTCGAGTTCACCGGCTGGGTCGGCGACGCGACCATGCGCGCCAACCTTGCCGAGGCCACCATCGGTACGGTGCCGCACGCCAAGAACGAGCACACTGACTCGACCGTGCCGCACAAGCTGTTCCAGTACATGTGCATCGGCCTGCCGGTCGTCGTGACCGATTGCGCGCCTCTCGCTCGCATCGTCGAGGAGACGGATGCGGGACGCGTGGCGATCGCAGGCGATGACAACTCGCTTGCCGAGGCGATCCTCGAGCTGGCCGACCCCGAAGCCGCACGGGCGGCATCGGATGCCGGGCGCGCCGCCGTCGCGGAGCGGTACTCGCTCGGCCACGAGGGACGTGTGCTCGCAGGGATGTACGCAGAGTTGGGCAAGGAGTCGGACCTGTGACGACATCGACGCAGAGTGCACAGCCCTTCGCGCTCTCCTTCTCGTGGCGAGAGGCGCTCATCGCAGCCGTCGCCGGCCTTGCGGCACTCGGGCTCGTGGTCTACGGCGTGCTCGACATGCGTCACCTCGTGATCCTCGTCCTTGCGCTGCCCCTGCTGGCCGTCATCGCGACGCGGCCGGAGTGGGGACTCATCGCACTCTTCGGGGCGGCCACCCTCGATGTTCAGGGCCGCCTGGTCGAGGTTGCCGGGGTGCAGTTCACGCTGTATCAGGCACTTGCCGGCTTCCTCTTCATCGTCTTCGTGGTGCGGTACAGGCAGGGGAGGATCGCCTTGCCGAGGACCCCGCTGGACGTGCCGCTGCTCGTCTTCATGGCTCTGGCGGCGACATCGATCGTGGTCGCCCCGAGCGTGCTCTCCTCGGTGGTCGACTGGATATCGCTGGCCTCGAGCATCTTCCTCATGTACGCGGTCGTGATCTTCGCGGACTCGGAGAAGAAGCTTGCCACCGTCGTCTGGGGCTCGATCGTCGATCTCCGTGGCGCTGGCCGGCTTCGCCTTGCTCGAGCGGGCCGGGATCTTCTCGATCAGAGGCGATTTCCTCACCACGTACGAGCGCGGCATCAGGCCCCAGGTGACCTTCGGTGACACCAACATGTACGGCACGCTCACCTACGTCACGCTTGCGCTCTGCGGTCCCGCTCCTTCTCCAGACGCGGGATTGGCGGCTGCGCATCGTAGGAGTCGCGGCAGTCGTGCTGAACATCGGGGCCCTGTGGGCGACACACTCCCGCGGCGCCTGGATAGCAGCGGTAGTCGTTGCGCTCGTCATTCTCGTGCTGGTGCGTATCCCGTGGTGGGTCCGCATGGCGGCGATCATCGTGGTGGTAGCTCTCGCGTTGGGCTTCGCTGTCCTTGAGGCGGAGTTCATCGCGACGCAGCTCCCAGGTGCCGAGGACACCGATGTGGACCCCGCGCGCTACTACATGATCCTGGCCGGTCTCGACATGGCCACCGACTATCCCTTTGGCGTGGGGCTTGGGGGCTTTCCCGAGGTCTACCCGCTGTATCGCCAAGGTGGTCGTACGCGCGAGCCTTGTGGAGTCGCACATGGCCTACCTGACGCTATTGGTCGAGACGGGCCTTCTCGGCCTGCTCGCCTACCTGTGGGTCCTGTGGCGCTTCGCGAAGAATCTCGTGCCCGCGGCCTTCAAGCTGCCGGCAGGACGCGACCAGGCGCTCCTGGTGGGTTCGATCGCTGCGGTGGCGGGTGTCGCCACCCAGGCGTTGACGTATAGTCTCGAAGGGCACAAGCTTCTGTGGTTCGCACTCGGGGTGGGGATGGCGGTCTACGTTCGTCACCTCGGTACGAGCGCAGGGGATGAGGCAGAAACCGTTGACGAGCCCGCCGCGGGCTCTCAAGAGGAGGTTGCATAGCTACATGGCCAGGACAAGTGCGAGTACGGTCCTGCAGGCATCGATCAGGCGGTGGCCGATCGTCCTCGTAGCAGCGCTCGTCGTGGGCGCAGCTGCGTTCGGATACGCGCTGCTCACGAACGAGGGACCCTCGCAAGAGGCCGTGTCGGCCGTGCGCATCAAGACGGTCTCGGGCGTGCCGGTGATCGCCACCGTCGACATGGGTGTTGCCATGGCCAAGTCGGCATCGACGCTTCAGTCGGCGGCCGAGTCAGCGCGGCGTGGAGGCCGATGCTGTGGGCAGCGTGACCGCATACGTCGATCCCAGCGATGTCCAGCTCGTCCGCATCGCCGTCCGGGCCGACGACCCGGAGGCGGCCGAGACGATCGCCGACGCGATGGCCATGCAGGTTCGCACCGGACTCATCACTCTCCTGGAGCCCGATCTCACCTACAACCGTCGAGGTGGCCGAGGAGAACGAAGCGCGGGTCGAGCAGCTCCAGTCCGAGCTGGACGAGATCGAGGGCCGACTCGAGTACCGAGCAGCTCGATGAGGGCGAGACATGGGGCCTCCGGCAGACCGCGTGGGGTCTCCGCAATCAGCTGTGGAGCTACGCCGACCGGGCTCAGACACGCGGTACAACTACGATCGCTGGGAGGGCGCTGCGCTGGTCGAGGGCGAGGCCGTGGCAGTCGAGGTCGACCAGACCTCCGACATCATCGGGCTCACCGTCCAGGGGCTGCTCATCGGCGCGATCGCGGGTATCGCCGTGGCGTTCATTCTGGGCTTCTCGGACGCACGCAAGGAGGCCGCAGCCGCCTAGTATCGGCAGCACCGCCGAAGGTCAGACCCGATCACCGTCGTGGAGCCCGTCATCAGCGGCGTTCGTCCATGAGCGTCTCGAGCGCGTCGATCTCTGCGTCGAGTCTCTCGTCCCACGTCCAGAGGTTCTCTCGCGCCCACGATGCAGCCGAGGCTCCCAGCGAGCGAGCCGCCTCCGGGTCCTCGAGCAGGGCGGCGGCAATCGATGCCACCGAGCCCTCTTCGGCCACCGGCACGAGGCGTCCGTTGATGCCGTCCTTCACCAGGTCGGCCGTGCCACCGGCATCGAGTGCGATCACCGGGCACTCCAGCACCATCGACTCGATCACGGGGTTGGCGAGGTTGGAGTAGTCATAGAGCGAGAGCATGACGTCGGCGGAGGTGTAGTAGGAGGCCAGCTCCTTGCGATTGATGCCCCCGACGAAGTGCGCCTGGTCCTGAAGGCCGAGATCGCGAGCGAGTCGGGCAGAGCGACTCCTCCTCAGGCCCCGTGCCGACGACGATCATGTGAGCGTCGATGCCCCGGTCGCGGACCTCGGCCAGGACGCGCAGCGCCCGATCGACACGCTTCCAGTGCGAGAGACGGGAGACGGTGAGCAGCAGGGGCGCCTCGGCCGGTATGGAGACATCCGGTCGCACATCGCGGGAGGGGAGCTCGGCGATGGAGAAGTCGGCCCCGTTCATCCAGAAGCGGATCCTGTCTGCCGGCACCCCGTTCTGGATGAGGTAGCGCTCACCCTCGGTGCCATCGTTGGTCATGATGACGAGATCGGCAGGCGAGCCGAGCGCGCGGATGTGCTTCCAGAACCTCGCGCCAGCCATCGCCATGCTCTGCCGCACGGACATGAGCGTGCCCTGGTATCGCGCGACGCACGGCAGGTCGAAGGCGGCAGCCGCCTTGGCCGCCACCGGGGTGCCGTAGATCTCGTAGCCGTAGACGAGGTCGACATCGCCGCGCTCGCAGACACCTGCTTCACGGCGGGCCAGGCCGACCACTGGAACGTGTACCAGGCCAGCGTGTCGGTAGCCCAGCCGACCTTGCGGACGTTGCGCCACAGGCCATGCAGCCGATGATCGAACTCGACGAGCTCCACGCTCTTGGGCATGTCGGACTCGTCGATGTAGTCGAGTCTCGGGGTGACGAGCGTGACCCGGTAGCGCTCAGCGAGCGCGTGGAGGGTGCGGTGGAACGCCGGTCCACCCACAGCGCGGGCCATGGACCACAGTGGGATCTGGCTGATCAGGACGACATGACGTTTCGGCATCCGTGCTACCTCGAGAGGCCGCCAAAGACGCGGGCTAGTGTACCATGTGCCTGCTGTTTGCCACGCTTGTCCAGGCGCATCGCGGCAGGTGGGCAGCGGTGTGCGCAGGCGTGTGGGAGGCCTGAGGGAGGCTCATGCCCAAGGAGCGCGGGAAGGTCTGCATCGTCCAGTACAACGCGTCGACGTTCCTGACGCGCGTTGACCGCTCGGCGCGAACACTGGCCGAGATGGGATACGAGGTCGTGCTGATCGCGCTGCAGCTCGATGACGAGCCGGCCTTCGAGCAGCGCGATGGCTACGTGGTCAAGCGCGTGCCGATGAAGTGGCGCAAGAAGACGAAGCCATCTGCGCGCGTTTCGCTGGATCGAGGCTGTCTTCCGTACGTACTCGGCGGCCTCACGCGAGCGTGCCGCGATCTACGACTCCCGCGACATCTATCCGCTCATGGTGTGCTGGCTGGCGGCCAAGCGTCGCCGCGGCAAGCTGGTCTACGACTCCGACGAACTCAACCTCGATCGCAACTGGCCGTGGACGCACAAGCGCTGGTGGCGCGTGCTCGGCTCGGCGTACGAGGGATTCTTCATCCGTCGTGCCGATGCAGTGATCACCACCGACGAGGGACGGGCCGACATCCTCGAGAAGCGCTACTCGATCCCGCGCCCCGTGGTGGTCATGAACGTTCCCGACCTCATCGACCCCATCGAGGCCGACGAGGAGTTTCGTGCGCGCGCTCTCGGCGACCAGGAGCACCTGCTCATCTACACCGGCACGCTGATCCCCAACCGTGGCCTGCTCGAGTGCGTGGACGCGCTCGAGGAGCTGCCAGGCTGCGCTCTGGCATACGTCGGCTTCGGCCACATCGCCGACAAGATCGAGGCACGCATCGCCGAGAGGGGACTGCAGGAGCGAGCACAGGTCTTTGGGGCCGTGCCCTACGACACTCTGATCGGCTACACGGCTGCGGCTGATATCGGCCTCGTGCCGATCGTGGGTTCGTGCCTGAGCTACGTCTACGCTGCGCCGAACAAGCTCTTCGAGTACATGATGGCCGGCGTGCCGGTGGTCGCGAGCGACCTTCCCGACATGGCTCGTGTGGTCAAGGAAGAGCATGTCGGCTCCCTCATTGCCGATCCGACAGACCCTGCAAGCATCGCCTCGGCAGTGCGCTTGTTGCTCGAGGGCAAGGAGCCGCTCTCGGCCTACGGCGCGCGCGGGCAGACGGCGGTGCGGGAGAGGTTCAATTGGGGGCTCGAGAAGCGTACACTCATCAACACCTACGAGAATCTCTGAACACAAGAGCGGGTGTGCCGAGATGACGCGGCGAGATACGCGTCGGCGGCCCGTGACTTGCTTGAACAGCACGGTCCGGTGAAGTGATCGGCGGGCGCAGCAACAGGGCCTGCGGCAACGCCAGCGCTGCTCAGTGGCGCATGTGCCCATGCGGGCGACAAAGGAGAGTCCACGTGCTACACAGAAGTCTCGCGCGTCTCGTTTCTGGCCGGCCCCGCCTCTTCGTGCTCGGCGTCGTGGTGGTCGCGGCGCTCCTGACGCCCTCGGCCGCCATCGGCTGGTATGGCGACCATTTCGACGACGGTGTCTCAGGGCAGGCCGTCTACGAGTCCATGGCGATCCATGCCGAGGCGGTCCACCGAGGCGACATCACGTACGTGGCCTACCAGGGCGTGAACCTCGATCCCTACATCGTGACCTACAACCACGTGACTGACACGTGGGACGGGCCGGTCAAGGTCGGCGAGAACCAGCTCGCCGAGCCCGACCAGTGGAATCCCGATGACTCGCATGGTGCGCCGTCCCTGCTCATCGACGACTCCGGCTACATTCACGTCCTGTACGGCGCACACGGGACGAAGATCCAGCACGCACGTTCGACCTCCCCTTGGAACATCAACTCGTGGACGACTCTGTCGACGATAGGCTCCTCGGCCTCCTATCCCCAGATGCTGCACAAGGGCGCGACCGACCCCAAACACCAGCTCTTCTATCGTGTGGACGGCAGCAGCGCATGGTACCGCGGGGGCTGGGTCCGCTCCGAGTCCACTCGACGGTGGCGCGTGGAGCTACAAGGAGATCGTCGTTGCCGGCGACCCCGTCACGTGGTCCTGGTACGCGAACTTCTCCAGAGGTGAGAGCGATCGCGTTCACGCGGCGCTGATCTCACAAGACAGGTTCGCCGGAGACCCGTTCGTTCGCTACGACGTGTTCTACATGTACCGCGACGCCGCGGACGGCGCCTGGAAGGACGTCGAGGGTTCCGTGATCTCGACGCCCGGCATGGCGCCGCCCGACCACAGCGTGCTCACATCGGCAGGGCTCGAGGCGAAGGTCTACGGCGACTTCAACTACCAGAACCAGGTCGTCGTCGCAGACGACACGGAGGGCAACCCCGGTCTGCTCTTCGTCAGCGGGCAGGGAAACGGCCCCAACACGTACTCATGGATGTTCTCGCGCTGGTCGGGAAGCTCGTGGGAGACCACTGAGATCGCGAAGACCGATCACTTCATGGACTCGGGTGCGCTCGAGTATGAGAGCACATCCACGGTCCGCGCGATCCTGACGCGCGAGGGGACTCGCGGCGAGAGCACCTACAACGATCGCTACATCGACCGCGGTGGAGACATCGAAGTCTGGCTCTCCACCGACGGCGGCGCCACATGGGCGCCAGACAACACGACCGCCTCACCCGGTGGCAAGATCGCGACCTCCGATCTCGACACGGGGATCATCTTCAACGACCCGCAGGTCGTGCAATCCGACTCGCCCGAGCCAGAGGCGCGCGTACTGTTCTGCGAATGGGACAACGACGCGGGCAAGATGGTGCACAGGATCTTCCTGTGGGGTGATGACGGCTACCGGCAGAAGGAGTTCTTCCCCGGCGTCGAGCGCATAGCCGGAGCGGATCGCTACAAGGTATCGGTGGGGCTCTCTCAGGAGTCCTTCCCGCTCTCATCCGATGCGGTCTTCATCGCGTCGGGGGCGGTCTTCTCTGACGCTCTCGCTGGCGTTCCGCTGGCCGACAGCTACAACGCTCCGATCCTGCTCGTGGGCAAGGACCATCTGCCCGCGGTCGTGGCCGCAGAGATCAAGCGACTCTACAAGCCACACTGGAAGTACGGCTACGACGTGGTGATCCTCGGCGGCACCAACACCATCTCGCCTGAGGTCGAGGCTCAGATCAAGGCCCTCGCTCCGAAGGCGACGGTGAGAAGGATCGCCGGTTCGGATCGGTATGCCGTCTCAGCCAACATCGCTGCAGAGCTGAAGGCGCGCGAGGGCAGCGCCGGACGGGGTCTTCTACGCGAGCGGTCTCGATGACAAGGCGGGTGACGCCTTGTCCGTGTCACCGCTGGCTGCGGCCAAGGGCTGGCCCGTGCTGCTCACGCTCGAGGACAGACTCGCTGGGGCCGGTCAAGAACTTCGTCGACACCAATCCGGGTGCCTCGATCTACATCGTCGGCGGGCCGGCCAGCGTCTCCCAGAACATCTACACGGGTGGCCGAGGATTCTACCGGCTCTCCGGCTACGACCGCTACGCTACCTCGGCGGCCATCGGCCGCTTCGCGCTCGAAGGCGGCAACGGGGAGCCTCCCGCGCTCAGGATGTCGCGCTACGCTCTTGCCAGCGGCGAGGTCTTCTCCGATGCGCTGCCCGGCGGCGTGATGGCGACCCGCATGCGCGGCCCGATCTTCCTCACGCAGCACGACAAGCTCCCCGCTCCCACGCGTGACGTCCTCCAGGAGAAGGCGTACCGGGTCACGACCGCATACGTGCTCGGCGGTGAGGTCACGATCGAGCCGGCCGTCGTCGGCCAGATGGTCCAGATCCTGCAGGATCGGCAGTACGTGAACTGAGGCGGGTAGCGCCGGCCAGGAGTGACGCAGGCCTGTTCGCGCGCGTATACTTGCAGATTGACGGCCATCTAGGAGTCACGGGCATGTCAAGTCGCAGCACACATCGCAGCAGTGTTCATGGTCGCGTGCGCGCCGTCGCAGCGCTGCTACTGCTCGCGCTGCTCCTCTTTGCCACCCCGGCGGCCGCGCATGCCGTCACCACGCTCACGTTCTCAGGCCGAGGCTGGGGTCACGGCATCGGCATGGGTCAGTGGGGCGCCTACGGGATGGCGACGCGCGGCGTGACGCCCGAGTGGCGCCACCGCATCCGGTCCCAACATCGTCGCTCACTACTACCCGGGTACGACCGTGAGCGCGACCACCTCGAAGTGGGTCAACGTCAATCTCGACAGCAAGGCCCAGTACAACACGTCGAGTAGCTCGTACAACGGGGGCTACACACGCTCATCGTGGCGCATCCGCCCCGGCTACGACGGTGGGACCATCAAGATCGACGGCGCCACCTACGGCGACCAGACGCACACCATCAAGGCCTACCTCGATGCGCCCGATCGCATCGCGCACGCCAACCGCTACACGACAGCAGTCGAGATCTCGAAGAAGCTCTTCCCCAATGCGACCTCGGCACCACAGAGTGTGATCATCGCCGTTGGCGACGACGCCAAGTTCCCCGACGCTTTGACCGCCGCCGGACTTGCAGGTGTGGCGGACGGCCCCGTACTGCTCGTCCAGACCAGCAAGGTGACGAGTGAGGTCTTGGCCGAACTCACGCGTCTGAAGTCTCTTGGCGTGACGAGTGCCTACATCGTCGGGGGGCCCAAGAGCGTGAGCGAGGGCGTGAAGAAGATCGTCGAGCAGCGCCTGGGCCTGAGTGCCAAGAGGATAGGCGGCACCGATCGCTACGCAGTCGCTGCGGGAGTAGCCCGCGAGATGGTCGCTCTCGGCGCCTCGGGGGACGAGATCCTCATCGCATCGGGCTCGGTCTGGCCTGACGCCGCGCTGGCGGCATCCATCGCCGCTGGCACAGGCCGCCCCGTGCTACTGGTTGGCCGAGACAAGATGCCCGCTGCCACGACCGGGACGCTCAAAGAGCTCGGCACGACGAAGACCATCGTCTTCGGGGGTCCCAACACGATCCCCGGCGGCGTGATCAAGAAGCTCTCACCGGCACCGGCCACGCGCTTCGGCATGACGGGTGACAGGTTCACGCTCGCAGCTCAGGTTGCCGCATGGGCAACAGCGAGTCAGGGCTTCAACCTCGACAACATCTACGTCGTGACCGCCGCACGTTTCCCTGACTCCATCACAGGCGGCGTGCTCTCAGGTGCGACGAAGCAGCCGCTGCTGCTCACATGGCCGGACAACGCGCCGAGCGGGACGGTCAACTTCATCAAGGCGAAGAAGGCCGCGATCGACAACGTCACGCTCGTCGGCGGTATCAAGTCGGTGGGCCCAGGAGCCTCGGGCGACATCTGCGCCCCCCTCGGCATCGGCGAGTGGCGCATGACACTCAACGGGACCATCGATCTTGGCGTCTATGCCACGGCCACGCAGGCCAGCGGTGGCAGTCCCGGTCTCACCCAGATCGTGGATGCGAGCGGGCCGTTCGACCACGGATACGTTCGTCATCGCAGCTATCTGATCTTCTCGATCAACGAGAAGGGCAAGATCAAGTGCCTCGCCAAGATGCCGATGGAGTCCTATCTCTACGGGGTCGTGCCCAGAGAGATGCCCTCCTCGTGGCATTTCGAGGCGGTCAGGGCCCAGTCCATCGCGGCGCGCTCCTATGCGTATACCACGAGCGGCGAGCTCTACTGCACGACCATGAGCCAGGTCTACAACGGCCATTCGAAGGGCTCGAACCGCGCAACAGCGGCGCTGCACGAGACGGCGAACGCTGCCGTGGACGCGACCAAGAACCTCGTCGTGAAGTACAAGGGCGCGATCGTGCGCACCTACTTCCACTCAAGCTCGGGTGGGCACACCGCCAACCTGGGGGATGTCTGGCTCAAGAGTAGCGACTGGATGAGCGACCATCCCTACTACCGCGGCGTCACCGATCCCAACGAGGGGCTTGTGGGATGCACGCACACGCCGTGGAGTTCGCCGGTCAAGATCAGCGGCATGACCGCGGCTGCCAAGCTCGCGCCGCGCATATCCGGAGAGCCTTCTGGGGCGGGCAAGACGGTGTATGTGAAGAGTATCGGTGTCTCCCGGGCCTCGTCGGGGCATGCCCGGACCGTCAGCATCCACTGGTCCAACGGCTCGAGCACCTACAGCGTCCCCGGTGACACCGTGCGCTCGGCGCTCTCGCTCAAGTCCACGGTGTTCTACGTCTCGACCTCGGGGAGCTAGCGCGTGACGGCGGCTGCCCGCGGGACCATCGCCATGGTGCTCTCCAACGACTTCCTCTCAGACCCTCGCGTCGAGAAGGAGGCCCGAGCCCTCGCGGCAATCGGATGGAGCGTCACGATCGTCGCGTGGGGTCGCACCGGAACGGCACCCGCAACCGAGGAGCGCGACGGCATCGCCGTGAGGCGAGTCGGGCCCACTGCTGCATACGGCTCAGGTCTGTCCAACATAGCCGGGTTCCGCACGTTCTGGGCCGAGGCCGAGGAGGCCGTCGTGGCGCTCGCGCCCACAGTGGTCCACTGCCACGACCTCGATACCGCTACGGTGGGACTCGCCGTCCGCAAGCGCATGCCCGGTGTGCGCTTCGTGCTCGATCTGCACGAGATCTATCCCGAGTCGAACATGATGCCGCAGCGGACCGGCGTGAAGGGTCCGGCGCGCGCTCTTGCCAGGAAGCTCGAGAGCCGAGCGCTCGCCGCCGCAGACCTCGTGTTGCTGGCCAACCCCGGCTTCGAAGACGTCTACGCCCCGCTCGTCTCGGCAGACAAGCTCGTCGTGGCCGAGAACGCTCCAGACCTCGACCGCTTCGCTGTGGTCGAGGGTTCGCCGGACCCGGACACCCTGCGGGTGTGCTACATCGGTCAGAAGCGCTACCCGGAGAGTCTTCGCGTTCTCATGGAGGCGGTGCAGACCGACCCGCGGCTGCACGCCTATCTCGCGGGAGGCGGCAGCGCCGAGGAACAGGTCGCGACCATGGCCGAGGAGTTCGACCGCGTCGAGGTCTCCGGCCGCTACGACTACGATCAGATCGGCGACCTGTATGGGGATTGCGACGTCGTGTACGTTGCCTACGATGCCGCCCTCGGCAATCTCAAGTGCAACTTCCCCGTCAAAGCCATCGAGGGGATGGCGTGCGGTCTGCCCGTCCTTGCCGGTGCCGGAACGTGGGCGGGGGAGTTCGTAGAGCGAACCGCAACCGGGTATGCAGTAGACGGACGTGACGCTTCCGATGTGGCCCGCGCGCTGATACGACTTGCCGACGAGCCCCAGACGGCTCGCGAGATGGGGCGTCGGGGTCGCGAGATCGCCGAGTCGCAGTTCAACTGGGCATCCGCTTCGGCCCGTCTCGTCTCGGCGTATGACTCGATGATGGATCGCCCGCGCGACTGAGTGCCAGCTGTCTGCAGGATGGGAGCGAGGACCGATGAGTGATCTTCTGGGTGTGCCTGCCGAGGATGTGGCGCGCGTTCAGCGCGAGGGACTGCAGACTCCCCGAGTGGCCGTGGTGGCCGGCTCGGGCCTCTCGGCTCTCGGCGATCTGGTCGAGGATGCCGTGCGCATACCCTACGACGAGCTGGCCGGTTTCCCGCGGCCGGAGTATGAGGTTCCCGGGCACGAGGGGCGTTTGGTGTGCGGCACCATCGGCGGCACCCCGGTCGTCGTGTTCCAGGGTCGCGTGCACAGCTATCAGGGCTTCAGTGCACTCGACGCGGCGTATCCGGCGCGACTGGCGGCAGCGCTGGGCGCTGAGATCCTGCTCGTCACCAACGCGGCGGGCGGCATCAACACCACCTACGATCCGGGTCAGATCGTGCTCATCCACGACCACATGAACCTGCGCGGCGACAGTCCGCTCACGGGGTGGTCAGGACCTCCAGGCGGCGTGCCGTTCGTGCCCATGCGCGACGCCTACGACCCCGAGTTGCGCCGGGTGGCTCACGAGATCGCACAGGGTCTTGGCCACTACCTGCCTGAAGGCGTGTACGCCGGACTGATCGGACCGGCCTTCGAGACGCTGGCCGAGGTCGAGTATCTGCGAAGTGCAGGTGCCGACATGGTGGGGATGTCGACCGTTCCAGAGGTCATCTGCGCCCGCGCGCTCGGCCTGCGTGTGCTGGGCTTTTCCCTCGTCACGAACGTGGCGGCGGGCAAGGGACTCTCCCACGATGAGGTCCTCGAGGCGGGCAAACAGGCAGCCGAGCGCATGACCCAGCTCACGATTGCTATACTGCAGGGTCTGTAACGACAGAATCCATGCGGGATCGGCGCGAGTACCTCTGAGTGACGCGAGCCCCGCTGCGAGACAACGAACCCCCAAGGAGGGCTCATGGACTACGACGTAAAGGACCTATCTCTTGCCGCGGCAGGCAAGGCCCGCATCGAATGGGCTGATCAGGACATGCCGGTGCTGGCATCGATCCGCGAGCGCTTCGAGAAGGAGAAGCCCCTTGAGGGCATGCGTGTCTCGGCGTGCCTGCACGTGACCACTGAGACCGCCAACCTCATGCGCACCCTCAAGGCCGGCGGAGCCGACATCGTGCTGTGCGCGAGCAACCCGCTCTCGACGCAGGACGATACCGCTGCCGCCCTCGTCGAGGAGTACGGCATCCGCGTCTACGCCATCAAGGGCGAGGACACCGATACCTACTACGCGCACATGGATGCAGCCATCGACCACCAGCCGCAGATCACGATGGATGACGGCGCTGATGTCGTCGGTCGCATCCACGCCGAGCAGCCCGAGGCGCTCGAGCACATCATCGGCGGTACCGAGGAGACGACCACCGGCGTCATCCGCCTCAAGGCGATGGCCGACGACGGCGAGCTCAAGTACCCGATCATCTCGGTCAACGACGCCGACACCAAGCACCTCTTCGACAACCGCTACGGTACCGGCCAGTCCACGCTCGACGGCATCATCCGTGCGACCAACCGCCTGCTCGCCGGCCGCACGCTCGTCGTGACCGGCTACGGCTGGTGTGGCCGAGGCATCGCGATGCGTGCCCAGGGCATGGGCGCCAACGTGATCGTGTGCGAAGTCGACCCGCTGCGCGCCCTCGAGGCCGTCATGGACGGCTACCGTGTGATGCCGGCTGTCGAAGCCGCGAGCCACGCCGATATCTGGGTCACCGTCACCGGCGACATCAACGTCATCGACACCGACATGTTCGAGGCGATGAAGGACGGCGCCATCATCTCCAACTCGGGCCACTTCAACGTCGAGATCAACATCGATCACCTGCGCGAGAAGGCCGTGAGCGTTCGCGAGGTGCGCCCGCTCGTCGAGGAGTTCACGCTCGCCGACGGCCGCAAGATCTACCTGCTGGCCGACGGCCGTCTCGTGAACCTCTCGTGCGCCGAGGGGCATCCGGCAAGCGTCATGGACATGTCCTTCGCCAACCAGGCCCTCTCGGCCGAGTACATGGTCAAGAACGCCGCGAACCTCGAGGCCGGCGTGCACCCTGTGCCGCGCGAGATCGACGAGGGCATCTCGGCCCTCAAGCTCGAGACGATGGGCGTGGCGATCGACGTGCTCACGCCTGAGCAAGAGGCCTATCTGAGCGAGTGGCGCGAAGGAACCGTGTAACAAGTATGCAGGAGGAGACCCGATGACCGACGACGCGAATCTGACCCCGGACGAAGATCTGGAACCCGCAACGGAGGACACGAACGCCGAGGACTTCTCGACGGACGTGACCGATGGCGGTGCCCCAGACGCCGATGAAGCCACAAGCGGCGAAACTGCCGACGGGGGAGAGGGCGCCGACGAGCCTACCGGCGTAGACCGGCTCCCGAGAACGATCTGGTGGGAGGACGATACCGTCCAGCTGATCGACCAGTCCCGCCTGCCGCTCGTAGGCGACGTGCTCGTGTGTGACACCGCCGAGGGCGTGTGCTGGGCGATTCATGGGATGGCTGTCCGCGGCGCGCCCGCTCTCGGCGTGGCTGCCGCCCTTGCGGTCGCTCTGTGGGCTCGCAACGAGGCCGGTGAGATCGAGGACGACGGCGAGTTCATGTACAAGCTCTCGGAGGTCGTCGAGCTCATCAAGTCGACCCGGCCTACGGCGGTCAACCTCCACTGGGGAGCAGATCGGTTGCGCCAGCTGGCGTTTCGCAACGAGGGTCTGCCGCTCGACGAGCTGCGCGAGCTTCTCGTCGCAGAGGCACTCGGCATGGTGGAAGAGGACGAGAAGCGAAACCGCGTCCTCGGCGAGGTCGGGGCCGAGCTTCTCGAAGAGGGCTCCAAGATCCTCACGCACTGCAACGCCGGCTCGCTGGCGACATCGTTCTACGGCACGGCGCTCGGCGTCATCTTCACCGCGCACGAGCAGGGCAAGATCGAGCACGTGTGGGTCGATGAGACGCGTCCGGTGCTCCAGGGCGCACGGCTGACCACCTGGGAGCTCATGATGGCCGGCATCCAGTGCGCGCTCATCACCGACAGCACGGCCGCCGCCGTGATGAAGTCGGGTGCGGTGGACGCCGTCATCGTGGGCGCGGACCGGATCGCTGCCAACGGGGATGTCGCCAACAAGATCGGCACCTACGGTCTGGCCGTCCTCGCCCGCGAGCACGACATCCCGTTCTACGTGGCGGCGCCGTCCTCCACGGTCGATCTCACGATCTCGACCGGCGAGCAGATCATCATCGAGCATCGAAGTGACGAAGAGGTCACCGGCGTGACATGGGCCGGAGTCATCTCCGATCCCGACGCCAAGACGGGCAAGGCCTTCGACATGCTCACCAAGGATGGTCCCTACGAGTTCGACATGCCGAGGGGCCACAAGATGATGATCGACCGCAAGGGCGGAGGATACCAGATCGACGGATGGGCGCGAATCGCTCCCGAGAACGTCCCCGTCTTCAACCCCGCCTTCGATGTCACGCCGGCCGAGTACATCACCGCGATCATCACCGAGCGCGGGATAGCCCAGGGCGGGTCTGATATCGAGACTGCGCTCGCAGTCCTGCTGATGGGTGCCAACGCCTATCACGAGGTCACGACCGACTAGGTGCGCCGATGACCTTCTGGTCGCTCGCGCAGATCATCGCCGGGTTCGTCGCGATCGTCGCGGTGGGTTGGGCTCTGCGCCGCTTCGGGGTCTTGAAGCGCGAAGACGCGCGCCCGATCAACAACCTCATCATCTACGTGGGGCTGCCGGCGATGATCTTTCAGGCCGTGCACCCCGCCGAGCTCGATCTGAGTCTCGGGCTGATCGCCGCTATCGCTTGGGCGGTCTTCATCCTCGTGGCGCTGCTGGCGTGGTTCTCGGCACGCTCCCTCAAGCTCGGTCGGACTGTGGCCGGTGGCTTCATCATCGCTGCGGCGCTCGGCAACACGGGCTACATCGGCTATCCGGTGGCACAGGCGTTCCTCGGCGAGCAGGGGCTCGTGCGAGAGATCTTCTACGACATCTTCGGGACGGTGGCGGCCTTCCTCTTCGTGGGCCTGCTCATCGCCGAGAAGATGGGCTCTGCCGAGGGGGAGGCCAAGGTCAATCCGATCGTGGAGGCGCTCAAGTTCCCTGCGGTGCTCGCGCTCTTCGCTGCACTGCTCCTGCGCTCGGTTCCGATCCCGCCTCTGGTTAGGGGATGGGTTGGATGCTCTGGCTAGCATGGTGGTGCCACTCATCATGATCTCGGTGGGGTTGTCGCTTCGGCCGAGCACTCTGCGCGCGCTACGCCGTGCCGCTAGGTCTGCTCGCGGGGATCAGGCTGCTGGTGGCGCCACTCATAGCGCTCGGGCTGGGCTCGCTGGTCTTCCCCGAGCAGGACATAGTGCGGCTGGTCGTGCTGGCCTCGGGCATGCCCACGATGATGCTCACACTCGTCATCGGGGAGCGGTTCGGTCTGGACACCGACTTCATCGCCGGGGCGATTCTCGTCACGACGGTAGCGTCAGCCGTGACGATACCGCTCATGCAGGTGCTCGCGATGTAGATGCCGGAGGGGAGGCCGCTCGTGAGGCCGACCCAGGCGGCGCGATCCGATGCGGGCACGCTCCTCGGCACGCTCTTCGACGCACTGCTCGAGACCGTGTTTCCCACTCGCTGTGCCGGCTGCGAGCTGCCCGGCGAGCTGCTGTGCGGGGCGTGCCGAGATGCCCTGCCGCTCATCGACGCGCGGACCGCGTGCCCTCGCTGCTACGCGCCGTACGGCTGGCTCGTGTGCACGGAGTGCTGGGACGCCGACCTCGGGCTTGATGCCGCCGTAGCCGTCGGGCTGCTCGAGCGCCCGCTCTCGCGCGCCGTGACCCTCTACAAGGACGCCTTCGAGAGGCGGCTCGCTGAGGTGCTGGGGGAGATGCTTGCCGAGGCGGTGGTCGCGCGATGGTCGCCGGGTGCCCCGGACCCACATCTCATAGCCGAGGCGATCGTCCCCGTCCCGGCCTCTATGCGCGCCGTTCGCAGACGCGGGTACGATCACGCGCTGCTGCTCGCAGAGAGCGTGTCTCGTCACACCGGCGTGCCGTGCGAGCCGCTGTTGCGGCACGTTCGCTCGGCAGATCAGCGCCATCTCTCGCGCGCCGAGCGCCTCTCCAACGTGACCGATGCGTTCGAGGTTGCTTCCGATACAGGTCGCGTCCTCGACCGCGTCCTCATCATCGATGACGTGCTCACGACCGGTGCCACGATGAAGGCTGCGGCCACGGCGCTTGCGCGGACGCGGGCGCTGCCGAGGTGAGGGCGGGTTTCTTGGCACGTGCGTGGTAGAATGCTCGGTGCTTTCACTCGGGTCTGTGGTTGCGGGCCCAATGGGCCTCAGTCCAAGGTAGGCGCGGCCAAAAGGACCCACGTAAGCCGGTCAGCATGCGCTGCCGCGTGAGCATGGCGCGCCTTAGGGGTAAGTCGTACCGCCCGCTTGCGGGCGAGAGGGCTTCTAGTGAGATAGCATCAAGCGAACGCCCCGGTACGCGAGTGTGGGGTCAAAGACCAGGTCAGCCGAGTGGAAGCACCTATTCTGGATGCGAGAGGAACGATTCATGCGCACAGGTCTTGCGGTGGCAGCACTCCTGCTGCTGGCTCTGTCCGCGTCGCTCGTGGGCTGCACGCCCGCGCCCGAGGAGCCGGAGATCGAGCCTGCGGTGGCGCCCCCGGCTATCAAGGAGGCAGGCGTCCTCACCGTGGGTGTCGATCTGGAGTACCCGCCCTTCGGCGGCACGGACCTAGGGTCGTGAGGCCGGTCTCGATATCGATGTGGCCTCGGCCATCGCGGCCGATCTGGGACTCGAGCTCAAGACCGTGGACGTGAAGCCGAGCGATGTGGCGACGGCCCTGGCTGACGGCACCGTCGATGCCATGATGTCGATCCCGTTCAGCGACGAGGCGCTCGTCAGCTCCTCGCTCGCCGGCACGTACGTGACCAACGGCCCGGCGTTCTTCATCTCGGCCGGAGACGCCGCCGAGGCGACTGGCTCCGCAGAGGCAACGGCATCCAGTGAGGGAACAGCCTCTGCCGAGGCGCCTGGTTCGATCGATGCGAGTCTCACCATCGACACACTGCAGGACCAGAAGGTCGGCGCGCAGGAGGGCTCGGTGGCGTACTGGGCTTTGGAGTACGAGTTCGGAGCAGATGCGATCGCCGTCTACCCCACGCTTCGCGAGGCGATGGACGCGCTGATCGAAGGCGAGATAGACGTTCTTGCAGGTGACGCGATGGTGACCTCCTACATTGGCCGCGACGGCTACGAAACCGTGCAGTTCGCGGGACAGGTCGCTCCGGCCATGCCGCTCGCGGTGGCGGTGGGGCTTGAGGCCACCGAGCTCGAGGAGGCCTTGAGGGGTGCGTTGGATCAGTTGGCTGCAGACGGCGTGCTCACCACGATTCGCGCCAAGTGGGTCGGCGATCTGCCGGAGTTGGAGACCGAACCGATCGAGTAGGGGCGCGCCGTCCAGCAGGACGCCAGGCAGCACTCGTGTATGCATACAATCGGTACCTTTCTGCATATCTCCGCACCCGCGTGCACATCCCATCCCGCATGGTGTAAGGTTGTCAGCGGTTATGCGGGTGCATGCCGGTATCCGCTTTCGACCGGAGAATTCGAGGAGGAACGATGGACAAAGCTAGAAAACTGCTGGCATTGGCGCTCGCGCTGATGCTGGTCTTCGCCGTTCTCGGCATGGCGGGCTGTAGCTCGAGTGACGACGCGGCCGAGGACATGGAAGAGGAAGACACAGCCATCACCGAGGGCATCATGAGCACCGATGATCTCGGCGACGGGCGACAAGGTCGGCGTCCAGTCCGGTACCACGGGCGAGCTGTGGGCCACCGAGAACCTCGAGGCCCAGGGCGTCGAGGTTGTTCCGTACGACGATATCCTCGCTGCGTTCGCCGCCCTTCAGGCCGGCGACGTCCAGGGTGTCATCAACGACCTGCCGATCTCGCAGGACATCGCCAAGGACGAGACCCGCAACATCGTCATCGTCGAGGAGATCACGACCAACGAGGCCTACGGGTTCGGCTTCAACAAGGAGAACACCGCCCTTCGCGACGCTGTGAACTGGGGTCTCGCTCAGGTCATCGAGGACGGTACCTACGACGAGATCTACAACGAGTACTTCGAGGCAGCTCCGATGTCGTACCCGGAGGCCACGTCTGGGGCCACCGAGCCCGACACCGCCGCGATCACGACCCTCACTGAGGGCAAGATCATCGTCGGTTCCGATACCGCCTACCCGCCGTTCGAGTACGTCGAGGGTGGCGAGACCATCGGTTTCGATGTGGCGCTCATGGAGGCCATCGGAGAGAAGATCGGTCTTGAGGTCGAGTTCCTGACCTACAAGTTCGATGCGCTCATCACCGACCTTCAGGCCGGTACGTCGTTCGACATGGTCGCTTCGGCCATGACGATCACCGAGGACGCGTGCGGAGTCGATCGACTTCTCCGATCCGTACATCAACTCGAACCAGTCACTCGCAGTGTCTGGCCCCGACGAGTAGTAGTCACGCTCGTGCGCTAGAGTGGGGGCTGGTGGCTTTCGGGTCGCCAGCCCCTGCTTGTTCGACCGACACCGACCGGCGATGACTCAGGAGTCAGCGTGACCGACACCTTCCTGGCATGGTGGGAGACCAGCACACTCGGTATCTGGTGGGAGTCCAGCACGATCACCCACCTCTTCCTGTCGCCGGTCGTCTGGATCGAGGCTTTCGGCGTCGTGCTGAAGGCGTTCCCCGTCTCGGTGATGTTCGCGGTCATCTGCGTTCTTCTTCGGCATTCCGCTCGGTCTGGGTCTGTCGTTCATGAAGATGTCGAACACGCGCTGGCTGCGCTGGCCGGCGACCGTCTACGTCGATGTCGTGCGAGGCACACCGCTCTTTCTGCAGATCTTGCTCGATCTTCTTCGGTCTGCCGCTCACCCCGATGTGGGGCTGGTTCGTCGACACGTTCCCGTGGGTGAACTCGGCAGGGCCCTTCGGCGTGTCGTGGAGCCTGTGGTTCCGCGGCATTCTGGTTCTGAGCCTCAACTCGGCGGCCTACCTCTGCGAGATCTTCCGCGCAGGCATCCAGTCGATCTCGCGCGGTCAGATGGAGGCGGCGCGCTCGCTCGGCATGAGCGCCCCCAAGGCCTATGTTCTACGTCATCATCCCGCAGACGTTCAGGCGCATCCTGCCCACGCTGCATGTCCGAGTTCATCCTGCTCTTCAAGGACACAGCGCTTCTGGCGGCGGTCGGTATCGGCGAGATGGTGCTGCGCTCTCGCGAGGTCGCAGCGACGACCTTCAACCCCTCGCCGTACGTGCTGGCGGCCGGCTTCTACCTGGTGCTCACCGTTCCGCTGGGTCGCCTGGTGGCCAAGCTCGAGCAGCGGCTGGCGCAGTCCGAGGGGCGCGGAGCAGCGCCCAGGCCTCCCATAGACGCCGACAAGATCGACTCGGAACACGTCGTGTCGATACACGATGAGGAGGGGGTGACGTGATGAGTGACACAGCGCCCGACACCGGCAGCGGCATCTCGACAGCCAACACCGCCGAGGACGGGTCGATCATCGTCCGTATCAAGAACCTGCACAAGTCCTTCGGCGACCTCGAGGTTCTGCGCGGCGTGGACATGGATGTCGTCAAGGGCGAGGTCGTCGTCATCCTCGGCCCCAGTGGTTCGGGCAAGTCGACGCTCCTGCGCTGCGTGAACATGCTGGAGGTTCCCACTGGCGGCGAGGTCTGGCTCGAGGACGTCCAGGTCAACGCTCCCAAGACCAACATCAACAAGATCCGGCAGCGCATCGGGATGTGCTTCCAGTCCTTCAACCTCTTCCCGCACCTCACCTCCAAGGGCAACGTGATGCTCGCTCAGCGACAGGTGCTCGGGCGCTCGAAGAAGGAGGCCGAGAGGATCGCCGAGAAGGAGCTCGATCGCGTCGGACTCGACGACAAGTACGACTACTACCCCTCGCAGCTCTCCGGCGGTCAGCAGCAGCGCGTGGCGATCGCCCGCGCGCTCGCGATGGATCCGCACGTGATGCTCTTCGATGAGGCGACCTCAGCCCTCGACCCGGAGCTCGTCCGCGGCGTCCTCGAGGTCATGGAGGAGCTTGCCGAGGCGGGCATGACGATGCTCGTGGTCACCCACGAGATGGGGTTTGCGCGTGAGGCGGCAGACCGCGTCGTGTTCATGGACGGCGGCGTGATCGTCGAAGAGGGCACGCCTGAAGAGGTCTTCGACAACCCGCAGCACGAGCGGACCCAGGACTTCCTCGGCCACATCACCTAGGGCACCACACAATCTCCGTAACGAATCGGTGCCGTAGAGCACTGCATTCGGGTGATGCATGGGTATCTTCTTACCTAGAAGGACCGCTTCCAGGGAGGATCCTCATGAACATGAACATCAAAGGCCGCCACATGGCGGTAACCCCCCCGATTCACGACTACGCCGAAGAGAAGATCGGCCGCACCAGCAAGATCCTCGACCAGGACACGATGACCGTAGAGGTCGAGCTGTATGTCGAGAAGAACCCCTCTATCGAGAACAACCAGGTCGCCGAGGTAACGGTCTGGACCAAGCGAGGTCGGGTCATCCGTGCCAAGGAGGCCTCGACCGATATGTACGCCGCCATCGATCTTGTCTCCGACAAGCTCGAGCGGCAGTTCCGCAAGTACAAGGGCAAGATGGACGACCGGCATCGTGGCAAGCACGCACCTCCGCCCCCGCCGCTGCCACCCATCGACGAGCTCGTACCGCTGCCCGATGAGGACGGCAGCATCGTCAAGACCAAGGCGGTCGAGCTGCAAGCCGATGACGCACGAAGAGGCGATCTTGCAGCTGGAGCTCCTCGGCCACGACTTCTTCATGTTCGAGTCCTCCGAAGACGATCGTGTGAGCGTTCTCTATCGTCGAAACGACGGTGACTTCGGGCTGATCCAGCCGAGGGCGTAGCGCGAGTCGCACACGCCTGCGCGAGCAGGCGACCACAGCATCCGTCAGTCGGGCCGGGAGATTCCCGGCCCGACGTACGTTCCCACCCCCCGGCTATCACATCGGGAATCCCCACTCACCGAGTGTGAGAGTTCTCTCATGCACGGTGGGTATGCGTATCGGGGGGGCGAGCATGCGCGCGTTCCAACGGATAGATGACCGCTATCCCGGGGGTGTCTCTTGTGACTTCTTCAACCGGCTCCGATTCCACTACCGCACCGCGCCGCGTGGTGTCCCGTGCGGCGATACTCGTCGCGATCGTGATGGCCGTGCTCTTCGTGCCCGTCCTGTCGGTGTTCTCGGCAGACGTTCCCATCGCGACCATCCCGGTGGGGGAGGCGCCCCAGGCCGTCGGGGTCAACCCGATCAGCCACCGTGTGTACGTGGCCAACTACTACGGTGACTCGGTCTCCATCATCGACGGCAACACGGACTCGGTGGTCGCCACCGCGCCGACCGGCTACTTCTCGATTCCTGTCGCCGTGCTGCCCAACCCGTTCGCCACGCCGGCACGCGCGTATGTCGGCCAACTTCTGGGCCAACACCGCTCACAGTGATCGATGAGAGCACGAACGAGGTGACCGCGACCGTTCCCTCCAACGGCACGCATGCAGGTGGGCCTCGCGCGCTCGCGCTCAATCCCACAGGACCCGTGCCCAAGCTCTACGTGGCCGAGTACGGTTCAGGCATGCTGACCGTCCTCAACGCGAACACGTATGAGGAGATCACTCACTTCTACATGCGGGGACGCCGCACGCGCGCTCGGCATCTTCGCGAGCGCGAGCCGCACGCGGATCTACGTCGTCAACCGTGGTGTCGTGGACGCTTTCGATCATCGATGGCGACACCGACACGATCGTGAAGACGCTGCCGCTGCAGAACCTGCCCAAGGCGATCGCTGTCGACAACAGCACCGGGTACGCGTACGTGACCAACGAAGGCGCGAACAGCGTCACGGTGGTCGATGACACCGACAACATCGCGGCCACGCTCCAGACCGGCGCTCGGCCCATCGGTATCGCCGTGGATGAGGCCGGCGGCCGTCTCTTCGTCGCCAACAACGACGAGGGTACCGTGAGCGTGTTCCGCACCTCCGACCACACTCACGAGGCGACGGTGACCGTGGGCACGGACCCATGGGCAATCGCGTTCGATGCCGGGGATCGCAAGGCGTTCGTGACCAACTTCACCTCCAACACCACCTCGGTGATCGATGAGAACCTGCAGCGTCACCACCGTCGCCTGCGGCAGCGGCCCGCTGGCTCTGGCCGTGGACGAGGGCCAGACGCCCGCACAAGACGTATGTGGGCAACTGGAACTCCAACACCGTGACCGTGATCGACGAGCCGCTCGCCCGACAACGCTGAGCATGCTCGGCGTGGCCGAGGCGAACGCCGCCGATGACCCCATCACCATCACGATCGATGAGCCCGACACGTCCGGCGGAACCGCGGTGGTCTCGCGGCACGGCATCGAGCAACCGCCCGCTCTATCCGGCTGCGATGACCGCAGTCTTCTATCGCCTGGCGCCCGACCAGAGCTGGACGCGCGCCAGCTATCACCGCAGGTGAGGGAACGTCCGACGTGTCGTGGGAGGCCGATCTGGGTGTTCTTGCAGACGGCACCTACGACATCGAGGTCATCGGCATGGACCAGACAAGTGCGGCGGCATCGGTCTCTGATGACGGCGCTGCGACACGAGCGTCGTCTGCCTGGCGGCTCGGCCGCTCTGGACTTCGAGATCGGAGCGGTCATCGAGCTGCACGAGACGACCACCTCAACTCGAGACAGACCGCGTGAAGGGCGCGACAGTGCTCGAGGCCGAGGTCGAGTGTGCCGAGGAGTGCGGAGATCCCACCGGCGACGTGGTCTTCGAGAAGCTTGTCGGGTCGACGTGGACGAGTCCGTTGGTACCGAGCCGCTCGCCAACGGCGAGGCCTCTCTGACACTCACGCGCGGCACGCGCGGCGAGTACCGCGCCAGCTACCTTGGCGATGCCACGCATGAACCGTCTGTGAGCGGATCAGTGCTCGTGGGACCGGGTGCCTCGGCCAGCCGAGCCAACCGCACAACCGAGCCATGCTCTAGGCGGGGAATCTGGGCCCCATATACCGCATCTACCTGCGGAAAGAATTAACCAATGTGACGTCTGCCACAGGCGTGTTCTGTTGACACGCGCGCGACCTGGCACGTACCCTTACGGGTGGACGAGCCCAGAGAGCGGGCGTCGGCCATGCCTGGAGTAGTCGTAGCCGTACGAAGTAGAAGCAGGGGGCTCTCGGTGGACCAGCGTCTGTCGCACGTCTCTGTCGACGACATAGAGAACACCCTGGGCCAAGTGGCCGAGATCAAGGCCGCTCGTATCGTCGCCTCTCCCGAGGGCCAGATCCAGGAGATCCACGTCCTCGCGCTTCCCACCAAGACGCCCAAGCAACTCGTGCGCGACATCGAGTCCACGATCATGGCGACCTTTGGCATCGCGATCGATCACAAGAAGATCTCGATCGCGCAGCTTGGCGCCGAGGCCATGCCTGCCGAGGAGGCCGCAGAGGCCGTTCAGGTCGAGGTCCGCGCCCGCATCGTCGCCATCAACGCGAATGTGACCGGCGTACACGCAACGGTCTCTGTCACTCTCGACATCGAGGGTGAGACACACGTAGGCGAATCATCGGGACCCGCAAGCTCGACCGGCAGACAGCGGCTGGTCGCTCTCGCAACGCTCGACGCTGTTGAACAGTACGTTCACGGTACACACAGCTTTGCACTAGAAGACGTATCCATCATCCAGCTCGGCCGTGAGCGCGTTGCCGTCTCCTGCGTTACACTTGTTTCTCCCTTGGGGGAGCAGTCGTATGCGGGATCCGCTCTCGTTCGCCAGAACGAGAAGGACTCGATCGTGAGGGCGACACTAGACGCGATCAACCGCCGACTGGGGTTCTTGACAACCGGATAACCCTTGTTTTGGGCCAGCGCCGTGGCTAACGGTAACGACACTGTACGCAATCGGATGAGCGGAGCGGACAGCGTCTTTCCATTGCTAGCGGAATGGGAGGAGTACCTCACATCAAAAAGGGGGTCTTCTCACTATGAAGCGTGCAATCCTTTTTCTGAGCTCTCTCGCCGCACTCGTTCTCGCCGGCGGCGCCGCTTGGCGCTGGTAGAGCCAGTCACTCACGGCGCTGGCCCCTTCTCGTTCTATCTTGGGTTGCCGTGTTGATTCGTGCCTACAGCTAGCTCGACCTTCTTGGCGGGCTGCGCTGGCCTTGCGGCGGCTCTGTGGCTCTATCCGCCGCCCGACTGGACGCACCGTCGTCTTCCTAGGCGCTCTCGCGTTCGTGGCGGAGTGGCTTGCCCTGAGCCTGCCGTCGGGTGGGACGATTTCACTCGCGTTCGCGATGCATCTTCCGGCGGTCCTACTGGGCGGCCCTGCAACGGGTGGGCTGGTTGCGCTGCTGAGCTCCGTTCCGCCGCAGGACATCACAGAACGGCGTCCTTGGTATCGAATCGCGCTTCAATGCGGGTCAGCTCATGCTCTCGACCTCGTCTTGCCGGACTCGCCTTCATTCTTCTCGGCGGGATTCCCCTTGAGTCCGGCGGCATGCCCTCGAATCTCGCGCTCTGGGTTGGCGCGGCGCTGGTCGCGGCGCTCGTTCGGGCGGTCATCAATAGCGCGCTCGTAGGGGGCTGCGATCTCCATCTCGCGGGGCGAGCCTGTGCTGCGGGTTTGGGTGGCGATGGTGCGTCCCGTAGTCGCCGCGAGTTTCGCTAGCGCTCGACGTTGCTGGGCATAGTGATGGCGGTCGCTCATTGGTCTTGCCGGGCTGCTCAGCTCGCTCCTGCTCGCCGTGCCGTTCTTCGTATCGCAGGACAGACACTTCTGGCGTATCAGGAGTTGTCCGACGCATACAGGGACACACTCCGCTCCCTCGTCACGCTGATCGAGGCAAAGGACCCCTACACTCGCGGTCACTCTGAGCGCGTTGCCGTCTATGCCAGAGGGATTGCCCATGCCATTGGGATGTCTCCAGCAGAAGCGCTGAGCAGTCGAGTATGCGGCGTTGCTTCACGATGTCGGCAAGGTTGGGATTCCGGCAGCCACCCTCACCAAGCCTGGGCGGCTGACGCGGACGAGTACGAGGAGGTCAAGCTGCATCCGGTGACAGCGGCGCAGCGTCCTGGCTGGATGTGGAACTCCTCGAAGACACCTTGCCGCTTGATCGAGCAGCATCACGAGAGGCTGGATGGCTCCGGGTATCCCTACGGTCTCGGTTGACAACGACTATTCCACGCGGGAGCTCGCGTGCTCGCGGTCGCTGACAGCTTCGATGCGATGACATCGACGAGGTCATACCGCCCCGCAATGTCGCACAACGACGCGCTGGCGGAACTCGACGAGTCCGAGTCGGGCGTGCGCCTGGCGCCCGAGTGCGTGTCACGCGCTTCGAGCGGCGATACTCGCTGGCGACATTCGCCGAGCTTCACGAGATCGGCTATGACTGGGAGGCTGAGGCCCAGTGAACGTGCGGCGGACCGATACGCTGGTCGGCGCTCGTCGCGGCGGTTGCTGCACCACTTGTCGCGTTTGTCCTGTACCGCTACGGATGGCCTCCCGATGCCACCGCCAACATCGTGACGGTGGCGGTGGCCTACACCGCTGTGGCACTGGTGCCCCTGAGGATGCCGCGGGGTGACATGGTGTTCGGGGTCGTCGGCGTCATGGTGGCCTCGATCGCGCTTCTGCACGGCACCATCGTCGGTGGCCGGCGCCGTTCTCGGTTCGGTACTTCGCCGTGCTGATCATGTCACGTGAACAGCCGTGGCGCTCTGGACTCGTGGAGGCACTCCGGCAGCCGGGAATCACCGCAGCCGTCGGCTCTGCTCTACCCATTCCTGAGCTGGCGCTGACACCCTTGGCGATCTGTTGGTCCGCATGCCGTGGGAGTGTTGTCTTGGCTCGCGATCTCTGTACGTGCTTCTTGACCTGGGCACGGGCGCTGTCGTGTCGGCGTTCGAGAGCGACGCCAGCTTGGGGACGCCTTGGCAGGAACCACCAGGCTTTGGGCAGGCATGCAACTGGCGCTCGCCTCCGTCGGCGTCGTCCTGGCCATCGTGTTCCCAACAATGGGTCTGATCGGAGGTCTCGTTCTTGTCACGCTGATGGCTCTCATGAAGCTCAGCTTCGGCATGTACCTGAGGGCGCGCGCGGCGTACCCGAAGACAGTGGCCGTGCTCGCACGGCTGGCAGAGATTGAGATGCAGGAGACTCAGGGCCATGCGGAGCGAGTCGCCGATCTTGCGACGGCGGTGGGCAAGCGGATGAGGTTGGGCAACAGGGCAGTCGAGAAGCTTGGGCTTGCGGCACTTCTGCACGACATCGGCAAGGTGAAGACAGGCAAGCTTCACGACGATGGCGAGCACGCGCGAGTTGGCGCGGAGCTGCTGGAGCAGATCGAGTTCCTGCGCGACCTGGCTCCTATCGTCGAGGGACATCACTCAACTGCTGCCGACGCGGTTGTCGAGGGCGATGATCTGCTAGCCCACGTTCTCTATGTCGTTTCCTACTACGACCTTCGTGCTCAGGAACAGCCAGGGCCCGCAGTGCTCGAGGAGATGCGTGGCCGCCAGGGCACAGAGTTCGACCCCCGGGTCGTGGCGGCGCTCGGCAAGGTCTGCAGCTAGCGCCGATGCTGCTACTAGATGGCATAGCGATCGGGCTCGCTGTGAGTCTCCTTTCGGGGGGCCGCTTCCGCTGTGCGAGCCAGAACCCCTTGCGGATGGAGACCTGGCTGGTCGGCGGTCTGGCCGTACAGCTTCTCTGGCCATGGGTTGCCCCGAAGCTTGGTGTGGGTCTTCGCGAGTTCCTCGTGGTCTGGCTGCTCGTGGCGGTTCTTGTTCTTGGCGTCGCCATCGTCAACTTCGGCGTGCCTGGGATGATGCTTGTGATCGCTGGACTGCTCATGAACCTCATCGTGATAGCGCTCAACGGTGGCATGCCTGTCGACATCTCGCAGGCGTCTGCCGCGACAGATGCGGCCGCCGCATCGCTCGCGGTGTCACCGCTCCACGCGCCGCTCACCGACAACACGGTGGCCGCGATCCTCGGAGATATCATCTACGTTCCGGGTCCCTCATGGCACCGCGCCCTCGTGAGCATCGGTGACGTTCTGATGGCAGCGGGGGCCGGAGTCGTCGCGTTCTGGGTGCTGAGGTGTCGCTCTCCGTTGTCGGAGGATGCAGAGGGCTAGCGGGGTTGCGAATGCCCTTCGGTTCGTGATTCACTCACTTCACCTCTGAAGGCCCCTCTGGGGTCGGTCTCCCGCCTGGACGTTCGACTATGGAGGGGTGTGTCATGTCCGAAGAGGGAGACTATCTCTCGGCCGGTATCCCACCGTTGCGCCGGGTCATCGATCGACCTGCGCTGCTCGCCGAGGTTCTCGAACACTCAAGCCCTGTGACCGTGCTGGCGGCCCCAGGGGGCTATGGCAAGACGACGATTGCCGCACAGGTCGCTCATGAGTCCCGAGCGCCGGTGGTTTGGCTTGACTGCAGTGGCGTCGAAGGACCCGAGAGCCTAGCAGCACTGGTACGAGACGAGTGCGCCCCAGAGGCTGACGGTCGAACCAGTGCTCACGCCTTGTTGCCAAGCCAGAGCAGGGAGGAGTGCGTAGCCCAAGCTGCATCGCTGGCGCTCGGGGTCCTGCCCGCACGCGGCTGGCTCGTGCTGGACTCGATTGTCTCTGGACGATCGACGGTGACGCTCCTGACAGACGTTCTTTCCTTCCTGCGACCAGTGTGCCGAGCGGGCCATCGCGCGATTATCACGACGCGCACCTGCGAGCTGGTGCCTGGAGGGACCGATGTTGCGGTCCTCGATGCTGAGGTCCTGACCCTGAATCTCGAGGAGACGAAGGGCATTGCTGAGCTACTCGGCATCGAGTTGAGCGAGTCGGACGCGGCGGAGATACACGCTACGACGAACGGACAAGTGGCTCTGGCGCTCTCTCTCCTCGGTTGTGCTCGGCACCGATCAGTTGCGTCGGTTCTGTCGGGTGAGCAAGGACGCGATCTCTCCGCCCTGCTGAGAGGACTCGTGCTGTCCCAGATGGGCGATGGGGGTCTCGTTCTGTTCTACGCGGCCGCCCTGCTGCGGCACGGCAGCATCGCCCAGCTGAGGCGGACGTCAGAGGGTCTCACAATCGGACTTCTTGAGCTAGCCGCCTCTTGTGTGCCTCTGCTTCAGATCGAGTACGACCACGGCGTTCCTTCCGCTTTCGTGCTTCACGATCTCGGGGTCGCTGCGTTCGAAGATGTTTCCCTGCCCAGAGGAGGTTCGGGCCGTCGCGCTTGAGTCGGCGGTGCGGCGAACTCGAGCGCGACGGCAGACATGCGGACTGCATCCGCGTGCTTCTGAGGCAGGATGCTGTCGATGGGCTTGCAGAGTTTCTCGAGCGGTGGGGTGACTCGATACTCGCCCAAGGACATGTCGGTCTGCTGCAGGCAGCGCTCGACACATTTGACCCGGCGACGTTTCTCAAGCGTCCAGGGCTGCTACTTCTGCAGGCGATGCTCCTGAGGGAGGACTCTAGGCCAAGCGAGGCGGTATCCAAGGCAACGGTCGCACGGGATCTTGCCAGGGCAGATGATGACACAGAGACACTGATGCAGGCCCTGGAGACAATCGCCCGTGCATCGATTGACATGGGCCGTTTGGCTGACGCAGAGGCTAGCCTGCGCGAACTCCTTGAGCCTGGACCAGACGATCACGTCTGCAAGTTCGCGCGCACTTGCTGGCTCCTACCTTGCCATCTGTTCTGCCGTGGACGGGCGCGTTGACGAAGCCATGAGCCAGCTGCAGGAAGCGTACGATCTTCTTGAGCGGCACCATGTTGAAGCGGATGTCGAAGGACGGGTGGCGACTGCGCGCGTCGTGATTCTCGCCCTTCTGCTCGGGCGCACGGCCGAAGTGGTCGGGCCTCTTGCCGAACTGTCACAGCGCCAGGGTCTCTCGCGGAGTCTCTATCTGCAGACCCTCAACAACCACGCGTACTTCCTCGTGGAGATTGGCCGTGCAGAGCAATCGCTTGCTCTGCTGCACGACGCGGAGGGAGAGGCAGACGCTCTCGGACTGTCTTCTCTGCTGTCGGCCATTCGTGTGTCGACCTCAGATGCGCATGGGGCGCTCGGCAACTACGTTGCCGCAGCCGGGCGGCATCGCAGCGTGACTCTCGATCCGAGAGGACAGGTGGTTGACCGTATCGCCGCTCTCATGAACGCGTCGTTGTGGCTGCGTGCGTCCGGTGATGCGGAGGGCGCGCTCCACGCATCCGAGGAGTGTCTTGGACTCCTCAGTCGATCCCCGCAGGCCGTCCAAGAGTGGCTCGTGATGCTCGAGATCGCTGCGTCGCTGCTCGTGCTCGGCGATGTGCGTGCTGCGAAGAAGCGGGCGATGTCTGTCCGGCGCGACGCCGAGGCAGCCCAGGCCGCGTACCATGTCCTTCGAGCGGACATGATTCTCGCAGAGGTGGCCAGACTCGAAGGGGATCTACCCACCGCGATTGAGCATCTCGGCCAGCATCGCGAGTACATCCTCACGGAGAGCTCGAACTGGCAGATCGGTATGTACATCCGCGCCTTCCCGTCGCTGCTCGGAGTCCTTGCGTCCGCCATCGATCCCGACGATTTACCGGTTCACCTTCTCAAGCTGGTTCTGCCTGAGGATTCCGCAGAGGCGCTGCTTGCCGCGCGGAGATCATGGACTCGGACACATGGATGCGGCTGGCACGTCGCATCGTAGAAGAGGACGAGGCGCTGCGCCTGCTCGAGGGCGACGGCCCTCAGGAGTGCAGAGTACGAATGTTCGGTGGGCTCTCGGTCAAGGTGGGCGACCGTCTTGTCGCCGACCGCGACTGGCGCAAGCGCAAGGCACGTCTCCTGTTTGCGATGCTCGCTCTCAACAGCGGTCAAGACTTGCCAAGGGACCAGGTGCTGGAGTACCTGTGGCCGCACATGGACGACGAGAGGGCTCGGAACAACTTCTACGTCGTCTGGAGTTCCATGAAGTCGGCTCTCTCTCCGGATGCCGACAAGAACACGCCCTGCCCCTACGTGGACAACTCCACGGGGATGTGTCGCTCGGTGCCCGAGTTCATCCACAGCGACGTCGAGGAGTTCGAGTCTCTCGTTGCGCAGGCGGAGCTCTCTCAGCTTGAGGGCGATGAGGATGCCGCGTTGAGCGCGTGCGAGAAGCTCTACGGCGTCTATCGGGGAGAGCTGCTTCCCGGTGACCTCTACGAAGACTGGTTCTCAGCAGCGCGGGATCGCTATCGTCAGGAGTTCGGCGACTGCATGCTCAGCGCGGGAGAGCTGCTGCTTGAGCGGGACGACGCAACGCGCGCCCTCAAGTACGTGCGCAAGGCCCTGGACCACGACCCCTGGCGCGAGGACCTCTATCAGATCGCCCTGCGATGTCAGATCGCGACCGGGCAGCGCAGCGCTGCGGTAGAGACGTTCTTCACCTGCAAGGACAAACTGGGGGAAGAGCTGGGTCTCGACCCCTCGCGTGAGACGGCACGGCTCTACGACCAAGTACTCGCGATGGAGGATTCCGGCGAACGGCTCCTCCTCGTCGTATCTGTAGCCCCATGCTGACTCCGGTTAGACCCTGGTAAGGCACTCTCGCTACGGTGTCCCTGGCGATACCGAAAGGTTTGTTGGGCTCCCCCGGTAGGGCGAGAGTGCAGATGTGAGTCTCGGGTGACTTGGTGAGAAGCCGGGAGACTTCTGAGGGGCATCGGGGAAACCTCGACCCACTGACGCAGGCCCAAGGAGCGGAGCGGAATCGCTACGGGGTCGGTGCGGCGCTTGTCGCGTGCCGACCCCGCCTACGTTCAGTTCGAGGCGGGGCGGTTGCACGATGGGCCAATCGATAGCACAATCGTTGTACGGCAGTGCGACCGATTGTGCGGTGAGTACGATGGAGGTCGTCAAGATCTCTCCCAAGTACCAGGTCGTCATCCCCAAGGACGTGCGTGAGGCGCTCGGACTCCGGCCGGGCCAGAAGGTCATGGTCATGGCCTACGCGGGCCGTGCCCAGATAGTGCCGGTGGAGGAGCCGGAAGACACTTCGCGGCATCGCGGCAGGCATCGACACCACCGTTGAGCGGGAGCCAGACCGGCTGTGAACGTCGTCGATTCTTCAGGGTGGCTCGAGTACTTCGCGGAGGGGCCGAACGCCGATCTTCCAGCAGGCGATACTCGAGATCGACCAACTGGTCGTTCCCACAGTCGTCCTCTACGAGGTGTTCAAGGCCATGTTGTCGCGTCAAGGGGAGGATGAGGCCCTGCGATCTGCGACGCTGATGAGGCGAAGCTCGTGGTCGAACTCAACGCGTTCCTCGCTACAGAGGCGGCCCGCATGAGCGTCGAGACTCAAGCTTCCGATGGCCGATGCGATCATCCTCGCAACCACCCGAGCATTCGAAGCCACCCTCTGGACCCAGGACGCCGACTTCGAGGGCATCGAGGGTGTCCGGTACGTCGCACGCCAGTAGCGACGCCAGCGCTCCCGCAAGCCCCCACACTCCCGCGCCTTCGCGGTATCATCGACTCCGCAGCGCGCGAGCGCTGTGCGACTGAGACACACACCGCGAGGGGAGCACCGCACGTGGCATCCGACCGTCTTGCCGCAGTCCTCAAGGATTGGGAGGCCGTGATCGGCCTCGAGATCCATACCGAGGTCACCTCATCCAACACCAAGATGTTCTGCGGATGCCCCGTGGAGTTCGGCGGAGAGCCCAACACGCGCGTCTGCCCGGTGTGCCTCGGCCTTCCTGGGGCGCTCCCTGTTCCCAACGAGTACGCCATCGAGGCTACGGTGCTCTGCGGGCTTGCCATCGGATGCGACATCGCGCGCCGCAGCCAGTTCCATCGCAAGAACTACTTCTATCCCGACATGCCCAAGGACTACCAGATCTCCCAGTACGACCTGCCGTTCTGCGAGAACGGTCATCTGGATATCGAGATCGATCGCGGAGGTCTCGATCAGCGAGTCGACCGGGCCGAAGAGGGTGCGTTCGGCATCCTCGAGAACGCTGAGGACGCCTACACCGCGCGTATCGGCATCACGCGCATCCACCTCGAAGAGGACACCGGCAAGATGGTGCACGTGGGCGGCTCGGAAGGTCGCCTGGCAGGTGCCACCCACTCGCTTGTCGACTTCAACCGTGCCGGTACCCCGCTCATGGAGCTTGTGTCCGAGCCCGATATCCGGACCCCCGATGAGGCCCGCCGCTTCGCACAGAAGCTGCGCGGCGTGTGGCTCACCCTCGGCGTGTCGGACTGCAACATGGAGGAAGGCTCCATGCGTGTGGACGCCAACGTCTCGGTTCGCAAGCGCGGAGAGACCGAGCTTGGCACCAGGGCCGAGGTCAAGAACATGAACTCCTTCAAGTCGCTGCACGATGCGCTGCTCTACGAGATCGTCCGTCAGGTCGAGGAGATAGAGAACGGCGGACGCGTGGTGCAGGAGACCCGTCACTGGGACGCCGGCGCCAAGCGAACAAGCGCGCTGCGCTCCAAAGAGGAGGCGCACGACTACCGCTACTTCCCCGAGCCCGACATGGTGCCCTTCGAGTTCGCAGACGAGTACGTCGAGTGCATCGCGGCCAAGTTGCCCGAACTCCCCGATGCCAAGAAGGAACGCTTCGTCACCGAGTACGGTCTGGCTCCCAAGGATGCGGCTCAGATCGCATCCGATGTGGCGCTGGCCAACTTCCTCGACCAGGGTGTCGAGATCGCCGGGGCGGAGCGCGCCAAGGCACTTGGCAATTGGATGCTCGGTGAGATGGCGGCCTACCTCAACGCGGAGAGCATCGGTGTGGAGGACTCACGCATCACACCGGCGATGCTGGCCGAGCTCGTCGAGCTCATCGAGGACGGCACCATCTCGAGCAAGCAGGCCAAGGAGGTCTTTGCCGAGATGGCCGAGACCGGCGATGCTCCCGGGGCGATCGTCGAGCTCAAGGGCATGAAGCAGGTCTCTGATACCGGTGAGCTCGAGGCGATCGTCGACAAGATCCTTGCCGAGAACCCCGATGAGGTTGCGGCGTACCGAGGCGGCAAGACAGGGCTCATGGGCTTCTTCGTCGGCCAGGTCATGAAGGAGACCAAGGGCCAGGCGAACCCCAAGGTCGTCAACGAGGTGTTGGGGAGCAAGCTGGGGGGCTAGGTCGTCGGGGGCACAGGGCGAAGGGCAGGTGGGTGGGGCATGGCGACAGCCGCCCACTTCCAGCGGTCTCGAAAACCGTTGGTCGGGTATCCCCCGGCTCGGGCCCGCTCACCATTCGCGACACCGGTCTGGGTCGCGAGCACGTAGCCGAGCGCAGAGGCCAGTGCGCACGCCACGACCGCAAATGAAGTCGCGCTATCTGGAGACGCTGATCACACGGTTCGGATAGCGAGCCGCGGGTACATTGCCCGTACGGCCGTATCACCGAGATGCGATAGGCCTCATCCGCGAAGGAGCGAGTTATGACTACATACGGTTTCCTCGGCACGGGCATCATGGGCAGCGCGATGGCGGCAAACCTCGTGCGCGCGGGCAATGACGTCATCGTGTGGAACCGCACGCCCGAGCGGTGCGAGCCGCTAGTCGAGATGGGCGCAAGCATGGGCGAGTCGCCGCGCGTCGTGGTATCGATGGCCGACGTCACATTCGCGATGGTCTCCGACCCCGCCGCCGTCGAGGAGATCTGCTGGGGACCCGAAGGCGTGTTCGCGGGGGCCGGTCCCGGTCACGATTTCATCGACTGCTCGACCGTGGACGACCTCACCTCGGAGCTGCTCGCCGAGGAACTCGCACAGCGGGGCGCACGCTTTCTCGAAGCCCCTGTCACCGGAACCAAGCAACCTGCCATTGATGGCACGCTCGTCTTCCTCGCGGCCGGCGACCGCTCACTCTACGAAGAGCTAGCTCCCGCCCTCGACATCATGGGCAAGCTCCACGTCTTCCTGGGGCGTGCCGGCATGGCGTCTCGCATGAAACTCATCATCAACGCGATCATGGGCAGCACGCTCGCGGCGCTCTGCGAGGGTTTGGCACTCGCGCAGAAGAGCGAGCTGGACGGAGCGCAGCTGCTGGAGTTGCTCGACGCCGGAGCCGTTTCGAACCCGATGTTCCGCGGAAAGGGCCCGGCGCTGCTCTCCCATGAGTATCCTGCGAGTTTCCCGCTCAAGCACATGCAGAAGGACTTCCGGCTGACCTCTGAGCTCTCAGAGCGCCAGGGCCAGCCGATACCTTCGATCGCGGTCGCGAACGAGACGTACAAGCGGGCGCTGGTCCAAGGGCACGGAGACGACGACTTCTCAGTTGTCTTCGAGGTCCTTCGCTGAGACCGGGCCGGGGTCTGGAGCGCCGAGCCACTCGGGATTGAGCGCGGTACCGTCGAAGGGTAGCCGCCCTTCGCCTCCCTAGCCCGAAGGTCGTCGCCTTCGCGACCCGACGGACGACCCGGAGGCTCGAATCCCGGCCCCACCTCCAGCGGGTATACACCCTGTGCATGGTTCGTACCGCCGAGCGCGGCTAGAACCACGAGGGGACAGAGGGCTCCAAGCCATGGCCAGCACGATCATCGTCAGACTTCGTGGGTGGGCGCCACGCCTGCTCGGGGTGGCGCTTGCCTGTGCACTCCTGTCGCTTCTGACCGGCTGCACTCCTGGGCCTGAGACCGTGGTTGCGGCCGACGCAGTGCCCGCACAGGGCGATACCGACGCGCCGATCGACGATCGACTGACCGATGCGCAGGGCGACTTCGGGCTCGATCTGCTCGCCGAGGCGATGGCCGAGGAGAGCGCGGAGGGCAGCAACGTCACGATCTCGCCGTTGAGCGTGGCAACCGCGCTCTCGATGACGTGGAACGGCACGGCGGGCGATACCGCCGCTGAGTTTGCGAGCGTGCTCGGTCTCGAAGACGTGGCGCTCGCCGACGTCAATGCTGCGTATGCGGACCTGCTCGCCCGTGTCGCGGATGCCGAGGACGTTGAGCTCACCGTGGCCAACTCGCTGTGGGCCGATGCCGATTTCGAGTTCCGCGACGAGTTTCTCGACACCAACCGCGAGTACTACGGCGCCGGCATCTACACGGTCGATTTCGACGACACCGAGGCCGCATCCGACGCCATCGGGCAGTGGCTGTCCAACCGTACGAACGGGCTCATCGAGGAGACTCCCGCGGGCGTGCAGCCGGACGATGTCATGCATATCATCAACGCTCTGTACTTCCTCGGCGAATGGGAGTGGACGTTCGATCCGGAATACACCGGCGAGCGTCCGTTCACATTGAGCGACGGGACCGAGGTTGAGGTCGAGTCGCTGCTGAGCGAGCGAATGGTCGAGGTCGCCGTCACCGATGACGCCTCGGTCGCGCGCGTGCCCTACGTCGGCGACGGGCAGGCGGCCTACATCCTCATGCCTCCCGAGGAGACGACGCTCGTCGATTTCGTGTCCGATCTCGACATCGATGACGTGAACGCGTGGATCGCACAGTGCGAGGAGGTCGAGCTCACCTTCCAGATGCCCAAGGTCGAGACGCGGTATGAGGCCTCGCTCAATGAGCCGCTCGAGCGGCTCGGCATGACGTCAGCGTTCGCGGGCGGCGACTTCTCGCCGATGACCGACGATACGGACCTCATGATCCGGGAGGTAGGGCATGCAACGTACCTGCGTGTCGACGAGGAAGGCACCGAGGCCGCCGCGGTGACCGACGTGACGGTCGGGGAGACCGCGGTCATGCCGCCACCCGACGAGTTCATCGTCGATCGGCCCTACATCTTCTTGCTGCGTGACGATGACACCGGTGCGCTCATCATCGCCGCCGCGATAGAAGACCCGCGCAGCTGAGTCGGTAGATGAACGACCGAGCCGGGCGAAGCGCAGCCCGTGAGGCCGGTCAAGGGCCGGCAGGCTACGCTAGCCCTTCGCCTTCCCAAGGCGAAGGGCGGGCTGCCCATTCGGCTAGCATCGTCCGCGGCAACGGTGCTCAGGTATCCTGTCTGTGACCCAGGGGGGCGAGACAGTGGACGACCGGAGACACGTACATCACGACCCCAGCGCGCTGCCACCTGAGATCATTGACGAGGGAGGCTTCGGGCGCCGTCCACCTCGGGTATCTCCGCGAGTGTCATGGGGCAGATTCGGAGTCTGGCGCTAGTAGTACCGCGGATCTCACTCACCCTGCTCGTCGCCGAAATGCCCGCTGAGATTCAATACGGTGTTCACGACAAACAGCACCAGGAAGACCCCCCAAGCTACTCGCGCGACATCCCACAGCGGCCACCACATGAACATCTGGGCGAAGAAGTAGAGCGTGAAGAAGGGTGCGGCCACCCTCCATACGATGGGCCAGCGCCACTGGCTCGGTCGCCAAAGGTCCACGGCAGCTCCGAACAGCGCCCACACCGCCATCAGCAGCGGCCCGGTGTAGAACCTCCATGACTGGCCATCGAGCAGCAACCAGATTCCGAGCGGCAGCCCGAGCCCCGCAAAGGCATATGCGAGCCATCCGAAGCGGTCCGCGAGCCCGCGCGACCAGCGCCGCGCGGAGAAGAAGCATACGAGCACCGTCTGGGACGCGAGACCGAACGCCGCGAATGCCACGAGTGGTGCTCCGGTTGGGTTCACGTGCTCCCCCCCTTGATCGAGCAGGGCCTAGCTGCTCGCTCTTCCGCCCCGCCCTGTCTCACCGAACAATGCACAACATGATACGCCGAGTGTTATCGAAGTCCCTTGGGCACCGCCCACGGACGATGACGACCCGATGCGACAGTTGCTGCCGGTCTTCTCGAGGCATGTGGTCACGTTCAGGGAAGGTACTCCAGGGGGACGTCAGATGGCATCCGCGAGTCCCATCGTTCTCGCTTTGCTCGGCGGTCTGTTCACCTGGGCCATGACAGCCGCGGGTGCCTCCCTCGTACTCCTCGGCCGCTCTCCGCGCAGACGCACGCTCGACGTGATGCTCGGTTTCTCCGCTGGAATCATGCTGTCGGCCAGCTACTTCTCGCTGCTCGGACCCTCGATCGAGATGGCCAGCGCGCGCGGCGCTACCCCTTGGGTCGCGCCCACGATCGGCTTCCTGGTAGGCGCGCTCGGTCTCTCCGTACTTGATCGCATCCTGCCGCACATCCACAGAGCGCATCGCGGACGACCCGTGAACCAGGGGCTCCACACCCAGTGGACGCGTTCCACGCTACTCATTCTGGCAGTCACGCTTCACAACATCCCCGAGGGACTGGCGCTGGGCGTGGCCATAGGCGCAGCAGGATCGGGCGACCCCGCAGCTTCGACGGGAGCGGCGGTCGCACTCGCACTCGGCCTGGGGCTTCAGAACCTCCCCGAGGGACTCGCTGTCTCGGCCCCGCTACGCCGAGAGGGGATGTCCCGCCTGCGCAGCGCGTGGTACGGACAGCTCTCGGGAGTCGTCGAGCCGATTGCGGCGGTAGTCGGCGCCGCACTCGTGGCGACGTCGCAGGCGGCCTTGCCCCTCGCGCTCGCGTTCGCCGCAGGAGCGATGGTCTTCGTCGTCATCGAGGAGCTCGTCCCGGAGTGTCAGCGCTCGGGACACGCGGATGCCGCGGTCGTCGCCGCCATCGTCGGCTTCGCGCTCATGATGGTGCTCGACATAGCCCTTGGGTGAGAGCCTTGAGGGGCGCCGAAGGGTAGACGTCCTTGGCCCTCCCCAACCCGACGGCCAACCCCAGGCAGCGCGACAGCGTCGGCGGGAGACGCTACACGAGGTCCATGCGCCTCATCTCGATCACGCACGCTCCCGTACCGAGTGCGGCCAGAAGCACGCACGCCACGATCGCTATCGTCGAGACCGGTTCTCCAACGGAGAGGGCCACAGGTACCAGCCATGGCAGGAGGTTCATGCCTGCCAGACCACCCATGAGGAGTGCCGCCAGCTGGATGCCGATGCCGACACCTAGCGCCGGTATGGTGCCGCGCAGGCGCACGGCCGCCCAGGCGACCACGGGCAGCGTCGAGAGAGCCGCCAGAGCAACGAGAAGTGCGCCGAGCAGCGTGCCGGCAGATCCCGAGGCGATCGACGTCGCCGCAAGAGCTTGGCTCGCGACGACGTCAGCAACCCATGCAAGCGATGCGAGTACGCCGATCCATACTGCGAGTGCCAGCAGCTTCGCGGCCACGATGCTCTCGCGTGGGATCGGCGACGTGAGCACGTAGTCTATCGTGGCGTCGTCGAAGTCTCGGCCAAAGAGGTAGGCCGCGGCGAGGATGTATGCGAGCAGGGAGAGCACGAGCGCGAGATCGACACGGGCCAACCCCGCCAACGCCACCAGTTCGCTGACTTCAGAGCGCTCGAGGACCGCGCCGGTCCATGCGGCGATCCGGGCCAGGATCGTGCCGCCCACGGTGAGCAGCAGCGTGACCGCCAGGAGGGGAGAGCGGCGCACCAAGGTCAGCTCGCCTGTGAAGAGGCGCCCGATCATCGGGCATCACCGTCCGTCGAGGCCAACCGCTCGAGCAGGTCGTCCAGCGAACCCTCGTTGACGGCCAAGCGGCTGACGGTGATGTTCGCGTCGACGAGGGCGGCGTTGAGTTCGCCGGCGCGGTGGGCAGGCATGTAGACACGAATCAGTCTCTCCTGGCACACGGCGAAGTCCGTGTGGCCGAGCTGTTCCTCCAGCACCACCGCGGCGCCCCCGGGATCGGAGACGACGATCTCGATGTGTTCGCGTCCGCGCTCGCGCAGACCCTCTCGATCGAACTCGTCGACCATTGTGCCGCCTCGCACGATGCCCACGTGGGTCGCGAGCTCTATGAGACCGTCGGCGACGCGTGTGCACATGAGCATCGTCACCTGACGTTCTACCGCGAGCGAGCGCAGCATCTCGACCACGCATCGACGCTCGGCCCCTCCAAGCCCGCGCGTGGGCTCGTCGAGAACGAGCAGCTCGGGGCTATGGGCAACGGCCTGGGCCAGACCGAGGAGCCTGCGCTCATCATCTCCAAGGGTCGAGGCGCTCTGCTCCGCGCGCGCATCAAGTCCCACCCACCCCAGTGCCCGGATCGCGGCATCAGGATCAGAGACTCCTCTCAGGCCAAGCAGCCGCTCTACGTTGCCGAGAACGCTCAAGCTGCCCCAGATCGGGAGGTCGTCGGGCAGGAAGCCGACGCGCTCGAACAGGCGATACGCTGCAGGGCCTACCTCCTGCCCCATGAGCCGTGCCTCACCGGTGGTCGGGACCGCCAGTCCCACGAGGATGCGCGCAAGCGTTGTTCTGCCCGAACCCTCCTCGCCGACGACCGTGTACACATCGCCACGCTTGACGGAGAGCGAGACGTCATCGAGAAGGACCCGCCTGCCCACGGTCTTGGACAGGTGGATCCCCTCGATGAGCGTCGTTTCGGTCACGCTACGCCGCCACTGCGGGTTCCGGTCGCTCGATCCTCACGTAGAACGATGTCCACGCGGCGGAGACGAAGGTGGAGAAGACCGCCTTGATGAGCATGAACACCGCGAGCATGAAGACGGATGCGGGCACGATGAGCCACAGCATGCCCACGCCACCGGCTGCCACACTTCCAGCCACGACCAACGCGATGGTCAGGCCGAGCGGTACGAGCACGATTCCGGCTAGCACTGCGAGCACGATGTAGACGATGATCATCACGAGCCACATGCTTGCCACACCGCGACGGCCCCACAGATCAGACCAGCTTGCCTTGATCGAGTCGATGACGCCCGTCTCGGCGAGTATGGCGTGGCGGAACGAGACCTCATACAGCATGCTGATGATGATGCTCACGGGCAGGGCGACGATAGCCACCAGCGCCAGCACGATGCCCATGGTGACGAAGCCGGGGATGGCCGCGCCCTCAACGAGCATCGCCAGCCCGCCGAACACGAAGAACGCAGCTGCGCCGATGCCTGCGAGCACGAAACCGGGCAGCATCAGCAGGATGCCGATCCCGAGCACACGCCAGAAGTAACGGAAGCCCATACGCCATCCCGCAGACGCACGCACCGGCCGGCCTTCCAGGGCCTCGTTCACCTGGTGCACCAGACCGCCACGCGCAGCGATCCCGAGCACGGCGAAGATCAGTCCCACGATGAGAGCCACGAACAGGAGCACGATGCCGGTCACGATCAGCCACGGTACCCAATCGGCCACCTGCCCGAACTGCACACCGAGCTCCGCACCCATCTCGTCGAAGGCCTGCTGGATCTCCAGGCCCGTTACCGTGGTGCCGTTCTGTGCGCCACCGTTCCAAGCCTCCATGTCGCCGCTACTCATGCTGCGACCGGTAGAGATGCTCGCACCACCGGTGACGAACAAGCCGAGGATCCACAGCGCGCGGTTGCGCCACGTGACATCCCAGGCTTCTTTCAAGATTCCTACGTAGTCCATTGTCTGCCTCCTCCCGGTCATCTCACTCGGCCTCCTGCCAAGCGATGGACCGATGCAGTTGCCTACATCCATCTTTCCGGGAGGAACTGACGTGGAGCGAACGCGATTCATACGAGACTCATACATCCTGTCCTGCCGTATCTGAGGCGGCATCGAGTAGGGGGAGCGATATCGTCACAGCTGTTCGTACCCGCGGCTCGCTTCGAGCCTGCACCGTCGCGTGCATGCGGCCGGCAAGATCATGAGCGATCGACAGCCCAAGGCCCGATCCGCCGCCCGGGCCGACCGAGGCTCCGCGCTCGATGAGTTCGACAACACCCTTGGAGAAGCCCTCCCCATCGTCCCATACCGTCACTGAGCAGTGGGCGCCGTTGTTGCCGACGTCGATGCCCAGGCGCGTCATCGAGCGGGCATGCTTGAGGCTGTTGGCCATGAAGTTGCCGATGATCCTCCCCAGCGCCGCCTCATCGGCCATGACGGGGCACACGACCTCCGGGATGTCCACGATCACCTCGATGTCTCGCGAACGCAGCTCCTGCTCGAAGCCGAGGAGACTCTCCCGCGCTATCTCGCCCGCGTCTGTCGACTGCAGATCGAGCTCGAGATCGCCCGAGTCCAGCCGCGTGAGGTAGAAGAGATCGTCGGCAAGGCGCGCCAGCTCGGACGTCTTCGTTGCGATGATCTGGACATGCCGTGCCGAATCCTCCCCGATCCCGCGCTGGAGTGCGTCGACATAGCCGGTGATCGAGGTGATCGGCGTCCGAAGGTCGTGCGACAGGTTGCTGATCAGCTGCCGGTGGGCTTCTTCTCGGCGCAACCCCTCGGCTCGTGCGGTCTGCATCTCCTCGGCAAGGTGGTTGACGGCGTCTGCGAGATCGGAGACGTCCCCGCGTCCGGGGAGGGTCACGCGACGGGCGAGATTGCCGCCCGCCAGATCGTCGATGGCCTCACGCACGCGCCTCACTGCGTCTCGCTGGCGCGAATGGGCAACGGCATAGAGTATCGCAGCGGCACCGGCGACGAGCACAGCGACAGCTGCCGAGACGAGTGCCGTGGTGGTCATGTCGCATCGCCTGGTTCGAACCGATAGCCCACGCCCCACACGGTGCCGATGATCGTGGGATCTGGATGGGTCCTTCTCGATCTTGGCGCGGAGCCGCCGGACGTGGACCTGGACGGTCGCGTAGTCTCCTCCGAACTCCTCGTCCCATACGAGCCGGTAGATCTGGGCCTTGGTGTAGACGCGCGCCGGATGGGCCGCAAGGAGCTTGAGGATCTCGAACTCCGTCGACGTGAGATCGACGGGCTCTCCTCGAACCGTGGTCGTGTGCGTGGCCGTGTCGATCACCACGGGACCCGCCGATATCACCTCGTCGTCGTGTGTCTCCTCGGCAGCACCCGTGGCGCGCTTGTTCGCGGAGTACCTGCGCAGATGTGCCTTGACACGCGACGTGAGTTCGAGCGGCGAGAAGGGCTTGGTGAGGTAGTCGTCGGCGCCCACGCCCAGACCCACCGCCATGTCCACGTCGGTGTCGCGTGCCGACAGCATCATGATCGGCACGTCGGAGGCCGACCGGATCTGCCGGGCGACCTCGCAGCCATCGATCCCGGGCAGCATGATGTCGAGAATGGCCATGACATGCACGTCCGGAGCGAACAGCTCGATGGCCGACTCGCCGTCCTCGGCGATGTCCACCTCGTAGCCCTCGGTCTCCAGGTTCATCTTGACGACGTCGCGGATGGCCTCGTCGTCATCAAGAACGAGTATCCGACCCTTGGCGGCCAATGGCCCCTCCCTCGGCACGCTCAGCGCATGGCGTCATTGTACTTCGGCCTGCGACGGCTCGCGGATCGTCTGACGAAACGACCCCGACCAGCGGGTCACCACAGCGACTCGTGCCCGTCGGGTTGCCAACCGAGGGAGTTCAGCAGACCCTGGGAGCGTCGGGGTGGACGACAGGCGGACTCTCGGCTTCCGGGCAGTCCCATTCGACTACGCTAGGCAACAACGCCTATGGGGAGGATGACAGCGTTGAGTAGGTTCTCTGACTGGCTCAACGGGGCCGCAAGAGGCTGGGTTGCCATTGTTGCGACCGCGGCGTTCTTGCTCTTCGTAGCGCTCGTCCTGCCAGCGCAGCCACGGATCGAGGCGGTCGACGGGGCCGAAGTGAGCTCGCCGGACCTTTCGCTATGGTACACAGCGGAGCAGCTCTACGAGACCGCCGATGCGTACGGGCCTGAGGGCAGGGAGGCCTACGTACGTGCCCGCGCTACCTTCGACGTCCTGTGGCCTCTCGTGTATGTCGCGTTCTTGACCGTCACATTGTCCTGGGTCTATCAGGCGCGTGGGGACGCTTCGAGGTTCTGGCGAAGGGCGAATCTCCTCCCTGTCGCTGCGGGGTTGCTGGACTATGCCGAGAACGTGTGTACCGCCACAGTGATGTTCAGGTATCCGGCTCAGACGCCGATCATGGACTCACTGGCTGCGGTCTTCACGGTCTCGAAGTGGCTTGCACTGATGGCAAGCTTCGGACTTCTTCTCGTGGGAGTCGTGTCAGTGCTCTGGTTTGGTCTCCGGCGCAGGACGACAGGGGCATCAACGAGCTAGCGGTTGGGTATGACACCACTTGGAGCGGGAGGTTCCGGTCGGAGGGGGTGTTGGACATGCCCGAAGGTGTGACAGCGTCAGATGCGGCCCACTCACATCGAGGTCTTCGATTCTGGCCGCAGTCGGCCCTTGGCTGGTGGGCCTCTGCGCTGACGGTAGCAATCTTCCCGGTGGCGTGGGTGTTGATGTCGCATGCGATCCCGTGGCCGATCCTGGATACCTGGGTGGCTCCGGTGCTCTTGACGGCTCTGATCGACGCCGCCGCTGCGACCGGACTGCTTGCCGTCCTGCGCGCGCGGGAGCGTTCGATCCTCGTCATCGCAGCTCTCGTGATCGCCGTCCCGCTCGCACTCTTCGCCACCGTCTTTCTGGGTCTTCACGTAGTCGCTCCAGAGTAGCGGTGTACTCGCGGTGGGTACGTAGTCTTTCGAGGGGACAAACACGTCGCGGAGATAGTCTGCAGGTAGCGGCTGTGGTGAGGGAGCTCTGCGGCTCCCCGCTCGGAGCACGAGCGACTTGCGAGCACCGGAAGGGGAGCCCGAACGATGAGAACTCACCGGAACGAGACAGTGATGTCCAGGCTGCGGCGCGCGTCTGCCGTATTCGCACTGGCGGCGCTCGTGGCATCGATGGTCCTGCCAACATCTCTATCCGCGATTCCCTACGATACGAAGGATCTCAGTTCGCCGACGCATCCGTCTCCGACGACCTGGTATGCCGACGACTCCCCCGAGTTCGACTGGGCCAGTGATCCCGTACCTGAGGTCATCGGCAACGGCAACACCGACGGTCGGGCCTACGGGGTCGACTTTGCCGGGGACCATGCATACATCGCAGACGGCCTGGAAGGCCTGACGGTCGTAGACATCTCCGAGCTCGGCACTCCCACAGCACTTGCCTCGGCCGACACGTCCGGCAGCGCCTGGGACGTGGACGTCTGCGGCGACTACGCTGTCGTCACGAGCTTTGAGGCAGGAGTGCATGTTGTAGACGTATCCGAGCCCGGTACTCCGACCGTTGTAGGGTGGACCGACACGCCCCAGCCGGCATGGGGTCTCGTCGTCAACGGTCCGTATGCCTATGTCGCCGCCGACAGCGTGGTGCTGGTCGTAGATGTGTCCGATCCCACATCGCCCACGATCGCAGGCTCGGTCGCCACGGCGGGGACGGCTCACGACGTAGACGTGCTCGGCGACACCTTGGTCGTGGCACAGCGACACGGAAACCTGCGGACCTACGACATCTCCGACCCGACATCGCCGACAGCGCTCGGCGACTCCGGTGCAGCGGCCAACTCAGTGGTCGTAGACGGTACGCATGCCTTCGTGACGCGTGACCAGGCGGTTGACGTCGTGGACCTGTCCGACCCGACATCGCCGACGGTGATCGGTTCGGTCGACGCCGATACCGGCGGTCTCGCCTCGTTCAAGGTGAACGACTTGGCGGTCTCCGGCGACTATGTCTACGTCGCCTGTGTCGGCGGCGGGCCCGTCACTGACCGCGACTTCCAACTGATTGACGTGAGCGATCCGACGAACCCGGTCCTTATCGACACGGTCGATGTGTCGAGCAACACCTATCACGTGGCAGCATTCGATGGACACGCGCTGCTCGCCAACGACTACGATGGTCTGGCAGTCGTCGAGCTGTGGGAGCTCGGTGTCCCCGAACGGATCGGCACCTTCGACACGGATGGCGTTGCCTACGCCGTCGACGTCCAGGGTGATCTCGCCTACTTCGCTGACTGGGGCACCCGGCTCACGATCGCCGACGTCTCCGATCCCTCGAATCCCGCGCTTGTCGGGACACTCAATCAGAACTTCGCGGTCCGCGACATCGCGGTGCGCGGCGAATCCGCGTACGTGGCTGGAAGCGGCGGTGGTCTCGGCGTGTTCGACGTCTCAGATCCGACCGCTCCCGCGTGGTTGGTGTCAGCAGACACCACGGGCTCCGCGACGGGCGTGGACGTCCAGGGCGACGTAGCCTATGTGGCTGACGGCGGGGAGGGACTCCAGGTCTTTGACGTCACGACTCCTTCGAGCCCCGCGTATCTGGGCGGCGTAGCGGCCACCGGCTCCGCACGCAAGGTCGACGTGTGCGGTCAGTACGCCTTCGTCGCCTACGACCAGGCTCTTACGGTCATCGACGTGTCAGAGCCGGGCACGCCGACCATCGTTGCCAGTGAGGCGCTGCCCGGAACGTTCCCATATGCATACGACGTGACGGTCGTCGGCGATGTCGCCTACGTCGGCGCATACGAGAGCGTACACTCGCTCGACGTGTCCGATCCGACCGACCCCACGCATCTCGACTCGATCACCACCGTTGGATCACCGACCGGGTTGGATGTCGCAGGCGATCTCGTGTTCGCCGCTGCCCAGGTGGGCGCCTCGGGCAGCGATGACCCCGGAGCGCTGTACGTCTTGGACGCGGCCGATCCAACGGATCTCCAGCTGCTCGAGACGGTCGAGACGCGCAGACACGCCTACGACGTTGCCGTCGCCGGCGACGTGGCCTACGTGTGCAACGACCGCTACACCGGCGGCTCCAGCTACTGGCCGGACTCCGGACTCGACGTCATCTCGTGGGGTGGGCCTGTGGGCTACTCCTACGTGCTCGACTCCTCCAGCGCCGCCGTTCCCGATGACACTGTCGATACGGTCTCGCCGATGGCGAGCTTCACGGGCGTCGCTCCCGGTGAGTGGTGGTTCACGGTCAAGGCGATCTCTCGCTCGGGCGACGTCGGCCCGACGATACAGCGCAAGATCAGGGTGAGCGGTGCTACCGAGCGTCTCGCAGACAACGACCGCTTCACCACCGCCGTCGAGATCGCCCGTGAGGGTTGGGGTGGTGCGAGCGGCAGCGACTGGACCGGGGTGAAGCACGTGGTCCTTGCCTCGGGAGATGACCGTGCAGCGGCAGACCCGCTTGCTGCGGCAGGGCTCTGTGGAGTCTATGACGCACCGCTCTTCCTCGTCTCGGCCTCCTTCGTGCCCAGTCGCGTCAAGGCCGCCATCGACCAGATCGCAGATGACAACCCGGGATCCAAGATCGCCGTACACATCGTGGGCGGCCCCGTCTCTGTACCCGACGCCCGCTACAACGAGATCGCGAGCTACGTCGGGGCATCCAGGCTTACTAAGGATAGGTTGCTCTCGAAGGGCGACCGGTTCGACATGGCTGCCCAGATCGCACGCGAGGTCGAGCGAGTGGGAGGCACCACTCCCACGACGGTGCTCGTGGCCAACGGTGCCGACTCCGACAAGTTCTTCGACGCACTCGCGCTCTCGCCGATCGCTGCCAACAACGGCTACCCGATCCTGCTCGTGTCGGAGGATGCGGTACCCTCTGCGACCACGTCTGTGATAAACGAGTTCTCACCGACCACCGTGATCGTGGGTGGCGGGCCGGCGACCGTGTCCGAGAAGGTGCGCGGCCAGCTCGACGCCACGCGTTGGTCGGATCGCGACCGCTACTCTACGGCCACCACTATCGCCGACAAGGCGATCGGGGCCGGCATGCTCGATGCGACCTACGTGGGCGTGGCCGCCAAACTGCCCGATGCGCTCACCGGCGGCTCGATGGTCGGTGTGAAGGGCGGTCCGCTTGTGATCACCGACGGCTCATCGCTGACACGGGTGACGGGCAACTGGTTGTCGGCCAACAAGGCCGACATCGGCAAGTGCTTCGTCTTCGGTGGCGAGAAGAGCGTCACGCCGACGGTGAAGAACCAGATTGACGCGAGACTACAGTAGCGGCGCTCGAGGACTCCGCATGCCGACGGAGGGCGACGAGCTGCGAGACAAGTAGCCGGAGTCAAGGGCAAGTCCACGCTCGCCACCTAGGGCAGACGTTCGTCTGACCGTCGGGGCAGAGACCCGAAGGTCGCGCGAGTCAGCAGGGGCGAGGTTGAGGGCCTGTGAGGGGTTTCCCTCGTGTGGGTTCAAGTCCCACCTCCGACACCACACCTGCGCCTCTCCAGATTCGGGAGTGCCGTGTGCGTTTCCAAGAAGGGGGAGCGGTTCGGCAGCCGAGGGTATACTCCCAATACGTCTCGCATGCGTGTTGACCTCCGGGGGGTGGTCGTTGTGAGCTGTGCCAAGGCAGTCGCCGATCCACGGCGAGTGGCGCTCGTCCTGTGCACACTCCTGGTAATGTGCGCAGTCGCGCTCGCGATGCCGGTTGCGGCCGACGCAGCGCAAGATGATGACATCCCCGGAGTACCGATCTGCGGCTCGCTGGCCGATGTCGTGGTCGACGGCTTGGATGACGACGACGTGTTCCGTGTCTACCTACGCAGGCACGAGCGACTCGACATCACGATGACGGAGCTCAATCCCCCCGGTAGCGACATCGATGTCCTGATCTACCGCACCGACTCGACCGCGATCGCGGGCGGCGTCATCGTCGGCGGCTCAGCGACCCCCGCCAACCCGGAGGCATTCGTGTTCGATGCGCCGTCCGACGGTTGGTTCTACGTGCGCGTGAACGCCTGGACCGGAGGCGGCGGCTACGAGCTGAAGTTCATACGCACGTGGAGCCCGGGAACCATGCTCAGTCCCACACCGGAGCGAATCGGGGGCTCGGATCGCTACACGACGGCGGTCGCGATCGCACAGAAGAACTTCCCGGGGTGGATCAACTGCGACCACGTCATCATCGCCTCGGGCGAAGACCGCGCTGCGGCCGATCCGCTGGCGGCATCCGGTCTCACATGGGCCTATGGCGCCCCGATCTTTCTGGTGCAGCAGGATCGCGTACCCAGCAGCGTGCTGAGCGCGCTGCAGCAGATCAGTGCCAACAACGGCGGCGTGACCGTACACGTGGTGGGAGGACCGGCATCCGTGCCGCCCGAGCTGCTCGGCGAGATCGCGGCGCGCGTGGGAGTCGTCACGTTCGATCGCATCGAGCCCAACGGTGACCGCTTCGTGCTTGCCAGCTCCATAGCGAGGCGCATGACGGATGCGAGACCCGGCGGCTTCCAGCGGACGACCGGGTTCGGTCAGTTCGCGCTCATCGCGAACGGAGCCGATTCGGATAAGTTCTTCGATGCCCTCGCCCTTTCGCCCATAGCGGCCAGGACGGGATACCCCATCCTGCTCGTCGAGGAGGACTCGATCCCCTCGGCAACGCGGGCCGCTCTGGCCGACCTGGCGATCCCTCATCGCGTCGTGGGCGGAGGACCGGCGACCGTCTCCGATACGGTGCTCGAAGAGCTCAGGAGCGGGGGGATGCTTGCGATGCGTTGGGCTGGCGCTGACCGCTACTCCACCGCGACCGAGATCGCACGCAGGGCAGGCGACGCCCCGCATCCGTGGACCAGCAAGCACAACATCGGCGTGACGGCCAAGCTGCCTGATGCGCTGACCGGCGGTGCGTTCATGGGCCTTCGTGGCTCGCCCATCGTCCTCACGCAGACCGATTCGCTGCCCGCATCCACCCGTACGTTCCTCGATGACCCTACGGCTGGGATTGCGGAGTGCTATGTCCTCGGAGGGCCGGTCAGTGTGACAGAGTCGACGAAGACGCAGATCGGACAGGCACTGCAGCCGTAGACAGAGGGGTGTTCGCCATGAATTCGCTGACATCTGCATTGACGCCGAGACGAGTGCTCTCCCTCGGCATGGCTCTGCTGTTTCTGATCGCTGTCGTGCCGCTCGCTCCCGGGCAGGCACTCGCCGCCCAAGACGATGACATCCCGGGTGTGCCCGCAACCACCAGGTTCGAGGATTCGCTCACCTCGGGGACGGACCACAGGGACGTCTTTCGCGTGTACCTGCTCGCCGGGCAGGAGATAGAGGTCAACATGACCGAAGGGAACCCTCCGGCGACCGACTTCGATATCTGGCTCTACGGCCCCAGCGCCACGAGTCTGGCGGCGCCCCCTGTGGCCGGTTCGGCCGGCCTCTCCAATCCTGAGAACTTCACCTACACGGCTGTGGCTGAAGGCTGGCACTACATCGAGGTCGAAGTATGGAGCGGGACGGGCGACTACCTCCTTGAGAGCTTCCGCGACTGGCCGGCTGCGCAGCCGACCGCGATTCCCGAGCGTGTATGGGGGTCGGACCGCTACACCACCGCCGTCAAGATCGCCGAGAAGAACTTCCCGGGCTGGCAGAACTGCGATCATGTGATCATCGCTTCTGGTGAGGATCGCGCTGCGGCCGATCCGCTCGCCGCGGCGGGACTCTCATGGACCTACGGTGCCCCGATCCTTCTCGTGCAGCGCAACACCGTGCCCTCGGCTGTCACTCAACGCTCTCGCCGGGATCAGCGCGGCCAACGGTGGCGTTACCGTGCACGTCGTCGGGGGGCCTGCCTCGATACCCGATGCTCGCCTGGCTCAGATCGCGAGTCGGGTGCCGGGAGTCACCTTCGACCGATTGCTGCCCGCGGGCAACCGCTTCGAGCTTGCGGCAACCATCGCACACCGCATGGACGCCGAGCGACCCACAGGACACGTCCTCTGGCCAGCGGGCAAGGTCGCACTCATCGCCAACGGTGCAGACCCGGACAAGTTCTTCGATGCGCTGGCGCTCTCGGCGGTCTGTGCGAACACGGGCTTTCCGATCCTGCTCGTGAACCAGGACAGCATCCCGTCTCAGACCGCAAGCACGCTGAACGGTCTCGGGATCCAAGCGAGGATCGTGGGGGGCGGCCCCGCCACCGTGTCTGATGGCGTTCTGGCCTCGCTCGATGCCGGGCCCGCGATAGCCGAACGCGTAGCCGGCGACGACCGCTACGAAACGGCCGCGCTGATCGCGAACAGCTTCACGGGTCTGTTCGTGAGCCCAGCCAACACCGGAGCCGCCGCGAAGCTGCCTGATGCGCTTACCGGCGGGGCCTTCATGGGGCTTCGGAGCGGTCCGATCCTCGTCACGCCGAGCGACCGCCTCGACAATGCTCCGCGCACCTACCTGCACGCACGGACGGCGGCGATCGGCAAGTGCTACGTGCTCGGCGGGCCGGTCAGTGTGACAGAATCGACGAAGACGCAGATCGGCCAGGCGTTGCAGCCGTAGGAATCGGGGGGATTCGTGTGAGGAGTCGCGGAACGCGAGCAGGGCGAATGGTGTCGGTTGGTATGGCGCTGGTGTTCCTGGCCACGCTGGTGCCGATGGCGCCGATGACGGCGGTCGCCGAGGTCAACGACGACGACATCCCCGGCGTGCCGATGCCGCGCCAGTGGGTCGATAGCCTCACGAACCCGGGTGACGGCCACGACGTTCGGCGCGTCTGGCTGGAGACAGGCGAGAACATCCTCGTGAACTCCACGAACGGCCCCACGAGTCGCTTCTTCCTCTACCTGTACGGACCCGACGCGACGGACGTGTCCAGCCCCGTGCTCGTCACCTCGACCAACCCCGGTCCGGCTCAGACACTGACGTGGACAGCTGCCAAGAGTGGCTGGTACTACCTGCTCGTCTATCAGAACACCGGTTCGGGTCCCTACTACGCGACGACGCATCGCACCCTGGTTGGGCCCCCGCTGCCCGACACGCCCGAGCGCATCGCCGGCTCGGACCGGTACACGACCTCTGTTGCGATCGCGATGAAGAACTTCCCCGCGTGGAAGAACTGCAGGCATGTCATCATCGCCTCGGGGGAGGACCGGGCCGCGGCAGATCCGCTCGCGGCATCAGGTCTCACGTGGACGTACGGCGCCCCGATCCTGCTCGTGCAGAGTGCCAAGGTGCCGAGCAGCGTGATGAACGCCATCAAGGCGATCGCTGCCGCCAACGGTGGTGTGCAGGTGCATGTCGTCGGAGGCTCGGCTACCATCCCGCAAGCGCGGCTCAACGAGATCAAGGCGATGGTCCCGAGCGCGACCTTCGACCGGATCGGACCGGCGAGCGACCGCTTCGAGCTGGCCGCATCCATCGCACGTCGTATGAACGACGAACGACCAACCGACTACCTTTCTGCCGCCTCGCGAGAAGCACTGATCGCCAACGGTGCGGACTCGACGAAGTTCTTCGACGCACTCGCGCTCTCGGCCATCTCGGCCAGGACGGGCTACCCGATCCTACTGGTGAACCAGAGCAGCGTCCCGAACCACACGACGAACGCGCTGGCCGATTTGGGCATCGGCCGCCGCATCGTGGGCGGAGGTCCGGCGACCGTGTCCGACGGTGTGGTGAATCAGCTGGCGACGGGCGGGAAGACGGTCGTCCGCTGGTCGGGGGCGGATCGATATGCGACCGCCAGGGTGATAGCCGACAACGCGACGCCGAGCATGATCCAGCCACACAACACCGCCGTCGCCGCGAAGTTGCCCGACGCGCTCACCGGGCGGCGCCTTCGTCGGGCTTCGGTCGGGCCCGGTCCTCATCACCGACGGGCAGGCTCTGAGCAGTGCGCCGAGCGGCTTCCTCTCGGCCAACACCGGCCAGATCCGTCAGGCATGGGCGCTGGGTGGGCCCGTGAGTCTCACGAACTCGACGATGGGTCAGATCGAGCAGGCACTGCAGCCGTAGCGGCGGAACCGACACGAAGAGCGTTGATCGCCGGATGACGCGGGCGAAGAGGTTGGAGCTGGCTCTCCTCGGCATGCTTCTGGTTGGGTGATGATCGCACCGAGCGCGATGGCGCTGTTGTACTTCGCCCGCTGGCGGCCAACCGATTACCTGATCGAACGTCGGGTCGCCAACCCGAAGCCCACCGGGCGCAGAAGCCCAAGGCCCAACCCGCTCTCTAGTCCGTTGCCTCCCACAGCCGTTCGAGAACGTCCTCGGTGGCACTCACGGGCCCGCCGAAGAGCAAGACATCGGCCGGGATCGGCCGGGCGGCAATGAAGCTGTAGGTGGCCGAGGGAACCCGGTCCGTCTGGGTGAGCAGCAGCGGTCCGCGCTGAAGTCCGGTCATCGCTCCACCGGTGAGGGCGTCGGGGAGCTTCGCCGTGACACCGACGAGACCGTCATCGAGCGCTCCCTCGGCAACAGCCGAGCATGTTGCTCATCTCCTCGCTACTGCAGTCGCGCCTCGATCTGGGTCATCACATCGGGCGTGACGCTCACCGGTTCGCCGATGACGTAGTTCTTGTCGATGTTGGCCTTGTGCGCCCCGAGCCAGTTTCCGGTCGATGACGTGAGCGACTCGCCGTTGGTGATGAGCAGCACCCCGTGTGTCTGGCCGGTCGTGGCGCCGCCGGTGAGGGCGTCGGGGAGCTTCGAAGCAACACCGACGAGGTCATCTGCCACCAACGCCTTGGCCAGAGCGTTGTCCGCAACCGCGATCGCGGTCTGATACCGGTCAGAGCCTGCCCAGCGCTCAACGGTCCCGTACCGCTGATCGAGCTCGGCCATGACGGCGGGAGACACCGTTGCCGGGCCACCACCGATGTAGACATCCTGAGAGCCGCCGAGCTGGTCAAGTGCGTTTCTGGTGGCTGCGGGGATCGAGTTCTCGCTCACGAGCAGGATGGGCATGTCGGCCGACGCGGAGACCGTCGAGAGTGCGAGCGCGTCGAAGAACTTGTCAGGATCGGCACCGTTGGCCACGAGTGCCACAGGCGACGGGCCGCCCTTGACCGCTGCCATCCTCTCGGCGATTGCCGACGCGAGATCGTAGCGGTCGCCCGCCGCTACGAGCCGGTCTAGCAGCACCCCGTGCGGCATCGCGTCTGCGATCTCGACGAGGCGCTCATCGGGGACGGAAACCGGTCCTCCTACGATGATCACGCGGATGGTGCCCTTGCGCGTGTTGCTGATCTCATTCAGGGCGGCCTTCACGCTACTTGGGACCATCGTGCTGCTCACAAGCAGGAGAGGTGTGTCGGCGTATGCACCGCACAGCCCCGCCGCGGCGAGCGGGTCAGCCGCCGCGCGATCCTCACCCGAAGCGATCACGACCGTATCCACGCCCCACCAACCCTGCGGAGTCACCGGCGTCGTGAACCGCTCGCGGGCGACGTTGACAGCGGTCGAGTAGCGGTCGTTGCCCCAGGTGCGCTCGACGAGGACGGGGTCCTTGGCCAGCAGCCAGTCGAGGTTGACGCCGCCGATGACCGGCGACGGCCCGCCCTCTGCCGAGTCGTATCCTGGCCTTCCTGCTCGTATGACGTACTGGCCCGTGTGCGCGTCAGTTGCGGTCAACGGACCGTATCCGCCCGCGGCGTCTGTGTTGTCCGAGTCGACCTTGACCACACCGCCGGCAGCGGTCAGTTCGTAGAGCCCCACGAAGCCTCGCGGGATGGGAGTGAGCGGCCCGAACTCCTTGAAGGCCCCGCTCACGGTACCTGCGCCGAACGCCGTGGCAGGCACCGCCATCGCGACGACGAGCGCCGCGATCAGGACGGCTGCGATTCTGAATGTGTGAACCCTCATGACCAGACTCCCTCTGCTCGACTGCTCGAGGTTCGCCACGTCGCCGATTGCGTGCGGCTGGCTCGCCGCCCCCCACGTGGCCCCTCGCGTACTAACCATTATTCCCCCAACTCAGCCCAACCCCCCCGATGGATCGCAAGGTCGGCTCTCCCGTCCTCGGCCGCCTTGGGCGGCACGCGTGCCCTCCATTGCGCTACAGTAGTTGGCACCACTACTCCGGGGGGAGCTGTGCGACGCACATCGCACATACTGGTCGCGCTGGTCGCGATGACCGTGCTCGTTCTCGGTCCCGCTGCGCCTGCGCCCGCTGTTGAACCCCACCGTCAGATCGATCTCAGCAGGGCGATGAACACGGTCGATGCGATGGGCTGCTATGCCCACGCGACCGGCAGCACGGGCCTCGTCTACCTCGAGTTCAGTCCTGGTGACCAGGAGCCCTGGGAAGTCACGGCCAAGGCAGGATACATCCTCGACCCGCACGCGTTCGAGAGTCCGGCCGCATTCCTGGTCGTTCCCACCACCCAGACGTTCCGCGTCGCTGCGGACGGGACCGTGAACGGCCAGAAGCGCGCCCCCCTCTCCACCGTCTCACTGAACATGGGCCTGCCGGCACTGCCCGAGGGCGACTACTACTGGGCGGGCGATTACGTCCGCGGCGATCTCGAGGCCACGATCGACAATATCGACAGCCAGGGCGGCACAGTGTCCGAGGAGGATGCGCAGGCTGCCGTGTGGTCTGTCACCGACGGTCTCGATATCTCCGACAACCCCACCGCTGAGGGTCTCGTCGCCACGGAAGGTGACGGGTCCGGTGACGGCGGCGCTGGGGATGGCGGCTCTGGAGATGACGGCACTGGAACCGACGACGGCACCGGTGACGGCGGGACGACTGACGGCGGGACCGGCGACAGCGGCCAGGGCGGTGAGCCTTGGTATGACGGCTCGGGCTCCGGTGGCGGGCGCGCCCCCAGCCGCGCAACCGTCCCGCCCGCATCGACCGCCGCCGCAGGCATCGCGGCCGCGGCGCTTGCAGCGGGTGCAGCGGCGGCAGGCGGAGGTCTGTCCGGTTTGGGCTCCACCGCAGGTGCAGCCGGTGGCGGCGGATCCAGCGGCGGCGGGGGGACCGGCAGAGCGCCGACACGCGGCGCCCCTGGGGGCGCTGCACGTACGGCCGGACCGCCGCAGGCTCCCTATCAGCCCGCACAGACCGGGGGGATAGCTCCAGACGGTCCCGCAGGCATGGGGCCTGCTCCGAGCGCGCCACCGACACCTCCACCACAGCAGGCGGGAGCACCTCCGCCTCAGCAGCCGGAGACAGCTCCACCAGAGCAGCCACAGCGCACCCGTCCCGACTTTCCGCCGCCAGCAGTCGACCCCGACGGCACCTGGGATCCTTCGGCGGCGCCGACAGAGACCGAGCCCCCGCCGCCCCCTGCCGACGACATCGATATCGACCGGGGGCTCTACGACCCCGACTACGCTGGGAACCGGGCGACCCCCGATCCAGGCATGGGCGTCGAAGTTGACCCGGACTCCTACGATCCCTGGGCAGCGGAGCGCGATGCGGGGCGTGAAGCCCCTGCGAGCATCGGCCCGGCGCCCAAGGACGGCGACATGCCCGACATCACGATCAGTCCGGAGACCGGCGACTACGGCGTCGACTTCGGCGGGCGGGGAGTGCGCATCTCGAAGAACCGGGACGGATGGAACGTGGGCGTGGGCGACCGCGGCGTGGGCCCGATGGACTCGGCAGGTGTACCCGAGTTCGATGCCTCGGCCGGCGGCTTCTCGGTCTCCAACCGGGGTGGCGAGGCCTCGGTCGGCATCACACATGGTGGTGGACGCTCGACGACGATAGTCCTCGACAAGGGCGAAGGCCTCACGACAGTCACAATCGGCGACCAGAACGACCGCACGATCATCACGCAGATCCGCGATCGCTACGGCGTGGGACGCCAGCTCGGCTCCGGAGAGGACCCATCGCTCACTGTGGGCGGAGAGTATGACACGGAGACCGGCGACTTCGCTGTGGGGCGGGAAGACCGTGGCGGCCGCGTCATCGTCGGGAAGGAAGACGACACCTGGCTCGTAGGATGGTCAAGCGCTCGCGGGAAGCCTGGCATGGACGACGACTTCACGAGGACGATCACCGTTGACCGGTCCACGGGCGATTTCGGCGTGGACTGGGGCAAGGTCTCGGTCTCGCGCGACGACGATGTGTTCACAGTGGGCTCAGGCAAGCGCGGAGCAAGCTGGGACACCGACACCGACAGCGGAATCCTCACCTTTGGCCCGAGCGACGGTAGCCGCCAGACCACGATAGGCGGAGGGGATGGCGGTTTCATGGCCTCGACCCGCATTCCCACCCGCGTGGGCGGTCAGAAGATCGACGTGGATATCATCGTCAACCGCGGGATGCGCGTGGACGGCCAACGAAGACATGATGCCCGAGCTGCTCTCACAGGGCTCGGAGGAGTACTGGGTCGGCATCAAGCACAACTGGGCGACGATTCGCACCGGGCGTGTGGACGGAGACAGCCAGACGTGGTTCACGATCAACAAGCCGCTGTTCTGAGGGAGGTGCCGTGAGCGATTCGACCGACATGCAGGCCACACTTGAGCGCGGCGTCGCCCTGTTTGCCGACGCCCGTCACGCCGAGGCGTACTCGGCAGTTCTCGATGTCGCAGAAGCCGCGCCCGATGACCCGCGGCTGTGGGAGCTGCTCGGCACGATTGCGCTCGAGGGCGATCATCCCTACCAGGCCTACCAGGCCTTCACGCGCTTGCGCGAGCTCGAGGATGACGAGGATGCGCTCCTGAGCCAGCTTGCCTCGGCCTACTACGCCATCGATGTCGATACGGCGCGCGCGCTCGCCGAAGAAGCCATTGAGCGATACCCGGAGAGCGTCGAAGCCCGCATGTGGGCCGCGAAGATGGCGCGAATCGCTGATGAGTACGACCTGATGCTCGATGTGGGCCGTGCGATGTGTCGTCAGCTGCGCTATGCAGACTCGATAGATCTCTTCGCCGCAGCACTCGAGATGCGGGATGAACCGGAGGCCTACCTTCTCCTGGGTCGGGCGTTCTTGGCACTCGGTGAGGCGGAGAACGCAGCTCCGCTGCTCGAGGTCGCGGCAGCTGCGATGCCTGAGGACGATTCGATCTGCGTGGAGGTCGCGGCCGCCTACATCGCCGGCGACAGGCCCGATATCGCGAAGGCCTGGCTGCATCAGGGAGCGCGCGTGCATCCTCGCTCGGCCCAGGTTTGGCAGGCGATCGCAGGGCTCGCACTCGATGAGGGAGACACGCCGCGCGCACTCCAGGCGGCGAACGCAGCGGCGAAGCTGGCGCCCGAGGACGCGGGCGTGTGGAAGATCGCCGCAGGAGCACGCGAGGCTGCGGGTGATGCCATCGGCGCTCGGATAGCGATCGACCGCTCTCTCGCGCTCGAGCCCGCCGACTCCGCCGCATGGATCCTCGGCGGGAGGATCGTGCAGGGCTTGGGAGACTCCGGCCTTGCAGCGCACTACCGGGGGATGGCGCTGCGGCTTGAGGGAATGGCGCCACAAGGTCTCGGCGACGCCTGCCCCGGTCTACGCGGAGGCACAGCAGCTCTACGACGTCATCCAACGCGATTCCGCTCAGGTTCGCGTGTACCGCGACCGGGCCACGGTATCGGGACTGCTCGGCCTGCCCGAGCGTGCGCTCTACTACCTCGATATGGTTGTGCGAGATGTGACGGGGGAGTGGACGGCCGAACTCCTCATCGAGCGTGCGGGCCTGTTGCTGGCTCTAGGCAGGTTCGCCGAGGCCCGCTCCTCCTGTGGCTCGGCGCTCGCGCTCGACCCCCGCTCTGAGCGAGCGCGTCAGGCCCTCGACGTGGTCGACGATGCCGAGTCGCGCGCTGCCGATGAGGGCGGGGTGCGCTAGATGGACGTCTTCATCGACATCGTGCTGCGCCTGATCGGCTGGCTGACGATCCCGCTGCTGATCGTCGCGGTCCTCATCATGATCAGGAGCATCAAGAGGCAGAACCGTCTGCGGCTGAGCGCGCTCGTGATACCGCTCGTGACCACACTGCTCGTCCCTCTCGTCTACACGGTGATACTCGGTACCGCTCCTTGGGTCCTGGCAGTACCGCTCTTCCTCATCGGACTCGGCATCGGGGCCATCTGGGCGAACACGACCGTGCTCGAGATGCGCGACGGTGAGGTATTCGGTGCGCGCTCGGTCGGCTACATCATCATCTGGGGCTTCACGTTCATCCTGTCCCAGCTCCTCGCGCTGGCAGCCGGGACCCTGCTCGTGGGGTTTGGTCTCTCGACGATCTTCTTGTCGATGGGAATCGCGCTTGGGACCAACACGAACCTGCTGTATCGCCGCTCGGTCGTGCGCTCGGGCAAGCCCGATGCGCCGATAGGCCCGGCGATCGGTCGGCGCGCGTGAGCCGCGGGTACCGCCTAGCAGCGCGCTGCCTCCACGCGTCGCTGCAGCACAGTGGGCCGGTTGCGGCTGGGCGCCGCACACCTCCGAAACCTGGGTACACACTCCTCACAGGGGTATGAGTGGGCACGGGCACCGACTCGCGCCCGAGGGGTGAGATCGATGTCGGCTGTACGGAACAGCTGGGCTTCAGCTTCAGCTCTCTTCGCCATGCTCCTGGTTCTCGCGTGTGCAGCCACAGCCGCCACCGCGCCTGATGCCGCGGGGCTCTACCTTGATGAGGAAACCATCCCCGGCAAGCCTCACTCACTCTTTGGTGAGGACGAACTCGACGCGGCTCATCCCAACATCGTCCACCGCATCTACCTGCACGCCGGCCAGTTCGTCGAGTTCGTCCTGGGCGGTGGGGGCGGCGTGGACGGCGATCTCTACCTCTACCCGCCCTCGGCCAACGACTTCACTGCGGCTTCGGTAGCGGACTCGGTGACCGGCGGCTCGATCGACGAGTACATGACCTACTTCGTCCCGAGTTCGGGCTGGTACTACGTGCGCGTGCGCCGAGCATCCGGTGATGGCTGGTGCACACTCGGGGTGAATCCGCAGTGGCCCGCACCCACGGGTCCCGCCACCCCGCAGCGCGTATGGGGCGCCGACCGCTACGAGACCGCGTGCGCCATCGCCGAGATGAACTTCCCGTCATGGCGAAACGTGGACCACGTGATCATCGCGAGTGGGGAGGACCGCGCCGCGGCAGATCCCCTCTCGGCAAGTGGTCTGACATGGGCCTACGGCGCACCGATCCTGCTCGTGCAACAGGACAGAACACCGGCGTGTGTGATCGAGGCGTTGCAGGAGATACGCGACCACAACGGGCCGTTCTATCTGCACATCGTGGGAGGTCCGGTCTCGGTCTCGCCGGAGGCGATTGCAGACATCGAGGCCAACGTCACCAACGTGATCTATGACCGGCTCGCCCCCTACGACGATCGCTACACCCTTGCCGCCACGATCGCGCGTCGCATGGTCGAGGAGCGCCCCGAGGATGAGTGGCTGAGCATCTACACGGATGCAGGCGCGCTGATCGCCAACGGAGAGGACCCGACCACTTTCTTCGACGCGCTCGCTCTCTCGCCGATCGCTGCCTCGAGTGGCGACCCGATCCTGTTGGTGGGCCGAGACCACATCCCCGCGCCCACGGCTCAGGTGCTTGATGACCTCAACTTGCGGTGGCGCAAGCTCGGCGGCGGTCCTGCGACGGTCTCGGAGGCGGTGTTCGACCAACTCGACGCGGGCGACCCGCAGTGCATCCGTCTTGACGGGGCCGATCGCTACGAGACCGCGGCGACGATCGCGCGGTGGGGCTGTACGCAGGTGCGACTCCAGCCGTCGAGCACGGGCGTGGCGGCTAGGTTGCCCGATGCACTCTCAGGCGGGTCGTTCCTCGGCCTGCGCCGAGGTCCGTTGCTGCTTACGCAGGACACACGTCTCCCTGTCGCATCGCGAGCGTTCCTCGCCACGAACACCGAGGAGACGAACAAGGCGTTCATCCTCGGTGGGCCGGTGAGCGTCGAGCAGCAGGCGGTCGACGCGGTCGACGCTGCGCTCGACCCGTAGGGGGTGAGTTTGCGTGGACGTCCTGCGCACCAGGGGGGCCTTGATGTGGGTTCTTCTCGGCGCGCTGACTGCCCTGATACTCGCCTACGCGACCATCGCGACTCCGGTGGCGGGTGCGCTCTACCTCGACGACTCCACCATCCCGGGCAAGCCCTTCACGTCAGGTGGCGTCGACGAGCTCACGAACGCACAGTGGAACGTCGTGCAGCGCATCTACCTCTTGGCCGGCCAGCGCGCGATCTTCGACCTGAGTGGTTCGCCGGGTACAGACTTCAACCTGTTCCTCTACTCACCGCACGCCGAGGATTTCACAGCTGTCCCGGTGATCTGGTCCATCAACGCTGGTACGAGCACCGAGCACATCGAGTACGACGTGCCGGCGTCGGGGTGGTACTACGTGCGGGTGCTGCGCCTGACGCCGGTGGACGGCTCCTCCCTGCTCTATGGTCGGACCGAATGGCCCACACCTCGAGGCCCGGCGACTCCGGTGCGCCTTGCAGGTGACGATCGGTATTCCACCGCTGTCGAGATCGCTGCGGCCAACTTCCCGGGTTGGCGCAACGTGGACCACGTGATCCTCGCGAGTGGCGAGGATCGCGCCGCGGCAGATCCCCTCTCGGCCTCGGGGCTTGCATGGACGTATGGTGCGCCGATCTTTCTCGTTGAGAGCGACTCGGTGCCGCGGGAGGTCGTCGCCGCACTCCAGCAGATCAGGGTCAAGAACGGTCCATTCTACATTCACATCGTGGGCGGACCGGTCTCGGTGGAACCGGACGTTCTCGACGACATCGATGCGAACGTCGCTGGTGTGACCTGGGACCGGCTCACGCCGCACGCCAATCGCTACGAGCTAGCTGCGACGATCGCTCGCAGGATGGACCAGGAACGACCGCTCGACACGTACATGCGCCCCTGGCTGGGGTCCAGCGGAGCACTGATCGCGAATGGAGAGGATCCCGAGAAGTTCTTCGACGCGCTCGCGCTCTCTCCGGTATGCGTTGCCTCCGGCTGGCCGATCCTGCTGGTGGGCGAGGATCGCGTGCCACACGAGACTCGACAGGCGCTCGCAGATCTTCCGCTGAGGGTTCGCGCCATCGGTGGCGGGCCGGCGACGGTCTCCAACGACGTGAAGGCCGAGCTCGAGGCGGGAGATCCGGTGTGCGCGCGATGGTGGGGCGATGACCGCTACGAGACAGCGGTCGCTATCATGGAGGAGGGCATCGGGTCGGCTCCCAAGATGCTGGATCAGTCGAACACCGGTGTCGCCGCGAGACTGCCCGATGCGCTGACGGGAGGCACGTTCCTGGGCCTGCGTCGTGGTTGTGTGCTGCTCACGCAGACCTCGTCGCTGCCCTCGGCAAGCCGTCGCTTCATCGAGGACAACACACACGAGACCGGTTCGTTCTGGGTGCTCGGCGGGCCCGTGAGCGTCGAGCCGAGGACCGTCGACGCGATGGAGGGCGCTCTCGGGCACTAGAGTGCCACGCTGCGTCTGGGCCGGGAGACCTGCACGGATGTGACTAGGGTTTGAGCGCGTCCCGTATCTCGATCTGCGTAGCACTCGTGATGCTCTTCGTCCCTCCGAGGATGAAGCACTCGCCGGTTGTCTGGGTGAACGTCTGCAGGAAGCCAGCGGGTGCCGGGTGCAGCTCCTCGGTGGGAGTGATGAGGATCGGTCCACCACGCAGTCCTGAGCAGGCACCTCCGGTCAGAGCGTCGGGCAGCCGTGCCGCAATCATCGTGTTGTGGGGGTGCAGCACCTCAGGAGATGTCTGAACTGCCCACCAGCAGATGGCCCTGTTGGTGTGGTAGCGGTCGGGGCCGGCTACCCGCCCCGCCGACCAGACGCCAGGGACATCGGCGAGTTCGTGCCGGACATCTTCAGAGACGGTCGCCGGACCTCCTCCGATCAGGCAGAAGGGTGAATCCATGTCCTCGACAGCTTCTCTGGTCGCTGATGGCACGTCGTCTTGCTCGACCAGGAGGATCGGATAGCCGGATTTCGCGGACCACGCTGCAAGGCCGAGGGCATCGAAGAAGGTCTCCGGGTCGGCTCCGTTGGCGATCAGCGCGTACGTCTCAGAGGTACCGTCGGTCTCGAGGTGCTCCCCGGGTCGCTCGGACGTCATCCGCCGAGAGATCGATGCGGCAAGTTCGTAGCGATCACCATGTGGCGCGATGCGGTCAAAGACCACGTTGCCGACGCGGGCCGCAATCTCGTTGAGTCGCGCGTTGGGCACTGAGGCCGGACCACCCACGACGTGCACGGTGACGCCTCCGTTTGCGGCGCTGATCTGCTTCAGCGCGAGCATCACGCTCGAGGGAACCACGTCCCTCTGGACGAGGAGGATCGGCGCGCCGTATGTCCACGTGAGACCGGACGCAGCTAGCGGATCTGCCGCAGCCCGATCCTCACCTGACGCGATGATCACGTGGTCCAGGTTCTTCCAACCGGGGAAGTCGAGCTTGGCCATCTCGACGGCGGTGGTGTACCGGTCTGCCCCCGCGACGCGGATGGGAGTGGCGGGTGCCTGCGGGGACGGCCATGAGCGTATCGTGCGCATGGTGTACCCACCCGGGTCTGACTCATTGGCGATGCTTATTCTCAGGTAGTACCAGCCATCGGAAGGAGCGACATAGGAGAACGTCTCGGGATTCAGTGTGCTCATCGAGCCAGCCACCGCAGGCGTGGAGAAGTCAGTTGCCACCGAGGGGTAGAGTCGGACACCGAAGTCGCACAGGCCGGGACTCAGCTCGGTCATTGTGAAGTCGGCCCGCTCGCCGGCGAGGAGGTACATGCGATAGACATCCTCTTCGTCCCCGGACTGGTCGAGCGAGCCATCGAACCACTCGGTCAGCAGCGGGCCCGGGATCGTGTCGTTCAACGCGGCGAACGCGCACACAGGTGATGCGAGAATGAGTGCGGCAACGAACACGAGCGCGATCGCGAGTGACAGACCCGTCCTCGCGTTCGCCTGCCTTGTGGATAGGCGCATTTGAGACACCCCCAACGCGGGTCTCCCCCCGGAGATCCGGCTTTCGGCGCTGCGACTGCAGTCGTGCAGTTCCTACCCTGATTCCGAGCAGGTGTGACGAGGATGGGTTGCAGCTGACGCGACGCTGGCGCCGAGCGTCGACTTTCCTGGGGAGCCGGGTATACATAGTGGGTAAGCTCATACGCGCTTCTGGCCACTGGGGGGTGGTCGCCGTGAGCGACATCGCCGTTGCGCATCCAACGTCCCGCCGAATCGGCATCCTTCTCACCGCGATCGTGGTGATGCTTGCCGTTGTGCTCGCGGTGCCTGCTGTGGCTGTTGCTGCCCAGGACGACGACATCCCGGGCGTTCCGATCTGTGGGGCCCAGACGGGCTCGGTGCTTACTGCAACCGATCCGCACGATGTCTACAGAGTCCACATGCTCGCTGGCGAGCGCTTCATTTTCACGATGAGTGAGATGAGCCCCGCCACGAGCGACATCGACCTCTACCTCTACAACACGAGTTCCACTCAGAGGGCGACCGGGGTCATTGTCGCGCAAGCGAACACTGGGAACCCCACAGAGAACTTGTCCTTCATCGCGCCTACCAGCGGCTGGTACTACCTCGAGGTGCAAGCGTTCTGGATGGCTCCTCCTGGCGGAGGATACCAGCTTGGGTTCACGCGCGACTGGAACGGAGTGGCCCAGCCGCCAGCCGCGCCAACGCGTATCTGGGGAGCGCCGCTGCCCACCGACGACCGCTACACGGTCGCGGTGAACGTGGCGAACGCCAACTTCCCTGGCTGGCTCAACTGTGACCACGTCATCATCGCCTCGGGCGAGGACTTCGCCGCTGCAGATCCTCTCGCCGCGTCAGGTCTCACGTGGGCCTACGGTGCCCCGATACTCCTTGTCCAAGGCGACCGCGTGCCACCGAGCGTCATGAACGCGCTCGTGGCCATCGGTGCCGCCAACCCCGGGCTGACCGTTCACGTGGTGGGCGGAGAAGACACGGTGCCTCCTGCGCTGCTTGCCGATATCGCGGCGAACGTGCCGGGGGTCGTGTTCGACAGAATCGCTCCCCACAACGATCGCTTCGTCCTTGCCGCCTCGATCGCGCGGCGGATGGAGCAGGTGCGGCCTGGTGGCTATCACCGCACGGGTGGATGGAACAAGATCGCACTTGTCGCGAACGGCGCGGACTACGACAAGTTCTTCGACGCGCTTGCGCTCTCGCCGCTGGCGGCCAGGACTGGCTATCCGATCTTGCTCGTCCAAGAGGACAACATTCCCTGGGCCACGCGAAGCGCACTCAACGACCTGGGGGTCGGGTTGCGGGTGGTCGGGGGTGGACCCGACACCGTCTCGGACGACGTGCTGAACGAGCTCGCGAGCGGGGCCGCATCCGCGCGCTGGTCCGGCCCGGATCGATACTCCACCGCCGTCGCGATAGCCAACCAAGGAGCCGGCGCGCCACCGCCTTGGACGATGCCGCACAACGTGGGCGTGACGGCGAAGCTGCCTGACGCCTTGACGGGCGGTGCGTTCATGGGCCTTCGGGGCTCGCCGATCCTGCTCACGCAGACCGACACGCTGCCTGCATCCACGCGCGGCTACCTGCACGCGAACAGGACGATCGTGGGTGAGAGCTACATCTTCGGCGGCCCGGACAGCGTGACGCCGGGTGTGAGCAACCAGGTTCTCGGCGCGCTGAGTCCATAGGTCGCGGCAGGCGACGGGTTCGCTCGCTTGGTACGCTGCTCTCCGGGGTATTCATCTCTCAGAGCGGGTCGTTGAGACTTGCTCGATGTTTCGCGCGCCGGAACCCACGATACGGCTCCCGCATAACGCATGGCGTGGCTCGGCGCTCCGGCAAGTATCACTGAGGCGACCAAGACAGAGATCAAGAACTCCCTGATTCCCTAGACATGGAGGTGGCCTGCATGAAAGAACGCGTTTCAGGATCGGCCAGGCGACGGGCGGTGTCGCTCGGTCTTGCGCTCGCGTTCCTTGTGGCGCTCGTTCCCATGGCACCCGCGAGCGCCATGGCGGAGCTCGACGACAACTGGATTCCCGGGCTGCCGCTCACGCCACAGTTCCAGGACAGTCTCGACATCGGCCTCATGGCCTCCGACGGGAACGACACGTTCCGCATCCACATGAAGGCGGGCGAACAGGTCAGCTTCACGCTGAACGAGCACAATCCTGCCGTCGACATGGACATCGATATCTGGTCGACCAACTCCACGGACTTCATGGCCGGAGGCACCCTGATCTGGACTGCGAGCGGACCTGCGAATCCCCAACTAGGCACGTTCACGGCGCCCAACGACGGGTGGTTCTATGTCGTCGTGTACTTCCCCGGTCCCGGGCCTCAGGCTAGCGGCTACACCTTGAGGTCCGATCGCGTGTGGCCTGCGAGTCCGGCGCCTGCTCCTACCGAGCGACTGTGGGGCTCCGACCGCTACACAACCGCGGTTCAGATCGCCGAGAAGAACTTCCCTGGGTGGCTCAACTGCAACCACGTCATAATCGCTTCGGGCGAGGACCGCGCAGCGGCAGACCCGCTGGCCGCTTCGGGACTCACCTGGACATACGGAGCGCCGATCCTCCTCGTGCAGGAGAGCCGCGTGCCGCCCGCTGTCATGGGTGCGCTCCAGGGCATGCAAGCCCAAGCGCAGTCGAACAATGCAACGCTCACCGTGCACGTCGTGGGCGGACCCGTCTCTGTTCCGCCTGAACGGGTGGCAGAGATCCAGGGTGCCGTCCCGGGTGTGGTCATCGACCGAGTTGCTCCCTACAACGACCGCTTCGTGCTCGCCGGTGCCATCGCGCAGCGCATGGCCACCGAGCGCCCCGGCGGGTTCCATCGCACCAACGGGTACGGCCAGTTCGCGCTCATCGCCAACGGGGCTGATCCCGACAAGTTCTTTGATGCCCTCGCTCTCTCACCACTCACGGCGAGCACCGGATACCCCATCCTGCTCGTGAGTGAGGACTGAATCCCCTCAGCGACGCAGAACGCACTCAGTAGTCTTGGGCATCATGGCCCGTGTGGTAGGAGGCGGTCCCGCAACGGTCAACGATGCTGTGCTCACCGACCTCGCCTCAGGTGGTGCCTCGTCGCGCCGTTGGGCGGGATCGGACCGCTACTCCACGGCCACCAACATCGCAAACGAGGCGGCAGGAGCGCCTCCTGCATGGATCGAGCCTCACAACGTCGGCGTGACCGCCAAGTTGCCCGATGCGCTCAGCGGCGGCGCGTTCACCGGTCTGCGCAACGGCCCCATCGTGCTCACACAGACCGACACTCTGCCGCACGCGACCGGGCAGTACCTGCAGATCAGCAAGCACCACGTCGGCAACTGCTACGTGCTCGGGGGTCCGGCGAGCGTCACCGGAACGACTGAGACACAGATCAGGAACTCCCTGATTCCGTAGTCTCGAGAGGCAAGGCCGTAGCTCCAAGCGACGGCTGACTAGACCAGGCGGGCGCTGCCACACACGGTGGCGGCGCCCGTGTGCACTAGGAGAAGCGGAGCGGTCAGGAGCCGTGGGGCTTGGAGCGGTGCGCACCTACGCGGGTCCGTCGATCTACTTGTAGACGACCTGGTCGCCGCCGCTGCGCTTGGCGGTGTACATGGCCTCGTCAGTGCGCTGCATGAGGTCGTCGTCGGAGTCGCCGGCACCCCACAGGGTCGCGCCAATGCTCACGGTCACACAGAGCTCGTTGCCAGCGATCCTGGCTGCGGTGCGAACCGAGTCGAGCAGCTTGGTGGCGACCGCCTCGATGGTCTGAGGACCCTCCGTGTTGGGGAGAAGGACCGCGAATTCGTCGCCGCCATAGCGAGCGGCCGTGTCACCCTTGCGCAGCACTCCCTGCATGACCTCGGCCACAGCGCGCATGACGTCGTCTCCAACCGCGTGGCCGAGTGAATCGTTGACGCTCTTGAAGTCGTCGATGTCGAAGTACAGCAGTCCCGGTTTGCAGTGGCCTCTCTCCGCAGCGGCGACCGCCAGCGACATGCGGTCGTGGAAGAGCAGGCGGTTGGGCAACCAGGTCAGTGGGTCGTGGGTGGCGAGGAAGTGGGCGCGCTCCTCGGCCTGCTTGCGCTCGGTGATGTCGCGGAAGGACTCGACGATGCCGATGACCTCGCCTCTCTGAACGAAGGGACGCACGGTGAGAATCGTCTCGATCTTGCTGTTGTCGCAGCGCTGCTTGATGATCTCTCTCGGCTCCGGGAGCTCACCTTCGAGGACTCGAGTGAGGGGGCATCGAGGCGTGTGGCAGGCCTCGCCGGCAAACGTCTCGTAGCACTTGGCGCCGATGGCTGTGTCAGCGGTGCAGCCGGTCATCTCGAGCAGGGTGGTATTCGCCCGCAACACGTTGAAATCGGCATCCACGATGCGCATCCCATCCGGTGCCAGAGTGAAGACCTGGTCGAGCTCGTCGTAGGCGGCGTTGAGACGCTGCTCGGTCCTCTTGCTCTCGGAGATGTCGCGGACGATGCCGAGGATCTCGGGGCCATCACCGTTGACGTGGATGACGCGCGCGCTGCTCTCGACGGGGAACGCCGTGCCGTCTTTGCGACGATGCGTCCCCTCGAAGCGAACGCCCTCCTCGCCGATGAGCCCGCCTCGCGTGGGGTCGGGGACGTCTGGATCCTCCCCTTCCTCTGGGACGACCAGATCGCCGATGCGAAGCTGCTTGAGCTCGTCTATCCCGTACCCGTAGAGATCTGCCGCGGCGGCGTTCGCTTGGGTGATGCGGCCGTCTGAGACGCGCACGAATATAACGGCATCCGTAAGGTGCTCGATCGGGACCGTGTACACCTCGCTGCGAGCTGAGTGTGAGTCAGTTTCCACAGGCGTGTCGCTCTCCCCGAGTAGCCCACCCGTTTGTCACAATATATACCCCGTTAGGCATGAAGTATGTGAGGGGAATCACTAAGTTCGCAAGGATGATTCATGCGGCCTGCGCAGCAACGCAAGGCCAAGAAGGGCCCCCGAGCCCCGCGTACCGTACTTGAGCAGGGGGTATGTACCAACTACGGGCTCACCGGAAGCCCTGGCGAAGGGAGCGGACACGCGTGTCGGTCGGAATCTGGTTCTTCCTGGCGTTTCTCATCTACGCGCTTCTGCTGATCGCCTTGCCGGTGATCGCCACGGCGCTCGCGGTACGGTGGGCTCGCAGCCACCCGTATCCCGCCCCTGGCGAGCCCCATACCCTCGCATGCAGGCGGTGCCAGCACAGGTACTGGAGCACAGAGCAGGCATGTCCGCAGTGTGGGCAGCCTCTGCCTGATCCTTCTGATTCGATGGATGTCCAGACGTGGTCCCGCCGCAAGGTCACGGCGCTGGGTGTCGCGACCGTGTGGCCCTTCGTCTACATGGGATTCTTCTTCGGCGTGGTTCTGTCGATGATCGCCTTCGCATTCTCCGGCGACTATCCGTTCTGGCTACTCGGCTGCGTCTTCCCGCTGCACTTCCTCACGATCTTCCTGTCGCTCGGACTGCTTGTCGTCTACGTGATCCTCGTGGTCAGGAGCGAGGAGTTCGACTCGAGTCAGCGCACGATGTGGATCGTTGCTCTCATCATCGCTGGATGGATCCCTCAGCTCGTCGGCTTCATCGTCTTCGTGTGGAGGCCGTGGATCGCGGCGCACCCGCGGCCGGTCACTGCGCAGCCAGCGCCGCCCACCCCTCCGCAGCATCCCGTGCCGCCGGTGAAGTAGTCATCGCGGCCGGTCGCGTCGCCCTCGGCGAAGCGCACGACTAGTAGTTGGGTCCGTCCGTGCCTGGCTCTCGTCCGCTGCTGTAGATCGTGAGCAGCCACTCATCTCCCTGGCCGAGCACCTGGTACTCGCGCAGGAGTGGGCTTCCGGTCGTGTTGAGAGCCATGTTGAGGGTGTGGAACTGGAGGTCTCCTGCGTCCAGGTCGTCATAGGTCATCGATGTGCGCACGATGAGGATGTCCTCGCCCACGCCGTCCGGGGCCTCCCACGCGTAGCTCTCGATCGAGTCATACCAGGACTCATCAGGTCCGAGTTCTATGAGGCCTCCGGGACCGAAGACCCCCTCCATCCAGACCTCCATCTGGAGGTTGCCGGTGGGAGCTTCGGGCAGGTCGTACGCCTCGGCCATCTGTGTTCCCCCCGACGTGACCCACGCAGCACGGCTCCACTTCTGACCGCCGATACCCTCGTAGATCGTCCAGACATCGATATTGCGGATGAAATCCTGCTCGAGGGTGGCGATCGCCTCGGCCATCTCGTACGGCATCTCCCCCGCCTCCGGCGACTCGCGATCGATGTCGGTCATGAGGGCGAGCGTCGGGGCGCCGAGCATCGTCGTGTAGCGCCATTCCGTGATGCGCGAGAACCACGGCTCCGAGCCGAACTCCTCCTCGGCCTGTGTCTTGAGGGTTTCGAGTTCGGCGGAATGATCATCTGCCACCGCCGCCGAGGAGTTCTCGGTCTCTGAGGCGGTGTCGGTCCCACATCCCCCTGCGAGCAGGACGACGAGCGTGAGGGCGACGGCCAGAGCGAGTCTACGTCCGTTCATGTGCGGCGACCTCCTCAGCGGGTATGCAGCCTGTCACTAGACTGTACCCCACACCTCCTTGAGCAGGTAGAATGGTGGCGCAACTTTGGATCGGCCACTGTGCACAGCTCCTCACGGGAGGTATCGGGCGTGGCGAAGTACACCGAGCAGCTCGATGCACAGATCACCCAGCTTCTCCGGACACGCGGGCAAGCTACCCCCGAGATGATCGCCGGCGCGACTGTGGAGGAGGGACGCTCCTTCCTCAAGTTCTACGTCTCGGCGCATCCTGAGATGCCGCTTCACTTCGACGGCACAACCTTGGCACCCGCGGCCGAGGCCGAGTTCTCGGCTCCCGAGGTCCGCGAGCCTACACATCGTCCTCCCGGCGACGGCGTGGCACCTGGGGCCGGTATCGCGGGTGGGTCTGTTCCAGGTGAGAATCGGCCTACACATGTCTCCGAGAACGGGACAGCGACGGGTGAGGCGGCGGCTCTCGCGGCCGCGGCAGCGGCCCGCGCGGCTGCGGAGAGTGCACCGCCGATGGGTCAGGGGCCCGAGGTGGGTGCCGCTCAGAGTCCAGACGGGCAGCTGACACCGGGTGCGGGCCCAGCGGATCCGGGCACACCTGCGGGCGGAGGTGCTGGGCTCGACTTCGAGCCCGCGGCCCAGGCCGGCTTCCTGAAGCCGGGGGAGGTACCGCCGCAGCAGGCAGGAGGCCCTTTGCCCGATCAGTCTCCGGGCTACCGGGGCTCATCGAGCGGCGGCTACGACCCCTTCGACGGCATCCAGCCCATCCCCGAGCCGCGGACGCAGGCCGTGTCTGGATGGCTGTGGCTGCTGCCGCTCGTCTTCGGCCTGATCGGCGGCATCATCGCCTGGGCGATAGCCCGCGACAAGAACCCGACCACCGCGCGCACGATGCTCGTGGTCGGGATAGTCATCTGGATCGTCTCGGCATGTCTGTTCTTCAGCATGGGAGGTGCGTTCGGGGGGCTTGCTGGGACGACGGGCGGCGGAGGCGCCACCGACACGGTGTGGCCCGCGACGGGGCAGCTCACGTTCTACTACTTCGGCACCCCCACTTGACCTGCGTGCAAGACGATGGAACCCGTGGTCGACGGGTTGCAGAGTGAATACGGCGGCAGAGTGAACTTTGTCGTGTACAAGGACGTCGAGGGAGACATGACCGTCAACCAGTTCGCGATGGACCAGGGCGTGATGGTGGTACCGACCATGATGCTTGTGAGTTCGGACGGTGTGGAACTCCAGCGTTGGGAGGGCGGGGTTGCCGAGCAGGCCCTCACAGCATCGTTCGAGAGCAACCTGTGACCGGGTGAGCCCGGCTGCTACTGACTGGGTTCGCCGGAGTGTTTGCTCAGCAGATCGTCGAGCGCCGGCGCCAGGTCGGGGAAGCGCCACGGGTAGTTCGTATCGGCAAGGACTCTCGGCTCGGAGCGCTGGCTGAAGACGGTGTAGGGGGCCACTTCGCCCAGAACCACCCGAAGCATCGCTGTGGGTATGGGCATCCATGTGGGACGCTTGAGCTTGTGTCCCACGCTCTGCGCGAGGTCGTGCATCGTCACCGGGGCGGGCGACGTGTTGACGGGACCTGAGAGCGAATCGTTGCCGATCGCGTAGCGGAAGATGCCGCAGGCGTCCTCGATGTGGACCCACGAGACCCATTGCGTGCCCGGCCCTATCGGCCCGCCGACGAAGAGCTTCATCGGCAGTGTCAGTTTGGGCAGGAATCCCTCATCGCCAAGGACGATGCCGGTCCTCACGGCAGCCACGCGGACCCCGAGCTCCTCGGCATTGAACGCCTCGGCCTCCCAGTCGACGGCCAGCTGAGCGAGCCAGTCCTCCCCAGGTTCGGAGTCCTCGTAGAGCTTCGACTCGGCACGGTCCCCGTAGATGCCCACAGCGGACGCGTTGACGAGGACCTTGGGTCCAGGGCTCGAGAGCTCCCCGCTGCGAGCCATGCGGATCGCATCCACGATGGCACGCGTGGTGTCAATGCGGGACTCTCGGATCAGATGCTTGACCTTGGTGTTCCAGCGCGTGGCGATCGGATAGCCGGAGAGGTTCACGACAGCGTCGGCATCGGCGATGACATCGACCCATGAGCCCGTCTCGTCGTGGTACTCGAAGATGACGTCGAGGATCTCCTCCGGCTCGAACCCGAGCGCCTCGGCCTTCCCCGGGATGATGTGAGAGCCACACGACATCGTGACCGGCGTCGAGGAGCTCGCGGGTGAGGTTGCGTCCTATGTAGCCGTTGCCGCCAGCGATGACGATCCGCATGTTCCGGTCTCCTCCGGGCCGTGCTGCCACGTCCGCCTAGTTCCAGTGTCTGCCAGGGTGTATACCCCACTGGGAGCAGAAGGAAGGCCGCGACCCGAGTGGGGCCGCGGCCTTGACTACAACGTTCGGCTTGCTGCTACTCGCTGTGCTTGAGCCACTTGCGACCACCCAGTGTAAGAGCGGTGCCGAGGCCCGCAGCGACGAGCGTGAGCCCGAGCCAGAGCCAGTCGTTCTGGCCCGTCTGGAGCAGCGTGGCATCGTCGGTTGCGGCGGTCGTCGGGGAGTCCGAGAAGGTCAGGAAGGACTGGTCTGACTCCACGGCTGCCTGGTTGATGATCTGCGTTCCATCGGGAGTTCCCTCATCGACCGTCGAGATGAACGAGACCGTCTCGACACCGTCGATCGGCATCTGGCCCACGTTCCAGACGAGATCGGGGTTGCCCGAGTCGTCAGCGCCTGCGCCTGTGATGCTGTCGGCCTTGTAGGTGGTGTGCTCGGGGACCGTGTCGTAGACCACGACGTTGGTGGTTGGCGTGATGCCGGTGTTCACGACCGTGATGGTCCAGAGGATCTCATCGCCGGGCACGAGCAGCCCACCGTTGAGGTCTTCGCCGGTCTTGGTGATCTCGAAGGGATCGACCGGGTGGTAGACGGTGTTCGAGTCCCGGACGTACACGACCTCTGCCTCCTCGATGCCGGGGAGATCAGGCAGGCCGGCCAACTCGGCCAGACTCGTGCTGTTGATGATCTCCTCGTCGATCTCCTCGGGAATGGGGATGGCGTAGGCCTCCGCGGTGTTCTGGATACCCTGCTTGGAGAACTCGAGGTCACGGACCACGACATCGAAGATGAGCTCGCCGGCAGTCTCTGTTGGCACGAACGGGTAGTACAGCCACACGGTGCGGGTGCTTGGATCGTAGCCACCCATATCGTCGTCCGGGTCATCCGTGATGGTCACCTCGTAGCTGCCCGACCTCAAGCGGATCGAACCAGGCACGTACTCGACACTGCTGTCGAGGGTATCCGTGATCATCGCGTTGAACCTGACATCGGTCGAACCAGTGATCGTGTAGGTGATCTTCTCGCCCGGAAGCATGATGGTGCCCTCGACCGGGTCCGCCGACTTCACGAAGGTTGTGGCCGCCGGGTCGATGATCTTGATCTGCGCGACCGCCACGTTGCTCTGGAAGACCTGAACGAACTGGATGGATGTGTCGATCGCCTGCAGGGAGCTCGTGTCGATCGATCCCACCGAAGTGCCGTTGGAGAATCCGAGCCACTCGATGAAGGCCCGGTTCTTCACGCAGTCGGCCCCGCCGACGGCCTTGAATGTGGCCGAGAAGTCGATGCTCTCACCGGGAGCCAGACCCGCTCCGCCGGAGAGGTCGTTCCATGTAGCCATGTAGTCGCCGATGTCGTCGGGGGCGATGGTGGCCGAGACGAACTCCAGCTGCATGTTGTCCCAGGCATCGCTGATCGGGACTACCGTCGCCGTCACGGGACCCGAGTTGGTCACCGTCATGTCGTAGGTGATCTGGTCGCCGACCATGCTGATCGCAGGCGTACCCTCGGCGACATCCTTGGTGATCGAGAAGCTGGGGACGGTCGTGTCGATGAAGGTCTCCTGCGTGTCGGTGTCCCTATGGAAATCCTCCCACCAGGCGTCGTTGTAGACACGCTCGCCCTGCACGTCACCCGGCTTGGTGGACCAGTCCACATCCGCGCGGTTGGTGACCGAGAAGCCGCCGTCGGCAAGAATCTCGGCGAGTCCCGCGGGGCCGCTGGCCCAGGCATCCACCCAGACCATGTAGGTGACGTTGATGAAGCCGTCCGGCTCGAGCGAGACGTCCTTGAAGTCGATGGACGGATCGCCGTAGCAGAAGTCCGCATCCACCTGGTCGCGGATGTCCTCACCGGGAGGGGGAGCGGGGGAGATGTCGGTGATGCTGCCCTTCTCGACAGCAAGCAGCATGGGTTCCTCGAGCTGCCATGGCAGATCGTCTTCCCAGTAGATGTCCTCAGCGTTGGAGAAGCCGGTGTTCTCGATCGTGCACGTGAAGGTGACGTACCACCCGGGGTAGGCGCTACCGGGCGTGAACGGGGAGCTGTGGTTCTTGTACATCGCGAGCCGCGGCTGGTCGATGTCGGTCTGCGCATTGCCAGCGTGGACCGTGCGGTTGATGTCCCTGGTGGCGGGCGGAGGGCTGATGCCAGCGTCCCACCACTGGAGTTCTCCCGACGAGTCGAGCTGCTGGTTCTCGCGAACGGGCCAGAACTCAGGGTAGCCGTTCCAGCCGGTGAGCCGCACCTTGTAGGAGAGCTTGAAGACGTAGTCGCTTGCTCCCGCTTCGATGGGATCGGCGAAGCGCCACACGAACTTGGCGCCGTCGGGGGACGTGTCCACGATCGGCTGCTGTTGCCCGGTGGTCAGGGTCGCACCGGAGACGGGAGTCCCTGAGATTTCGGCGATCTGCGTCGATCCGCCGACGTACTCCACGCCGTACCGGTCGTAGAACTCGCGGATCCTCGGGTAGTTGAGCGTGGTGCCGGCGGGTACCGTGACCGTTGCCTCTACCATGAACATGTCACCCATGGTGAACGGGCCAGACGGGCCGTAGCGCACGATGGTGGGATCCGGAGAGGGGACCGCGTCGGCATCGGCCGACTCGAGGTCCTCGCGTGCGGGGGCCGGCTCCTCGGCGATACGGGTCACTGCGTCCTCGGCACCCTCGGATGCTGCAGAGCGCTCGAGATCCACACTCGGCTCGTCCTCGGCGGTCTCGGTGCTCTCGCGTGTCTCACGCGGGGAAGTCGTGCGCGGGTCGATGCTGGGCCCGCTCTCCTCGGTGCCTCCGGCGGTGCCAAGGGCCCCCAGGCCGAAGAGTAGGCATGCGACGAGCATGAGGTTGACGACACGCCACAGGACTGTGGCGCTGCGTGCGGATGTGTTGAGCTTCAAAGCTCCCCCTCGGTTCGACCGTCTCGACTCTGACTCAGGCGGGCACACTCCACGCGATTATACATGTGCGCGCGCGAGCTTCGACGAGGAGATCGGAGAAGAACCGCAGGCCTTGGCAGTGGTGGGACTAGGGCTCCGCCACTTCGGCTTCGACGACCGTGCGCTTGTTGCCGAGGAACCTGGGCAGGCACGTGTAGAGGGTCAGCTGCTCCTCGTCGGTGCTCTCGAGCACCGAGCCGTCGTCGGGAGTGACTTCATAGACCCGCGTGACCCGGTAGGTGTGCTCCTCGCCGCTCCACCACAGACTCACTGGATCACCAGGATCGAGCTGGTAGAGCAGCACGAACGTCTCCCGATTGCGATGACCGGCGAGCGCGACGTTGTCGCCTTCGCCAGGCCCCGCTGTCTCGACATGGTGGTAGACCCCGCGTGAGAGCGCGACATCGGGGTTCCCGCCGAAGACCTGGGCATCCACGCCGATCTTGGGTATCACGATGCGGTCGCCTTGGGGGATGTCGCTGGAGTCGAGCTCTCCGGCGAAGCGCGACGCGTAGGGCCATGAATCGTCGACGAGGCCGACGGTGTAGGAGATGTCGGGCCAGAGCTGATAGATCACGATGCCAAGCGCTATCGCGATCAGCGCCACGCCCCCGCCGACCAGCAGCCAGCCGCGCCGCCGCGGCTTGACCGCGTCGGTCTGGGCGCCTTCGGTACCGTGTTTGTCGTGGTCATCGGTCATGGTCGGACATTCTAGCAGGGGGTGTGCCATGGTCGTCTGCTCGGCAACCTATGCTGCGATGCCGATACCATGATGTGGGTCGGCAGATCGGAGCAGGCGTGCACGAGATCACGACACATGAGGTAGGCGGGGGCCGACGCGTCACGATCCGTCCCGAGCCGAGCACGGGGTGGCTCATCGGCGGTCTGGTCTACATCCTCGTGTACTCGGTGCTGCTCGTGCTCATGCTGGCTGCGATCACCGCGGGTGGTCTGTGGGTCTCGCTCGGCGCACTCGTCGGCTTCCTGGTCGCGATAGCGGGGATGGGCGTCCCGTGGGTCGCTTTCGTCGTCGCCTGGCTTGCCACGGGCAGCGAGGAGGTGACCGTCTCTCACGGGGTGATCACCGTCGACAAGAGTGTCCTTGGTTTCTCGCGCACCCGTCGCTACGCGCGCGCCGACGCCCGCGACATGCGTGTCGAGCCGAGGGTGGGCATGAACCGAAGGATCGTCTTGGCCTACGCTTTCGATCAGGGTGCCGTCGCCTTCGACTACGGCGCGCGTTCGGTCCGCTTCGGTCGACGGCTTTCGACGTGGGAAGGAGGGCAGGTCGTCGAGGCTCTGACGCCTGCGCTCACACTCTCGCCGGAGCGCAGACCGGCACGTGATGACCTGGAGGAACCGATGGGGTCGCGGTGCCGGACGCAGCAGTATGGCGATGGTCTCAAGATCACGATGCCGTTCGGCAACTCACCCGAGACGCTGTCCATGCTCTGGTTCATCGTGATCGGCCTCGTGCCGATGCTCCTGATCATGCCGCTCTCACTCTCTGCTTCACTTGCGGAGGTCGGCGTGTCATCGCCGCTCGTGTTCGTGGGGATTGCGGCCATGACAGCGCTCACGGCGCTCACGGTCATCGGGTTCACCCTGATGCCTCGTGAGATCGCAACGGTGTCTGCGGGCCAGCTCAGTGCCCGTGTCTCGCCGACAGGCGTCGCCTGGATCCCGCCGCGAAGCTACGACGTCCGCTTCATCCACAACCTCCGACAGCTCGCCCCCGATCCCCCGCAGGACCTGACGGGGATGTGGGCCGACTACTTCAAGCAACAGACGGGTCAGGTGGCCTTTGGCTTCGGGCCCGAGCAGCATCGTTTCGGCACCCAGATCGATGCCCCCGAGGCGCGGATGATCGTTGCCGAACTCGAGCCCGTGCTTGCGGCGCAGCCGGGCTACGGGTCGCTGGCGTGGGAGGCCTACCAGAGAGGTATCGACGCCGCCGAGCAGTCAGCGCTCGATGCCGAAGAGGTCGCCGAGGTGACAGACCCGCTGCCTGAGCCGCCTCCGCCGCCCCCTCACGCCCAGTGACGAAGATTCTTGGCCCATGCCCGTAACTCTCGCGTCTGCTCCTGCGTTGTAGCAGGCGTGGGGGGATACCTTCCACATGATGCGTGGAGGAGTGCATGTTGTGCCCAGCGACATGCACTCTTCTGCTGTCTTGGGCCTCTACCTGCGGAAACGATGCGTCCCAGGATGTGCGACTCGCCACGTCGACCGCGCTAGGGGTTGGGCGACATCGGCTCGTCGCTTGCGTGCACGCCAGCGATCTCGACGTCGGCGGCAAGCTTGTCAGCGTTCTCGCGGTCGATCGCGCGAGCCTCGCCCACACTCAAGATTGCGGCCGCGGTAGCGACGAGCCCACCTCCGATCAGGACCGCCTGCACCCCGAAGAGCGCTGCCAGCCCCGGTGCGACGGCGAGCGGTATGAGTTCCCCGACCCTGTGGGCGACCTCGGCGGTGCCCATGACGCGACCCACCCGGTCAGGAGGAGCGTCGCGCTGCAGCAACGTGCGCAGCTGCGGCTCGAGCACACCGATGATGAGCGCCCAGATGAACCCACCCACGGCGATGACGCGCAGGTCCGGCCATCCCACATACAGCACGGTGCCCACACCCACGAGTGCGACCACGAGCGCGAGTCCCTGTGCCGAGATGATCTTGCGCGGCAGGCGTGTGAGCATCGCGGCACCGACCAAGAAGCCGACGCCGATGATGGCATTCATCCAGCTCATCGTCTCGATGTCGGTGCCGACGACGTCACGGAAGAACAGCGGCTCGAGTGCCCCGAACGCGCCAAAGGCCAGCCACACAAGGATGCCCGCGGTCACGTAGTAGCGAAGCGAGCGGCTGGCGAACACGGTCCTGATGCCGTCAAGCAGCTCACTCGCGGGATGTCGCTGCTCGTGCTCGTCGCGAACGGTTGTCGGCCGACGCAGAGTGACGCGCGCCACCAGTGCGGCAGCGACGAGCGAGGTGGCGGCGTCGAAGAGGAAGACCCACGAGACCTCTCCATAGCGCACCATGAGTGCGCCCACCGCTGGGCCGACAGCGAAGGACAGTGCGGCCGCTCCCTCGATCCAGGCGTTCACACGCTCGAGACGGATTCCGCCGGTGATGAGGAACGGTGCGAAGGAGGCTCCGGCGGTGACGACCGGGGCTCCGATGAACGCCCAGATGCCAACGAGCGCCGCGAGCTGCGTCAGGTTCTGAGTGAACGCGAGTGAGATCGCCGCAGGAACGAAGAACACCTCGGCGATCATGAGCACGCGCCGTGGACCGTAGCGATCGACCAGGACGCCAGCGACGAGACTGCCGGCGATCGAACCCACCGAGAGCAGGAACATGATGCCCGCGAGCTGTGCGGCAGAGGCCTCGAACTCAAAGGCGGCTTTGCCCCAGACGCCCACGAAGAAGGCGGCCTCGCTGCCGGCCCGCGAGAGGAAGCGGGCTGCGACGACGCGGTAGATGTCGGAGGTGAGCTTCGGTCGGGACACGACGACTCCAAAACACCAGCTAGGACATGCTGATATGCGGTGTTTGCGGGAGCGTATACACTACCACACGGAGCAGCGTTTCCGCTCGACTCTCCGGCGTGTTCGGGGCGCTCACGATCGGCGATACCGGCTGGAAGAACGGTATCATCGTCCTGTCGTGGTTCACGCGATAGCAAGGTGGTGTGCAGGTGTGAGCATGAGGGTCGACAGTGCGGTCGGGGCGATGCTCGGCCACGGCCTTGGAGACGCTCTCGGGGCCCCGGTGGAGTTCATGTCGCGCAGGGAGATCCTTGCGACGTTCGGTCTTGACGGGTTGGCGAAGCCGGAGCCCTGGACCGCCGATGGTGCTGCACTCGCGGCTGGTTCGTACACCGACGACACACAGATGATGATCGCGACCGCTCGCGCCTGTCTGGACGCCGCTGTGGCATGGCGCTCCTCGGGCATTCTCGACGTCGGTGGTGCGGCCCACGAGCGCTATCTGGAGTGGCTGCAGACCCAAGACGATCCCCAGCAGCGCCGGCGTCCGGGAACGACGTGCCTGAGCGCGCTGCGATCGGGCGAGGTCGGCTGCGTGGACGATCCGATCAACGATCGCAAGGGATCCGGCGGGATCATGAGGGTGACAGCGGTCGGCATCGCTTTCGGGCCGGAGCGGGCCTTCGAGATCGGAGCGGAGGTCGCGGCGGTCACTCATGGGCACGCGACCGGGTTTCTCTCGGCGGGTGTGTTCGCAGACGTCCTCTCTCGAACCGCTCGTGGCCTGAGCGTCCAGGAGTCGATCGCCGAGACGCGCGAGTACCTGCTCGGATATGACGATATCGATGAGTCCCTCGACGCCGTCGATCATGCCGTTGAGCTCTACATCGCCGGTGCCCACCCTGTGGAGGCCATCCAACAGCTGGGGGAGGGCTGGATCGCAGAGGAGGCGCTGGCCATCGCGCTGTTCTGCGCCATGTCGTATCCGGAGGACTGGGTGGGCGGGGTGCTTGCCGCAGTCAACATCACAGGCGACAGCGACACGACGGGATGCCTCGCAGGAGCGCTTCTCGGCGCTAGACTCGGCGAGAGTGCCATACCGATCGAATGGCTCGACGAACTCGAGGATGCATCTTCGATCGCGCAGCTTGCCGAGGACGTATGGGCGGAGTTCGTGGGTCGGCCGGGGTAGGTGATCGAGCCGGCGACAGCTACGGCTGGCGAGCCTGCGTGATGGCGCGGTCGAACCTGAACGACCGACGTTCGTTCTCGAGCTCGGCGTAGCGATCGGCGGAGAGGTCGGCAGCACGCGAACCAGCATCGTCTTCCTTGCGGGCAGGCATCACCGGGGAGGCCGTCTCGGCTCCGCTTCGACCCTTGGTGATATGCCGCTCACTCTGGCTCATGGCTTCCCCTTCGAGAGGCACCGGCATGCCAAATCGGCGCGACGCGCGCCGCACCTTCTTGTACCCCACCGGGACCGTCATGTGAGGCAGTTCACATGGCGTTCACAAATCTTCCGACAAGTGGGGTGCCCGCAGCGACAGGCGGCGGTTGTGAGCAGGTGAGAGCGTTGGGGTACGCTGACTGTACGCACCGCGGATGTCCGTCGATGGGAGCGAGGAGAGCTGATGCACGCGTGCGGCTGGCAGTCCTCACCCGGCACGATCGTCGACTCTGCCGATCTGCTCGGCTAGCAGGCCTCACGCTCGCTGTTCCCGCAGGCCAGCGACGCCTGTGGACCACCCCCCACCGTATCCTCTGGCACCCGCACGACGTTGTAGTAGCTGGAGGAACGTGCAGCAAAGCTCGCACGAACGCGGTGCGAGACCTACGGAGGAGCTGGGCATGTTCGACAAGGCGATCATCGCGTCATCCCCAGGGAATGACCCCCGCGCTGCTGCCGAGGAGGCACGCCGGCTCAGGTCACTTGGCGTGCGTGAGGTCGTTCTCACTCACATCGTGGATGTGTTCGACGATGCGGGCGACAGCTGGCGCGAGCAGGAGGCTGCCGAGCGAGGCTTCGAGATTCAGCTTGCAGCGCTCGAGCAGCATGACATGCGTGTGCATGCAGACGTTCCCCTGGGTCATCCCACGATCTCGCTCTGTGAGGCCGGGCAGCAGCACGGCGCCAGGCTGCTCGTCATCGAGGCGGGAAACGCGGCGCTCTTCGGCGCTGGTCTTCCCGGCGATCTGACCTCGGATGCTTTCGCGGCCAGCGAGACGCCGGTTCTCGTGAGGCCGCGTCACCCCGTCGCCTTCGCACACCGCGACGTGACCGATCGCGTCCTCTTCGCGACGGACTTCTCTGAGACCGCCGGGCGTGCCTTCACAGCCCTTCTCGAGATCGTGCGCTCCAACGGAGGCAGGGTCGATCTGCTCCACGTGTGGGACAGTGCGGCGCGCGGCGACATCAACGAGCCGAGCGAGATCGGCCGCAGGGGCGCGGTGCAGCTCGGCACGCTCAGGCGTCGACTGCTTGCAGCTGGTGCCCTGGACGTGTCAATGAAGATCGTCGACGGAATCCCCGCCGAGGAGATTTCCATGCGAGCCCGCTCAGGCGAGTACAGCCTCGTCGTGATCGGCTCTCGTGGGGGCTCCGGGCAGGTCGATGGTGTGCTTGGCGATGTCAGCGCGCCGGTCGTGCGAGACACCGTCGTGCCGGTCCTGTTGGTGCCGCCGACGGCCACGCGAGCACCTGGAGCAGCCTCGAAGCATGCGACAGGCGCGGCGCTCTGCTAGCAGGGACGTGCGGTCAGCAGCGCCGCGGACGGCGCGCACGACCTAGAAGAGATCTCCCAGACCCTCCATCGTCTCCTGAGCGTACTCGAGGTGCCAGTCGTCCAGGGACAGGTACAGCGTCGGGTTGAAGACGATTCCCATCGCCTGTACGAGTTCGATGACCTCGTCGAGCAGATCGTCGCTCTCTATCAGGTGGGGAAGCAGTGCGGGGTTCACGAAGTCACTCGTCACCGGGACGGGCGTCCAGAAGTACTTGTCCTCGCCGCGCTTGATGATGAGGTCGAGGACGAGGTTGCCGGCGGTCGTCACGACGACCTCGTAGCCGTCCACACTGAACTTCTTGAGGACAGCCAGCTCCTTCGTCAATCCTGCCACCTTGACGAGCGTGCGCTCATCGACTGCCATCGTGAACGGGGAGGGCGGGAGGCTCTTGAGGACCTCTCGCATGTTGATCGTGGCGACCAGCGAGCGCGGCGGGACGTACTGCTGGAGCAGGTCGAGCGCGATGTTGGCTTCCACCACGGATGTGGCATTGAGCACCAGGTTGAAGAGGTCTCGGTTCTCAGAGTCGTACTGACTGCGGATCTGCTGAAGCGCTTTGATCGTTGTGAGCACGGCACACTCCTGCACGGCGGGACTCGTCGCGGGAAACCCCTGTTCTAGTTATCGGCTGGAGGGTGCGTGTTCTTGAACCCTCATTCTCTGCAACGTTGCCGCACGCGTACGGGATGCGCAAGTGGTCTGACGCGACGCCAGAAAGTGATGTCTTGCACCGCCCCAGAGGAACGCTAGAGGGGCGCCCCTTGTGCGCTCAGACCGGTCGACTCCACGAATCTCGAGACCACGTCAGCCAGTGTGGGGGAGCCGGCGTCTTCGATCGCGTAGCTCACCCGCACTGCGGGGCGCTCGAGCTTGAGGATGCGCGTCAGATCGATCGGTGTGCCCACGACCACGACATCGCACTCGGCTGCCTCGATCGTCGCAGCGAGATCGGCGAGCTGTGATGCCGAGTAGCCCACCGCTGGCAGGACCTCTGTCAGATGTGGATTCTCCTCGAGCGCTGTGGCGATCGATCCCACGGCGAACGGGCGCGGATCCACGAGTTCGGCCGCCCCAAGGGCTCGGGCAGCAAGAGCTCCGGCTCCGTAGGCCATGCCTCCATGCGTGACCGTCGGTCCATCCTCCACGACAAGGACACGTGCACCCCTGATGAGCTCCGGCTCTTCGGCGGTGATGACCGAGGCCGTCTTGACCACGGTGGCCGAGGGATTGTAGGTCTGCGCCGCATCGACCAGGGCCTGCACGTCTTCAGGAGAGGCCGTCTGGACCTTGTTGATGACCAGGACATCAGCGCGCAAGAAGTTGGCTTCGCCCGGATGGTAGCCGCGCTCGTGCCCCAAGCGATGCGGGTCCAGCGCCACGATCTCGAGATCTGGCCGGATGAAGGGGAGGTCGTTGTTGCCGCCGTCCCAGATGACGACCTGGGCCTCCTTCTCGGCCTCGCGCAGGACCGCCGCGTAGTCGACCCCGGCAAAGACCGTGATCCCCATGTTGATCAGGTGCTCGTACTCCTCGCGCTCCTCGATCGTGCAGCCGTACCGGTCGAGGTCCTCGATGCTCTCGTAGCGCTCGACTCTCATGCTCGTCAGGTCGCGGTATGGCATGGGGTGTCGGATGTCGACGGCGGTGATGCCGCGCTCATGCAGGAGCTGCCACACCTTCTTGGAGATGCCGCTCTTACCCACGCCGGTGCGGACTGCGCAGACCGATATCACGGGCACGTTGGCCTCGATCATGGTTGCGTCCGGGCCGAGCAGCTCGAAGTCCGCGCCGTGAGCCAGTGCCACGGAGGCTCTGTGCATGACTTCTTCGTGAGAGATGTCGCTGTAGGCGAAGACGACACGATCGACGTCGAGGTCATCCATGACGTGATCCAGTTCTGCCTCGGCGAGGATGGGGACGCCGTCCGGGTAGAGTGGGCCAGCGAGTTCCGGTGGGAAGGACCTGCCCTCGATTCCCGGGATCTGGTTGGCCGTGAACGCGACGACCTCCGCCGTCTCGTCGTCGGCGTAGCGCGTCAAGAAGTTGTGAAAGTCGCGTCCGGCTGCACCCATGATCACGACTCGGGTCCTGCCACCCATGAGGGCCTCCTCCGTCGACCGGCGGCTCGTGTAGGTCTCGTCTGTCACCAGTAGGAGTATTCCCCAGCGGAGCGCATGGGCTCCGGAGGCGCTCACGTCTGCGCGTGCGTTAGAATCACCTCGTAGGAAAGCACGCTGCGCGAGGACGCCAGCGCCTCACGTGGGGCGGCATGGTGACGGGTCCTCGGCAGGCGACAAGGGGTGCTCATGAAGGTTCTCGCCGTCAACGGCTCGGCACGGCGCGGTGGCAACACGATGCGTCTGCTGGAGACCGCTCTTGCACCCGTCGAAGCGGCGGGCATCGAGGTCGAGGCGATCGAGCTCGGTGCCAAGAAGGTCCAGGGCTGCACGGCCTGCGGCCAGTGCTACAAGAAGCAGGACGGGGCATGTCACGGGCGTCGGGACTTCGGCAACGAGGTCATCGAGAAGATGGCCGAGGCCGACGGCATGCTGCTGGGCTCACCCGTCTACTTCGCCGATGTGACCGCCGAGATGAAGGCGCTTATCGACCGAGCCGGATACGTCGCGCGGGCCAACGACGACATCCACGCCCGCAAGGTGGGAGCGGCCGTGGCGGCGGTCCGCCGCGCTGGTGCGATCCACGCACTCGACACGATCAACCACTTCTTCCAGATCGGACAGATGGTCATCGTGAGCTCGCACTACTGGAATCTCGGCGTGGGCAGGAAGGCCGGCGACGTGCTTGAAGACGACGAGGGCATCGAGACGATGCGTATCCTCGGCGAGAACATGGCGTGGGCGATGGGGAAGCTGAGCGAGTAGCCGTGGTTCGAGGAATCTGAAGAAGGGGTCTGTGGCATGGAAGCGGTCTTGACGGTCATCGGTGGTGTAGTGGGTCTCGCGCTCGGTCTCGGCGGTGGATTGTGGATCGGGGGGCTCGTATCAAGTCGGGGCTCGTGGCTGTACTGGACCCTCAACGTACTCGTGCTGCTGATCGGTATCGGGGGCAACTTCGCCGGTCTGTATGCCGGCCAGTTCTGGATCGCGGTCGGATCGCTCGCCTTCATTGGCGGGGGGCTGACCGGTCTCAAGTATGGGTACGGTCGCAGCGTTGGTCTGTGGCGTGTGCATGACCGGGCCATGGGCTCAGACGACCTGCCCAACTAGCGCGCCCGTCCCGTGCGGTTCCTCACATCATCTTCATCCTGGTAGGGGGACGTGCGGGCGGGTTAGGATAAACGGGAGAGACCACACCGATCCGCGCAAGCGGACAGGGGGAGAGCATGACCGACGAAGCACATTCGCTTGCTGTCTTCATCGACTTCGAGAACCTGGCAGTGGGCGCCGAGAAGGCCTCGCGAGGCGGTGGCCGATCCAGATCGAAGAAGCAGCAACCCAAACTCTTCGACATGGCTCGCGTACTCGAGCGGCTGGTAGAGAAGGGCAAGATCGTCGCGAAGGTGGGATACGCCGACTGGGGAGTGTTCCAGGAGTACGTCACCACCCTTCATGAGCTGGGCATCCAGCTCACGGAGATACCTCAGCGCGGCATGACCGGCAAGAACTCGGCAGACATCCGGCTCGTGGTCGACGCGATGGAGATGTCGTACTCCAAGACGCACATCGATACTTTCGTGATCGTGTCGGGAGACTCGGACTTCACGCCGCTCGTCTCGAAGCTCAAGGAGAACGGCAAGACGGTCATCGGGCTCGGCATGAAGGATTCGACGAGCGATCTGCTCGCCGTCAACTGCGACGAGTTCATCTACTACGAGGACCTCGGGGCCGGGGCTGGCGCACCGACGATCGGAGACAAGGTGCCCAAGAAGAAGGAGCCAGCCTACAAGCTCCTCTTCCAGACCATCGAGGCCCTCCAGCGCGAGAACATCGAAGCGATGCACTCCTCGCTCGTCAAAGACACCATGAAGCGCCTCAAGCCCTCGTTTGCGGAGTCGTCGTATGGCTACCGCTCCTTCACACAGCTTCTCGAAGAGGCCCAGAACAAGGGCTTCATCACGCTGCGCAAAGATCCCAGGTCGGGAACGTACGTCGTCGAGGGCTTCTCGGCCTAGTAGCGACGCACACTCCGTGAGACGCTCCCCGAACTCTCCAGCGCCGACTCGCCTGCTCGCAGCGCTGGTAGCCACTGCGCTCTTCGCGCTCCTCGCCTCGGGAACGATCGGCTGCAGCTCGGGGGAGATGGCGCGCGAACGGATCGGCTTGGGCGATCAGGTGCTCACGGTATGGGTCGCCGAGACGCCCGACCAGCGCATCGAAGGCCTGCAGGCGGTCCCGCCGATAGTGGATGGCGAGGGTATGCTGTTCGCATGGGATGAGCCGGGCGATCGCGTCTTCGAGATCAAGGACGTGACGTACGCGATCGATGTCGTGTTCGTCGATGAGTTCGGGATCGTTGTCGATGTCGACACCATCGGGCCGGATGCCGAGGAGACAGCGTCCTCAGGTCAGGATATCTTGTGGGTCGTCGAGGTGCCCGGGGGTTGGGCGGAGAGCAATGACGTGGCAGAGGGATCGAAGCTCGTGATCGAGAGGGGCGGTGACATGGCGGTCAGACTGATTCTGCTGCTGGGCGAGATCTTCCGCAAGTTCCAGAAGGACCGCGTGATACGCGCCGCCGCGTCGATCTCGTACTTCATCCTTCTCACCATCGTTCCTCTGACCCTCGTTGCGATCCTCACCGCTGGAGCGCTGCTGCAAGGGGAGGACGCGCAACAGACGATCGTCGATGCGGTGGACAGCATCGCGGGCGACCAGGCGGCGGAGTTGGTCGGCAGAGTCGTGGAGTCCGTGGGGTCAGCTCCCGCCAGCACGAATGCGACTGTCATCAGCCTTCTTGTTGCGCTGTGGGCCGCTTCCCTGGCGTTCGCTCATCTCAGACAGACACTCGATCTCATGTGGGAGTCCGACGACGAAGGAAAGGGCGTGCGTGGCTACGTCGTGCGCCGCGCTATCGGCATAGCGTTCCTGTTCGCGATGGGCGCCATCGTCCTCATCATGACGGTCGCCTATCGAGTCATCATGCAGGCGCTTGAGCAGATCGTGCTGAAGCAGCCGCTCGACGGGGAGATGTCAGTCCTCTTCAACGATATCGTCGGCTTCGGAATTCTCTTCCTCGTCTTCTTCGCGATGTACCGCATCCTCCCGCATCGCAGATTGCCCACGATCGACCTTGCCATGGGAGCTGCGGCGACCACGGGGCTCTATGTCATCGGTGAGTGGGCGCTCGGGATCTACTTCTCGCGCGCCAGCTACTCCACGCTCTACGGCGCTGCCGGGACGGTTATGGTGCTGCTTCTGTGGCTCTACTACTCGACGACCGTGGTGCTCGTTGGCGCGGAGTTCACGTTCGCGTGGTACGAGCGCAAGGACCTGTGGGCCGACGCGGGTGACCTCACTGTGAAAGAAGCGGTGATGCGGCAGCTACCCGGTCGGTCAAAGCCGCAGTCTCAGCCCTGACATCGAGTCGAACGCCTGGCAGGAGATCGAGATCATCGTCGTAGGTCCGCTTGGCGATCGTCTCTCCTGAGAGCTCCTCGGCATGGGCGCGCCAGGACTCCGGCAACACCTCGGGAAGCTCTCTGCCCAGCAGCGCAGCGCCCACGTTGGCCCACGCGCGCGGCACGACCGAGTAGGTCCCATAGCCCCCGCCCCCGGTGCACACGATGTGGCCGTCGCAGACCTCGTCGGCCAGCTCGATGATCCGGTCCACCAGGTCGCGGTGGCCGAGAAGCGTCATCGCGAGGTGCGTGAGCGGGTCGGCGATGTGTGGATCGGCCCCGCACTGGGCGACGATGGCATCCGGGTCGAAGGCACGCACCGCTGGTGCGATCACGTCGTGGAAGACCATCTCGTAGCAGGCGTCGTCTGCCATCGGGGGCAGAGGGACGTTGATCGAGTATCCGGCTCCCGCGCCCTCACCGGTCTCGAGGAGGCGACCCGTTCCCGGGAACAGGTACTTGCCCGACTCGTGGACAGAGATCGTGAGCACCTCGGCGCTGTCGTAGAACGCCTCCTGCACTCCATCGCCATGGTGGGCGTCGATGTCGATGTAGACGAAGCGGATCCCAGGATGGTCACGCAGCATGACCGCCATGGCTACAGCGGGATCGTTGTAGACGCAGAACCCGGCAGCGTGATCGCGGTGCGCGTGATGGAGCCCTCCGGCGATGGAGAACGCTCTGCGCGCGTCGCCTTCGACCACGCGCCGCAGCGCGGTGGTCGTGGAGGAGCACACGAGCATCGAAGCTTCATGCATCTGGTGAAAGGCGGGCGTGTCCCCCGGGCCGATCCCATGTGACGGGGGGAAGGCCGCGGGTTCGCGAGACGCGTGGATGACAGCGTCTACGTACGCCGGAGCATGTACGAGTTCGAGGTCGTCCCGGTCGATCTCGTCGATCCCGATGGTACGTATCCGGGGCCCCGGCACGTCCTCGGGTGGCACGTCTGCCATGAGCCCCGAGGCCTCCATGAGCTCGACTGCCAGCGTGAAGCGCTCGGGCCTCAAGGGGTGCTGTGGCCCGAGGTCGTAGGAGGCCAATCGCTCGTCGTATGGCATCACGATGGGCACTGATCGAGTCCCCCCGGAGGTCCTGCGCAGCGTGCTCACTCGGCTGGTGTTCTCTACGCATCCTAGCAGGCGGGACTGACACCACGGCCCCGGGCGACTCATGATTTGGAGCGTGGGTCGCACTGTCGTAGAATACGGGTCTACGCTCACGAGCTCCATAATGTGGGGGACTGTGCGCTCTGTACGGGCAATCCGGACGGGAATCGGGCCGCTGAGGCCTGCGCGAAACGGCGAAGGAGGTCTGCATGGACGACAGCAAGAAGGCGCTCGAAGTACCGTTCGAGAGCAAGCTGGGCGATGCCCCGATCAAGCTGGACGACACCACGTTGCGTGACGGCGAGCAGACTGCCGGCGTGGTCTTCGCCAACAAGGAGAAGGTCCGTATCGCCCGGCTGCTCGATGAGATCGGCGTCCACCAGATAGAGGCGGGCATCGCGGCGATGGGCGGCGACGAGCGTGACACCCTCGAGGAGATCGCGCACCTTGGTCTCAACGCGTCTGTGCTGGGCTGGAACCGCGCCAATATCGAGGACATCAGGACCTCGCTTGGGTGCGGCGTCGACGCCGTGGCCATCTCGCTTGCCACCTCAGACATCCACATCGAGACCAAGCTCAAGAAGGACCGCGCGTGGGTGCTCGACTCGATGCGTGCCGCGACGGCCTACGCCAAGGAGAACGGTGTCTACGTCTCGGTCAACGCCGAGGACGCCTCTCGGACGGAGATGGGCTTTCTCATCGAGTACGCACAAGCCGCCGAGGCCGAGGGTGCGGACAGGATTCGCTTCTGCGACACCATCGGGCTCATGGAGCCCTTTCGCTGCTACAAGGCGATCAAGGAGCTTGGGGAGAACGTCGGCATCGAGATCGAGATGCACACTCACAACGACTTCGGTATGGCCGTGGCCAACGCCATCGCCGGGATTCACGCCGGGGCGACCTGGGTCAACGTCACCGTCGCGGGTCTGGGAGAACGTGCCGGCAACGCGGCGCTCGAAGAGGTCGTGATGGCGCTCAAGTACATCGAGGGCCTCGAGATCGACGTCGACAACGAGCGCTTCCGCGAGATCGCCGAGTACGTGATGGGCGCGGCGGGCCGGACGATTCCCGGGTGGAAGTCGGTCATCGGCACCAACATGTTCGCGCACGAGTCCGGCATCCACGCCGACGGTGTCATCAAGAACCCCAAGACCTACGAGGTCTTTGCTCCCGGTGAGGTGGGCCTCGAGCGCCAGATCGTCATCGGCAAGCACTCGGGCACCAAGGCGATCGAGATGAAGTTCGCCGAGTACGGCATCGAGCTGTCCAAGACCGATGCGGCCGAGATGCTTCCGATGGTCCGCACCACGGCCATCGAGTTCAAGCGCTCCTTGTTCGACAAGGAGCTTCTCTACGTCTACAACGACTTGGTCCAGAAGAGGGGCCGTGAGGCAGAGGTAGCTCGCGCGGCTGCCGAGCAGGCCATCTAGCCTGGGTTCGCCCGGGTCGAACATGCACACGCCCGCCACGCAACTGGGAACGGAAAGGTGATCACGATAGCCGGCAAGACGATCGCCGAGAAGATCTTCTCGGCGCACTCAGGGACTGATGCGTACGCGCACGACATCGTCATCGCAGACGTCGACTTCGTGATGGGCCAGGACGGCACGTCGCCGCTGGCCATTCGAGCGCTCGAGAACATGGGCGTGCACGAGGTGTTCGATCCGAGCAAGGTCGCGCTCGTCATGGACCACTCGTCGCCGAGCCCCATCGAGGGCGTGAGCGCTCTGCACACGATGATGCGTGAGTTCGGCAAGAAGACCGGATGCACGATCTACGACGTCGGGCGAGGGCGTGTGTCACCAGCTCATCCCCGAGGCCGGGCACGTAGTGCCGGGCGATCTCATGGTGGGTTGCGACTCGCCACACATGCACCTACGGGGCGGTCAACGTCTTCTCGACCGGCGTGGGCTCCACCGACGGAGCGGCCGCGATGGCCGGCGGGCAAGCTCTGGTTCAAGGTGCCCGAGACCATGAAGGTCGATCTACAACGGCGAGCTCAAGCCCGGCGTCTTCAGCAAGGACCTCATCCTCTACCTGGCAGGGCAGATCCTCGTTGACGGAGCGACCTACATGGCGCTCGAGTTCCATGGTCCGGTCATCGATGCGCTGTCGGTCGAGGCCCGCATGACGATGTCCAACATGGCGATCGAGGTCGGCGCCAAGACCGGTCTCATGCAGGCCGATGAGAAGACGCTCGCCTGGTTCGAGGGCCGCGGAGACAAGACGCCCGCACCCGTCTCGCCGGATGCCGATGCGAGCTACGCCGATGACGCATCGAGATCGATGCGAGCGAGATCGGACCGCAGATCGCCAAGCCTCACGCCGTCGACAACGTCTCGCCGATCGAGGAGGTCGAGGGCACGCCGATCGCGCAGGGCGTGATCGGAACCTGCACGAACGGTCGCCTCGAAGACCTGCAGATCGCCGCCGACATGCTCGATGGCAACAAGATCCATCCGGATGTCCGGCTCGTCGTCGCCCCGGCCTCGCGCCAGATCTACCTGGACGCGATGGAGGCCGGCTACATCCAGACGCTCGTGAAGGCGGGCGCTGCCGTCGTGACGCCGGGCTGCGGTCCGTGTGTGGGCACCCACAACGGCGTCCCTTCCGACGGCGAGAACGTCATCTCGACGGCGAATCGCAACTTCAAGGGCCGCATGGGCAACAGCAACGCGTTCATCTACCTCGGCAGTCCGGCCACGGTGGCCGCGTCCGTGCTCGAGGCCAAGATCACCGACCCGCGCAAGCACTTCGCGTAGTCGCGGGTAGAAGACAGAGAGACGCCGAGGAGACACAGATGCGATTTGCAGGCCAAGGCCTTCAAGTACGGAGATGACATCAACACCGACTACATCATCTCCGGCAAGTACAAGTTCAAGAGTGCGGACATGGAAGCCATGGCGGTGCATGCCATGGAGGACCTCGACCCCGAGTACAACGCCAAGGTGAAGGCCAACGGCGGGTTCCTGGTCGCGGGCAAGAACTTCGGCATGGGCTCGAGTCGCGAGCAGGCACCGCTGGTGCTGATCTACTCGAACACGCACGCGGTCATCGCCAAGAGCTTCGCTCGGATCTTCTACCGCAACGCCATCAACACGGGACTTCCGGTGGTCGAGTGCGACACCGATCTGATCGACGACGGCGACGAGCTCGACGTCGATCTGCGCGCAGGCGTGTGTCAAGAACCTCACCAAGGGTACGGAGATACCATTCGCCCCGCTGCCGCCGGTCATGGAGCAGCTGCTTGCCGACGGCGGTCTCGTGGAGCACTTCAAGAAGCACGGTGGATTCAACCTCGAGGAGTAGGCACAGATGAGTCCGGTACAAGCGGTCATCGTCGACGGGAAGCTCGTCGGCACCAAGGAAGACATCGCGGAGCGCGCGATGGCCAACAAGAAGGTCCGCGCAAAGGTCGTCGACACGCTCTCGCGTCGAGGATCGGGCACAGCGGATCCTGGCAGCACGCGTCGTGCACACCATCGCGATCGAGCAACCCTCGCTCGCTGAAGGACTATCCTGACGCGCTCGCCGATGCGCTCGAGCGTCCCGAGGCACAGACGCGCTGGGAGATCCTCGGCGCGCTCGAGAAGATCGTGGATACCGACGCGCGGGTCGTGGACAGGGCGCTCGACGGGACGACCGCTGCCCTGCACGACGAGGATTCCGGCGTTGTCCGGCTGGCGGCCTTCCGGCTGCTCGCCACGTACGGGGCGACGACCGAGACTCGCTCCGAGAAGGTCTGGCCGCTGCTCGACGAGGCGATCCGGGTCTACCACGGCGACTCCGAGTTCCCGCAGATGCTGACCGGGCTCATCAAGCTGGTATCCGGCAACGCGTCTGACGACGTTCGCGAAGCGGCTGCAGAGACGATGTCCTTCGATGCCGAGCATAGCAAGGGCCTGACCGGGCGCCGTGCGAAGCAGGTCGTGTCATGCAGGCCCAAGAAGCGCCGTCGCAAGAAGAAGGCCGCACCGGCCGAGACGACAGAAGAGAAGAAGTCGTAGGAGCATCTCAGCTCCGACGTTCTATGGTCCGCGGGCGAGCCGCTGTGAGCCGCCCCGAACACAGGAGGAACAACCTTGGCAAAGCACACTGTGACCCTTATCCCCGGCGACGGCATCGGGCCGGAGATCACCTCGGCCATGACGCGCGTCGTCGATGCGACCGGCGTCGACATCGAGTGGGAGACCGTCGAGGCGGGCGCGGACGTCATGGACAAGTACGGCACACCGCTGCCCGAACCCGTGCTCGACTCGATCCGCAAGAACAAGGTCGCCATCAAGGGCCCGATCACCACGCCGGTCGGCACCGGTTTCCGCAGCGTGAACGTGGAGATACGCAAGCGACTCGACCTCTACTCGTGTCTGCGGCCGTCGTTCTCGATCGAAGGCACGGGCGCGCGCTATGACGACATCGATCTCGTCATCGTCCGCGAGAACACCGAGGACCTCTACTCTGGCATCGAGTTCGAAGAGGGCTCCGAGGGCGCGCGCAAGCTCATCGAGTTCGCCGATGAGCAGGGCGCGGGCTTCATCCGCCCCGACTCGGGCATCTCGCTCAAGCCGATCTCTGTGACCGGCACCCGACGCGTCGTGAAGTTCGCGTTCGACTACGCGATCGCGAACGGCCGCAAGAAGGTCACCGCGGTCCACAAGGCCAACATCCTCAAGCACTCCGACGGTCTCTTCCTCAGAGTCGCGCGCGAGGTGGCCGAGGAGTACAAGGACTCAGGCATCGAGTTCGAGGACTACATCGTCGATGCCACCTGCATGCAGCTCGTACTGCACCCCGAGTGGTGGGACGTGCTCGTGCTTCCCAACCTCTACGGCGACATCGTGAGCGACCTGGCCGCAGGTCTCGTCGGCGGTCTCGGTATCGCTCCCGGCGCGAACATCGGGGACAACGAGGCGGTCTTCGAGCCCGTCCACGGCTCGGCACCCAAGTACACCGGCAAGGACATGGCCAATCCCACCGCAGAGATCCTCTCTGCAGCGCTCATGCTCAAGCACATCGGCGAGCGCGAGGCCGCAGATCGCGTGCTGGCTGCTGTCAAGAAGGTGCTGGCCGAGGGTGAACGAGTCACCTACGACATCCGTCGTACACGGTATGGTAGTACCGACGGCGCGGTCGGGACGCAGGCCTACGCGGACGCTCTCATCGAGAATCTGTAGAGGCAGCGCCGAGACTCGATCGCAGCCCAGTCAGGGGAAGGGGGTCGCGTGCCCGACACTCCAGACAAGCCGGAAGCCCATGACGTACCCAAGTCCTTCTGGGAGAAGGTCAAGGAGAAGCCGTGGACCTACATCGGCATCGCGGCCTCGATCATCATCCCGCTGATCATCGGCTCATGGCTCCTGTTCCAGTCCGGCGGGGGATTCACCGCCTATCCGGAAGAGGAGGAGGCGGTCGAAGAGTCGCGCGGTGCTGAGATCCCGGAGAGCACGGAGACCAGCGAAGACCTGTCGGCCACCGAGACGGTTCCCGCCGACGACTCCGAGACGGATGGGTCGGACGATGGGACCGCAGGAGAGCAGCTGCTCGCTCCGGTGATCGCCTACCGGCAGGGCGGCACGCTCTACGTGGCTGCCGAGGACGGCTCCGCACCTCTGGTTGTTGCCACGAGCGAGCGCGGCGCGTTCACCCTGTCTCCCGACGGCTCGAGTCTCGCCTGGGTCGATGACGCGACCGGCATGCTGCACGTGGCCAAGGTCGGCGGCGCAGATGTCGAGGTCGGACAGGCGGAGAACGTGGCCCCGTCGTGGGCGGCTGACTCCTCCTGGCTCGCGTACACCGCGCCAGGTGCTGCGGGGACGGCCGTGCATCGCGTCGAGGCCGACGGCACTGGCATGGTACTCCTTGCACCCGGACACACGCCTCGGGTTGCGGCCGACGGCTCGAGCATCGCCTACATCACCTCGCCCGCTCCTGGCGCGCCGGGCGGAATCGAAGTCGTGTCCGCGGCAGGGCAGCCCGAGGGTGCCATCGTCGGCGCGATGGCCATCGAGGCCGTTCCCGTCGGTGAAGAGATCGTGTACTCGGTCGCGGGTGGCAAGGATGCCGAGGAGATCAAGGCTTCGGCCTTCGACGGTACGGCATCACGGACGCTGGTGGGTCCGGCTCGGCTCGGCGTGCCCGTGGTCTACTCGCGACTACTGCCGTCACCTGATGGGTCCGAGCTCAAGTACGCAGCGAGCGGGGACGACGGCTACTCGCGCGCGTACGTGGTCGAACTCACAGACGAGCCGACGCCTCTTGCGCTCTCGATCCGCCGGGACACATATCCGCTCCGCTGGGGCTCGGACGGCGAGAGGCTGTTCATCGTGGAGGGCAACGCGTTCCAGGGCGAGAAGACCACCGTCATCGGGGTGAGCGGCGACGGTCTCGGCCGCACCGTGATCGTGGAGGGCGGCGGGCTCTAGCCACTCAGGAATCGAGAGCCTCTCATCCGCCGCTGGCGCGCGCGGTCTCCCCGCCAGGCGCGTACCCGCTGCATCCAGGCAAAACGTCTTGTGTGCACAGAAGTGTGCGCGTATACTCGCGACCTACAACCGAAGCAGTATGTGGCTGTGACGGGGAGAAGTAGAGGCTCAATCCTTGCCATAGAGAGCCGGGTATCGGTGGAAGCCTGGCGCAGGACGTCTCGAAACTGTCCCTTGAGCCATCCGGAAGAAAGCGCGAGCGCTCGAGTCTGCGGATGATCTTCGCCAGGCGTCGCGATGAGTAGGCCGGGTCGGTGGCAACCGTTATCTGCCGTACGAGTGGATGACCGGAGTGGCGGCAGGATGCGCGAGTCCGGACATCAAGCGGGGTGGTACCGCGGGAGTGATGCTCCCGTCCCGGCGCGGGCGCGAGCATGCGTTCCGCGGCCTTTTTGATTTCTGGGACAGGTTCACCTCACAGCCGTCATCGGCCATATGGCCAGCTTGCGGCTCGTACGGGGGAGGATCGGTCGCCACCTCGCAAGCGCGGGGAAGGTGGACGATGCTGAGAAGCGAGCACATGAAGGACGGGGCCGCCAAGGCTCCGCACCGCAGCCTGCTCAAGGCTGACGGTCTCACCGACGAGGAGATCTCGCGGCCGTTGGTCGCTGTCGTGAACTCCGTCAACGACATCATCCCCGGGCACCTCATGCTCGACAAGGTCGCCGACGCGGTCAAAGCCGGTGTCTACATGGCCGGCGGCACGCCGCTCGAGTTCGCCACCATCGGCGTCTGCGACGGCATCGCGATGAACCACGAGGGGATGCGGTACTCGCTGGCGAGCCGCGAGGTCATCGCCGACAGCGTCGAGCTGGCCGTTCAGGCCCACGCCTTCGACGCGATGGTCATGATCCCCAACTGCGACAAGATCATCCCCGGCATGCTCATGGCTGCCGCCCGGCTCGACATCCCCACCGTCGTCGTCTCGGGCGGTCCGATGCTCGCGGGCAAGTTCCAGGGCAAGAACGTCGACCTCGACACGGTCTTCACGGCTGTCGGCAAGGTCAAGGCGGGCGAGATGACCGAGGAAGAGCTCTGCAAGCTCGAGGACGCAGCGTGTCCCACCTGCGGGTCGTGTGCCGGCCTCTTCACCGCCAACTCGATGAACTGCCTGACCGAGGCCATCGGGATCGGGCTTCCGGGCAACGGGACCATACCTGCCGTCTACTCCGAGCGCATCCGCCTGGCCAAGAAGGCCGGCATGAAGGTCATGGATCTGTCTGGAGCAAGGCGTGACAGCGCGCGACATCATGAATCGCGAGTCCATCCGCAACGCCATGGCGCTCGACATGGCCTTCGGCGGCTCGTCGAACACGGTGTTGCACCTCACCGCCATCGCGCACGAGGCCGAAGCCGACGTCACGCTCGATGACTGGTCTGAGATCAGCGCGGCGACACCCAACCTCTGCCGAATATCGCCAGCCAGTGAGTACCACATGGAGGACCTCTACGCGCGCGGGTGGGATCGCTGCGATCTTCAAGGAGCTCGACAAGAAGGGCATCATCCACCGCGACGCCCCGACCGTTGACGGGCGCACGATGGGTGAGATCGTCGACGCCGCGGAGAACTACGACACGGCCGTCGTGAGGCCCATCGACGATCCCTACTACCCGGAGGGCGGGCTGCGGGTGCTGCGCGGCAACCTCTCGCCGGACGGCTGTGTCGTCAAGCAGTCGGCGGTTCCGGCCGAGATGCGCATACACACCGGGCCGGCACGGGTGTTCGACTCCGAGGAGGAGGCCGTCGAGGCGATCTTCGCGAGTGACATCAACGAGGGCGACGTCGTCGTCATCCGCTACGAGGGTCCCAGAGGCGGTCCGGGCATGCGTGAGATGCTCACGCCCACCTCGGCCATCTCAGGCATGGGACTCTCCACAAGCGTCGCGCTGATCACTGATGGTCAGCTTCTCCGGCGCCACGAAGGGCCCGGCTGTGGGGCATGTGAGTCCCGAGGCCGCTGCCGGCGGCCTCATCGGGCTCGTTGAAGAAGGCGATTCCATCACCATCGATCTGGACGAGGGCTCGATCACGCTCGACGTGGACGAGGCAGGTGCTCAAGGAGCGCGCAGGCGAACCACGACGATGCCTGAGCCGCGCGTGAAGAGCGGGTATCTGGCCCGCTACGCGGCGTTCGTATCAAGTGCGGACAAGGGAGCGGTGCTGTCATGACAGAGAGGATCACGGGCGCGGAGGCGTTGGTGAAGAGTCTCGAGGCCGAGGGGGTCGACGACTCTCTTCGGCTATCCCGGCGGGGTGGCTCTGCCCATCTTCGACGCGCTCTACGACTCGGAGCAGATCAACACGATCCTGCCGAGACACGAGCAGGGCGCGGTGCACATGGCCGATGGCTACGCGCGCGTCACCGGCAAGGTCGCGCCCGTGCTGGTCACGAGCGGTCCGGGGGCGGTGAACACCGTCACAGGCATCGCGAACGCCTACATGGACTCGATCCCGATGGTCGTGTTCACGGCACAGGTCGCCACGCACGTCATCGGCACCGATGCGTTCCAGGAATCCGACATCACCGGCATCACGATGCCGATCACCAAGCACAACTACCTGGTCAAGGACCCGGCCGAGATACCAGAGGTCATCAAGGAGGCGTTCCATATCGCCACCACGGGTCGTCCCGGTCCGGTTCTCGTCGACCTGCCGGTCGATGTCAGCAAGGGCGAGCTCGACTTCGAGTACCCCGAGGTCTGCAACATGCCTGGCTACAAGCCCACGTTCAGCGGGCACGCCAAGCAGGTCAAGCAGGCCGCGAAGATGATCCAGAAGGCTCGCAAGCCGCTGCTCTACATCGGCGGCGGCGTGCTCGCAGCAGACGCCTCGGAGGAGCTGAGGAGCTGGCCGAGCTCATGCAGCTGCCGGTGACCACCACGATGATGGGCAAGGGCGCCTTCCCGGAGACACACCATCTGTGGGTCGGGATGCCCGGGCATGCACGGCGCGAAGTACACGAACTACACGCTGACAGAGGCCGACCTGCTCATCGCTGTCGGCGTGCGCTTCGATGACCGCGTGACGGGCAAGCTCCAGAGCGTTCGCGAACAAGGCCAAGATCATCCACGTCGACATCGATCCGGCCGAGATCGGCAAGAACAAGGCGGTCGATGTCCCGATCGTGGGCGATGCCAAGGGCATCCTCGGCGCGCTCTCGGCCGAGCTGCGCAAGCAGGGAGCCGAGCCGCGCACCGACGCGTGGATGCGCGCGATCGATGACTGGCGTCAGCGCTTCCCGCTCCACTACGCGTGACGATGCGAACGTGCTCTATCCGCAGTATGTGGTGCAGCGCGTCGATGAGCTGACGAAGGACCGCGAGACCATCATCTGCACCGAGGTCGGGCAGAACCAGATGTGGGCCTGCCAGTTCTACCACCTGCGGGAGCCGCGCACGTGGGTCTCGTCAGGCGGGCTGGGAACGATGGGCTTCGGTCTGCCGGCGGCCATCGGCGCGCAGGCGGGACGGCCCGATGCTCTCGTCGATCGACATCGCGGGCGATGGCTCGATCCAGATGAACAGCCAGGAGATGGCGACGGCGGCGATCAACATGCTGCCCGTCAAGGTCATCCTGCTCAACAACGGGTACCTCGGCATGGTGCGGCAGTGGCAGGAGCTCTTCTACGGCAAGCGCTACGCCTCATCGGTGCTCGTCGCAGCAGATACCCGACTTCATCAAGCTCGCCGAGGCCTACGAGCTGGCTCGGCCTGCGCGTCGACGACGCCCGAGCGATGTCGACGAGGCGCTCACCGCGCGCGTTCGACCACGCCGGACCGGCGTTCGTGGACTTCCGGGTCGCGGGCGAGGAGTGCGTCTTCCCGATGGTCGCTCCGGGCGGCTCGATCGACGAGATGCTGGGCGGCATCCCCGGAGGGCCCGTCTCCGAGATGCTCGATGACGAGCTCCTCGAGGAGGTGTGGGAGTAGATGAAGCACACTCTCTCCGTTCTGGTCGAGAACAAGCCAGGCGTTCTGACGCGCGTGTCGTCGCCTGTTCGCGCGCCGCGGGTTCAACATCGACTCGCTGGCGGTCGGCGTGACCGAGGACCCGACGCTCTCGCGCATCACGCTCGTCGTGAGTGCGGCGGACACGCCGCTCGAGCAGATCACCAAGCAGCTGCACAAGCTCATCAACGTCATCAAGATCCAGGACCTCGACCCTGACGAGTCCATCGATCGCGAGCTCGTGCTGTTCAAGGTCAACGCACCGCCGGACCGCCGGCACGAGGTAATCGAGATGGCCAACGTCTTTCGTGCGAAAATCGTCGACGTCGGCAAGAACTGTCTGACGATCGAGGCGACGGGGTCCGGCGACAAGCTGCGGGCGATGGAAGACCTGCTGCGCGCGTACGGGATCAAGGAACTGGCACGTACGGGGAAGATAGCCCTCGCGCGAGGTTCCAAGGAGAAGCTAGGAGGAGCGAGACAGATGGCCACCATCTACTACGAGAAGGACTGCGACCTGTCGCTGATCAAGGACCGCAAGATCGCTGTGATCGGCTACGGCTCGCAGGGACACGCGCACGCGCTCAACCTGCACGACTCCGGGCTGTGACGTCCGCGTCGGCCTGCGCGCCGGCTCCAAGAGCTGGGACAAGGTCAAGGAGGACGGGCTCAAGGTCATGACGCCGCGCGAGGCTGCGGCCGAGGCGGACATCGTCATGATGCTCACGCCCGACGAGACCGCAGGCGCACATCTACTACGCGGAGATCCACGAGTCCATGACGGCGGGCAAGGTGCTCGCGTTCGCGCACGGCTTCAACATCCACTTCAACCAGATCGAGCCGCCCGAGGACGTCGACGTCATCATGATCGCCCCCAAGGGTCCGGGCCACATGGTCCGCCGCGTGTTCACCGAAGGCTCCGGCGTGCCGTGCCTGATCGCGATCGCACAACGACGCGTCCGGCAAGGCACGCGAGATCGCACTCGCCTGGGCTGCCGGTATCGGCGGAGCGCGCTCGGGCATCATCGAGACCACGTTTGCCGAGGAGACCGAGACCGACCTCTTCGGCGAGCAGGCCGTTCTCTGCGGCGGCGCGACCGAGCTCGTGATGGCGGGCTTCGAGACGCTCGTCGAGGCCGGCTACCAGCCCGAGATCGCGTACTTCGAGTGCCTCCACGAGCTCAAGCTCATCGTCGACCTCATGTACGAGGGCGGCATGGCCAAGATGTTCGACTCGATCTCCAACACCGCCGAGTACGGTGCGTACGTCACCGGTCCGCGCGTCATCACCGAGGAGACGCGCGAGGAGATGGCGAAGATCCTCTGGGAGATCCAGAACGGCACCTTCGCGCGCAACTGGATCCTGGAGAACAAGGCCGGCCAGGCCAGCTTCAAGGCGACGCGTCGCATCAACGCCGAGCACCTCGTCGAGGATGTCGGCGGCGAACTGCGCGAGATGTTCGCCTGGATCGACGAGGAGTAGTCCCTTCGGAGGAGGAAGAGGAGAGTCACGATGCAGAAGAAGTACCTGATGACGCCGGGCCCGACGCCGGTACCGCCGGAGGTGCTCCTGACGCAGGCCCAGCCGATCATCCATCACCGGACGCCGGACTTCTCGGCGACGCTGATGGAGGCCGTCGAGGGTCTCAAGTACGTCTTCCAGACCGAGAACGACGTGCATGATCATGGCGTGCTCCGGCACCGGCGTCATGGAGTCCTCGATCGCCAACTGCTTCTGCGCCGGCGACACGGTCATCGTGACCCGCAACGGCAAGTTCGGCGACCGCATGAAGCAGCTCTCGCGAGACCTACGGCCTCAACGTCGTCGACCTCGCCTACGAGTGGACCGAGACCGTGCGACCCGCCGAGGTCTCCAAGGCGCTGCACGAGCACCCCGACGCGCGCGGCGTCGATCGTCACGCAGTCCGAGACGTCCAGCGGCGTGCTCAACGACGTCGAAGACGATCGCCGAGATCACGGCCTCGCATCCCGACTGCGTACTCATCGTCGACTCGATCACCGGTATCGGCGCGGTTGACTGCAAGACCGACGAGTGGGGCCTCGACGTCGTGATGACCGGCTCGCAGAAGGGGCTCATGCTTCCGCCGGGCCTGGCCGCACTGCAGCGTCTCCGAGAAGGCATGGCGTGCGTACGAGCGCTCCACGCTGCCCAAGTACTACTTCGACTGGGGTCGCTACAAGAAGTCGCTCGAGAAGGACACGACGCCATTCACGCCGGCGGTCTCGCTCGTCATCGGGCTCGGCGAGTCGCTCAGGATGATTCGCGAGGAGGGTATCGAGAACACGATCGCGCGTCACGCGATGCTCGCCGAGGCCGCCCGCGAGGGTTGTGTCGCGCTCGGCATGGAGCTCTTCGCCCCGCCGGAGGGTCGCGGCAGCGCGGTCACGCCCGTGTGGGTGCCCGAGGGCGTGGACGGCAAGGCGATCGTCAAGATCATGAAGGAGAAGTACGGCGTGACGATCGCGGGCGGCCAGGACGACTATGCCGGCCGCATCTTCCGCATCGGTCACCTCGGCTACTTCGGTGAGTTCGACATCATCACCACGCTCGCCGCGCTCGAGATGACACTCGCCGAGCTGGGCTACGAGTTCGAACAGGGCGCCGGTATCAAGGCTGCCGAATCAGTGTTCATGGGGAAGTAGGGGGTTTAGGTATGAAGGTCCTGGTCGCAGAGAAGATCGCGAGCTCCGGCATCGAGATGCTCAAGGAGAGCTACGACGTCGAGGTGAAGACCGAGCTCTCTCCTGAGGAGCTCGTGGCCGAGATCGGCGCATACGACGGACTGATCGTGCGCTCGGCCACGAAGGTCACGCGCGAGGTCATCGAGGCCGCCGACAACATGAAGATCATCGGTCGCGCCGGCGTGGGCGTGGACAACGTCGACGTCCAGGCAGCCACCGAGCGCGGCATCATCGTGTGCAACGCTCCGACGAGCAACATCGTCTCGGCCGCGGAGCACACCATCGCGCTCATGCTGGCGCAGTCGCGCAACATCCCGCAGGCTGCTGCGAGCATGAAGGAGTGCAAGTGGGAGCGCTCCAAGTTCGTGGGCACCGGAGGTCTACGAGAAGACGCTGGCGATCTTCGGCCTGGGCCGCATCGGCTCGCTCGTTGCCGAGCGCGCTCGCTGCATGGGCATGCGCCTGATCGGTTTCGACCCGTACGTCACGCCGGAGCGCGCTCAGGCCATGGGCGTCGAGGTCTTCGAGAATGTCGATGACATCCTGCCGCAGGCCGACTACATCACGGTGCATCTGCCCAAGACCAAGGAGACCATCGGCATGTTCGGTGCCGAGCAGTTCGCCAAGATGAAGGACGGCGTGCGCCTCATCAACACCGCGCGCGGCGGCATCTACCAGACCGAAGCACTTGCCGAGGCGCTCGAGTCCGGCAAGGTCGCATCGGCAGGCATCGACGTCTACGAGGTCGAGCCGTGCACCGACTCGCCGCTGGCCGCAGCTCGATGAGGTCATCCTCACGCCGCACCTTGGCGCGAGCACCGCTGAGGCGCAGGACCGTGCCGGCGAGCAGATCGCCGAGTACGTGGGCGCGGGTCTCGCCGGACAGTATGGTGCCCGACTGCGGTGAACATCGCCCCGGTGGCCCCCGAGGTCTACGAGGAGGTCGGGCCCTACATCGAGCTTGCCGAGAACCTCGGCAAGATGGTCGCGCAGATCGCGCGCGGCGGCGTCGAGTCGATCGACATCGAGTTCGTCGGCGGCACTGGCCGAGTCGACACGCGCATCCTGCAAGCACGGCTGTGCTCAAGGGCCTGCTCACCGTCGTCGAGCGCCGAGTCGGTCAACTTCGTCAACGCCGACTACTACGCCGAGCAGCGCGGCATCCACGTCACCGAGGTGAAGCGCGCCGAGACGCGCGACTACGTCTCACTCATCACCGTGCGGGCACAGACCCCGCAGGGCCCGATGGAGGTCGGCGCCACGCTCGTCGGCAAGAAGAACGAGCCGCGTCTGGTGAGCTCTACGAGCACGACATCGACATGGTGCCGACGCCAGTACATGGCGTTCTTCATCTACGAGGACGTCCCGGCATGATCGGCAAGGTCGGCACGATCCTGGGCGACTCAGCGATATGAACATCGCGCTCGATGCAGGTCGGCCGTACGCGAGGTGGGCGGCGAGGCCCTCATGGGCATCAACGTCGACACCCCGGTCAGCTCCGAGCTGCTCGAGAAGATCGTGTCCGAGGCGGGCATCACCGACGCTTGGAGTGTCGAACTGTGACGAGCACCCCGACATCGATCGACGCGCCATGCCGACGAGACCTCCTCGGCCTGCTGCGTGCGCGACTTACCGGGCCGGTGCGCCTGGCCTGAGGGCCGGGAGGCAACCGGCGACCGGTAGGAATCAGTCGCGTCTGCGAACGGGGTGAACGGAACGATGAGCACTGACAAGGTCTACATATTCGATACGACGCTCAGGGACGGCGAGCAGTCGCCCGGCGCGTCGATGAACACCGAAGAGAAGCTCGAGATCGCGCGCCAGCTCGTGCGCTCGGGCGTGGACGTCATCGAGGCGGGATTCCCGATCTCGAGTCCGGGTGACTTCGAGAGCGTGCGGCGCATCGGCGAGGAGGTCGGCGACGCGTGTGTCGTCTGCGGCCTCTCGCGTGCCGTGCCCAAGGACATCGAGACGGCCGCCGAAGCGCTTCAAGACCGCGAAGCGGCCTCGCATCCACACGGGTATCGGTGTGAGCGAGTCGCATCTGCAGGACAAGCTCCGCATCTCACAGGACGAGGCGCTCGAGCGCGCCGTCGCGGCGGTCAAGCTCGCGCGCAGCTTCGTCGACGACGTCGAGTTCTACGCCGAGGACGCCGGCCGAGCCGAGCCGGAGTTCCTCTACCGGATGATCGAGGCGGTCATCGCGCGAGGGCGCGACCGTCGTGAACATCCCGGATACCACGGGCTACGCGTATCCCGGAGCGCTTCGGCGAGCTCATCGGCGGGCTGTTCGAGAACGTCGACCGGCATCGAGAACGTCGATCGTCTCGGTGCACTGCCACAACGACCTCGGCATGGCGACGGCCAACGCCCTGGCCGGCGTGAAGGCCGGCGCGCGGCAGATCGAGTGCACCATCAACGGCATCGGCGAGCGTGCCGGCAACACGGCGATGGAAGAGGTCGTGATGGCGCTGCGCCAGCGACCGGACGTCTTCGGCGCCGAGACGACCATCAACACGCAAGGAGATCACGCGTACCTCGCGCATGGTCAGCCAGCATCACGGGCATCCGCGTGCAGCCCAACAAGGCGATCGTCGGCGCCAACGCGTTCGCGCACTCCTCGCGGCATCCATCAGGATGGCGTGCTCAAGGAGCGCACGCACCTACGAGATCATCGACCCGGCCGACGTCGGCGTCGGTGGCTCGAGCATCGTGCTCACCGCCCGCAGCGGACGTCACGCGCTCAAGCACCGCCTCGAGCAGCTGGGCTTCGAGCTGGACGATGACGAGTTCGAGCCGGTCTACGAGGCGTTCCTCGAGCTGGCGGACAAGAAGAAGGAGGTCTTCGACGAGGACCTCGAGGCGCTCGTCTCAGAGAGCGAGCGAACGCTCCACGAGGTCTACCACCTCGAAGCAGCTCCACGTGATCTGTGGTGATCCGGGCATCCCCACCGCCACCGTCCATCTCGTCGACGGAGAGCGGCGATGACCTGATCGACTCGAGCCACGGGACCGGTCCGGTGGACGCCGTCTACAAGGCCATCAACCGCATGATCGACGTGCCCAACGATCTCATCGAGTTCAGCGTCCAGGCCGTGACCGAGGGCATCGACGCTCTGGGCGAGGTCACCATCCGCGTGCGCAGCGACGACGGGCGTGTCTTCACCGGCCGCGGTGCGCACAGCGACATCATCATGTCGTCTGCCAAGGCCTACACGAACGCACTCAACCGCTTGCTCCTGAGTCAGGAGAAGACGTCGAGGACGAGCTCTGACAGCAACCGGCGCGGGGCCGATGCCTCGCTGACATGACCCCGGAACTACCGAAAGAGCGTGACCACATGCCACGACCGATGACCATCACCGAGAAGATCCTCGCCGCGCACGCCGGACTCGATGAGGTCGAGCCGGGGCAGCTCATCGAGTGCGACCTCGACATCGTGCTCGCCAACGACGTCACCGCGCCGATCGCCATCAAGCGAGTTCCGCAAGACCGGCGTCGACACGGTCTGGGATGCCGAGCAAGATCGCGCTCGTGCCCGATCACTACACGCCCAACAAGGACATCAAGAGTGCCGAGCAGGCCAAGCTCATGCGCGAGTTCGCCACGCGAGCAGGGCATCACGCCACTACTGGGAGATCGGGTGCATGGGCGTGGAGCATGCGCTCCTGCCCGAGCAGGGTGTCGTCGTCCCCGGCGACGTGATCATCGGCGCCGACTCGCACACCTGCACGTACGGCGCGCTGGGCGCGTTCGCCACCGGTGTCGGCTCGACCGACGTCGCTGCAGGCATGGCGACCGGCCAGGCCTGGTTCAAGGTGCCCGGCGTCGATCAAGTTCGATGTCGACGGGCGAGCTCGGCCAGTGGGTCTCGGCCAAGGACATCATCTTGCACATCATCGGGATGATCGGCGTGGACGGTGCGCTCTATCAGTCGATGGAGTTCACCGGGTCGCACGATCGACGGCCTCGACATGGACGGCCGCATGACCATCTGCAACATGGCGATCGAGGCCGGCGGCAAGTCCGGCATCATGGCCTTCGACGACGTGACGCGCCGAGTACGTCGAGCCACGCGCCGAGCGCGAGTGGACCGTCTACGCACTCCGACGCGGATGCCGAGTACGCCGAGGTCATCGAGATCGATGCGGCCGCCATCCAGCCCACGGTCTCCTTCCCGCATCTGCCGAGCAACACCAAGCGCGGCCGCGGACTCCCGCGACATCGACGGTCGACCAGGTCGTCATCGGGTCGTGCACCAACGGCCGCATCGAGGACATGCGCGTCGCCGCGAAGATCCTCGAGGGGCACAAGGTCGAACCCGGACGTGCGCCTGATCGTGATCCCGGCGACCCAGGAGATCTATCGGCAGTCGATGCACGAGGGCCTCGTCGACATCTTCCTCGATGCCGGGCGCTGCGGTCTCGACGCCCACGTGCGGGCCGTGCCTGGGTGGTCACATGGGCATCCTGGCCGCTGGCGAGCGTGCTGTCGCGACCACGAACCGCAACTTCGTCGGCCGCATGGGCGATCCCACGAGCGAGGTCTACCTGGCCTCGCCTGCTGTCGCGGCCGCGACCGCTGTCGAGGGTCACATAGCTCTGCCGGACGACATCGGCTGAGCAGGCAGGACACCGCCGCGACTACCGGACCGCGCAACCCTCGGGAATCGCGGAACAGACACAAGAAGGGTGAGAGATGAAGTTCAACGGAACAGCGCACAGATACGGACGCGACGTCGACACAGACGTGATCATTCCCGCGCGCTACCTCAACACCTCCGTGCCAGAGGAGCTGGCGAAGCACTGCATGGAGGACCTCGACTCCGAGCTTCGTCTCCAAAGTCGAGTTTGGCGACATCCTCGTTGCCGAGGAGAACTTCGGCTGCGGATCCAGCCGCGAGCATGCGCCGATCTCGATCAAGGCTGCCGGGGTGAGTGTCGTCATCGCCAAGTCGTTCGCGCGCATCTTCTATCGCAACGCGATCAACACGGGGCTGCCCATCATGGAGTCACCCGAGGCGGTCGACGGCATCTCCGATGGCGATCAGGTCACGGTCGACGCCGACGCAGGCATCATCATCAACGAGAGCACCGGGACGACCTATCGGGCACAGCCATTCCCGCCGTTCATCAAGGACATCATCGAGCGGGGCGGTCTCATCGAGACAGTGCGGTCCAAGACCGGTGTCTGAGCCTCTCAGGGACTCGCTCTTGTCGGCACGCGATCGTGCCGTGATGCTGCCGCAGGAGTCGTCCGATGCTAGGATTCTATGACTGTGACGCGTTTCAGCCTCGATCTGAGCACCTCGCCGGAAGGTGGCACATGAACACGACGGAACCTGACGACAGCATCACGGGCGGTGACGCAGCCCCTTCGCCGCCGCCATCTGGCGCGAAGAAGAGCCGTATCACCAATCGTGGGCTCGTCATCGCCATCCTTGGCGTCACCATTCTGTGGCTCGCGTTCCTCGTGTCCACGGTCGTGTGGGGCCTGGCCACGACATCAGGACCGCGGACCGCCGTCGAGCGATCCCTGGGCGTCTACAGGGCCGAGGTCGACAAAGGCACGGACGATCCTCAAGTGTGGGCCGACTACATCAGCGCGCTCATCTCCGGGCGCCAGTACTCCCTGGCAGAGTCGACAGTGGAAGAAGCTCTCGCCGTGGTCACGGACAAGACCTCGCTCATCCTGGCGCAGCAGACACGGCTGTACTTCGAGAGCGGCGAGTACGAAGCGTCCATCGAGGCGGCTGATGCGACGATCGCCGCGTCCGACGACGAGTTCGCCCGCACCAAGGAGGACTACGAACAGAGGGGCATCAGCGCCACGCCCGAGCGCTCGGCAGGGCACGCGACGGCTCTGCTGCTGAAGGCCCGTGCTCTCAGCGAGCTTGGACGCGCCGAGGAGAGCATCGAAGTGTTCGATCTCTACCTCGTTGACCTGCCGACGGCGGCGGATGTGCTCGTGTTGAGAGGTGACGTGAAGGCCGAGTCGGGTGATGTGGAAGGTGCCGCCACGGACTATCGGCGCGCTCTGGAGTTCGTGCCCGACCTCGCGGAAGCACAAGATGGTCTTGCTGCAATCGGAGAGGGGAACTGATGACCGAGGACACCTACAGTGAGGTGACTGCGCCATCAGATGATGACAAGAAGACGCAGAGGCAGCGCCGAGCGCTGATCGTCGTGCTCGTTGCTCTGGTGCTCCTGCTGGCTGCGACGACGTACTTCCTGCTCTCCGTTCTCGAGCCGATCGGGCGGGTGGCAACGCCAGAGGACGCGGGGGGCATCGTGTGGGTTCGGTCGATCTACGGGTACGGTGAGACCCTCGACGAGCAGCTCAGGCAGCCCAACGACACGGCCATCGCACCGGACGGGACGATCTGGGTCGCGGATCAGACAAAGCAGCAGGTCGTCGGCTTCAATCCGGACGGCTCCTACTCGAGTCTTCTGCACCAGGGCCCTCGGGGTTCGACGCCCCAGGCATTCTCGTTCCCGAGCGCACTCGCGGTGGATGAAGACGGTCTCGTGTACGTGGGAGACCCCGAGCGAGACCGTGTCTTCGTTCTCACGGCGGAGAACGAGGTCGTTCTCGAGTACATCGTCCCGGACGTGCGGTCGGTCGCCGTTCGAGGTGATCGCGTGGTCGTCGGCTCGATGGCCGGCTTCATCATCCTCGACAAGGAGGGCGAGGTCATCAAGCTCCTGGGAACCCGTGGACAAGGCATCGATCAGTTCGACACGGTCTCGGGCGTCGCCATCAGCGAGGACGGGACGATCTATGCGGTGGACACGTACAACAACCGACTGAGCGCATACGACCTTGACGGAGAGCGCAAGTGGATACGGCAGATCGGGGAGTCCAACAACGAGTGGTGAACCCATCGAGGACGAGGGGCTGCCCAGTGAGGCCGGTCCGGCACCCGAGACCCTGCTCCCGCTGCGTGTGACGATCGACGGAGCCGGGCGACTCGTGCTCGTCGACTCATTCGACTTCTCGATGACGGTGCTAGACGCAGCAGACGGCAGTCTCATCGGCAGGTACGGGGCGCCGGGAGATGCAGAAGGCCAGTTCACATATCCCATAGGAATCAGCTACGATCCGGCTCGCGACTGGTTCGCCGTGGCCGATCTCTACAACAGCCGCGTGCAGATCGTTCGCATCCCCGGCTCAGGAGGCGCGGCCACAGCTCCCGCTCTCAGGAGTCTTGCAGGCCCGTGGCGCGCATGCCTGGCCCCACTCGCTCTCCTGCTTCTGGCAGCGGTTATCTGGGCTGTTGTGCGCCGCCGCCGCAAGCGTGCCGAGAAGGCTGCTGCGGACGCCGCTCAGAATCCCGGGCAAGCGGGTATCTCGGGTGATGCCGGCGGCTAGGAATCCCGTGGGATGAAGTGCGAGAACGTCGAAACACGGCGACCTGGCGACGCCTCACCACTCAGGATGCTTCATAGTCCTTCAGAATCGTCCACAGGCGGCCGATAGGTAGTAGTATCAGGTAACTGGGCAAGGGGGTGAATACATGAAGAGATTTGAAGCAAAGGGAATCAACAGAGGAGCCTCTATGAAGAGAATTCTGATTGTCGCGGCGCTGGCCGCGCTTCTCGTCTTCGCTATGGCCGGTACCGCGTTCGCGAAGAACGCTGTCGTCAACTGGCCGGGCGCCGACACGAGTGCGCTGCCGGATTCGAATCTGATCTACAACCCGTGGACGACTACGTCCACGGCTGACTGGGCCGCCGATGACTACCCGGCAAACGCAGGCTCAACGTCCCCGCATGGTGGCTACACCGCCACGACTGTCAAGTGCGCTGTCTGTCATGCGGTCCACGTTGCCTCGCCGGACGGCGATACATTGCTCAAGATGGAAGCTGACCAGGCATGCATCTCGTGTCACGTGGCTGCTCAGCTCGGTGGTACGAACATGGTGTATGGCGGTAGCGCCGCAATCGCGAACTCCAGCGGTATGGACCACCACACGACCAGCGCGAACTGTAGCCGCTGCCACGCGTCCGTTCACGGCGCCGGCGCGATCACGGACGTCCCGTCGATCACCTCGATCATTCTGGCCGAGCAGTACTCGAACGACCAGATGAATCCGCGGCTGGTCAACAGCTGGATCACGACCGGTACGGCGATCGAGGGACTGACTCAGGCTCAGGTCGATACGCTGCTCAACACGAGCACCGCTGCGACCACGCGTGAGGTGGCCATCGGCCTGTTCTGCCAGGGTTGTCACTCCGGTTCGTATCAGAACGGCGTTGCCGGCACCCTCGGCAACGGCAACGACGGCTCGGCCATCGGCGACCGCACTGGTCACCGTGTCGGCACGAGCGTTGTAGCCAACGCCTCGTACGACCCGCCGTACGCCTACAACCTGGCTGCGACGAGTACGGCGAGCTTCACCGGTCAGGTTGCCTGGTCGGCGGCTACCAACTGCAAGTCGTGCCACGATGCGACGCAGTTCGCTGACGGTTCGGGTGGCCTCGGCTTCCCGCACTTCACGCAGGGCGCTGCGCGCTTCCTGATGAAGTCGGATGTCGGCTGCCGATACCGTCCACGCCTGTGGGTCTGTCGGTCTCGGCCGACGCCTCCTACACGGGTACAGAGACCGCTGTGTACCCCGGCACCGGCGATCCCGCCGTGGCCGAGTTCTCGCTCCGCGATGGCGTGTGCCTCAAGTGTCACAAGGGCACCACGACCACCGGCGTTGGTATCGAGCTACTAGGACACGCTCAGAGTCACTCATGAGCATGGCCTGAACGAGACAGGGCCGGTTCCCATGGAACCGGCCCTGTTCCTTACGCACGAACGGCCGTTCTACATCCACTAGCTGGTATGATTCTTGATTGCTGATGTCAGACGATCTCGCGAGAAGGCTGCGCCTCGATGGCCGACACAGACAAGAACGCAACAGATGGCGTGGAGGACGCTGAGACGGCTGAGACAACGCGCCCGAGCGGGGCGACGGTCCTGACCGTCCTCGGCGCGCTTCTTGGCGCGCTTCTCTTGTTCCTTCTGCTGTCCGTGGGCTATGTCGCCGCGTTCACTCCCAACTGCGAGTCGTGTCACATGGTGGGCGAGTTCGAGCAGGGAACGCTCGGCGCCGCCCACGCATCGGTTGAGTGCGCCACGTGCCACGTGCCTGTCGATCTCGCATCCCGTGTCTCCTTCGCCTCGCAGCAGGTCTTCTCGATGAGACTCGGCATCCTGCCGCCCGCCGGACGCAAGGGCGCGTTCGTGCCCGACGATGTCTGCCTTGGATGCCACGAGATGGTGGTGCTCGAGGTGACGTACTCCAAGGGCTACGCCGTCAAGCATGTTTCGTGCGCCGAGGGCCGGGCCTGTGTCGACTGCCACTCGGCGACCGCTCACGGCAGCGCAGCGGTGTGGCCTCGCACGCCCCAGATGTCTGATTGCATGGAATGCCACAGCGACGGAGATGGGACTGCCGAGTGCGACACGTGTCACGACGAGCGGACCGAATCCGAGCGTCTGGGAACGGGTCCATGGAGCGTGACTCATGGTCCTGACTGGGCGAGCACGCATGGCATGGGTGAGCCGGAGACGTGCGGCGCCTGTCATCCTCAGGACTTCTGCTCCGGTTGCCACGGCGTGGACATCCCGCACGATGAGGACTTCAAGCGGCGGCATGCGGAGCAAGCGACTGCGGCGGATGCGCGGTGCGAGGAGTGCCACTCCCAGGCGTTCTGTGATGACTGCCATGGGCTTGAGATGCCACATCCGGATGCGTTCACGCCGGAACACGCCGACATCGTCGAGGCGGACGGCCAGCAGCGTGTGCGACACATGTCACACGCAGAAGGACTGTGACAACTGCCATATCATGCACATCCACCCAGGACTGCCTCCCTCCTTCTTCGACCCTGGGCAGGGGGGTTCATGATGGATCTGCAGATCAGCATGGACTCCTTCGCGCGCCTCCAGGACATCATCCGGGAGCCGTCTGCGAACCTGACCGCCGCGTTCCTGCTTCTTGCGATCCTGACCCTGCTACTGCTGATGGCTGTCGTCGCGGCCCTTCTCGTCATTCTGCGGACGCGGCCAGCATCGAAGACGCCGGTCGAGGCCCAGGTCGCGGGGGAGGGCACCGCTCTCGACGGTGATGAGTCGGAGACCACCGGTTCGCGTGTCACGCACAATCTGATGGTGTTCGCCCTCATCGTGGGAGGCGTGGCACTCCTCTGGATCGCGCTGGGTATCTCCTCATCAGACCGGTTCGTGTGCGACTCGTGCCACGCCGACAGCCCGCATGCGGGCTCCGAGGCACTTGACCCGCATCTGAGTGTCGACTGCGTGGTGTGTCACGAGAGCGGCGGCGCCGTGCAGCGGGCGACGATCAATCTCCCCGTCCGCGTACAACACGTCATCCTCGGCAGCATCGCTCCCGCCGAAGCCGCGGAGTACGGTCTGCCCATCTCGTCGTGGGGATGCGAGGACTGTCACGAGACCGACATCGCGGCGACCGTCGTCGACGTCGATAGAGGCGTCTCGATGTCCCATGTCGAGCCGGTCGACAGCTGGCGCGGCGTGCATGGACTGCCACGTCCTTGAGGCGGGCGTCGTCTCCCGCCAGACCGTCGGTCACGACCCGTGCATGCGATGCCATGGGACCGAGCAGGTCTCGGGTGACTGCGGGTACTGTCATGAGGGCGACCCGGCGCACGCGATACGGGCCAGCAGCGAGGCTCGCGACGCCTACGCTCGGGAGCAGGTTCCGGAACCGACCTGTGGCGGTTGCCATGCCGAGAACACATGTGACGCTTGCCATGGAATCAGGATGCCTCACACCGTGGCGTTCAAGGCGACCGGACACGCGCGTCATGCCGCCATCGACATCTGGACCAACGGCGGCCGGACCTGCCGGAAGTGCCACTACGAGGGGCATCAGGACTGCTCCGACTGTCACGCCGGGCCCTTCCCGAGCCATGCTCTGACGTGGCGCTACGACCATCAGAACGCTGTCGACTCGCCAGCTGCGTGCAGCTGCCACTCTGACGAACCCCATCATCAGCGACCCCAACAGGAGTCTCTGCGACATCTGCCACGATCCGGCGTACCAGGTCGACAACTAGCTAGCGCCGTGGCGCGCCTGGGGAGCGTACTCATCGGCTAGACTGTCCCAACAACCATCTTCGAGGAGGTCACGTGAGCGAGACGCACCACATATGCCTGCTGCCGGGCGACGGTATCGGCCCTGAGATCACCGCGGAGGCCGTGAAGGTCCTCGACGCCCTGGGCACCCGCTTCGACGCGCGGTTCACGTACGTCGAGGCGCTTGCTCGGCGGCATCGCCATCGATGAGACGGGCGAGCCCCTCCCGGCTGAGACGCTCGACGCCGCGCGAGCCGCCGACGCGGTGTTGCTCGCTGCGATCGGCGGGCCCAAGTGGGACACGACCGATCCCGACAAGCCGCGGCCCGAGCAGGGGCTCCTCGGCATGCGAAGGCGCTCCAGCTCTATGCGAATCTGCGGCCCGTGCGGCTGTTCGAGTCACTCATGTCGGCGTCGACACTCAAGCCGGAGTTCCTCGAGGGCGTCGACATGGTCATCGTTCGCGAGCTCACCGGAGGTCTCTACTTCGGGGACAGCGCGCGCGAGACCGATGTCGCCGGTGCGGCCAGCGGTGGCGGTGCGGGCATGCGCGCCTACGACACGATGGACTACCGCGAGTTCGAGATCGAGCGCATCGCTCGCACGGCGTTCGAGACCGCGCGGAGAAGGCGCAACAAGGTCCACTCCGTCGACAAGGCCAACGTGCTCGAATCGAGCAGGCTCTGGCGCGAGGTCGTGCACCGGGTGCACGCGGCCGACTTCGCCGACGTGGAGCTCGTCGATCAGCTCGTGGACAACTCGGCGATGCAGCTCATCCGCCAGCCCTCGCAGTTCGACGTGATGGTGACCGAGAACATGTTCGGCGACATCCTCTCCGACGAGGCGTCGATGCTCACCGGATCGCTCGGCATGCTTGCGAGCGCCTCTCTGGGCGACGGGACCGCGCTCTACGAGCCGAGCCACGGGAGCGCGCCCGACATCGCGGGCGAGGGGATCGCGAACCCCTTGGCCATGCTGCTCTCCGTCGAGCTCATGCTCAGGTACAGCTTCGCCATGGACGAGGCGGCAGACGCGCTCGCCTCGGCGATCGAGAGCGTGCTCGCCGAGGGGTGGCGGACTCGCGACATCGCCGAGGAGACGACCGAGGAGTCGATGATCGTGGGTACCTCGCGGATGGGCGATCTCGTCATCGAGCGGTTCTGAGGGGACTGGACGGGCTCGACGCACGAAGCCCGCGCCGCTGCTCAGCGGGACGCGACGTGGATCGAACGCTACTATTGTTGGATACGTACGGCGAGCGCGGCGCGCGTCGCCGACTGAAGGCGGAAGGAAGCTCGAGATGGTGCTACCCAAGGTGGACAAGATCTGGATGGACGGCGCGCTCGTCGATTGGGACGAGGCGCAGGTACACGTCCTGTCTCACGCGCTCCACTACGGATCCGGCGTCTTCGAGGGCATCCGCTGCTACGAGACCCCTGATGGCCCGGCCGTCTTCCGCCTGACCGAGCACATGGAGCGCTTCGAGCGCTCGGCACGCATGCTCATGATGGACATGGAGTACTCGGTTGACGACACGGTCGAGGCGGTCAAGGAGACGATCCGCGTCAACGGCCTCTCCTCGTGCTACATACGCCCGCTGGCGTTTCGCGGATACGGCGTCATGGGGCTCGACCCCATGCCCGCCCCGATCAACGTCATCATCGCGGTGTGGCCGTGGGACACCTACCTCGGCGAGGACGCGCTCAAGCACGGCGTGGACGTCGGCGTCTCGAGCTGGCGTCAGCGCGGCATCAACTCGACCCCGCCGGCGATCAAGGCGAGCGGGCAGTACCTCAACTCCTCACTGGCCCGCGTCGAGGCCAACAAGCATGGCTATGCCGAGGCGATCCTGCTCAACGAAGACGGCAAGGTCTGCGAGGGAACGGGCGAGAACATCTTCATCGTCAAGAACGGCGCCCTCTACACGCCGCCGGTCTCAGACGGCATCCTCGAAGGCATCACGCGCGACTCGCTCATGAAGATCGCTCGCGACAAGGGCTATCGAGGTGACCGAGCGGTCCATGGTGCGCACCGAGCTCTACTCGGCAGACGAGGTCTTCATGTGCGGGACGGCCGCCGAGGTCGTGCCGGTGCGCTCGGTCGACGGGCGTGTGCTGGGTGATGCCGGGCCGATCACCATGGACCTGCAGCAGACGTACTTCGATGTGGTCAAGGGCAAGAATCCCGAGTACGAGGGATGGCTCGAGCGGGTCTAGCGGGCGACGGGGGAGAACGCGGTGGTCACGCTCTACGACACGACACTGAGGGACGGCACGCAGCGGGAGAACCTCTCGCTGTCCGTCGAGGACAAGCTGCGTGTCTGCCAGCGTCTCGACGACCTCGGGATCGACTACATCGAGGGCGGGTGGCCGGGCTCGAATCCCAAGGACACCGAGTTCTTCGAGCGCGCGCGCGATCTGGAGCTCAGCAACGCCGTGATCAGCGCATTCGGCTCGACACGGCGCAAGGACACCCCCGTGGAACAGGACGCGCAGGTGCGCCGCGCTGCTCGACGACCGAGGCCCGGGCGCTGTGTGTGTTCGGCAAGGCGTGGGACATCCACGTCACCGAGACGCTCAAGACCACGCTCGAAGAGAACGTGGCGATGGTCGCCGACACGGTGCAGCTACCTCAAGGAGCAGGGCCGCACCGTCTTCTTCGACGCCGAGCACTTCTTCGACGGCTATGCGAACAACGCCGGGCTACGCTATCGAGGTCTGCCAGGCGGCGGCCGAGGCCGGCGCTGACGCCGTCGTTCTCTGCGACACCAACGGCGGGCACGCATGCCGCACGAGATCCTGCGTGCGGTCAACGCCATGGCGCTCGTGGTCGACGCCCCGCTCGGCATCCACGCTCACAACGACTCCGGATGCGCTGACGCAAACTCGCTGCTGGCCGTCGACGCGGGCTGCGTGCACGTCCAAGGCACCGCGAACGGCTACGGCGAGCGTGCGGGCAACGCGAACCTCATGACGATCATCCCATCGCTCGTTCTCAAGATGGGCGACGAGTGCGTCACGCGCGAGCAGCTCCAGCTCATCACCGAGGTGAGTCACTTCGTCGCCGAGACCGGCAACATCTCGCCCGAGCCGCACCAGCCGTACGTCGGCGCCTCGGCCTTCGCGCACAAGGGCGGAGTGCACGCGAGCGCTGCTGCGCGACTACCGGAGGCCTACGAACACATCGACCCGGCCGCTGTGGGCAACCTCGCTCGTGTGGTCGTGAGCGAGATGGCCGGACGCGCGAGTCTCACCATGAAGGCCAAGGAGATGGGCATCGATCTGACGAGCGATCCCGATACAGTCGCCTCGGTGCTCGACTCGATCAAGGAGCTGGAGCACGAGGGGTACTCCTTCGAGGCCGCCGACGGCACGCTCGAGGTCATGCTCAAGAAGAACCTCGGCACGTACGAGCCCTTCTTCGACCTCGAGTCGCTGCGCTGCATCATGGAGAAGCGCGAGGACGGCAAGGTGATGACCGAGGCGACGATCAAGATCCACGTCGGAGGCCATCGCTACATCGCCACAGCCGAGGGCAACGGTCCGGTCAACGCGCTCGACACGGCACTGCGCATCGCCATCGGCGAGTACTACCCGCACCTCGAGCAGATCGAGCTCACCGACTTCAAGGTGCGCGTGCTCGATGAGAAGAAGGGCACCGGCGCCGTCACCCGCGTGCTCATCGAGTCGACCGATGGCGAGAAGGGCTGGGGGACCGTCGGGCGTCTCCGAGAACATCATCGAGGCGTCGTGGGAGGCGCTCGTCGACTCGGTGGAGTACGGGCTCTCGCACCCGAGAGAGAGCGGGGACGCGTAGCTCCTCGGCATCGACGCGACGTCGCCTCGGCCGCTCGGCTCGCCTAGGGCAGGCCCTTGAGCAGCAGCTCCCAGCCTACCGACGGCGTCGCCACGTGATACGTGGAGTCATCGCCGTTCCAGTAGGTCGCATCGCCATGACAGGTCAGACATGCACTGTCCAGGTTCTCGGCCGGGGCCGAGGAGATTCCCGGTGTGGTGTCCGTGAACGGCTTCCACGTGTCGGTCGTCTGCTCGCTGGCATAGGGCTGGTCGTCGAGATAGCCGGATATCCAGGCATCGGCGTCGAGGCGTGTCTCTCCCACCGCGATGGGCGATCCATCGAAGTCCACCCCGTACAGCTCATCGCCGAGCATGTTGACGCCGAGGGTGCGGTGGGGCCATGAGAAGCCGCCATCGACACACTGCGAGTTGATGTCGGGGATGGCGAGCTGGCTGATGTAGGCCTGCGGCCAGTAGGCCGTCTTCCCGTCTTCGGGAGGCGGGGTCTGGGTGGCTGTGACAGGTCGGTACGCGCTGTACGCTGAGTTCGCGGCTCCGGTCCCATCGACTCCGTGGCACTGGTCGCACGAGCTCCCGCCGATGTGGCACGAGCGGCACGAGGGTCCGAAGTTGTCGTCGGTGCCGTGAGGGTTGGTGGCCGTGCCGCCGGGATTGAGGATCATCTGCCGCTCGAGATCGCGCGGCTGCGAGTCGTGTGAGTAGGCCTCGATGTACGTCCCGCTCGTGGGGACGCTGTCGTTGCGCAGCCACACCGTCGCCTGCTGGGTGGAGGCTCCCGCAGCCCCGTCATGGCAGTCGGTGCAGAACTCCCCGACGCTCAAGAGACCGGTGGAACCGAAGTACGATCCGCCGTTGACGTCGTCCTGCCCACCGGTGTTGGACGCATCGGCCGGGCCGATCGGGTTGTCCCAATCGATGGCGATCTTGTTGTAGCCGAACTGGCCCGTCGATCCCGGAGCCGAGCCAACGACCGTATCTGTCGCAAGCTCGCTGCTCGTCGAGTGGGGGTCGACCTTGAGGAGCATGCGCGACGCCGGCCAGATCGCATGCGAGGTGGAGTCGCCGTCCGAGGTCGAGACGATGTTGCCCTCTTCGGTGGCGATACCCCAGTAGTCGCCGACTCCGCCGTTGTACGTCGCGATGTCGAGGCCGCCCGGATTCGTCACGACCGTCTCGAGGGTCGAGCCACTATATACAAAGGAGACCTCAGGCCCCGATGTGCGCCGTCCGGGATTGGCGTAGGTAGAGAGCACGCGATCGGAGTTGCCGTGCGGCGAGTGACAGTCGAAGCACGTGAAGCCGAGGGGATCGGTGTAGGCGGGCTTGATGTCGAGCGGGGACGGGGAAGCGTAGCCGAGTGTGTGCCCGGTGCCGAGGCCGGCGGAGAGCGTGGCGATGGCACTCGAACCGTCGTAGGCATTGTCCATCTGGATGTTGGTGCGCGAGCCGCCCCCGCCGGTATGGCAGAAGTCGCACGCCTGGACCCTCAGGTCTGCGCGCATGAGCATGAAGGCGCCCTGCGCTATGTGGACAGCGTGACAGTCCTTGCACTTGTTGGTCGTGGTCGTGTACCCGCCGTGGGGACCCTGGTACGAGCGGATCTGCGATCCCGTGACCGGGTCGCGCACGTAGAACCCGGCGTTGCCATCGGGGACGTTCGTGCCGGTGGTGTAGTTGTAGCCGCTGTCGTTGTAGCCGTAGCCGAGGGCGATGGAGGGGAGAAGCAGCCCTGCCGAGACAGCCGTCATCAGCAGCGAGACTGCGAGCCATGTAGTGATGGATCGTCCGGCCTGCACGCGGGGGGCGCCCTTCGTTGCGCGGCTCATACTTATTAATGTTCAACATCATAGCAAACGCCGAGCCGAGCAGACCCGCCGTTCGCCGAAACAGTTCGCCACTTCACGTTCCGGCAGCTTCAGCGCCATCCGCGAGCCATCCTCAGATTTCTTCACTTTAATGCCCTAGGGGGTATTGCCATGGTCTTTCTATGAGCTTAGTCTTAATCCACATTAGTTTGGCTTAGAGGTGTTTAAGCCCGGCTATACACCGCTCTCACCGCTCCCCAAGGCGGTGATGCGGGCCTCGCCAAAGAAGGAGGTGATATCCAAATATGAGGTTCCATACATCAAACACAAACGGAGGTACTTCAATGAAGAAGGGGCTGTTCGTTCTTCTCATAGCCGTCTTCGTTCTCGGTTTCGCGTCAGTGGCATATGCCGCTACGCCGACCGTCATCGCTCCTGATGGCGCGTCCGCATTCTCGTATCAGGATCTCTCTGATGTATCTGCGAAGCGTGAAGGCGGCTATGCCGCTTTCGACAACACCGAGTTCGCCGGCGACTATGATGATCCGCACGGTGGGTACGATACTTCGACCAACAAGTGTAAGGTCTGCCACGCTGTGCACCGCGCCGAAGGTGCGTACTACCTGCTTCGCGCCGACTCACAGGACGACGCATGTGACTACTGCCACATCGGCGGTTCCGCTCACAGCTCCAAGGTCGTCTATGACAACGGCAAGTACACCATGAACGGTCACACGATCGGTGCTTCGACGGCAATCCCGGACTCCACGATCAACCAGTGGACCGAGACCGTCACGCTCGCTTCTGTCGATGCAGCGATGAACCCGATCTCTGAGGACATCGAGGTGCGTGCCTACGACGCCACCAAGGCGTCGATGTACCGCTTCTCGCGCCACCACGGCCACGGTGCCGTGGGCTCCGGTCGTTCCGGCTACGTCAAGGTCGGTCCGCTGGCCCTGCGTTGCATGAACTGCCACCAGGTCCACAACGCCACCAGCCAGGTATGGCGTCCGTCCGAGGTATCGTCGCTTCGGTCTCCCCGCGCTTCGTGCAGAACACCGGTCGCGGCGACGGCTACAAGCTCCTCAAGCTGTTCCCGTCCGGCACGACGACCGGTTCGGCCAACACCTATGGCAACTAGTGGACTCGAACCAGGTCGTCAAGGTCCCGAGACCACGCTGACCGCTGGCGTGAACTACAGCCAGGTCCAGTCTGGTGACTTCGAGTACACGAGTTCGCCGACGGCACGACCGTGACCGCTCCTGTCTGGGTCGCGCAGCACATCGGTCCTGAGGCCGGAGCCGAGCATGGCGCCGACCGTGACGCCAACTCGGTCAACGAGGGTACGCTCTCCGTCTGGTGTGCCGACTGCCACAACCTCAACATCGGTGGCATGGAGCATCTCACCAACGTAGAGCTCGGTTTCAAGGCTCACACCGAGAGGACCCACCCGGCTCCGTACTCCGGTGCCTACGAAGGTCCTGGCCAGTGCTACAGCTGTCACCGCACCGAGGGTCTCGCCCCGATCATGGGTGGCACCTACGACGGCACCAGCTACCCGAGTGGTCCCCGCGACTCTTGCTCGCAGTGCCACTACGGTTCTGGCGACTACTACTTCAACCGTATGAACGCAGCCACGGCTGTCGACTCTGACTTCCCGCACTCCGCGAATGCAGACTCGATCAAGCTTCTCGGTGGCTACTCGATCGTCGACGGTGCGCCGACGACCATCGATGACACGGTTGTCATCTCCGACTCCAACCTGGACGCGGTATGTCTGCGCTGCCACGGTGGAATCGGCGTGAACCACTAGTCCTGATCCTACGTCTTCGGACGTGAGTCGAGACTGACGGGGAGGGCTCCCTTCGATGGGAGCCCTCCCCACAATCTTGGGGGGCTCTCGCGCGAGCGCGGGCCCCCTCGTCTTGCCTGGCACGAGAGGTGCTTCATGTTCGGTAATCATGCCTGGTCATGGTAGTATTTCTCCAGGTCAAGCATGAGTTCTGGTCGACCCAGACAGCCAACGGAACCGAGAGTTCGGACCGGTGGAAACAGCGATGACGGAGCTCCCGTGAGTACGCCTGAGACTTTCGACGGTGCGGACACGGTCGACGGACTCGCCGGAACCACGGCGGGGTCGTCCACGGCCGACAGCGAGCGTGGCGTCCGACTGTCGAGACGTGCATTCTCCATCGCCTGGCCGATCGCGCTGTTCGCGATCATCCTCGCCATCGCGCTGAACTGGTTCCTGGCCCCAGGGGCGACAGAACCACTGCCGGGCTTCATCGGCGAGGAGCCGATTCCGGAGCCTGGAGGCTCCTTGGCCGGCGTGTCTACCACAGGCTTGCTGCCCGAGCGCGTCCTCTCGTACGAGACGATCACCTTGCAGGACATCCCAGGGCAGGAAGGTCGAGCGAGCGAAGCGATCTACATCACGCTCAACATGGACGCACTGAACACACGGCCCATCAACAGCTACGCGAGAGCTGAGGTCGTCGCGTCCCCCCAGGGGGCGGAGCAGCGGATCGAGGAGATGCTGCAGCCGTACCCGCTGGATCAGTCTGACGTACTCGTGGGCTCAGGGACCATTGCCCGTCAAGGGTTCGCCTCGGACAACTCAGCGTGGACGGTCGTGTGGACGCGTGAGAACGTCATCTACCTGGTCAAGACATCGTATCTGGACACGCCTCCGGTCCAGAGGACGCGAGAGCTCCTCGTCAACGTCGGCACCCCGGTCGTTGATGGTGTGGCCGACCACCAGCCTTCGGGGGAGTGACGATGACCGACGTCGATCCCCTCGAGATGGCCCCCGAAGAGCCCGCCCGCGATTCGCGCCGCACGGTGGCAAACGGCGCAGAGATCATATGGTGGGTGAGCCTCACGGTCATCTTTGCGTTCGTCGCGCTGGGCGCACTCGCGGCCGGTGCGGCGGTATGGCCTGCCTCGTGTACCCCTTGTCACTCCGCGCAGGTGACGGCCCTCGAGGAGAGCGGTCATGCATCGGCTCACTGCGACGATTGCCATGCGGCCGGCGGCATGTTCGCGCTCGTGGACAACCGACTCAGCGTCGCAGCGATGGTACCCGCGCAGATCATCCCGGGTGGCAGCCCTGACGAGAAGGTCACCAACGACGGTTGTCTCGGCTGTCACGAGGACATGATCCCGCAGACGATCGTCTCGAACGGCGTTCGCATGAACCATCGGGCGCCCCAAGACCAGGGCTGGTTGTGCACTACGTGTCATCCGGACGTAGCTCACCTGATCGAAGATGGCACCTCGGTAGGCACGTACACCATGGAGACGTGCCTCGAGTGTCACGTGCAAGCCGCGACCAACGTCACGGGATGCGCGACGTGTCATCCTGAAGGCGAGAAGGCCTCGAGACCGTCTGTCTACACGAATCCATGGCAGATCATCCACGGTGCGAACTGGCGCTCTATGCACGGCATGGGTGACCTGGACACGTGCAAGGCGTGCCACGCGACAGAGTACTGCATGGCGTGTCACGACGTGGAGATGCCTCACCCGGAGCCGTTCATACCGCAGCACGGAGAGCTCGCGACCGACTATGACACGCGCGAGGCATGCTACGAGTGCCATGAGCGTTCGACGTGCGAGGGCTGCCACGGCGTTCCCATGCCCCACCCGGCTGACTTCCTGCCCAACCATCGCGTTCTCGTGGAGGAAGAAGGGGATGAGGCGTGCAACCGGTGTCATGAGCCGGCCGACTGCGACGCGTGTCACACCCGCCATGCACATCCGGGCCTGACCGATGATGAGGTTCGCGCTCTGCGTCAGAGGCCGGTGTACACGCCATGAGCGCCATCCGCAGCTACCTGAACGGCATCTCCCTAGGCGGATCGAATCAGGCGATCTTCTTCATGATCGCCGCAGTGATCGTGGCGCTCCTGATCGTCGCGGTCGTCTATCTCGTGTCGATGACGACACCGCAGGGGCGCCTGGATGCGCTGCTGGACGAGCGCGCTTCTCGCGCTCGCAGGAGCCCGGTGTCCCGCTGGACGCTGCGTATCGTGGGGGTGGTGCTGCTGATTGCTGCGGTGGCTCTGACCGCCGACTACCTTGGCCAGCCGAGTCAGTGTGCGCGCTGCCACGGGGAGTCGCCCCAGCAGATCGCGCTTGCCGAGTCTGCTCACGCGGGTGTTGACTGCATGTCGTGTCATCGCAAGACGGGCTTCACCGGCCCTGCGAGAACGGCGCTGACCTACGCCCGATGGGTCTACACGTATGCGGCTGTCGACGAGCGGCCGGAGCCTGTCGCCGGGAGTGTCGAGGATGCTGCATGTCTGTCGTGTCATGGGTATGTCACGTCCGAAACCACCGAGCGAAAGGGGGTCCGTGTGCGTCACAAGGACTTCCTCGAGCTAGGGGCACGATGCAGGGATTGTCACAATTCGACCGCGCATCCCAATGCGGTTCCCGAGCCCAGCTCGCCGGAGATGGCCGACTGCATCGTGTGCCATGACGGCGAGACCGTCTCGGCCGATTGCGAAGTGTGTCACCCCGGTGATCCACTTCAGTACACTGCTAGCGGCGAGGAGCTGCCCAAGGTGCAGGATCTCGACACGAGCAACTGCTACGGCTGTCACGATGAATATGCCGAGTGTCTGTTCTGTCACGGCCAGACGATGCCACATCCGCCCGGATGGGGGCCGGCAGACGCGGTGCAGGGCCGCCCCGGCGATCACGCCAACGAGGGATTCCTCGATCGTGACAGCTGCTATCGCTGCCACTACAGCCCCGGGGGTATCTTCGAGTTCTCGGCTGACAACTGTCAGCCATGTCACACGACACCAGGTCCTATGCACGGAGGTGCGCCCTGGGTTGGCGAGCACGGGCTACAGGCGACCGGGCAGAAGGGCGGAGAGCTCTCTGACTGCTACACATGCCACCCATCACAGGACTTCTGCGCTGGCTGTCATCCTGCGTCATACGCAGAGCTGTACGCGCCCATCGGCGGTGCCGACAGCTACAGACGGGATTTCCCGAAGCCGCCTCCCGAGTACTTCGACTACTAGGTGAGCGCAGCGTGCGGGTTGCGGTCGCCGAGTCCTAGCGGATGGACTCCACGGGACCGATCATGCGGACGATCGTCCATTGGCCGGACTCCTCGTCGGTCAGCTCGACCGTGAACTGGAAGCTGACCTCTTCGGCTCTGTCCGGCCCAACGATCGTGCCATCGGATGCCGTGACGACGGTGTGGTCGGTGAAGTCGTAGGAAACGAGTGCCTGGGTCCCGCTGCCATTGAGCTCGATGACATCAAGCATGGTCCGATCATGGCTGCGATCGATGGTGTAGCCGAGTTCCTCTGCCTCATCCCAGACCTCGAACATAGGTTTCTGTGGCAGCTCGCCAAAGCCTTGGGCGAACGCTTCCCGATCGCCGGCGATCCATGCTGCGATCGCGGGCTCGAGTCCGTCGAGAAGCCTCGCGCCGGACCTTGCCGCGCTCGATCGCCGACAGAGACGACGTCTCCTCTACGCTGGACTCGGGTTCGACGATGACGGTCGTGTTGCCTGAGTCCGAGCTACAACCCGAGACGAGGCCTATGGAGAGCGCGAGGGTTCCGGCGAGAACGAGTCCTCATGTATCCGCGGCCTGCCGAGCCCATCATGGCACCACGATCGTGATGCTCGTGACGTCCACCTCGGCCCGGCGCGTCTCTCCGATCGTCCCGGCATTGATGTCGAAGGTCTTGCGTGCTCCCGGAGCGATGTCTGTCAGCTCATGCTGGATGAGTTCAGCCGCGTCGCCGTCATCGGTAAGCAGCTGAATCTCGATCGTGACCTCGGCAAACTCCGATTCGCTGCGGTTGTCCAGGTAGCCTGGGATCCGAGTCGTGTTGTAGTCGTCAGGGTACGGCTGAGCGATGTAGGCGAGGGCCATCTCGTCAATCTGTGCCTGGTCCTCGATTATCTGCGTTTCGGCAAGGAAATCGCTAGCTCCGGGTACCAGGAGCAGGTAGCCGACGACTCCTGCGACCAGGACGATGACGATACCGATCACCACGTACGAACGCTTCATGTCTGCTCCGAATCCGGTGTCTCGAGTTGTGGAGAGCACGTCGAGAAAGCTGAATTTCCCTTAACAGGGTGCGTTTCATACTATATCATGGGTCTTCCTGCGAAGGTCATGCCAGTTCATCACTGTTGTGTTGAGGAAGGTGGCTCGTTCGATGCAGCTGACGAATCAGTCGGTTCTCAAGATTCTGACGATCGCTCTTGTGGTGGCCGTCGTGCTACTCGGTGCGGTGGTCGCGTACACGTTCGTCGATCAGCTGAACTCCGACACGCCGACCACCGAAATGGAGCGTGCAGTGATGGCGGCCGAGGAGGCCGTGCGAGCCAACCCGAGGATGGTGCCGCGCGGACGAAGCTTGCGGCGGCCTATCTTGACCAGGGTCTGACGGGCGCGGCTGTTGAGCAGGCCGAGCTCGCGATCAGCATCGATCCGGCTGACCCGACCCCGCAGTACGTTCTGGGTCTCGCTCAGCTCAAGTCGGGCGACTACGAGGTCGCCGTCGTCACACTCGAGAAGGCCGCCACGACTCCTGGTCAGGTGGCGCAGTTCTACCAGGACGCGTATTTCGGTCTCGCGCAGGCCTACGAGGGGCTTGGCGACCAGGAGAGCGCGCTTGCAGCTCTCGATGAGGCCATCGACAACAATCCCGACAACTCGCTGCTTGTGATGGAGCGAGCTCGCTACTACGAACGACAGGAGCAGTGGTCCGACGCGCTGTTCGATCTCACGATCGTGCTCACGTACGACCCTGACAACGAAGAGGCTCTACTCGCATACGAGACCATCGCAGAGGCTCATCCGGAAGCCGAGGAAGAGGCTCTCAAGGAGATCGACATCTGGTGGTCCAGTCAGTCGGATGAACCGATCGAAACCCCCGGGAGGTAGCTAGTGGCTCGTCCACGAGGCGCGAAAAGCACGCGGAACCAGGTTCTCGTCATCATCTTGCTCCTGCTGCTCCTGCTTGGGCTGGCCGTTGCCTGGTGGTACCTCAGCAGGCCTGCGGAGATCAGCAACCAGGCAGGTGAGCAGGAAGAGGGCTTCCTCTTCTCGATCTACGGGTTCGAGGGCGACCTTCTGAGACGTCCGGCCGGGGTGGGCGTGGACTCTCAGGGCAACATCCACGTCGCTGACACCGGAAAGCGGCGTATCGTCGTGTTCGACGAGAACGGCGAGTTCGTCACCTTGTACGGTGAGGCGGGCGACGAGATCTTCCAGCTCCGCGATCCGATCGACGTCGCGGTGACACCGACAGGACGTTCGTTCGTCATCGACAAGACCTCCACGAAGATGGTCATCTACGACAACGGAATCCCTGTGGACGCCATTGTGTTCACGGATGAGCCCCCGACCGGCGTCTCGATCGTCGGCGACGAGCTGTTCGTGACAACTGAGAGCGGCGTCGTCATCGGCGACCTCGATGGCAACTTCCAGACTGGCTACGTCAAGCGTGGGAAGGCGCCGGGCGAATTCGACAGGCCGGCCGCCGTTGCGGTGGGCGAAGATGGGACCCTGTACATCGCGGACTCTCTCAACTACCGCGTGCAGGCGATTAGCTCCGGCGGGCGAGCCGCTGTGGCAGTATGGCGAGCCTATCCCGCCCGATCAGGCCATTCAGTACCAAGGCGAGGACCGGCTGTTCGGTCTTCCCGCAAGCATAGCCATCGGCGAGGATGATCTGCTCTACGTCGTGGACGGCACGAACTCCGAGATCGTCGTCCTCAACACCAATGGAGAGTTCGTCGAGGACTTCGGTCAGGTCGGGCATGACGACGGGTACTTCTACTACCCCGACGGCATCGACTACTACGACGGCAAGCTGGTCATCGCAGACAAGTTCAATGACCGCGTGGAGGTCTTCGCCGCCCCAGGCGCCGCACCGCCGTGGACGACGTATGTGCCATACGTACTGCTTCTGCTGCTCCTGCCGTTGCTCCTGATACCGTTCCTGCTCAGGCGTCGCCGCTACATCGCGTCTCCTGAGTTCATCACGGTGCTCGGAGGTGCGCCCGATGGTCCTGAGGTGGCATCCCGTCTGAAGCGGCTCTACGGCACCGCTGCGCTTGGCGCTGTTGTCGCCAACGACGATATCGATGTCGATTGGAAGGACAAGGACCTCGACGAGGAGAAGGTCGCTGCTCTTGCTGGCCAGTACTCGCTGGACGACGAGACGGCTGCTGCGCTCTACGTAGCTAGCTCACTTCGCGGCAAGCGCGTGCTGCTAGCCGAGACCGATCAGCTGCGTGGAGCCGCTGTCGATCTTGGCGTCCCGACGGCAACGTATGACGAGATCAAGGGTGCTCTTGGCGGCGATTCCGATTCCGGCGGGGACGCGGCATCGTTGCCCGAGGACGGGAGCCCCGCCGACTCCAGACGACCCTGCCCCGATCGAGGGAGACAGCGAATGAGCCGAGCAACTCTTGGCCTCACGCTGCTCCTCCTCATGGCCGCTGTGGCGATCTCTGGCTGCAGCAGTCCGGGTGCGGATCTGCCCGAGCCTGAACTCGTTGCCCAAGAGACGACCATCACCGGCGTCTTCTTCTCCTCAGGGCGCTCGCTTGTCGAGGAGAGGCGCATCGTCGACGCAGACGACGTGTACATGGCCACGATGAGCGAATGGCTTGCGGCCGCTCCGGAGGACAATCCGGACATGGCCATAGTCCAGCCGGAGGCCGAAGTCATCGGTGTCACGCTCTCTGATGGGGTGCTTACCATCGACTGGTCGGCCGAGGTCCTTGACTTCGAGGCGACCGAGTCCGAGCAGCTTGTCGCGCTGGCCGGGATCCTCAGGACGTTCGGGCAGTTCCCCGAGGTCGACCAGGTGCGCTTCACCGTAGAGGGCGTTGAAGAGGGCGAGGTCAATGGCAAGGACGTCCAGGCCTTCTGGGGTAGTGCCACGCTGATCGAGCAGCCCTGGGACGTCTTCAGACCCCAGCCGCCTCCTGAGTCTGAGGAGTCGTCAGCGGCGACCTCGTAGAGGCCGACTCGAAGAGGAGCTAAGAGCCGGGATTCCCGCGTGCGGGAGTCCCGGTTTCTCATACGGGGCGCGGTCGTCCCTGCGCGTCCCCGAACCGGCAGGAGTCGATACCCACATATGGAAGTCAACGGCGAGAGGGATCCGATAGACATCATCCGGGGGAGCGGCATGCGCGTTGTCCGTGTTCTGAGTGACGGGGACTGTCGGTATGGGCTGGCTGACGACTCGACGGTCACGCTCATATCGGAGGAGCCGTTCGCCGCATGGGAGACAGAGGGGACGGTCGGCCTGCAAGACCGCCGAGCTTCTCTCCCCGGTGGTCCCCACGAAGATAGTCTGCGTCGGCATCAACTACCGAGGGCATGCCAGCGAGATGGGGCACGAGCTGCCCGAAGAACCCGTGCTGTTCCTCAAGCCTCCGACCTCGGTCAACCACCCCAATCACGCTATCGATATCCCCGGCGGTATCGGGCGGGTCGACTATGAGGCTGAGCTCGCCGCAGTCATCGGGCGACGCACACACATGGCTTCGGTGGAGGAGGCGCGCCAGAACATCCTCGGCTTCACGTGTGCCAACGACATCACCGCTCGCGATGTCCAGCGCAAGGACGGTCAGTGGACGCGTGCCAAGGGGTTCGACGGGTTCTGTCCTCTCGGCCCGTGGGTCGAGACCGATATCGATCCCGCAGCGCTTGCGATCGAGGCGCGCGTGAACGGCAACCTGTGCCAGCAGGCCAACACCTCGGACATGATCTTCGATCCCTTCCAGCTCGTGAGCTTCGCGTCGAGCGTGATGACTCTGGTGCCGGGTGATGTGGTGCTCACCGGCACCCCGTCGGGCATCGGGGCGCTCGAGCCCGGCGATATCGTCGAGGTCTTCATAGAGGGTATCGGGACGCTTTCCAACACGGTCTGCCTAGCTTCTCTTCGCCCTGAGGCCACCCGCCTGCCGCCCGTCGCGAACATCTGCCCGCTCAGCTATCCACAGGCGCGATATGTCGCGTCCGGGTGCTAGGATAGACACATCATGTGGTAGATGGCTTGCGAGCGGGGGATTCCCACACCTGATGGCCGATGACCGCCTCAGAACGCCCGAGGTAGATGAGTTGCTCGACGCGATACTGGCCGTCGAACAGCGCGACGAGGCGTACGCGCTCCTTCTCGATCTGTGCACCATCCGCGAGATCAAGGACATGGCCCAGCGCTTCCACGTGGCCAAGCTTCTGGCCGCAGGAGAGCACTACACCGCTATCCAGGAGGAGACGGGGGCCTCGGCCACCACGATCTCCCGCGTGAGCAAGTCTCTCAACTACGGAGCCGACGGGTACTCGATCGTGCTCAAGCGACTCGGCGTCACGGAAGGCCAGTAGTGTCCTTCGTCCACCTGCACACGCACAGTGAGTACTCCATGCTCGATGGGGCTGCCCGCGTCACCGAGCTCGTGGAGCGCGCGTGTGAGCTCGACATGCCCGCGCTCGCTGTCACCGACCACGGCTACATGTACGGTGCGGTCGACTTCTACCGCAAGGCGAGCGCGGCCGACCTCAAGCCGATCCTCGGCTGCGAGGTCTACTTCGTCCCGCATTCGCGACACAAGCGCGACGGCAAACCGCAGCTCAACCACCTTCTTCTGCTTGCGAAGAACGCCGAGGGATACCGCAACCTCAGGGCTCTCGTCTCCGATGCTGCGACCGACGGGTTCTACTACAAGCCCCAGGTCGACCTCGAGCTGCTCGAGCGCTACTCCGAGGGCCTGATCGCGACGAGCGCATGCATGAGCGGCATCGTGAGCAAGTCGATCGAGATGGGATCGCCTGACGAGGCGCGAGAAGTGGGCGCGGACCTACGCTGAGGTCTTCGCCCCCGGGGACTTCTACATCGAGATCCAGAACCAGGGCATCACGGCCGACAACGGCGTGACGCAGGCCGAGCTCAACGAGCAGCTTGCCGCGCTGGCACACGATCTGAGCCTCCCGCTGGTCGCCACCAACGACATCCACTACCTCGGCAAGAAGGACGCCGAGAAGCAGGATCTGCTGCTCTGCATCGGCACCGGCTCGACGCTCGATGAACCGGGGCGCATGAAGTTCAGCTGCGACGAGTTCTACATGAAGACGCCCGAGGACATGGCTCAGATCTTCGAGCAGTACCCGGAGGCGCTGAGCAACACGCTCGAGATCGCCGACAAGTGCGACGTCTCGATGTCCTTTGGCGAGATGCACCTGCCCACGTTCGCGGTTCCCGACATGCACTCCGAGGGCTCCTACCTGCGAAGAACGCTGTCTCGCGGGTGTCAAGGAGCGCTATGGCGACCCGGTGCCGGACGAGGTCATGGAACGTCTCAACCACGAGCTGACTGTCATCAACGAGAAGGGCTTCGCTCCCTACTTCCTCATCACCGCCGACTTCGTGGCGTGGGCCAAGGAGAAGGGGATCGGCGTCGGCCCCGGACGAGGTTCGGCGGCCGGCTCGATCATCGCCTACTCACTCGGCATCACGAGCCTCGACCCGATCGCGAACGGGCTGCTGTTCGAGCGGTTCCTCAATCCTGAGCGCTCGGAGATGCCCGATATCGACATCGACTTCGACGACGAGCGACGCGGCGAGGTCATCGACTACGTGCGCGAGAAGTACGGCGAGGACCACGTCGCGCAGATCATCACGTTCGGAACGATGAAGGCCCGCGCCGCTGTCCGCGACGCCGGTCGCGTGCTCGGCTATCCCTACGGGGTCCCCGACCGCATCTCGAAGATGATCGTCGATGAGCTCGATGCGACGATCGAGGGATCGATCAAGGCGAGCTCGGAGTTCCGCACCGACTACGAGGACAACAAGGACACCAAGCGCATCGTGGATGCGGCGACCTCGCTTGAGGGCATCGTCCGAGGCGAGGGAGTGCACGCTGCCGGTGTGGTCATCTGCCCCGATCCGGTGTGCGAGCACGTTCCGGTCAAGTACGACACGAAGGGCGGGGCGGTCATCACGCAGTGGGACGGACCCACCGTGGCCGACCTGGGCCTGCTCAAGATGGACTTCCTCGGCTTGCGCACGCTCACGGTCATCGCCAATGCCGTCCGCAACATCGAGGCGAATCACGGCGTGAAGATCGACCCCGACACATCCCGCTCGATGACCCGGCCCTCTTCGAGCTGTTGCGCAGGGCCGACACGGCCGGCGTCTTCCAGGTCGAGTCGCCGGGCATGCGCGAGCTGCTCAAGAAGATGAAGCCGGAGACGTTCGCCGACGTGGTCGCGATCCTCGCTCTGTACCGGCCCGGCCCCCTGCAGTCAGGCATGGTCGACGACTTCGTCGAGCGCAAGCACGGCCGCCGCGAGATCATCTACTACGACGAGCGCCTCATGCCCATCCTCGAAGAGACGTACGGCACGGTGGTCTACCAGGAGCAGGTCATGCGCATCTCCATGGAGATGAGCGGCTTCTCGGCAGCCAAGGCCGACAAGCTGCGCAAGGCCATGGGCAAGAAGAAGAAGGACGTCCTCGGCAAGCTCAAGGCCGACTGGGTCAGTGGCGCGGAGAACAACGGCTACGACCCCCGGCTGGCCGAGCGCATGTGGAACGACATCGAGCCGTTCGCCGAGTACGCCTTCAACAAGTCCCACTCGGCCGCCTACGGCATGATCACGATGCAGACCGCGTACCTCAAGGCGCACTATCCGACCGAGTACATGGCCGCCGTGCTCACGTCGTATCAGGGCAAGACCGACAAGATCGTGAAGTACGTGGCCGAGTGCAATCGTGCCGGCATGACAGTCCTGCCTCCCGACGTGAACTCATCAGGGAGGGACTTCACCGCCGTGCCCGAGGGCATCCGCTTCGGTCTCGCCGGCATCCGGGGAGTGGGCGAGGGCGTGGTCGAGTCGATCATGGTCGCCCGCGAGGGTGGAGGGCGGTTCACCTCGCTGCACGACTTCTGTGACCGCGTCGACATGCATCAGATGAACAAGAAGACGATCGAGGCGCTGGTCAAGGCCGGTGCGTTCGACTCGACCGGCTACTCGCGCAAGCACCTCTTCTCGCTCATGGACACATGTGTCGAGTCTGCGGTCCAGCGACAGAAGGACCGCGACACGGGTCAGACCTCCATGTTCGAGATGTTCGCCGAGGAGGATCACGGGTTCTCCGAGGAGATTCCGGATCCCATTCCCGATGAGTGGGACAAGAAGATCAAGCTCGCCTTCGAGAAGGAGATGCTCGGCATCTACGTCTCGGACCACCCGCTGCGCGAGATAGCCGATGCTGTGCGTGATGCCGCCGAGCGCTCACTGGCAGAGCTCGAAGAGCTTCCCGACGGGACGGTCGTCTGGTTCGCCGGTATCCTCACGGCGGTCGAGACCAGGCCGACGAAGCGCGGTGCTCTCATGGCCATCGCGACGATCGAGGATCTCGACGGCAACGCCGAGGCCGTGCTCTTCCCGCAGACCTACGATGCGCATCGAGATCTCATCACCGAGGACACGGTGCTGCGTCTGCGGGCCAAGGTGGAGTCATCAGACCGCGGTCGCAAGCTGCTCGTTCAGGAGGTCGAGCCCTTCGACGGTTCGATCTTCTCCAAACCGCCGGGCAAGGTGATCGTGGAGACGGAGCCGAGCGTTCTCAAGAACGGGCGTCTCGACAAGCTCAAGGGAATCATCGAGCACTACGAGGGCCGCGACTACCTGGAGCTGCGCGTTGCGGGCAACGGCAAGACGCAGGTCTACAACGCGGGACGCGTGGACGGCGCCGCCAGTGGTCTGCACGCGGAACTCATCGAGCTCTTCGGCGCGGGCGCCGTGCGTGAGGCCAGCTAGGGAACGACGGATCGCAAAGGACGACCAGAGTGCTGGCTGCGGTCGCCACAGCGGTCGGGCGCAGTGGAACCGGCTAGGCGCTCTCCACCTTCTCGATGACAGCGGCGACCTTGTCGCCATCGTTGGGGTAGAGGTCTGTGGGCACGTTCTCGCTGCCGACGGCCTTCACGACCTGGTAGCGAGCGCATGCGCTGAAGTCTTCCTTGCAGTACCGCTGCTTGTACATGTTGGCCATCGACGGCATCGCTGCCATCTTGTCGTTGAAGAAGATGCAGCCCTCGGTCAGTTCGCATTCCGGCATGGTGTGCCTCCCAGCGGCATGGCCGTCCCAGGCAGATGAGGGGATCGGCAAATGAGAACGTTTTCACATACACTTATCGGCTCCGATGGGGTGGTCGCGCTATACCCTCGGGGGTTTCTTCGGATGAACGGTCGTAATTGTGGAGACGAACGGTGCGAATACGGCGATGTTCGTCGATTCGTCCCGAGGTATCGGCCTCTGACAGCAGCGCAGGCGATTTCGCCTGGTGGGTGTGCGTGGTGGGGCGGTTGTCATATCATCGGGTGAACCATCCATGCAGGTGAAGGGACGCGCACGCACATGAGCGAGATGCCCAAGGCATATGACCCGCAGGCCGTGGAAGGCCCCATCTTCACGTCATGGATGAAGGGGCGATACTTCGAGCAGCCGGTCGATCGAGGATGGTGCCGAGCCCTTCACCATCGTCATCCCTCCGCCCAACGTCACGGGCTCTCTGCACATGGGTCACGCGCTCAACAACACGATCCAGGATGTCGTCATCAGGCGGCAGCGGATGACCGGTCGTCCTACACGCTGGGTCGTCGGCACCGACCACGCCGGTATCGCCACGCAGAACAAGGTGGAGCAGAAGCTCGCCGCCCAAGGACCTGTCACGCTACGACGTCGGCCGAGAGAAGTTCATCGAGCTCTGTTGGGCGTGGCGGCACGAGCACGGCTCGATCATCATCGAGCAGCTCAAGCGTATGGGGTGCTCGTGTGACTACTCGGACGAGTGGTTCACGATGGATCCGAGCTACCAGCGGGCGGTCCGCAAGGTCTTCGTCGACTGGTTCGACAAGGGCCTGATCTACCGAGGCAAGCGCATCATCAACTGGTGTCCGCGCTGCTCGACGGCGCTCTCCGACATCGAGGTCGAGCACGAGGACCTCGACAGCCACCTGTGGCATCTCAAGTACCCGCTCAAGGAGCCCGTGGGCGGTCTTGACTACCTGGTCGTGGCCACCACGCGGCCGGAGACGATGCTCGGCGACACCTGCGTCGCGGTACACCCCGACGACGAGCGCTACGCAGACGTGGTGGGCGCCACCGTCGTCCTGCCGCTCCTGGGCAGAGAGATCCCGGTCGTGGCCGACGAGTACGTGGACCCGAGCTTCGGCACCGGCGCGGTCAAGGTCACTCCGGCGCACGACCCCAACGACTTCGAGATCGCCGAGCGCCACGATGTGCCCAAGATCAACGTCATGACCGCCGATGCGGTCGATCACCGCGGAGGGCGGCCCCTACGAGGGACTGGACCGCTACGAGGCTCGCAAGCGGGTCGTCGCCGATCTGGAGGCCCAGGGCCTGCTCGTAGGCGTCGACGACCACCTGCACTCCGTCGGGCACTGCTACCGCTGTCATACCGTCATCGAGCCCTGGCTATCGGATCAGTGGTTCGTCGACATGAAGCCGCTGGCCGAGCCGGCGATCGAGGCTGTGCGTGATGGCCGCGTCGCGTTCCATCCCAAGCGCTGGGACAACGTCTACTTCCACTGGATGGAGAACATCCGTGACTGGTGCGTGTCTCGCCAGCTGTGGTGGGGGCATCAGATACCCGTGTACTACTGCGACGAGTGCGGTGCGATGATCGCCTCGGAAGAGGACGTCACCGCACTGCGAGTGCGGCGGAGAGGTGCGCCAGGACGAGGACGTGCTCGACACGTGGTTCTCCTCGGCACTCTGGCCCTTCGCCACGCTCGGCTGGCCCGACGAGACGCCTGAGCTCGAGTACTTCTATCCCACGAGCGTGCTCTCGACCGCTCGCGACATCCTCTTCCTGTGGGTCGCGCGGATGATCATGAACGGCATGTACTTCAACGAAGGCGAGGTCCCGTACCGCGACGTCATCATCCATCCCACGGTCTTCAACGCCGAGGGCAGGCGGATGTCCAAGTCGCTCGGCACCGGCGTCGACCCGCTCGACCTCATGGAGGTCTACGGCGCCGACGGCATGCGTTTCGGTCTCATGCTGCAGACCACGGGCAGCCAGGACATCCGGTTCTCCGAGGAGAAGCTGCTCTCGAGCCGCAACTTCGCGAACAAGATCTGGAACGCGAGCCGCTTCGTGCTCATGAACATCGATGACGACTACACGCCTGGTGCGCCCGAGGCGGCTACCGTCGCCGACGCGTGGATCCTGTCGCGGCTGGCGGACCTCACAGCGATCGTCGATGAGGGCCTCGACGGCTTCGAGTTCGGCGAGGTCGCGCGTGCCCTCTACGACTTCTTCTGGAACGAGTTCTGCGACTGGTACATCGAGCTGTCCAAGTCGCGCCTCTACGAGGGCGGTGACGATCCGACGCCGGAGCAGAAGGCGGTCCGCCTCACCGTACAGCGCAACCTCGTGTTCGTGCTCGACAAGGCGCTGCGGCTGCTGCACCCGATGATGCCTTTCGTCACCGAGGAGATCTGGCGCAACCTGCCGCTCGCCCGAGGCCGCCAAGGCCGATTCGCTCATGGTCGCGGCGTGGCCGACACCGGCTGAGCTGGCCGAGTACATCGATGAGGGGGCCGAGCGTTCTGTCGGTGCTCTCCAGGAGATCGTCACGGCAGTTCGCGCGATTCGGGCGCGCTACACCGTTGCGCCCAAGCAGGGCGTGGACCTGCATAGTCAAGGCGAGCGCGGCTGATGCGATGCTCATCGAGAACCTGGCCGAGCAGATCGCATCCTTGGCCGGGGTCGCCACGCTCACGGTCGATGCCGAGGCCGACAAGCCCGAACACGCGGCCACGGCTGTTGCCGCCGGGGTCGAGCTCTTCGTACCACTTGAGGGGCTCGTCGACTTCGAAGCCGAGCGTGCCCGCGTGGACAAGGAGCTCGGGAAGGCCCGGGCTGATCTCGGCAAGCTCGAGAAGAAGCTCGCAAATGAGGGTTTCCTTGCCAAGGCAGCGCCGGAGATCATCGAGAAGGACGGGCTCGAGCGGCGGGCCTCGTCGAGGAAGTGGTCACGCTGGAGTCCCAGCTCGCCGAGCTGTCCTAGCGCCGTCGGGATCGACGGTCGCCTCGGCGACGCCGCGGGCGACAGGGGGGAGTCGCTCGTGCCATTCTCATACGAGGACGCTGTCGCCGCCCTCGAGGACGCCTTGCGGTTCGGGACCCATCCCTCGCTCGACACCATCACGGCGCTCTGTGAGGCGCTGGGCAGGCCACAGGATGCGCTTCGGGCTATCCAGGTGGCGGGCACCAACGGCAAGACATCGGTCACCTGGATGACCGAGGCGATACTCTCGGCGCACGGGATGCGGGCCGCCTCATACACGAGCCCCCATCTGAACCGCTACACCGAGCGCATCCGGCTGGGTGGGTCGGACTGCTCGCCGGATGAGTTCGCCGCCGCGGTGGAGGCGGTCCTCATCGCCTCGCGCAACCGGGGTCTGAACGAGCCCACCGAGTTCGAGATCCTCACCGCCGCGGCGCTCTGGCTCTTCCGCGAGCGTGGCGTCGACGTGGCCGTGCTCGAGGTGGGAATGGGTGGCAGATGGGACGCGACGAGTGTCGTCACGCCTGACGGTGGCCGTGATCACCGGTGTCGGTCTCGACCATGTCGAGCATCTCGGTGACACGCGCGAGATGATCGCGGCCGAGAAGGCGTGCATGATCAAGCAGGGTACGGCCGTGGTGCTCGGCCCGGGTACCGGGGCGTGGAGGACATCTTCGAGGAGCGCGCGCTGCAGGTGGGCGCGCGTGTCGGTGCGTGTCGGATCGCGGCTGCGGGCACCGAGCAGCGACTTCGACGCTGCCCGTACGACATGCCTGACTATCAGTCGGTCAACGCGGCCATGGCGCGCGCAGCTGTCGAGGCGCTGCTCGGCGAGCCGGTCAGCGCCTCGGCGGTCACGGAGGCGCTTCGAGGTCTTGCGCTGCCGGCGAGGTTCGAGGAGGTCTCGGCAGAGCCTCCTCTCATCGTCGACGGCTCGCACAATCCCCAGGCGGCGGAGGTCCTGCGCGGCGCGATCGAGCGGCGTTTCGAAACGCCGCCGACCATCGTCCTCGCGGTGCTCGATGACAAGGATGCTGCGGGCATCATCGACGCGCTGTGGCCGGCGGCCAGCCGCATAGTGGTCACGCGCAGCGACTCGCCCCGCGCTCTCGAGGCGGTCGATCTCGCGGCCATCGTGGCCGAGCAGACGGGCGTGCCGCCACGCACATTCGGCACCCTCAGCGAGGCGCTCGATGCGCTCTCGGGAGAGGTCTCCGACGGCGTCGTCGTGACGGGCAGTCTCACCATCGCCGCCGAGGCGCGTGAGGCCGTCCTTGGCACGTGACGATTCGGTGACGCGAGAGGGCTCCGCAAGCGTGGCTATCTGCTAGAATCCCGGTAGCCCGAGAGGGTGGCGTATCGACGGCTGTCCGCACAGCGAGGAGACAGGATCCACGTACATGGGCGAACTCTTTGACCCGATCCTCAATAGTGCCGAGTTCATTCTGACGAGACAGCTCTGCGTCCTCTTCTACTTCGTCTTCCATCTCGCCCTCACGTTCTGGGCGTATCGCGACGCCGACAAGCGTGGAGCGATGGGATGGTTCTGGGCCATCGTCGTCTTCGTGTTCTCGGTCTTCGGCTGGGCGATCTACATGGTCGATCAGGCCGCCGGAGTACAAGGCCGATGTGCGCGAGCGCGAGCTCGAGATCCGTGCCAAGGAGCTTGCTCTCCAGAAGGACCTGGAGCAGTGCCCGGCGTGCTTCAAGCCGGTCGAGAGCGACTTCCTTCTCTGCCCGTACTGCATGAAGAAGCTTCGCAAGCCGTGCATCGAGTGCGACAAGGCGCTCAAGCTCAACTGGAACGTCTGCCCATACTGCAAGACGAAGCAGTAGGGGTATACACCTGCAAGACCGCCCCGCCTGCGGTGGGGCGTTTTCTGTTTCTGGTCGCGAAGGGAGCACATCCGCGATGGTCGAGATCACAGTCAAGCTGCCCGACGGGAGCGAGCTCGCGGTGCCCGAGGGCTCGACGATCGTGGATGTCGCGACCGCCATCGGCCCTCGTCTCGGCCAGGCCGCGCTCGCCGGCAAGATCGACGGCGCACTGGTCGACGTGGATCGCGTCGTCTCCGATGGCGATTCGATCGAGATCATCACCGATCGCAGCGATGAGGCGCTCGACATCCTTCGCCACTCGGCCGCACACGTGATGGCCGAGGCGGTCAAGCTGCTCTATCCCGACGGCTCGGTTCGGCATCGGCCCCTCGATCGAGGACGGCTTCTACTACGACATCGACCTCGACGAGCAGCTCGGCCCCGACGACCTGGCCGCGATCGAGGAGCGCATGAACGAGCTCATCGCCGATGAGCTGCCGTTCGAGCGCGGCGTGCTCGACAAGCTCGAGGCGTGGGATGCGTTCGACGGGCAGCCGTTCAAGCGCGAACTCATCGAGGAGCTGCCCGAGGACGAGGACGATCTCCATCTACACCCAAGGCGCCTTCACCGACCTGTGTCGCGGCCCGCACCTGCCGCACTCCGGCAAGATCGGCGCGGTCAAGCTGACCAAGCTCGCCGGTGCCTACTGGCGCGGCGACGAAGAGAACCCGATGCTCCAGCGCATCTACGGGACCGCGTGGTTCAAGCAGAAGGACCTCGACGCGTACCTGGAGCGGCATCGAGCAGGCCGAGAAGCGCGATCACCGCAAGCTCGGCAAGCAGCTCGACCTGTTCCACTTCGATGAGGCGGCGGGCTCGGGCCTCGTGCTCTACCACCCCAAGGGCGCTCGCATCATCGCTACCGCTCATCGACTGGCTCTCGCAAGGACCTCTACGCGCGAGGCTACGTCGAGATCCGCACGCCCCACATCTACAAGGCCGACGTCTGGAAGACGAGCGGACACTGGGACTACTACCGCGACAACATGTACTTCTTCGAGACCGACGAGGGCGAGGGCAAGGAGCCGGGCGAGTACGGCGTCAAGCCGATGAACTGCCCCGGCGCGGCCCTCGTCTACGCGAGCGACGTGCGCTCCTACCGCGACCTGCCGATGCGGCTCTTCGAGTTCGGCACCGTCTACCGTCACGAGAAGAGCGGTGTGGTGCACGGGCTCATGCGCGCTCGCGGCTTCACGCAGGATGACGCGCACATCTTCTGCACCGCCGAGCAGATCGTGCCCGAGGTCAAGGGCATGCTCGATCTCGTGAAGTACATCATGGAGACGTTCGACTTCGAGTACTCGGCCGAGGTCTCCACCAAGCCGGAGAAGTCGGTGGGCGACGAGGCAGACTGGGATGTCGCCACCAAGGCGCTCATGCAGGCGCTCGACGAGTGGGGTCTGCCCTACGAGGTCAACGAGGGCGACGGCGCGTTCTACGGCCCCAAGATCGACATCAAGGTCAGGGACGCCATCGGTCGCGTCTGGCAGCTCTCGACGATCCAGGTCGACTTCAACCTGCCCGAGCGCTTCGATCTCACCTACCGCACGGCCGAGAACACCGAGAAGCGTCCGTTCATGCTGCACCGCGCGATCTTCGGCTCGCATGGAGCGCTTCTTCGGCATCCTCATCGAGCACACCGCGGGCAACTTCCCGACGTGGCTTGCGCCCGACTCAGGCCGTCGTCATCCCGATCGCCGACCGCCACATGGAGTACGCCGAGAAGGTCATGGCCGAGCTCGACGCGCAAGGGCGTGCGAGTCGAGATCTACGCCGACTCCGAGCCGATGAAGGTCAAGATCGCCAAGGCTCAGGCGCAGAAGGTGCCCTACATGCTCGTCGTGGGCGACAAGGAGGCCGAGGCGGACTCCGTGGCTGTCCGCGATCGCACGAGGGCGATATCGGCGCGATGACGATTGCGGAGTTCGCCGAGAAGGTGGCATCCGAGGTACCGTAGGGCGTGGACTCGAGCCGACGAGACGAGCCGAGCGGCATGATTCCCACGACCGAACGCGATATCGGAGCTGGCCCACCTGGCCTCGAGCACGCTCTGGAGGTCGTGGCCATCCTCGTCATCGTCGCCGCGCTCATCGATCGCGGCGTGCGCGCGCGTCAAGTGGATCGTCAAGAACGACTCGGTCAAGGCCTACACGCGCTTCAAGCAGACGTTCGGGCGCGGGCTGCTGCTGGGGCTCGAGATCCTCGTCGCCGCTGACCTGCTCTGGACGGTCGCGGTGGACCCGACGTGGGAGAACCTCGCGGCGCTCGGTGTGCTCGTCCTCATCCGTACGTTCCTGTCGTGGTCGCTCGAGGTCGAGCTCGAGGGCTACTGGCCGTGGCAGCGGCGCCAGGTCGAGGCGGACAGGGCTGCGGCCGAGAAGTGCGGGGACGCCGACGAGTAGTCGTCGCGGCCTTCGGCCGCGTCGCGGCCAGAAGACAGACGAGGGCCCGGTGATCGCTAGCGATCACCGGGGCCTCGTGCGTGCGTCTACGCTACGTCTATCAGTACCAGGGGTGCGACCATGTGAGGAGCGAGTAGTGGCATGTCTCGCAGTCCTTCTGGCTGGGCACTGCAGCGTTCTGATCATGGCAGAGAGCGGCTGCGCAACCGTTCTGCGGTAGTGGCGGATAGTACTTGCCGTTGTTCTCACGGTTGTCCTGTTGCACTTTCCAGAAGTCGTTGTGGCTTGCCGCGATATCGGTGCCGCTGCCGCCCCAGATGTGACAGTAGCTGCAGTCGTTGTCGAGGTCGGAGGTAACGTGCTTGGTGTTCATCTGAGTATGGCGCTGCCCGGGATGGCAGTCGCCAGTGGAGCATGTGCCGTCCCATGGGGAGGCAGAGTCCGCTGGCGGGTTGCCGCCGCCGTGGCACACGTCGCAGCCGCCGGGTCCGGCAGAGCTGGACTTGTCGTGTTCAGTGAAGAGGTCCATGGAGTGGCACTGCGCACACGCTTGATTGCTGTACGTCTGGGCCCCGGATCCGTAGTACTCCGTTCCGCCGTCGTTGGTGTATCGCGACCCGGTGATCGTACCCGAGAGCAGTGACGTGCCGACGAGAGCCCCGTGCGTCGTCGTGCTGTAGCCGTGGTCTACGACATTGCCGCCACCATCAACCTTGTCGGGGTGACACACGTCGCAGTCCTTCTCAGTGGGTACGCCCGTGTCGTGGCACGTCAGACAGTCATCGGTCGAGTCGTTGTGTACGCCGGCAAGGTCCTCGTTGTGACAGCCCGAACCGGAACACTTGGCGTTGCCGGGAAGTCGCGTGTGAGCGGCGTCGACATCGCCGTGCTCTTCTTGGGCCGTGCCTGTCGGGTGACAGCCGTCCTGCGCGCACGTGTTCTTGTCCCACGAGGGTACGAGCGTGTTCACCGGGGTGGGGTGGCACGCGCCGCAGATGGGATCGGCTGCCGAGGACGAGGAGCTTGCCTTCTCGTGCTCAGGCTTGAGCTCGAGATCGTGGCAGTCCATGCATGCGTAGGGGCCGTACGACTCGCCATTGATGGGAATCGTCGCGTCGGGCGGGGTGCCGGTGTGGTCGGCAGCGGGTAGCCGTGCTCGACCACGTTCCCTCCGCCATCCACCTTGTCGGTGTGGCAGAGCTCGCAGACCTTGGTGTTGGGGACGACCGTGTCCGAGTGACATGTGAGACAGCCCAGGTCGAGGTGGAGCTCTCCTAGGTCGGTCATCACGTGGCAGCCGGAGCCGGCACACTTGGCGTTGAGTGGTTCGGTGCTCGAGTCGTGATTCTGCGGTCTGCTGCACGTGCTGCTCCTGCGGAGTGGAGACGACGTGGCAGCCGCCTTCCACGCATCCCTTGGCCCACGGGTTCAGCGTGTCCCGGGGGGTCGGGTGGCATGCGTCGCAGTCGTCAGGGGCCGAGGAGGAGCTCGTGCGCAGTGTGCTCGGGACTGAGCTCCTGCTGATGACAGTCTGTGCACGTGTAGGGTCCGTAGGGCCCGCTCGGGTAGATGCCGCTGAGCGAGTCCAGGTCGATGTCGGAGAGGTGAGCATCCGGGATGTAGGGGTGGCCACCCGAGCCGAACTCGTGGCATGCCGAGCACTCGGTGTTGCCGGTCGCGATCGCATCCTGCACGTCGGGGTCGGCGCTCTCGTGGCACGTGGAGCATGTGAGACCGTTGCCACGGTAGTAGTGCTCGACCGTCAGAGAGCGCTGGTGGCACTCGTCGCATGCGGTCTGAGTGGTGTTGTGGTACGGGTCCTCAGGCGGCGCGGAGTGCACAGCGGGCACCATAGGATAGCTCGCGTTGTGGCACCCGACGCAGTCGTTCGCGTCGATGTAGCCGATGGCGTCATGCTCTGGCTCACCCGGCTCGTAGTACGAAGGGTCTGCGCCCGTGTTTCCCACAGGCGATCCGGGTCCGTGGCACCCGTCGCAGTCGCTCATGGGGTGGGCAGCCGGGAGATCGGAGTGCGTGTGGCACTCGGTACACTCGGTGTTCCCATAGGTGTCGGGCATCTTGGGGTGGATCTGCACGTAGAAGTCCCAGCTCAGAGAGTTGGAGCCGGATGCCCCGGTGACCTCGGCCAGAGCCGTGTGGGTCACGTCGTTCTCGATGGGGGCGATGGGGGCGCCTGAGAGGAGCGGTCCGCTGAGCGATGAGGGGATCACGGTGCCGTCGATCGACAGTTGGGATGTCGTGACCGGACCGCCAACGCTCACGCTGACCGTAGGCAGGTCGGTCGAGATCTCAGAGTCCGGCTCGGGCGCCGGCGAGTTGAGTGACGGTGGCACCGCGGTGTCTACGTCGAAGGACCATGAGTACGTCGACATCTTCCACGACGTGTTGTACACGATCACGGTCGCCTGATGGGGTCCGTCAGCCAGGCCCACCGCGGGGAACGAGACGGTGCCTCTAGTGGCATCGCCTGGATCGACGGAGAGCGTCGGCGTCACGTACACGCCGTCGATCTTGGCCCAGTATCGCCTGACGGGCGCGATGTCGTCGTAGTCGACGCTTGCGGTGAACGAGTCCGTCGAGACGGTGGTGGACGGCAACGGGACCGGGTTGCTGAACACCGCAGGTCCGGCGATCGCCTCCCCGATACCCATCGTGAGGACGATCAGTACGACGACTCCCAGAAGCTGGGCCGTGCGCCGTACGCGAGCTGCCGTGAACAACATGGTGGGCCCCTCCAGCCATTTGTCACTCGGTCACATGCTATGGGTGTGGATGTCGGCACTTCGTCCTGGACTGTGTGTGGGAGATTCGGGACGAAGCAACCCTGAGTCATTATGAACCGTTCTTGACGAACTTTCACGCCCATAATCTGGATGTCAGAGGCCGTCCGAGACTCTCGGCGCGGGCGCGCGCGGGCCCAGGAGCCGAGACTCCGCTGCTGAGGAGGCTTGATACGGCGATGGGCGGGTATCCGGGCTGTCGGCTAGCGGGCCTCGAGCTCGTCGAGAAGTCGCTCGATTCCGTCGGCCTTCTCGTGGCGATCGACGCTCGTGAAGGCTATCCCCTGTGGTTCGAGAGCGGTGCGCAGCTCCTGCATGAAGATGCCGGCTTCGTCAACGCCGCAGCTCGGGCTGCCCTCGACGCCCACCACAGGGCCGATAGCGTAGCCGTTGCGCAGGTACTCGGCGACATCCTCGGCGACCCTCGTGGCGTGCTTGCGACAGTGCTCCCGATACTCCGGCGTGTCGTAGTACTCGAGGTCCTGGGGTTCTCGATCGAGGCCCTCGAACGGGAGCTCGGGACAGGGGAGTTGGATGACGCCGTAGTCGCGATCGGCCAGCTCGCAGATGAGCGGGTGAACGCTCGGGTATCTCGCGATGCCCTCCACGCGTGAGTTCACGTTGAGCAGACAGTGTGCGACGAGCACGATCTTGCGCGAGCGCTGCATGGCGTCCTCCCTGACGGGACCGTCCTATGTCACACCACCGTTTGTGCCCAACTGATCTCCCGCGGAATCCTGTGGTCACTGCCGGGTGCCACGAGACTCGGAGCTGCCTCGTGCATGCTGATTCACGCAGCGGAACGTCTCAGAATCTCCGCCAGACCGTTGCCGTGGGGAGGATGCCCCGGTGCCCTCGCTGTCCAGGCCCACGGAGCCGCCGGCAGACACAAAGAGCGCTACACTCAGCTGAGGGAGCGCGGCAAAGGGGGCGCTGTGAGGGGCAGGATCCTTGTTGTCGATGACGAGCCTGCGATCCTCGAGGTCGTACGCTTGAACCTCGAGGCCGAGGGCTACGAGGTCGCCGTTGCACCGGACGCTGCTCGCGGGCTTGCCGCGTTCGATGAGGAGCCCGCCACGCTCGCCATCCTCGACGTGATGCTTCCCGACATGGAGGGCTTCGAACTCGCGCGCCTGCTTCGCGAGCGCACCGACATGCCCATCATCATGCTTTCGGCCCGAGATTCCGACGTCGACAAGGCTATCGGGCTGGGCATCGGTGCCGACGACTATGTCACCAAGCCCTTCAGTCCGCTTGAGCTGGTCGCGCGCGTCAAGGCGCACATGCGCCGCTACGCTGCGAGTGCGGACGCCGTCACGGAGGCGCACGTCATCGAGGCGGGACCCGTGTGCCTCGACCTCGCGCGCCGACGTGTGACTGTACGTGGGGCCGGCGTCGAGCTCACGGCCAAGGAGTTCGATATCCTGCGACTCCTTGCTGAGCATCCCGGCCTCGTCTTCACAAAGGCGCAGATCTACGAGAGCGTGTGGGACGAGGAACCCCTCGGCGATCTCAGCACCGTGCAAGTCCACATCCGGCGCCTGCGCGCGAAGATCGAAGAAGAACCGGACGCACCCGCGCTCGTCACGACCGTCTGGGGCATCGGCTACCGCTTTGAGGAGGGGGCCTAGGTGAGCTGGAGCCAGGTTGCGCTGCTCGTCCTCGTTGCCCTCGCGGCCTTCGCGGCGGGCGTGCTCGCCCGGTCGATGTGGCAACGCTCCCGCCTGGAGCGCGTCGCTGACGCCGCCCAGGAGCTCGCCCATGGCAACCTCGCACATCGCGTCATCATGCCGGGAGACGATCCCGCCGCGCGTATCGCCATGGCGCTCAACAGCCTTGCCGAGGACGTTCAGGTCGAGCGGGAGGAAGCCGTCGTGGCCGACGCGGCCCGCAAGCGTTTCCTCGCCAACGTGAGCCATGATCTGCGCACGCCCATCACGTCGATCGCTGGCTACGTGGATGCTCTCGACCGTGGCCTGGGAGACGATCCGAAGCGCTTTCTCGCAGTCATCGGGGCCAAGACCGAGGATCTCTCTCGGCTCACCGATGATCTCTTCTACGCCGCGCGTCTCGACGCCGATGACCTCGAGCTCGCAGTCGTGCCGCTCGATCTGGCCGAGGCGGTGCGCCGCTCCATCCTCGGTTTCGAACCGCTGCTTGCCGCACGTGGCGTAGAGGCACGAGTCGAGCTTCCCGATGACCCATGCATAGTGGACGCGGACGCGTCGGCCGTGGCGCGCATCCTGGAGAACCTCATCGCGAACGCGATCAGACACGCACCCGAGATGACCACCTTCGGCGCGGATCTGACATCTGCCGGGGACGATTTCCTCGTGCGCGTCTGCAACGACGATGCTCGTCTGCCCCAAGACCCCGAGACGCTGTTCGAGCGCGGCGTGGTCGGCCCGGGCGGCGGTGCTGGCATCGGGCTCTCGATCGCACGCGAGCTTGCCGCCCGTATGGGCGCCTCGCTGAGCGTGGAGAACCTGCCTGAGGGACGAGCGGAGTTCGTGTTGGCGTTTCCGCAACGCTCGGCCACTGAGTTCAGGGAAACGTAAGGGTTGCGCAATCGCAGCTTCAACTCCCGGTTCCATAGTGGGGCCCAGAAGGGAGTGATCCCATGACCGATACGAGCTCAACAGAGGTCGTCATCCGAGCGGTCGGCCTGACGAAGCACTTCGGGAAGGTGAAGGCGGTCGAGGGACTCGACCTGTCGGTGAGACGCGGCGACATCTATGCGTTTCTCGGCAGGAACGGAGCGGGGAAGACCACGACCATCCGCATGATGCTGGCGCTTGCTAGGCCCACCGATGGCTACGTTGAAATCCTCGGCACCCGCATGCGCCCCAATGCGACACGCGCGTTCGAGCGGGTCGGATCGATGGTGGAGACACCCGCCTCCTACGGCAACCTCACCGTGCAAGAGAACCTGGAGTTGCAGCGCAATCTCCTGGGACTGCACCGCAGCCGCTGGGTCGATGAGGTCATCGAGATGTGCGATCTGGGAGAGTACCTCGATCGCCCTGCTGGCAAACTCTCCATGGGCAACAAGCAGCGTCTTGCGCTGGCTCGGGCGCTGCTGCACCAGCCCGAAGTCCTCATCCTCGACGAGCCCACCAACGGGCTCGATCCCGTTGGCATCGCGGACATGCGCAGCCTGCTGGGTCGGCTTGCTCGTGAGCGCAACATCACGATCTTCCTCTCCAGCCACAACCTGGCCGAAGTACAGCAGATCGCCACCTGCATCGGGATCATCCATGAGGGGCGGCTTCTCGAGGAGATCGACTACGAGGAGCTTCGCAAGCGCAACCGCGAGTTCCTAGAGATGCGTGTCTCGGACACGAAGCGGGCGGCATGGGCGCTCGAGGAACGGTGCAAGATCACCGACTACGTCGTACGCGAGGACGACATGCTGCGGGTCTACAGCGACTTCGAGAGGGCGAGCGAGCTCAACGAGGCGCTCGTGGAGGCGGGGGTCTCGGTGAGCGGCATGAACATGTCCGAGGAGAACCTCGAGGATCACTTCGTGAAGCTCACCGGCGGCTCATCCGCCGAGTCGCCTGACTCGTCCCGCCGCGGTTCGAAAAGGGGGCGACGCTGATGATGCGCGCACTTGCTGCTGAGTTCACCAAGCTCAAGCGCTCCCGGATGGTCCTTCTCACGGTCGTCGCTGTTCTGGCCTACGCGGCGATCGACCTCGCCTTGGGCCCCTACGTCTCCAGCCCCGAAGGGATGGAGATGATCGCCGAGCAGGGGGGCGCTTTCGCGCAGGCGGTCGAGATGGGTCTCTACGAGCCGACCTGGGAGAACTACCTGGTCATGACGCCGCAGATGATCGCCGGCGGGCTTGCGCTGCTTCTGTTCGCGCTCGTCGCGGCGTACATGTTCGGTCGGGAGTACAAGGAGGGTACGGCTCCGCAGACGCTCTCGACGCCAGTCCGTCGCGAGTTCGTGGTGCTTTCGAAGATGATCGTGCTCGGCGTGTGGATCCTGGCTCTGGGTTTGCTCATGCTGGCGGTCCATCTGGTCGACATGGCGATCCTGGGATTCGACGGCTTCGCCTGGACGCTCGTCTTCGAGACCCTGGGCGAGACGCTCATCGTGACCTTCATGCTCTATCTGACGATGCCGGTGTTCGCCTGGTTCGCCGTGTGGGGTCGCGGATACCTGCGCCCCATGCTGGCGGCGATCGTGCTCATGGGCGTGGGCAACGGGCTGCTCGTCGACGACATCTCTCGCTTCTACCCATGGAACATGCCGGTCCACCAGGTGGGCGCGTCGTGGATGCCGATCCCACCCTCGGAGCTCGTGGTCGGCTCGTGGGTGGTACTCGCGATCGTCTTCGCACTCGGGCTTGCGGCGACCGTATGGCAGGTCAATCACGCCGACGTCGTGGCTAGGGCGGGGAGGGCATGCCGAGGGCTCTACGGGCAGAGATCGCGAAACTCAAGGGAACGCGCGTGCCACTGTGGACGGCGCTCGTCGTGGTGCTCTGGCCACTCATGGTGATCTTCATGGTCCGACTGGGAGATCGGTCTCTGGAACATGTCACCTGGGAGAGCTTCATGCCCTTGGCCTCTCAATCGATCGCATCGTGGTACGGCATCCTCCTGTTCGGATACGTCGCGGCGTACGTCTTTGGCCGCGAGTTCAGCGAGCGCACGGCGCGAGGTCTGCTCACGCTGCCTGTGAGACGCGAGTACTTCATGGTCTCGAAGCTCGTGGTGGTGCTGGTCTGGGTCTTTGGGCTGGGGATCCTCTCGGTCGTGGCCCAGGCCGGCTACGCTGCGATCCTCGGATTCGACGGATTCGCATGGAAGTATTTGCTCAGCGGCCTTGCCGACGCAATGACGGTGACCCTCATCATCGCGGCCACGTTGCCGGTCATCGGCCTGCTCGCCATCCTGGGACACGGATACCTCGTGCCGATGGTCTTCTCGGGTGTCGCGTTCACCTCGAGCTTCATGTTCCTGCAGATCGGATGGGAGCAGTGGTATCCGTGGTCGATGCCCATCATGATCGCGGGTTCCGGCTGGATTCCGCGGGAGGTCGACACGGAGATGGTGGCCGCATCGTGGGTGATCCTGCTCGCCCTGTTCGTCGGTGCCACCGCAGCGATACTCATCTACATCGACCGGGCCGACAATCTCGAGTAGCGCCCCGAGACGAGCGGACGCGTGGCGTTGGGCTGAGAGCGATCGACCGAACATCCGCCTCCGGGGGGCGCGTTGCCCCTCCTAGACACTCCCGCCCGGCCCCCCTATACTGTGCAGGCTAACTGTATAGAGATGAAGCGGGACCCCGACCCTCGGGGTCGAGAATGGTCCCCACCTTGCAGCGCCACGAGGCAGCTGTCTGGTCGAGAACAAGAGCTCGAGGAGCAGATGTCTCCTCGGCAAGTTGTCGTCCCGTCGGCTGCACATGGCCTGCGGGACGTTCTGTTTGTCGGGGCGGTTGCGAGAGACCGCCAGCACACGGAGGTGACAGTACTATCAGCAACGAGCCAAGGGTCAACGAGCGGATTCGCGTGCCTCGCGTCCGACTCATCGGCGTCGACGGTTCCCAACTGGGAATCTTCGCGACAGAGGATGCCATGCGCATCGCTGACGAGCAGGTGCTCGACCTCGTGGAGGTCTCACCCAACGCCGACCCGCCCGTCTGCCGGGTCATGGACTACGGCAAGTACAAGTACGAACAGGACATGAAGGCCAAGAAGGCCCGCAAGAACCAGCACATCGTGAAGATCAAGGAGATCAAGTTCCGCCCCAAGGTGGACATTCACGATTACGAGACGAAGAAGAAGCACGTGGTCCGCTTCCTCAAGTCCGGTGCGAAGGTGAAGGTCACGATCATGTTCCGCGGCCGGGAGATGGCTCACCCGGAGCGTGGGATGGAGATACTCGACCGGCTGGCCGGCGAGCTCGAGGACATGGCCACCGTTGAGGCGCAGCCCAAGCTCGAGGGCCGCAACATGTTCATGATGATCGCGCCCATCCCTGAGAAGGAGACGGCCCCGAAGAGCGATGAGAAGGCCGAGCAGCCCGCGGAGTCGGCCGAGACAGCCGAGGCCGCAGAGGTTGTGGAGGTCATCGAGGTCAGTGTCGAGACGGAAGAACCCGTCGCGACGGAGGAGTCGGCCGAGACGGCCGAGGAGTCAGAGAGTGACGAGACGCCGGCCGAAGAGCCAGAGGCCGCCGAGTAGGGAGTGGTAGCACATGCCTAAGATGAAGACGCACAAAGGAACCGCCAAGCGGTTCAAGGTGACCGGCTCGGGCAAGAAGATCAAGCGCGCCAACGCGTTCAAGAGCCACATCCTCGAGAAGAAGAGCCCCAAGCGCAAGAGGGGTTTCAGGGCGGACTCATACGTCGCCAAGTGTGATGAGAAGTCGATCCGGAAGAATCTCGGCATCGGCTAGGGCCGGCGCTTCGAGTCGCTATCAAGGAGTTGATCGTTCATGCCTAGGGTGAAGCGCGCAGTCGCTGCCAAGAAGAAGCGCCGCGAGACGCTGAAGAAGGCCAAGGGGTACTACGGTGACCGGAGTCGCCATTACCGCAAGGCCAAGGAACAGGTACAGCACTCGCTCGAGTACCAGTACCGCGATCGCCGCAACAAGAAGCGTGAGATTCGCCGTCTGTGGATCACGCGCATCAACGCCGGCGCCCGTCAGAACGGGATGTCGTACTCCACGTTCATGCACGGTCTCAAGGAGGCCGACATCACGCTTGACCGCAAGGTCCTCTCCGACATGGCTATCAACGATCCGGCGTCATTCGCCCAGCTCGTTGAGATCGCCAAGGGTCAGGTCACTGTGTAGCACCACATCGCGACAGAGCACCGAGTTCACCGACAGCCCCGCGGAGATGCGGGGCTGTCGTCGTCTCGCGGCACGCTATACTCGGTGGCCATGAGCGCCACAGAGACCACATCCCCCGGTCCCACCGCGTCGTCGCAGCCGTATCTGCTCGCGCTGCTGCTAGGCCTCGCATTCGTGCCAGCGACGGCGGCGTTCCACTCCGCGGGCCTCATCCGGCAGACCGACATCGGCATGGTCGCTCTCGGTGTGGCGGCGGTACTCGGATTCGTCATCATGATCGGCACGCTACGGCGGAGACCCCTTGTCGACCGCTCGGCGTGGAGGGTCACGGCAGCCGTTCTTGCGGCGTTTCTCGGTGCGGCGCTGGTGACGGCTTTGTCGAGCCAGTGGTTCACGTCACTACTTGGAGCCCCTGCCGTCTCGACGGGTTTGGCTCAGCTCGCGTGCGCGGCCCTGATCGCGGCGGGCGCGGCGTTCAAGACGGGTACCGCCCGACGCTTCCTTGGCTATGTGGCTCCATTCGTCATCGGTATCCAGCTGCTGGTGGCGGGGTACGAGAACATGAACTTCATGCATCCCGGCGGGACGCTGACGAACTCCTCGTACATGGGTCAGATCGTGCTGCTGCTCTTGCCGTTCGCGCTAGCGCCGCTGCTTTCTGCGGTCGGTCGCAAACGTATCGCAGGGTATGTCGTCGGGGCCGCGGTGGCCGCAATGCTCGTGTGGCTCGAGTCGTTCTACGCGGCGGGGCTGGCGGTGACGTTTCTGGTGGCCTTCGCTCTCGTGTCGTGGCGGAGACCGCGGCTCAAGAGCGACCGCGTGACGATCGCGCTGGTTGTCGGCGCACTGCTCCTTGCGGCGATGCCCCCTGTGCTCACGTCCCTTTCCGGAGGCGATCTGGCATCTGCGGCGGCACTCGGGCCCCGGCCGCCCTTGTGGGAGGCAGGCTTCGAGGCGGCAGCGGTCTCTCCAATCGTAGGCCACGGCCTCAACGGGTACCGGGTGGCTGCTTCACCCTTCATCGGCGACGAGGTGATGCAAGAGGGCGTAGCAGGGTATCGGAGCATGGCAGCAGTCGCGGGCGACCCGCACAACCTGCCTCTCGGGGTCTTCGATGATGGCGGGGTTCTGGGACTCGTCCTGTTCGCCTGGCTGCTGTTCGAAGTAGCCCGCAACTGGCGCTTGCAGTCGGATGCTGGGCCGGCCGCACCAAACTGGGCGGCTTGGGGTGGCGCGCTGTTCCTCGCCTCGGGAGTGCTCGCGCCACTCTCGCTGCAGACAATGGGCGTTGCGGCTTTCGTCGTCGGAGCGTCGCTGCGACCCGAGTTCCCGAAGAAGACGTCGAGCCTGCTCGGTCGCATGGGGGCGGCTCCAGCCCAGAAGGTCTTCGGGGTCGTTGCCCTGCTCTTCGCAGTGCTGACCATTGCATACGGCGGCACGCGGCTGTGGATCGGCGCTGCCCCGGATGGGGCTCCGCAGGCGCAACGCGCGCAGAGCGCGACCGGTCTCTGGACCTCCGATGGCTTTCTGTTCTTCTGGGAGGGGAGGCAGTGGTGGCTTCAGAATGCTGGCGGCGACGCGCTCAGGGCCAGCGAGGGTGCCGCCAGCCGTCGATCCGGAGAATGCCTTCTACTGGACGGATCGGGGGCTCTTCCTGAGCCTCTACGATCCCGAGAGTCCCGACGTTCTGCCCGCGTTCGCCCGTGCCGAGGAGCTGTTCCCGGCCTCTCTCGAGGTGCCCCTGTATCGAGGCGAGTACCTGCTTGGTCAGGGGGATGTCGAGGGCGCGGCACTCGATGCCGCACGGGCGCGTGAGCTCGCGCCCGAAGATCCCGAGGTCATGGAGCTGACGGCACGGATCGAAGCGGTACAGGCAACGGACTGAACGGGCCAGCAAGGCGTCACATCCTGGCCAGGTCTCGGTAAGGCACTTGAGGTTCTATGGTCTCGGCGCGAGACGCGTCAAGAACAGGAGCCGACTTCCCCTCGGCGGCACGAGGAGAAGGAGGCAGCAGATGAAGAGGATCATCGCGTTCGTGTTGGGTCTGGCCGTGGCTCTCTCGATCGGCAGTGCGGGGGCGTACTTCACGGCGGAGACGTCGGTCCAGGAGAACGTGGTGCGTGCTGGGGAGGTGGCGGTGTCGGTGGAGCCTACGGTGGCTGCGCTCAGTATCGATTCGCTTGCGCCTGGCAGCACCGTCGAGCGCTCGCTCAGTGTGCGACAACGATGGCACGCTCGCGTCCACGGTTGTCGTCACGGGGGCGAAGAAGGCCGGCTACACGGACTTCTACGAAGCGCTGACATGCCGGGTGACCCAGGGCAACACAACGGTGTATGAAGGTCCGATGGCGCAGCTCAAGACGACGCCGGTCCAGATCACGGCAGGCAGCGCTGCGACACTCGACTTCCATGTGGGTCTGCCTGCGACCGCCGGCAACGATCTTGCGGGCGACTATGTGAAGACGACGCTCTACTTCAATGCCGAGCAGGTGCACTAGTGGGTAGGATCGTCTCGGCACTCCTGCCCTTCGCGCTGCTTCTCGCCGTGATGGGGGCGATAGGCATTGCCGGCATAGGCGCCGTGCGTATCACGGGCGACTCGATGAGGCCGGCCATGCGCGTGGGTGATGTGGCCATCTACCGTCGCGGTCAGGCTGGTAGGGATGGGTGACGTGGTGGTCTTCCAGCACGCGGACACGGCTCGCGTGATACATCGCATCGAGCGGGTGGGAGCCGAGGGAAGCTTGCACACGAGAGGCGATGCGAACAGGATCGCCGACCGCGAACCGCTGCGCGCCTCGGCTATCGAGGGCCGGGTGCTGTTCGTGCTGCCGACGGGCTGGCCCGCCCGCGTTGACCTGCCTTCGCGAGGTGCTACACTGCTGTCTCAACTCGATAGATGGCTATGACGGAGAGGCGTCGCCACGAGCGTGCCCCGTCCAGGGAGAGGTCTCCAGACTGCGAGGGCCTCCGGGACACAGGCAGACGGTTCACTCCATCAGCTGCGAACTGAACGGGCGGCATGCCTCAGTAGGGGAGCCGGAGCCCCCGATACCGGGACTAGCGGTTGGAAGACCGCACGAGGTGCGCACATGCACCGTCGAGAGGGTCCGCGCATGCGGGCCAACCGAGGTGGTACCGCGGGAGTCGATCCCGTCCTTGGACAGAGATCCGAGGCGGGATGCGGCTCCTTTCTTGTTCCTCGGTTCCGGGTATGGATGTGAGAGACAACGGGCTGCTGTGTGCGGTCGCGATGGGGAGAGCGGGAAGCCATGGGAATGAGCGAAGAACTCGAGGAGATGCGGACCTCTGCTCTCGCAGAGATCGAGGAGGCAAGCGACCTCGAACAGCTCGACGTCGTCCGCGTCGCCTACCTGGGCAAGAAGGGCTCACTGACGACGATCCTGCGCGGCCTTGGCTCCCTGACAGCGGAGGAGCGTCCGGCCGTCGGCAAGGCCTCCAACGAGGTGCGACAGGCGCTCGAGAGCGCACTCGATGCGCGCAAGACCGTGTCTGGCATCTGCAGCTCTGGATGCAAAGGTGGCCGCTGATGCCGTGGACGTCACGCTGCCCGGGCGCAAGCGTCTGCCCGGGCGCGAGCACCTCATCAACATGATCATGCGCGAGATCGTCGACATCTTCCTCGGGCTCGGCTACGAGATCGCCGAGGGCCCCGAGGTCGAGCTCGACTACTACAACTTCACAGCGCTCAACCACCCGCCGGCCCATCCGGCGCGGGCGGCCACAGACACGTTCTACGTCCGGGACCTCTCAGGTGATGCGCTCGCCGCCACCGGGGAGTCCGACGTGCTGCTGCGTACTCACACGAGCCCGGTGCAGGTGCGCATCATGGAGAAGAAGCAGCCGCCGGTCTACGTTCTGGCGCCCGGCAAGGTCTACCGTCGCGACATCGCCGATCCGTCGCACCTGCCACAGTTCACGCAGGTCGAGGGTCTCGTCGTCGACGAGGGCATCACGCTTGGCGACCTCAAGGGCACGCTCGACTACTTCTGCAAGGAGATGTTCGGCCACGATCGGCGCACGCGCTTCCGTCCGCACTTCTTCCCGTTCACCGAGCCCTCCGCTGAGGTGGACGTGTCGTGCGGCATCTGCGACGGCGAGGGATGCCGCTTCTGCAAGAACACCGGCTGGCTCGAGATCCTCGGCTGCGGCATGGTCGACCCCAACGTCTTCGGCTACGTCGACTACGACACCGAGCGCTACACGGGCTTCGCCTTCGGCATGGGTGTCGAACGCATCGCGGCGCTCAAGTACGGGCTGGCCGATCTGCGGATGCTCGTCGAGGGGGACATGAGGTTCCTGCGCCAGTTCTAGCCCGCCTGACCGAGACGTACCGGGCCGTGCAAACCGGACTGGACCGCACGCGAGAGCGTTGCAGATGAGAGGAACGACTGAGGACATGCGCGTATCGATGAAATGGCTGGCCGAGCTGGTCGATGTCGATCTCACGCCCGTCGGAGCTTGCCGACAAGCTGGACATGACCGGAACGGCCGTTGAGGCGATCCACACGGCGGGCGAGGCGCTCGACGGGGTCGTCGTCGGGCTGATCGCCGCGAAGGAGAAGCATCCGGACGCCGACAAGCTGTGGGTGACCACGGTGGACGTGGGCAAGGAAGAGCCGCTCACGATCGTCTGCGGCGCGCAGAACTTCGAGGCGGGGGACAAGGTCCCGGTCGCGCTCGTGGGCGCCGAGCTGCCCGGCGGCTTGAAGATCAAGAAGGCCAAGCTTCGCGGCGTGGTGTCCAAGGGGATGAACTGCTCGGCATCCGAGCTCGGGCTCGGCACCGACTCCGACGGCATCATGATCCTGCCCGAGGACGCTCCCATCGGCGCGCCGTTCGCCGAGTACCACGGCATGGCCGACGCGGTCCTCGAACTCGAGATCACGCCCAACCGCCCGGACTGCCTCTCGATGGCCGGCATGGCTCGCGAGGTCGGCGCCGATCACCGGCAAGCAGGCAACGGTGCCGGGCTCGACAGCCCGAGGAGTCCGGCGAGCACGACCGACGACTCGGTCGCCGTCACGATCGACGATCCCGAGCTGTGTCCGCGCTACACCGCCCGCCTCATCAGAGACGTGAAGATCGGGCCGTCGCCGGAATGGCTCGCCGAGAAGATCGTCGCGTGCGGGCAGCGCCCCGTGAACAACATCGTCGACATCACCAACTACGTGATGTTCGAGCTCGGCCAGCCCCTGCACGCGTTCGATGCGACCAAGATCGCCAAGGACGATGACGGCAAGGCCGCGATCATCGTGCGACGCGCAGCAGCAAGGCGAGAAGCTCACGACCCTCGACGGCCAGGACCGCACGCTGACCGACAGAGATGCTGCTCATCTGCGACCCGTCGGGCGCGATCGCCCTTGCCGGCGTCATGGGCGGAGCGAGCACCGAGGTCACCGAGGCCACGGTCGACATCCTGCTCGAGTCCGCCTCGTTCGACGCGCGACTGCACGAGCCACACGAGCCGCTCGCTCGGCCTGATCTCCGAGGCCTCGATGCGCTTCGAGCGGGGGGTGGATCCCAACGGCTGCGTCGCCGCGCTCGATCGTGCGGCGCGACCTCATGGCCGAGCTCTGCCGACGGGAGAGGTCGCCCCGGGCGTCGTGGACGAGTACCCGGTCGGCCGTGGAGCCGCTGCAGCTGACGCTTGCGCATCGAGCGAGCTCAACGCTGTTCTCGGCACCGCAGATCGAGTCTGCCGAGGCGACAGCGCATCCTCGCGCGCCCTCGGCTTCGGTGTCGACGGGCGACGAGCGAGCTATCGGTGTCCGTCCCGACGTTCCGCCCTGACGTGACGCGCGAGATCGACCTGATCGAAGAGGTCGTGCGCGTGTGGGGGATGGAGCGGGTCGAGGCGACGCTTCCCGGCGGCCGCGAACGCGTAGGGCGCCTGAGCGGCGGATCAGCGCTGGCGCGAGCGCATCGGCGACGACCATGCGGGCCGACAGGGCTCAACGAGACGATGACGTACTCGTTCGTCGACCCCGGTGACCTCGCGCGCATGCGGCTACGAGCTTGCCGAGGGCGAGGTGCTCGGTCGAGCTCCTCAATCCGATGTCGGAGGAGCAGGCGGTCATGCGTCGCACGCTCCTGCCCGGTCTTCTGCGATCGGTCTCGTACAACCAGCGCCGCGGCGTGACCGACGTGCATCTCTACGAGATGGGCACGCGTGTTCGTGACCGCGCACGGCGCGCAAGCTGCCCAAGGAGAACCTCACGCTTGGCCGGTGTGCTCGCGGGCGGTTGGAACGCCCCTGCGTGGAACGACCCGATCGTGAGTGCGAAGGCTCCCGGAGGCGGAGCTGCGCTCCACCGAGCTCAACTTCTTCGACGGCAAGGGCGTCCTCGAGGCGCTCATCGAAGACCTGGGCATCAAGCGGTTCAAGCTCGAGGCAGCCGAGTATCCATGGCTGCAGCCGGGCCGCAGCGCCGACCGTGCTCGTCGGGGGACAGCCCGCCGGATGGATCGGCGAGGTGCATCCCGACGATGCTCGGGGCGTTCGATGCCGCAGGGCCGGTCGTCGCGTTCGAGCTCGACGGTGACGCGCTCGTCATGCGCGATGCAGTGGACGTGAAGTCGTACAAGGACATTCCGCGCTATCCCGGCGGTGGAGTTCGATATCGCGCTCGTCGTGGACAGGACGTCACCGCTGAGCGCGTCGAGCAGGCTCTCAGGTCGGCGGGTGGCAAGCTGCTCGACTCCGTGCGCCTCTTCGACGTGTATGAGGGCGACAAGGTGGGCGAGGGCAAGAAGAGTCTTGCCTACAGTCTCGAGTATCGCGCTGCCGATCGCACGCTGACCGATGAAGAGGTCGGCCCGCGCACGAGAAGCTCGTCCGCAAGGTCTGCGGTGCGCTGGGTGCGGAGCTCAGAGCTAGGGGCACTCGAGCTCGCGGCAGACCGATTGCAGGCGGTTCTGCAATGAAACACAGGAATATGTGCGATAATGACGTGATATTATGAACATCATAGCACGTCTATAACGCATATAGCTTGACAGCTATGCGATATGACAGCGTAGACTCCTCCCGAGTATGACGATGGGAGGAGTGCCGTGTTCGATGTTGCAATCGTAGGAGCGCCTGGGTACGCCGGCGTCGAGCTGACGCGGCTCGTTCTCGGGCATCCCGACATGAATCTGGTGTGTGCTACGTCGTCCTCCGAGGCGGGTAGGCGTATCGATGATGTCTACCCTGCGCTCACGGGCTCACCGACCTCTCTACGTCGAGCCCAGCATCGAGGCGATCAGCGCTGACGGCGACCGTCGCATTCCTTGCCGTGCCCCACACCGCGGCTCTCGCCATCACCCCCGCGCTCCTGGAGGCGGGCATGGTCGTCGTGGATGCGTCGGCCGACTACCGGCTCTCCGATCCGCTGGTCTACGAGGCCTGGTACGGCACACCGCACACCTCGCCTGAGCTCTTGTCGGGCGCCGTCTACGGCCTTCCCGAGATGAACCGGGCGGCCATTCCCAATGCTCAGCTCATCGCGTGCCCCGGCTGCTATCCCACTGCGGCGATACTCGCGGCTCTTCCCGCGCTCGAGGCAGGTATCACCGATGACTCGACCATCATCGTGGATGCCAAGAGCGGTGTGAGTGGTGCAGGGCGCGTCCCTGGCGAGGGCACGCACTATCCCTCGGTCAACGAGTCGGTGACGCCCTACAAGGTGGGCGTGCACGGCACACGCCCGAGATCGAGCAGCAGCTCACGATCGCGGCGTCGAGGCCCATCAAGACGATCTTCACACCGCACCTGGTCCCGCTGAGCAGGGGCTTGCTCTCCACCGTCTACATGGACGTGGCGCGCGAGTCTTGATTCGGACGCCGCGTACGCGCTGTACTCGGGTCGCTACGAGGCCGAGCCGTTCGTGACGGTGCACCCGAGTCGGGACGGATGCCCGCCACCGCCGAAGTCCGGGGAACCAACAGGGCCCACATCGGCCTCACCGTCGATGACCGCACGGGCATGCTCGTGGTGGCGTGTGCGATCGACAACCTCGTCAAGGGCACGTCGGGCCAGGCGATACAGTGCGCGAACCTCTCGCTGGGCTTGCCGGAGACCGCGGGTCTCGACATCCCGGTACCGGTGGTGTGACCGCGATGGCGACAGACCTCACCTACATCGACGGCGGCATCGTCGCACCCAGGGGCTTCATGGCCTCGGGGATCGCCGCAGGCATCAAGCCCTCCGGCCGCAAGGATGTCGCGCTCATCGCGGCACGAGCGTCCCGTGCCCGCTGCGGCGGTGTTCACTCAGAACACGATGGCCGCCGCATGCGTGCAGACCTCCCGCGCCGTCGATCGCCGACGGCCTCGCGCAGGCGGTCGTCATCAACGCGGGCAACGCGAACGCATGCACCGGCGAGCAGGGATCTCGCGACGCGCGGGCGATGGCCGAAGCGACCGCAGCCGAGGCTCGGCGCCGACGCAGCCGATGTGATCGTCGCCTCCACCGGCGTCATCGGCGTGCCGATGCCGATGGACGCAGTCCTCGCCGGCGTAGTCGATGCCGCTGCGGCGCTCGACAACGCGACCGGCGATGCGGCTGCCGAGGCGATCATGACGACCGACACGTTCGCCAAGCAGCTGGCGGTGCGTGTCGAGGTCGAAGGCGTGAAGATCACGGTCGGCGGGATGGCCAAGGGCAGCGGGATGATCGAGCCCAACATGGCCACGATGCTCGGCTTCATCACGACCGATGCGCCCCTCGTCGAGCGAGGCGTGCGACGCAGCGCTCCGTGCAGCCGTCGGGGTGTCCTTCAACCGGATCACCGTGGACGGGGACACCTCCACCAACGACATGTGCGTGCTCATGGCCAGCGGGCGCAGCTGACGAGGACGGGAGCATCGAGCCGGAAGGGCCAGGGTTCGTGGCCGTCTCCTCGGCGATCACGCACGTGGCTCAGGAGCTCGCCAAGATGATCGCCCGCGACGGCGAGGGGGCGACGAAGCTCGTCGAGGTGACGGTGTCGGGCGCGGAATCCGTCGAGGATGCTGACGCAGCTGCGCGGGAGATCGCGAACTCGCCGCTCGTGAAGACGGCCGTCTTCGGAAACGATCCCAACTGGGGCAGGATCATCATGGCGCTCGGGCAACTCGGGGGCGCGCATCGATCCCGCCCGAGTCGATGTCACGATCGCCGGCGTGCTGACATGCAAGGACGGCATGGCCGTGGAGTTCGATCACGAAGCAGCGGTCGAGGCCTCGGCGAGAAGGACGTGGCTATCGACGTCGAGCTGCATCAGGGCGAGGCGTCTGCGACGGTCTGGACGTGCGACTTCTCGTACGACTACGTTCGTATCAACGCGGAGTACACGACATAAGCCGAGGGGTGCCCGGGCTTGCGGGGCGAGGATGGGGACGGGATCACATGGAAGACCTGCTGACGAAGGCGAAGATACTCACCGAGTCGCTGCCGTGGATCAAGTCGACCTGGGGCAAGACCGTCGTGATCAAGTACGGCGGTGCGGCGATGGCCGACCCTGCGCTCAGGGAGAAGGTCGCAAGCGACATCGTGCTCATGAAGCTCGTGGGCATCAATCCCGGTCATCGTCCACGGCGGCGGGCCGGACATCACCACGTACATGGACAAGCTCGACATGCCGGTCGAGTTCCACGATGGCCTCCGCATCACCACCGATGAGGCGATGGAGGTCGTGAAGATGGTGCTCGTCGGCAAGGTGAACAAGGAACTCGTCGCCGCCATCAACTCGCATGGGCGGCTTGCCGTGGGCATCGCCGGGGACGACGCCAACCTCATCAAGGCCGAGCAGCACTCGCCGAAGCTCGGTCGCGTCGGGGACATCACCGAGATCGACACGACCGTGGTCGTGAAGCTCATCGACGACGGCTTCATCCCGGTCATCGCGACCGTTGCTGCCGGAGAAGACGGCGGTTCCTACAACATCAACGCTGACCTCGTCGCCGGCAAGCTGGCTGCGGCAGCTCGGGCGCGGACAAGGTCATCTTCCTGACCGACGTCGACGGCCTCTACGCGGACTTCGAGGACAAGGATTCGCTCATCTCGACGCTTGACCGTCGATGACGCTGAGGCGATCATCATCGAGGACCGGCTGGCGAGCGGGATGATCCCCAAGGTCTCGGCGTGTGTGAGCGCGCTTGCGGGGCGGCGTGCGACGGGCCCACATTCTCAACGGGACTCAGGAGCATGCGCTGCTGCTCGAGGTCTACACCGACGAAGGCATCGGCACGATGATGGTGCATCCGGGAGAAGACGACGCCGCCCCGGACACGGTGAACGGGGTGACGCTGTAGCCATGGCCTCCACACTCGACCAGACCACAGCAGCTCGACGCTCGAGTTCCACATGGGGCTCTACGCCCGCAAGGACGTCATGTTCGTGCGCGGCGCCGGGATGCTGCTCTTCGACGACGAGGGCAACGAGTACCTCGACTTCGTCTCCGGTCTGGGCGCCGTCAACCTCGGCCACGCACATCCCAATGTGGCCTCGGCAGTCGCTGTGCAGGCCTCCACGCTCGTGCACGTGTCGAACCTCTACCACGTGGAGCATCGGGCAGAACTCGCGCAGCGTCTGGTGGAACTCTCGGGACTCGATGCCACGGTGTTCTTCTGCAACTCCGGAACCGAGGCGTCCGAGGCGCGCGATCAAGCTCGCTCGCCGGTGGGGGACGTCGAAGCGCGGGGCGACATGCACCAGGATCGTCACGGCACTGGACAGCTTCCACGGGCGGACCATGGCGGCGCTGGCGGCGACCGGCCAGCCCGAGCAAGCAGGAGGCGTTCGCCCCGATGCTGCCAGGATTCACTCACGTGCCGCTCAACGACCTCGCGGCGCTCTGATCGCGGCGGTCGACGACGACACGTGCGCGGTGATGCTCGAGCCGGTCCAGGGCGAGGGCGGCGTCCATCCCTGCGACGAGGAGTACCTCCGAGCCGTGCGCGCGCTGTGCGACGAGCGCGACGTCCTGCTCATCCTCGATGAGGTCCAGACCGGCTTCTATCGCACCGGCCCCGTCTTCGCCTGGCAGGGCTACGGCGTCGAGCCCGATATCATGACGCTCGCCAAGTCGCTGGCCAACGGACTTCCCGTCGGGGCGGTGCTCGCCAAGAGTGGTGTCGCCGACGGCGTTCGAGCCCGGCGATCACGGAACGACGTTCGGCGGCGGTCCTGTCGTATGCGCGGCGGCTCTCGAGACGCTCGCGCAGCTCGAGAAGGCCGACGTCGAGAAGAACGTGTCGGTCGTCGGTCCCCATCTGCGGGCAGGCCTCGAACAGCTTGCCGAGACGACCGGTGCTATCGCCGAGGTGCGCGGTCGCGGCCTGATGCTCGCCATCGAGCTTGCACGAGCCCGTGGCCGCCGAGGTTGCCGATGCCGCGCTAGCTCGCGGGTTCGTCCTCAACAACATCGGCCCCCACATCGTACGTTTCCTGCCGCCGCTCGTGTGCACCGTCGAGGATGCTGATAGACTGCTGGCCACGCTGGCCGAGTTGCTCGACGAGGGGGGAACGACGTCATGACGAGCGCACTTGCAGGACGCGATCTGCTGTCCTTGGCTGACCTGACCCCCGCCGAGGTCACGCTCATCCTGGATACCGCCGCTGAGCAGAAGGCTGCATGGGCAGCCGGTGAACACGAGCAGCCGCTCGCGGGTCTCTCGGCGGCCCTGATCTTCCAGAAGCCCTCGCTGAGGACGCGCGTCTCGTTCGAGGTGGCGTGCGCCCGGCTCGGCGTACATCCCGTGACCCTCGCAGGTGCAGAGTCGGCGTTCTCGCGCGGCGAGAGCGTCTACGACACCGCCAAGGTCCTCGAGCGCTACGTCGAGGCGATCGTCATCCGCACCTTCGAGCAGTCGCTGGTCGAGGAGCTGGCGGAGCACGCCGCCGTTCCCGTCATCAACGCGCTGACCGATGAGTACCATCCGTGCCAGGGGCTTGCCGACCTGCTCACCATCCGCGAGCACCTGGGCCAGCTCAAGGGCGCGCGCATCACGTACGTGGGAGACGGCAACAACATGGCGCACACCTACGCGCTCGCTGCAGCGCTCACGGGCATGCATCTGACGCTGGTCGTGTCCGAGGCCTACGCCCCGTCGTCGCACGTGATCGTGGCGGCAGAGGGTATCGCGGCCGAGACGGGCGCCACGATCGTGCTGATGTCCGGCGGACCCGAGGCGGTGCGCCAGGCCGTCGCGGAAGCCCAGGTCGTGCTGACCGACACCTGGGCCTCGATGGGCCAGGAAGAGGAGCGGGCGACGCGGCTCGCCGCCTTCGAGGGCTACACGATCGACTCGGCGGTGATGGACGCGGCAGCTCCGAGGCGCCGTCTTCATGCACTGCCTCCCCGCCCACCGGGGCGAAGAGGTCACTGATGACGTGATGGACGGCACGTGCTCGGTCATCTTCGACGAGGCCGAGAACAGACTGCATGCGCAGAAGGCGCTGCTGTCACTTGTGATGAGCGGGGACGTGAGAAGACCACGATGAGTACCATGCAGCAGCGACAAGAGCGACAGGATGAGATCAGGCGCATCGTGCGCGGCAGCGGATCCGCACGCAGCGCGAGCTCGTGGATCGTCCTCGAAGACGAAGGGCTACGACTGCACGCAGGCCACCGTGTCGCGCGATATCACGGACATGGGTCTGCGCAAGCAGCCGGAGGGCATCTACGTTCTGGCCGAGGACCTGCATCTCCAGCGCATGATCGCCGAGCTGGTCACCAGTGTCGCGCACACGAACAACCTGGCGCTGGTCAAGACGTCACCCGGTACGGCGCAGGGCGTTGCGGCTGCGCTCGATGCAGCGGACCTCGACGGGAATCCTCGGCAGTATCGCCGGCGACGACACGGTGCTGGTGATCACCGCAGGACGAGAAGTCGGCCACGGCGTTCGAGGAACACCTCATGCGCTTCATGGGCGAGTAGCGCGACGCGGGAGCACCGGAGCTACGCGGAACGCGAAAGGGAAGCAGATGGCAAGGGACAAGGTAGTACTGGCATACTCCGGCGGGCTGGACACCTCGGTCGCCATCAAGTGGCTGATCGAGGAGACACGACCTCGACGTCGTGGCGCTCGCGGTCGACGTCGGCCAGGAGCGCCAGGACCTCGAGTTCGTGAAGCAGAAGGCGCTCGACATCGGTGCGATCGAGTCGATCGTGCTCGACGTGCGCGAGGAGTACGTCGAGGAGTTCCTCTCCAAGGCGCTCAAGGCCAACGCGCTGTACGAGAACAAGTACCCGCTGGTCTCGGCGCTGTCGCGCCCGATCATCGTCAAGCATCTGGTCGAAGCGGCGCATCACCACAGGGCGCGCTACATCGGCCACGGCTGCACCGGCAAGGGCAACGACCAGGTGCGCTTCGAGGTCGGCATCGCCGCCCTCGATCCCGACATCGAGGTGCTCGCGCCGGTGCGCGAGTGGGGCTGGACGCGCGAGCAGTCGATGGAGTACGCGGTCAAGAACGCGGCATCCCGGTGCCCACGACCAAGGCGAGTCCGTACTCGATCGACGACAACCTCTGGGGCCGCGCCATCGAGTGCGGCGTCCTCGAGGATCCCTGGGTCGAGCCGCCGCAAGACATCTACACGATGACGAGCGACTCGCTGCGGCAACCACTGCGACGAGGCCGAGTACGCCGAGATCACCTTCGAGCAGGGCCTGCCGGTCGCGCTCGACGGCAAGATCATGAGCTTCCACGAGATCATCAACGCGATGAACGAGCTTGCCGGACGTCACGGCTTCGGCCGCATCGACATGATCGAGAACCGGCTCGTCGGTCTCAAGTCCCGCGAGATCTACGAGGTGCCCGGCGCGCTCACGCTCATCCAGGCGCACAAGGCGCTCGAGGACCTGTGCCTCGAGCGCGACCTGCTGCACTACAAGCTCGGACCCGAGCAGAAGTGGGCCGAGCTCGTCTACAACGGCATGTGGTTCTCGCCGCTCAAGGAGGCCATCGACGGGTTCATCGAGTCGACGCAGCAGCTCGTGACCGGTGACGTCCGACTGCGCTTCTTCAAGGGCTCGTGCGTCACGGTCGGCCGGCGCAGCCCGTACTCGCTCTACGACTACGACCTGGCGACATACGATGAGGCCGACAGCTTCGACCACGCGGCTGCCAAGGGCTTCATCGATCTGTGGGCACTGCCCACGAAGGTCTGGGCGCGTCAGCGCCGCAAGGTCGGCAAGGACGGCGAGGTCTAGGAGGCACGGGTGTCTGAGACCAAGAAGCCCTGGGGAGGGCGGTTCTCGAAGTCCCCGAGCGCGTTCCTCGATGAGTTCGGGGCCTCGCTGCCCGTTGACAGGCGGATGTGGGCCCAGGACATCAAGGGCTCGATCGCGCACGCCAGGATGCTTGCCGCCACGCAGGATCATCACGCAGGAGGACGCCGACGCCATCGAGGCGGGGCTCTCGGCAGATCTACCGCGAGATCGGTGACGGCGAGTTCGAGTTCCGTATCGCCGACGAGGACATCCACATGGCCATCGAGCGCGTCCTCACCGAGCGCGTCGGCCCCGCGGGCGGTCGGCTTCACACCGCGCGTAGCCGCAACGACCAGGTCGCACTCGACACGCGGATGTACGCCAAGGACAGCGTCGCTCGATCTCGCTGCTCGCGCCAACGACTCGCCTCAGGACCACCATTGTCCAGCTTGCCGAGGAGCACCTCGGCGTCGTCATGCCCGGCTACACGCACCTGCAGAAGGCACAGCCGGTGCTCCTCAGCCACCACCTGCTCGCGTACTTCTGGATGCTCACGCGCGATGCCGTGCGGCTGCGTCACGCCTACGAGGCGGCCGATGTCATGCCGCTTGGCAGCGCGGCGCTCGCGGGCACGACGTTCGACATCGATCGCACGATGCGTCGCCGACGAGCTCGGTTTCGCGGCGATCTCACCCAACTCGATGGACGCGGTCTCCGACCGTGACTTCCTGCTCGACATCACCTACGCGTGCGCCGTGTCGATGACGCATCTCTCCCGGCTGTGCGAGGAGCTGATCCTGTGGTCGAGCGAGGAGTTCGGCTTCATCACGATGGACGACTCGTACTCGACCGGCTCGTCGATCATGCCGCAGAAGAAGAACCCGGACTTCGCCGAGCTCGTCCGCGGCAAGACCGGCCGGGTCATCGGCGACTCGTGGCCCTGCTGACGATGCTCAAGGGTCTGCCGCTGGCCTACAACAAGGACATGCAGGAGGACAAGGAGGCCGCCTTCGATGCGATGGACACGCTGCAGGCGAGCCTGGTCGTCGTCGACGGGATGCTCTCATCGATGCGTGTGAACTCCGAGAGGATGCTCGACGCGGCCCACGGTGGCTTCATGGCTGCCACGGATCTGGCTGACTACCTCGTCGGCAAGGGGATCGCCGTTCCGGGAGGCGCACGAGGTCGTGGGACGCATCGTTCTCGATCTCGAGCAGCAAGGTCGCACGCTGCAGGACCTCTCGGCCGCTGAGTTCGCCGCGTACCATCCATCCTTTGGCGATGCGGCACTCGAAGCCGTCGACATCTACGGTGTCGTCTCGCGGCGCACGAGTCAGGGCGGCACGGGCAACGATGCCGTCGTGAGACAGATCGCCGTTGCTCGCGAGGTACTCGGCCAGGACGTCGAGTGGCTGGCGGCTCACGGAGGCGTCTAGGCGAGAGCGGCGATTCCCACGAGGTGGTAGAGGACGACCGCCCCGTACAGCGCGACCCCGGCCACGGCGACCTGCAGCACCATGCGATACCGCCGGAACAAGAGGATCGCGAGCGAGACTGGCGAGCATCGTGCCCAGCTTGAAGAGCGCCGCGTTCTCCCAGCCGCTGAGGAAGATGGCGTTCATGATGGGGTTCGCCTCGGCTGCGCCGTATGCGAGAGCGCGGCTGGTGAGCGCGAAGTCGACGAGATTGAGCACGTTGAGCACGACGACCAGCCCCACGAGCACAGGCAGGTTGTCGCGAAGCGCCTTGGTGATCGGCTGAGGCGCTCGCCGGTCGAAGCCGGTACGGCGCTCGGGCCATCTCAGCGCGCTCGGCGACACTCGGCGCTCGATCTCACTTCGAGCGGCCGGCCCGGCGACGCCTGGCTGGCACGTTTGCATCCGATACTCCCTCGGCGATGCTCTGCGCTACGATGGCTCTCGTGGATACGGGTAGTCGTAACAACGGCAGCGGTAGCGGTGAGGATATGCTTACCCCTCGATTCTTCGAGAGAAACCCGAGGGAGGTCGCGCGCGACCTGCTCGGCACGATCGTCGTGAGCACGAAGGACGGTCATCGCACCGCCGGCCGCATCGTGGAGACAGAGGCCTATCTCGGCGAAGACGATGCCGGGTCGCATGCGGCAACGCGAGGCATCACGCCGAGGAACGCCGTCATGTTCGGCCCTCCGGGACACACCTACGTGTACTTCACGTACGGCAACCACCACATGCTCAACATCGTCTGCGACGTCGACGGACGTGCCGGAGCCGTGCTGATACGTGCGCTCGTGCCGCTCGAGGGTTTCGACGTCATGAGCGAGCGGCGCGGCGGCCGGGAAGGCGTCGAGCTCACGAACGGTCCGGGCAAGCTTGCCGCAGGCGCTGGGTCTGGACTTGTCGGACAACGCCGCTAGACTGTCCGAAAGTGGCGTCGCGATACTCGAGGGGGATCCGGTCGCCGAGGAGGACGTGGCCATCTCGGGCCGAGTGGGTCTGAGTGCCGGTCACGAGTCGCAGTTGAGGTTCTACGTGCGAGATGAACCGCACGTTTCGAGAGGTCGCACCGGCCCGCCGCCAGGCGGAACCGATCGGCGCGGCCGCAGAGGAGGAGCATCGTGAGCGTGAAGCTCGGGGAGATCTACCGCATCGCTGTCCAGAAGGGCATGGCCGAGGACAAGCGAGACCAGGCCGAGCTCGAGCGAGTGCTTGGTCGCACGCAAGGATGCCTACGACAAGCTCGACGAGGACGACAAGGCGTTCTTCGACTCTGAGAAGCTCACGAATCCCTACGTCGACACGCGCATCAACACCGGCGATCCTGACCTCGAGGTCCGCGGCATGCTCGTGGGCGTGGACATGCAGGTCGGCGAGATGCTCCTGGCCGATCGGTTGCGCGAGAAGGGCGAGCCGATCGACCTGGTCCTCGCGCACCACCCGGAGGGCTCCGGCTTCGCCGAGCTGCACGAGGTCATGGGGATGCAGGCCGACCTCTGGGCGGCGCAGGGCGTGAGCATCGCTGCCGCCGACGTCGCTCATCGGCCCCCGCGCTCAGGAGGTCCGACGCCGGCATCATGCCGGCGAATCACTATCAGGCGGTCCAGGCAGCCGAGCTGCTCGGCCTCGCAGTCATGTCGTGCCATACCGCCGCGGACAACTGCGTGAACGCGTTCGTCCAGAAGCATCTTGATGACAACGCACCGTCCACGCTGGACGAGGTGGTGAAGTCACTGCGGCAGATCCCTGAGTACGCCGATGCTGCCAAGAAGGGCTACGGCCCCGTGATCTTCCTCGGCTCGGGCGAGAACAGAGCGGGCAGGATGGTCGTCGACATGACCGGTGGGACCGAGGGTCCAGAGGGCGCTCTCGAGCGACTGGCGCAGGCGGGTGTCGGCACGCTCGTCGGCATGCACTACTCCGAAGAGCACCGCAAGAAGGCCGAAGCAGCTCGGACTCAACATGGTCATCGCAGGCCACATCTCAAGCGACGTCCTCGGCATGAACATCATCCTCGACGAGATCGAGAAAGCCGGAGACATCAAGGTGATCTGCACGAGTGGCATGGTGCGGGTCAGCCGGAGCTAGCGGACCTACCGTGCCCGAGGGGTCTGGTGTCGGCTCCGGTTCTGGCTCAGGTGTCGGCTCCGGTTCTGGCTCGGTGTCGGCGCCGGTGTAGGTGACGCCGGCTTCGGCCCGAGCGAGACCTTCACCCTGACCGTCGAGCCCTCCTTGGCGCTTGCGCCGCCAGCCGGGTGACTGCGAGAAGATCGTGCCCTTCTTGGCCGAGCTGTACTCTTGGCCGACAGCCAGCTTGAACTTGGTGCCCTTGAGAGCAGCCTGTGCCTGGGAGACGGTCTTGCCCACCAGGTTCGGCACCTTCTCGGTGTTGGCCCGCTTCGCCCACGACTTCTTCCACGTGTACTTGGGGGCCTTCTGCTTGGGGAAGTCCATCTTGGGCTCGTCCTTGAGCGCCTGCTTCATGAACTTGGCCCACACAGGTGCTGCGAGCGTGCCACCGAAGCCGCGCACGCCGTTGACGCTGCGCATCGGCTTCTCGACGTCGTAGTAGCCGACCCACACCGAGGTCACGAGCTGGGGTGTGTAGCCGACGAACCATGCGTCGCGGTAGTCCTGGGACGTTCCGGTCTTGCCGGCAGCCGGGCGACCGATGTTGGCGCGTCGCGCGGTGCCGCCGCTGATCACGCCTTTGAGGATGGAGGTCGTCGCGTAGGCGATCTCCGGTGTCAGGGCCTGCTCGGCGCTCGGGATCGGCCTCGAAGACGGTGTCACCGTTGGGTCCGACGACCTTGGTGATCACGGTGGCGGGGTAGTGGGTGCCGTTCGTGGCAAGCGTGCCGTACGCGGATGCCATCTCGAGCGGGGTCACGTTCTGGCTGCCCAGCGCGATCGACGGGTACGGCGGGATGTCTGAGGTGATGCCCATGCGGCGAGCGGTCTTCGCGACCTTCTCGGCACCGGACTTCTTCTTGTCGTTGAGCTCCCAGATCAGCCGTGCGAATGCGGTGTTGACTGACCCTTGAGTCGCGGACTTCAGGGTGATGTATCCGGAACTGCCGCCGCCGTTGTACACGGTCCACTTCGGGTTCGAGGCGATGACGGCCGGAGAGGATCCGTCGATGTAGCGGTTCGGGGGATGACCCTCTTCGAGCGCGGTCACGAGGACGAACGTCTTGAACGAGGATCCGGGCTGCCTGCGTCCCTGCGTGGCGAGGTTGAACTTGTTCGTGGCGTAGTCCTCGCCGCCGACGAGGGCCTTGACGTGTCCGTTCCTCGGATCGATCGAGACGAGCGCGGCATCGGGATCGCTCGATCGCTTGAACGACGAGAAGACGGCGTCCTCGGCCATCTTCTGGGTCTTGGTGTCGATCGTCGTGTAGACATCGAGCCCGCCCTGGAACACGAGCGACTGGCTGAACTCCTGCTGCAGGACCTTCTTCACGTGGGCGACGAAGTAGTGCGCCTGGTAGATGCCGTGCTCCGGCTCGTCTGTGCGTCTTGAGCTCGAGAGGCGTGGCGACCGCTTCTTCGTACTCGGCCTGGTCGATGTAGCCTTGCTCGTACATGTGGCGCAGGACCTCGTTGCGCCGCGCAATGGCGCCCTCGGGGTTGTCGAACGGATTGTGGCCGCTCGGTGCCTGCGGCAGTCCGGCCAGCAGAGCCGCCTCGGCGATCGTCAGGTCCTTCGCGTCCTTGGCGAAGAACGTCTTGGCGCTGCCTGCGCACCGTAGGCGCCTTCGCCGAAGTAGATCGCGTTGAGGTAGAGCTCGAGGATCTCGGTCTTGCTCTTGCGCTTCTCGAGCTCCATCGCGAGGAACGCCTCGCGAGCCTTGTAGCGGAAGTCGCGCTGGAGTCGCTCGTCGAGCAGCAGGGTGTTGTCGATGTACTGCTGCGTGATCGTGGAGGCGCCCTCATCGAGGCTGCCGGACATGACGTCCATCACCGCAGCGCGCGCGATACCGGGGATGTCGACGCCGTCGTGCTCGTAGAAGCGCTCGTCCTCGACGGCGACGACGCCGTTGGCGAGATCGGTCGAGATCTCTGAGATCGGCACGACGGTGCGGTTCTCCAGGTAGAGCTTGGCCAGCAGGACCCCGTCTGCCGAGTAGATCCGGGTGGCCTCGGCGACCTGGAAGGCCTCGGGGGACTCGTAGTCGGGGAGGTCTTCGAGCCAGGTCGTCACGACTGCGGCGGCTGACGCCGAACCCGTCAGGAGCATGGCGGCGACCAGGAACAACACGGCAGCGGCAGCAGCTGCGACGTACCGCATCGCACCGCCACTGTGCCGGCGACGCTTACGCGTGCGACGACTTGACATGCCTCTGATGCACCTCCAGGCTCAATAGTGCTCGCTCATCAGGCAGTTTTCGTGCCAGGTAGACACGTCCTGTTACCGAACCGAAAAGAAGCACTCAGGTGGCCTTGAGCGCCCGATCCGCACACCCGCAGACGCCCGAACTGCTCGCGCCCGCCGGCGACCTCGCGGCCCTGAGGGCGGCAGTCGCCAACGGTGCGGACGCGGTCTATCTGGGTGCCGAGCGATTCAACGCCCGCCGATCGGCGCGGCAACTTCACGCATCGACGAGCTTGCCGAGGCGACCCGCTACGCGCATCTTCGCGGCGTGCGCGTCTACCTCACTGCGAACATCCTGATCCTGCCCGATGAGATGGCCGATGCCCTCACGCTCGTGGACGAGGCGTGGGCGGCGGGCGTGGACGCCGTCATCGTGCAGGACCTCGGGCTTCTCTCGGCCATTCGCGCGACACCTGCCCGACGTGCGCATCCACGCGTCGACGCAGATGGGCGTCGCACGACTCGGCGACCGCTGAGGTAGCTCGGCGGCCTGGGCGTCGTCCCGCATCACGCTGGCGCGCGAGACGTCGATCGCTCGAGATCAGCGCTCGGTCGCCGAGTCTGCTGGAGTCGAGGTCGAGTCGTTCGTCCATGGCGCGCTGTGCTTCTGCTACTCCGGACAGTGCCTCATGTCCTCGGTCATCGGAGGGCGCTCAGGCAACCGCGGCATGTGCGCGCAGCCGTGCGGATGCGCTACGACCTCTGGACGGTGACGGGTCGCCGCGAGATGTGCCCGGGCGCTACCTGCTGAGCCCCAAGGACCTTGCCGGCGATCGAGGTGCTGCCCGAGCTCGTTGGCCAGCGGCGTCTCGGCGCTCAAGATCGAGGGTCGGATGAAGAGTGCCGAGTACGTGGCGCTCGTGACGGGCGTCTACCGCAAGGCCCTGGACCGCGCGGCCGCCGACCCGGACGGCTACTCGGTGACCGAGGCTGAGCGCGACACGCTGCTCGAGGCGTTCACGCGCGGGTTCTCGACCGGCGTATCTCGAAGGCATCGACGACGACCGGATGATGAGCTACACGCGGCCCAACAACCGCGGTGTGCTCGTCGGCCGCCTGAAGGGTGTGGCCGAGGGTCGTGGCGACCCTCGCGCTCGAGCGGGCTGCTGGATGCCGAGGACACCATCGAGGTGTGGACGCGGCGCGGTCGGTTCACGCAGCGCGTCGGGGAGATGCGGCATCGCGGCGGATCCATTGCGTCAGGCGCCTGCGGGCGAGGAGGTCGGCGTCGCGCTCGACGGAGCACGCCTCGGCCGGCGACAGGGTGTTCCGGGTCGTGAACGCCTCGCTTCAGGCAGCAGCCCGACGCACGTTCGACCAGGACGAGCATGCGCCGAGGGTGCCTGTGGACATGCACGTGAGGCGTCGTCGTCGGCGAGCCCTGGTCATCGAGTGACCGCCGTGGGCGGGGACGCCACGGGTTCGGCGGAAGGACCGGAGGTCGAGCCCGCCCGCACCAAGGCGCTCACCGCCGAGGAGATCATGGAGCACGTGGGCCGGATGGGCTCGACGCCGTTCGTGGCCCGGGCTTGGGACGTCGAGCTGCAGCCGGGTGCGGGCATGGGCTTCTCGGTGCTGCACCGCACCCGTCGTGAAGCGCTGGAGGCACTGGAAGAGCGAGCTGCTCGAGCCCTGGGACGCCCGGCGTCCGCTCGCGCCCCGGATCGAGTGCCGCGCGCTCCGTCCAGCGCCGCCCGGAGCGGCTGGGTCTGGCCCGCAGATCGCCGCACGCGTCATGGACCCAGGACTGGTGGCGGACTGTCTTGTGGCCGGCGCGGATGTGGTCCACCTCGCCGCCGCGTTCGTGCGGAGATGCCCAGGAGTGCTCCGCACGAGCGTGTCGCGCTCGAGATGCCGCGGATCGCTCACCGACGCGCAGTTCGACTCGAGCGATGGCGCTCGTTGCGCAGGGTGCACGCGTCGTCGACTCCAACCCTCGGGCTGCTTGCGGCATGCGTCGAGAGAGGCGCGCAGGTCGAGGCGCACTGGGGCCTCAACGTGACCAATGCCGTGGAGCGCCGAGCGCTCTCGCGCATGGGCGCGCGGCGGGTCTGGCTCTCTCCCGAGTTGCGTCTCGATCAGATGGCCGAGCTGATCGGCGGAGCGTCGGTCGCCAGCGGCGTGGCGGTCTACGGCCGCCAGGAGCTGATGGTCACTCAGCACTGCGTGCTCGGCGTCGGCGGATGCTCGCACGGGTGTGCGCTCATGCGAGGCGTCGCGGATGGACGTCCTGCGCGATGAGAAGGGCTACGAGTTCCCGGTGACGAGCGACCGTTCGGCCGCAGCCATATCTTCAACTCGGTGCCACTCGACGTCGTACACTCCATGGCCGAGATCACTCGACACGGGTGTGAGTGCCGTGCGTGTCGACCTGACAACGGAGACCGCTGCCGAGGCTCAGGAGGTCATCGGCCGCGTACGGGCTGCTGCGGACGCTGCTCGTGCTGGAGTAGAGGGTCCGCCTCGGCGCGAGGGCATCGACGACGGGCCACTTCTTCAGGGGCGTGCAGTGATGCGAGCTACTGCACCGTGATCTCGCGTGTCACCGATGAGGTCTGGTCCGCATCGTCGGTGACCCACAGCGTGATCTCGTAGGTGCCCGGGTTCTCGTAGGCGTGCGAGACGTTCTTTCCCTCGGCCTGGCTGCCGTCCCCGAACTCCCAGAGGTAGGCGACGATCTCGCCGTCGTCGGTGGAGCTCGATGCGTCGAAGGCCACGGCCTGGCCGACGGCCGGCGACTCGCGGGCCAAAGGTGAAGCTGCGCGATCGGCGGCAGGTCGGTGCCGCCACCGTTGGAGACGATGATCTTGACGACCGTCTGGGTCGTGCCCAGTGCTGCCCGGCGCCGGGCTCTGGCTTGCGACGACGCCGGCAGCGACTCCGTCGACATCCTGCTCCTCGACCTCGAACAGCAGCATCAGCTGCTTGAGGAGCGCGAGCGCCTTCTCCTTGCTCATGCCGACGAGGTCGGGCATCTCGATCGTCTCCGGCGTCGTGTGCTTCGTGCAGCTCGCCGGGCACGTGGCCCTGTGAGGAACGTGGCCGAGAAGGTCTCAGGGCAGTACTCGGTCGCCTTGAGTCCGGTCTGCGTGCAGCACGCGACGGTCGTCGAGCCCATCCGGCTTGGTCCAGTCCTCTGCCGCCGCACCCTCGCATGTGCCGCCTTCATGAACGCTGCCCAGATCTCGGCGGGGAACGAGCCGCCGGTGACGCGGCGCCCGTGGACGTCCTTCATCTCGCGCTGCTCCTCCGGGTAGCCCACCCACACGGCGGCCGAGACCTGCGGCGTGTAGCCGACGAACCAGGCATCGCGGTACTCCTGGGTCGTCCCGGTCTTGCCTGCCGCGGGCCTGCCGATCGCGGCCGCGGTGCCGGTCCCGCTGCGAGATGACGCCCTTGAGCACGTCGGTCGTGAGCCAGGCGACCGCCGGTTCCATGACCTGGGTCGACGTCGGGTCGCGCGCTGAAGAGCTCGTCTCCCTCGGCGTCCGAGACCGCGCTGATCCCGAAGGGCTCTGCGTAGCGTGCCCTCGTTGGCGAACACGCCGTATGCCGAGGCCATCTCCAGCGGGGAGACGCCCTCTTCGAGTCCGCCGAGCGCGATGGCCGGCACCGGCGTGATGCCCTCGTGGATGCCGAGGCGCTCGACGGTCGCGACGACCTCGTCCGGCGCCGACATCGAGGATGAGCTGGGCCCACACCGAGTTGACGGACTTCTCCATGGCCTTGCGCAGCCGCATGCTGCCGCCGCTCTTGCTGCCCGGTGACCTTCCAGGTCTGCCCGTTGGGCAAGCGTAAGCGACGCTGGCGGCTGCGGGATAGGTCTTCTCGGCGGGGACACCTTGCTCGAGCGCGGTCGCGTAGCACGAACGGCTTGAAGGACGAGCCTGGCTGGCGCTGTCCCTGCGCGGCGACGTTGAACTGCTGGGTCGCGAAGTCCGTGCCGCCGACCATCGCGAGGATCTCGCCGGTCTCGGGATCGACCGCGACCAGTGCTGCAGAGGGGTCGTCGTCCTCGTCGAGCGTCTCGCGGACCGCCGTCTCGGCGGCGCGCTGCATGTCCAGGTCGAGCGTGGTCGTGACCGAGATGCCGCCGCGCCACACCTGCTCGGAGCCGTACTCGTCGGTCAGCTGCGCTTTGACGTACTCGACGAAGTAGGGCGCCTCGGCCGAGATGTCCGTGAGGCCGGCGACGACGATCTCCTCGGCCTTGGCGGCCTCCGCATCGGCCGCGGATGATGTAGCCCTGCCTCGGCCATGAGGTCGAGGACGATGTCGCGCCGCTCCTTGGCCGCCTCCGGATCGAGGTAGGGGGAGTAGTTGCCGGGCGAGCGGAGTACGCCGGCGATCATGGCGGACTCGGCGAGCGTGAGGTCGGTGACAGGCTTGCCGAAGTAGGCCTTGGAAGCGGACTCGACGCCGTAGGCGCCGTGTCCGAAGTAGATGGTGTTCAGGTAGAGCTCGAGGATCTCGTCCTTTGAGAGCTCCTTCTCGACGCGGTAGGCGAGCATCGCTTCCTTGGCCTTGCGCTTGAGAGTGAACTCGGGCGTCACGAACGCGTTCTTCGACGTACTGCTGGGTGATGGTCGAGCCGCCGTGGCGCTTGCCCTGGGTGATGTCGACCCACAGTGCGCGGCCGATGCCCCAGTAGTCGACGCCCTTGTGGTCGTAGAAGCGCTTGTCCTCGGTGGCGATGACGCCCTGTCGGAGTGCGATGGGGATCTCGGCGATGGGACGGTCGGTGCGGTTCTGCTCGGCAAACAGCTCTGTCGAGCACTTCGCCGTTGCGGTCGTAGATGACCGAGGTCTGGTCGCGTCCTGCGGGCGGGGTCCCCGGCTCGGGCAGCTCTCGCGCGATGGCGATGTAGCCGAGGGTGCCGACGATGAGCAAGCGCCACGAGCAGGACGCCGAGACCGATGCCGGCGTACTTGGCGAGCGTTCGCTTGCGGGACTGTGGCTTTCGGGCCGGCTGTGCGGCCCTTGGCCGTGCCGCCGCTTGGATGCCGGCGCACGCTGCGTGCGGACGTGCGCTGCCGGAGCTGGTTGCCGCCCGATGCTGACGGCCTCGCGCGCGATGTCGCGGAGCGCTTGGTGGCCGGAGCGCGACGTGTTCCTCGCTGGGATGAGCCGCGACCGGACTTCGCCGAACCGCGCTTCGACGAGCGGCCAGCCGACGACGATCCCTGCGATGACGAGGCGCCCCCGACTGCGCGATCGCTTGCGCGGTCTCGGCTTCGGCTTGTCGCCTCCGCCGGACCTCCGTCCGCCTCTGTTCCTGCTCGTGCCCATGGACTCCCGTCACGCACTCTGTACGCCAGCATGCCCCGCACCCAGGGACCCGTGTCTCGAGCGGTCCCGGCAGGCGGCGGGGCAATCGTTTCTTCATGCTAGTATGACGTGCAACTTGCAAGCCAACCAGTGCCGCGAGGTGCCAGAACGG
>CAWKMJ010000002.1:315000-721137 GCA_963850695.1 uncultured Actinomycetes bacterium
GGACTGGATAGAAGAGCGAATGCTGGCATGAGTAACGAGAGAAACGCGAGAAACGTTTCCGCCGTAAGCCTAAGGGTTCCTGGGCAACGCTAATCGTCCCAGGGTCAGTCGGGAGCTAAGGCGAGGCCGCAAGGCGTAGTCGATGCACAACAGGTAGACATTCCTGTACCACCAGTAGCGCGTTATCACCGATGGGGTGACGGAGAAGGGTAGCCGGTCCGGGCGTTGGTTGTCCCGGTTCAAGGTCGTAGGGCGTGAGGTAGGCAAATCCGCCTCACATATGCCTGAGAGCTGATGACGAGTCGAATGAGACGAAGCCGGTGATCCCATGCTTTCAAGAAAAACCTCTAGGGAGTTCTTCTGGTGCCCGTACCCCAAACCGACACAGGTAGGCAGGTAGAGAATACCAAGGCGATCGAGAGAACTATGGTTAAGGAACTCGGCATAATGGCTCCGTAACTTCGGGAGAAGGAGCGCCTCGGCCGGTGATCACCTTCGCGATGTGAGCTGACTGAGGTCGCAGTGAAACGGCCCAAACGACTGTTTACTAAAAACACAGGACTCTGCTAAGTCGCAAGACGACGTATAGGGTCTGACGCCTGCCCGGTGCTGGAAGGTTACGAGGATGGGTTAGCCTTCGGGCGAAGCTTTGAATCTAAGCCCCAGTAAACGGCGGCCGTAACTATAACGGTCCTAAGGTAGCGAAATTCCTTGTCGGGTAAGTTCCGACCTGCACGAATGGCGTAACGATTTGGGCGCTGTCTCAACCATAGACTCGGTGAAATTGCATTATTCGTGAAGATGCGAATTACCCGCGGTAGGACGGAAAGACCCCGTGAACCTTTACTACAGCTTGGCATTGATCATTGGTTTGTCGTGTAGAGGATAGGTGGGAGGCTATGAAGCTTGGGCGCCAGCCTGGGTGGAGCCACCCTTGGAATACCACCCTCGTCAGATTGATGATCTAACCCTGCGCCGTGATCCGGGCAGGGGACCGTGCCAGGTGGGTAGTTTGACTGGGGCGGTCGCCTCCTAAAATGTAACGGAGGCGCACGTAAGGTCCGCTCAGATCGGTTGGCAATCGATCGTAGAGTGCAAGAGCATAAGCGGGCTTGACTGCGAGACCTACAAGTCGAGCAGATACGAAAGTCGGTTCTAGTGATCCGGCGGTCCCGAGTGGAAGGGCCGTCGCTCAACGGATAAAAGGTACTCCGGGGATAACAGGCTGATCCTTCCCAAGAGTCCACATCGACGGAAGGGTTTGGCACCTCGATGTCGGCTCATCGCATCCTGGGGCTGAAGTAGGTCCCAAGGGTATGGCTGTTCGCCATTTAAAGCGGTACGCGAGCTGGGTTTAGAACGTCGTGAGACAGTTCGGTCCCTATCCACCGTGGGCGTAAGAGACTTGAGAGAAGCTGTCCCTAGTACGAGAGGACCGGGATGGACGAACCTCTGGTGTACCAGTTGTCACGCCAGTGGCACCGCTGGTTAGCTACGTTCGGACGGGATAACCGCTGAAAGCATCTAAGCGGGAAGCCCATCTCGAGATGAGGTCTCTCACTGGGCTAACCAGGTAAGGCCCCTCGTAGACTACGAGGTTGATAGGCCGCAGGTGTAAGCACAGCGATGTGTTCAGCCGAGCGGTACTAATTGGCCGAGGTCTTGATCTTCTATTCGAATCTGATTTCGAGCGCTATGCAGCACTCAGGGTGCCGACGCACCAGGGCACCTCTTGAGAGCTGCATATGAAGCATGCCGACGAGAGCCGTCGGATGTGTTCAGTGGTTATGGCGGAGGGGGTACACCCGATCCCATTCCGAACTCGGAAGTTAAGCCCTCCAGCGCCGATGGTACTGCCCCGTAATGGGGTGGGAGAGTAGGTCGCTGCTGAACACATCCGACGGCTCTTTCGCATACCCGGCCACGTGCCGCGGTGGCACATGGCGTGCTTGGGTATATGTTGACTGAATCGGTCAGGATAGTGGTAGTATCTTCGGACAAGGAACGCACGTCGCTCAGAGCGCGGCGTTGATTGGAGGGAGTCTTCCATGGAGGAGCGTGTACAGGAGGCGCTGGACAAGATCCGTCCCGCACTCCAGGCGGACGGCGGCGATGTCGAGCTCGTCGAGGTCGGCGATGACGGCGTCGTCAAGGTGCGGCTGGTGGGCGCGTGCGCTGGTTGTCCGATGTCGCAGCTGACACTGGCCAACGGCGTCGAGCGTGTCCTCAAGGAGAACGTCCCTGAGGTCACCCGCGTAGAGCCGGTCTAGACAGCTCCGAGACGTCATACATTCGAAGGCCGTGCCGGCTGATGTCGGCGCGGCCTTCGTGCGTCCTGATGTCATTGCCACCGGGTATCGTGTCTTCTGGACCGGTCACCGTGCGGGCCGATGACCGTCCGGAGCCTGGGCACTGACCGTTCGTCCGGCAGTCGTTGACGCACTACATATAGGGTGGCTACTATTGTGGAGCGCTATATGTAGTGGAGGAGCTCATCCGGGTCATCCGACCCGTTCGGGGTACGCACAGTGTGAGGAGAGGGGCGCCACAACCATGGCTGACGCCACACCCAAGACGGACTACTCGCGAGCCATCGACGATCTGCTATCGCCGAACTCGCTCAAGGTGCTGCAGAAGCGATACCTGCTGCAAGGACGAGGACGGCAACGCTGTCGAGGAGCCGTCTGACATGTTCGTCCGGGTGGCGGAGAACATCGCGGCGGCCGAGCTCGCGTTCGGCGGCGACGAGAGCCGGGTAGCGCGAGGTCGCGCAGGACTTCTACGAGCTCATGACCTCGCTGGAGTTCCTGCCCAACTCGCCGACGCTGATGAACGCGGGCCGCGAGCTGCAGCAGCTCTCTGCCTGCTTCGTGCTGCCGGTCGACGACTCGATGGAGTCGATCTTCGGTGCGGTGCGAGACACGGCCCTGATCCACAAGTCGGGCGGCGGCACCGGCTTCTCCTTCTCGCGGCTGCGCCCGGGCGGCGACTCAGGTTCGCTCGACGCAGGGCGTCTCGAGCGGCCCGGTGTCGTTCATGCGCGTGTTCAACCAGGCGACTGAGGCGGTCAAGCAGGGCGGCACGCGCCGTGGCGCGAACATGGGTGTGCTCCGAATCGACCATCCGGACATCCTCGAGTTCATCAAATGCAAAGAGGACGGGGACTTCGCCAACTTCAACATCTCGGTCGCCCTCACCGAGAAGTTCATGGAGGCCGTCGAGGCTGGCACCGCCTATGACCTGCGCAATCCCCGTACGGGCGAGATCGACGGCGAGCTCGATGCTCGCGAGGTCTACGACCTCATCGTCGCAGATGGCCTGGGCGACAGGGGATCCGGGCATCATCTTCATCGATCGGATGAACCGCGACAATCCGACCCCCGCTCTGGGTGAGATCGAGTCGACCAATCCCATGCGGCGAGCAGCCGCTGCTGCCGTACGAGGCCTGCAATCTGGGTTCGGTCAACCTGTCGCGCTTCGTCACGATTCGCGACGGCAAGTCGGATGTGGACTGGGATCGTCTCGGCGATGTCGTGCACCGAGGCGATCCACTTCCTCGACAACGTCATCGAGGTCAACAACTACCCGCTCGACAAGATCGGCGAGCTGGCACGCGGCAACCGCAAGATCGGTCTGGGCGTCATGGGCTGGGCGGACATGCTCATCAAGCTCGGCATCGCCTACGACTCCGAAGAGGCGGTCGGTCTCGGCGAGAAGGTCATGGGCTTCATCCATGCCGAGGCGCGCGCTGCATCGAACAAGCTTGCCGAGGAGCGCGGCGTGTTCCCGAACTTCGAGGGATCGATCTTCGACTCGCCTGATGGCGGTCCCACGCGCAACGCCACGGTGACCACGATCGCGCCCGACGGGCACCCTCTCGATCATCGCCAACTGCTCGTCGGGCGTCGAGCCGCTCTTCGCGGTCTCGTACGTCCGCACGGTCATGGACAACGACCGGCTCATCGAGGTCAACCCCGCGTTCGAGGAGATCGCGGTCAAGCGCGGCTTCTACAGCCAGGAGCTCATGGCCCTGATCGCCGAGCACGGGTCGGTGCACGGCGTCGACGATGTGCCCGAGAGATATCCAGAGCGTGTTCGTGACGGCGCACGACATCGAGCCGGAATGGCATGTCCGATGCAGGCCGCCTACCAGAAGTTCACGGACAACGCGGTCTCCAAGACGGTGAACTTCGCCAACGAGGCCACGGCAGAGGACGTTCGCCGCGTCTACGATCTGGCCCACGAGCTGGGCGTCAAGGGCGTGACGATCTATCGCGACGGCTCCAAGGAGGGCCAGGTCCTCTCCACCGGCAAGACCGGTCAAGGCGTGAGCAGACGGTGACTCCGGAAGCTCCCTTCGGCGAGATCGAGCCTCGCCCTCGCCCGATGGTCACGGCGGGCCGGACCGAGAAGATCCAGACCGGCTGCGGCAACCTCTACGTCACCGTCAACTGGGACGAGAAGGGCATGTGCGAGGTCTTCACGCAGATGGGCAAGTCGGGCGGTTGCGCGGCGAGCCAGTCAGAGGCGCTCTCGAGGCTGATCTCGGTCTCACTGCGAGCCGGAGTCGATCCCGAGGCGATCACGCGGCACCTGCGCGGCATCCGCTGCCCGAGCCCGAGCTGGGCCGAGGGCGGCAAGGTCCTGTCGTGCGCCGATGCTGTCGGCATCGTGATGGAGCACGCGGCCTCGTTCATGGAGAACGGCGTGGCCCCTACGGCGGTGTCACCAAGACAGACGACGGACTGGACTACCTGTCCGGCGCGTGTCCCGAGTGCGGCGGCGCGGTGGAGCACGAGTGCGGCTGCATGGTGTGCCGCGCATGCGGCTACAGCAAGTGCGCCTAGGCGCCGGGGGCTGACGCATTGGTTCTCTCGGACAGGACGATCAAGGAGCAGATGATTGCGGGCCGCATTCGCATCGAGCCGTGCGATCCCGACGACATCCAGCCCTCGAGCGTCGATCTGCATCTCGGGCGCGACGTTCCAGGTCTTCCGCAACTCCCGGTATCCCGTACATCGATCCCGAGCCGCGAGCAGAGCGGGCTCATGGAGCTGGTCGAGCGCCTCTGCCGAGGAGCCGTTCGTCTTGCACCCGGACGAGTTCGTGCTCGGCACGACGATCGAGCGCGTCGTGCTGCCCGATGACCTTGTGGCCCGTCTCGAGGGCAAGTCGTCGCTGGGACGCCTGGGCCTGCTGATTCACTCGACCGCCGGATACGTCGATCCCGGCTGGGACGGACGGCTGACGCTCGAGCTCTCCAACGTGGCGAACCTGCCGATCGTCCTCATGCCGGGCATGGCGATCGGCCAGATCTCGTTCTTCCAGATGTCCACGCCGGTCGAGCGTCCCTACGGCACGCCCGGGCTCGGGAGCAAGTATCAGGGGCAGACGGACGTGACGCCGAGCAAGGCGTTCCTGAACTGGGAGTAGCGATACGGTCCGGCCGTCTTCGTCGGCGGCGCAGGTCTAGGCCTTGTCAAAGTGTCCGCAAGCCTTGTCGCCCGCTGCGCGTTTCTTGTCCTTGCGCGCGCAGCGACCCCGTTTCTTCCCAGAAGCGCGGTAGTTGGCGCACGCCCCACAGACGTTCTCCGAGCCAGCCTTGGACTTCCTGTCCTTGGACTTCTTGCCCATGGCCGGCAGGTACCTACAGGCCCTTGGTCACGCTGCTGACCAGGGGCGTGGGCACGAAGCCGGCGAGGTACTTGCCGGTTCTGGACTCCATGAACGGCAGCCACTTCAGCTTGCGATGGATGTTGGCGGCGATGTGCTGCGGTAGCGATCGCGATAGCGTGGCCAGCACGCTGCTCGGGGTCGCTCCCGGCGATCGCCTGCCCGGCGAGTGCGCCCCGAGTTCATCGCGTACGAGATCCCTTCTCCCGACGTGGGCGACATGAAGCCGCCGGCCTCGCCTGCGAGCACGACGTCTGCCCTGTCCTGCGGACCACATCTCCGGCGGCGCGACGTGGAGCGCCACGCCCCCTTCGCGTCTTGATCTTCGGCCCGAGCTGGGGCAGGCGGAGCCGCAGCGCCTCAATCGCCTGTGCGTGTCGCTCGTGAGGCTTGCGTGTGTGTGGGTAGAAGACCGATCCCACGATCGCCTGATCGCCCTTGGGGACGACGTAGGAGTACGCGAAGCTGTCCCCGATGTCGCGCATGTAGATGCAGTCGAAGTACGGCTCGAGCTCGCCTTCGAGCTCCACGAAGTCCTGGACGGTCACGTAGGTGGCGACCGATCCGATGCCGAGCGTCCTGCGCACGGCCGAGCGCGCCCCATCGGCGCCGATCAGGTTGTTGCACGGTCACCTCGTACGGAGCCCCGCCGTTGCGCAGCGTGGCAGATGACGATCGCGTCGTCCTGCGCCAGTCGACGAGGGAGGTGCGCTGCGCCACCTCGACAGTTGTTGGGAGGAGACTCGGCGAGCCACGCGTCGAACCCGCGCCGGTCGATGTTCTTGAACCGCAACTGGGTGGGCTTGCGGATGTCGCGGTCCCAGTCCCAGTATCTGAAGTTCACGTACTCGGGATCGAGAACGAGATCGTCGGGGCAGCCCTCGTCCTTCAGGAACTCCTGGGCGTACTCGTTGAGCATCCCCCCGCAGCTCTTGTCGCGCGGCATAGGGGAGGTGTCGACGAGGAGGACGGATCCTCTCGGCATGCCGCGTCGCGCGCTGCCATGATGCCGGCCGGTCCGGCCCCGATCGACGAGCGTGTCGTAGTCGATCGATGTCACGCGATGCCCCCGTCGAGCGTCGCCGGTGCGCTTGTTGCTAGTCCATCAGTCACCTACGACAGCGGAGGCCGCGCTCCTGCCGACGAGCGTGGGCGGTGTAGCGTGGCAAAGACCGGTCGGAGTAGTATAGTGCTCGAACAGGACCTCGAGAGCGGAGATGACATGGCAAAGTGCTGGGAGACACGTGGGTGTGATGAGGAGATGCAGGCCGAGTGCCCGCACCACATCCGCTTCTTCGATCAGTGCCCGTCGAAGTGCGCGTTCGCCAAGTGCGACAGGCCGACGCACGAGCTGACCACGGATCCAGAGCTCGTGCTTGACGCGACGGTGGATCGAAATGCGGCCATCAAGCAGGAGTGCACTACTGCGCGTTCTTCCTGCGAAATGGCCCGCGAGTGGAGTGGTGACCCGCGCTTGGGACCGGATTCCATCGGGCATCATTCGTCTGTGAAGACGCGACACGTCCCGGACTTCCGCCGGGACGTGGCAGTATCCGAGGAGGATTCGCATGCGGTACGCACCGAGCTATGACGATTGGGACGATCTCTACATGCTCATGCGCGACATCTTCGTCGCCCTGAGCATCACCTGCTTCCTGTATGCTGCGCATCGAATCGCGAACGGGCTGATGCTCGGCGCTCGCGTCCAGGCACTCGCCGAGTTCGGCGAGGCCTACACGCCCGAGGAGCGCGAGGTCCTCATCCACAAGGTCAAGCGCGACTCCCTCAAGTACTAGCGCCTCGCGCATGATCGTCCGAGCCCTCGGTCCTCACGCGCGTCGGTCGCACGGGCTCTGTCGAGTACGGGCGCGAGCTTGCCGCGAGCAGGGGCCGCTCAGGTAGGCGGCTCCTTCACCGAGGACCCCGCGGCCGACCAGCTTGCTGCGCGACGATCCCTTCGCATTCCTCCTCGGCGTGCTCTTCACGCAGGGAATCCCCGCCGAGCGGGCCTGGTCCGCACCGTGCGAGCTGCGTCGCCGCCTCGGGCATCTCGATCCTGGCCGCATGTGCTCCGAGCCCGACGGTGTTCGCCGTGCGGTGCAGGCCGCTCCGATGCTGCACCGTTTCAAGAACACCCTTCCTGGATGGGTCGTGTCGGCGGGCTGCATCGTCGAGACGGAGTATGGCGGGAGTGCCGAGAGGATCTGGCCCGGGGCGCCCACACGCTGGACGTGACCGAGCGCCTCGCGCGCTTTCCGGGGATCGGGGCAAGAAGTCGGTGATGGCCGTAGAGATCCTGCGGAGCACTTCGGCGTGGACCTCGCAGGGCGAGGAGTGCGGCCAGGTCGCCTACGACGTTCAGGTGCGACGCGTCTTCCTGCGAAGCGGCCTTGCCGCATGAGGACACTCGCGAGGCGATCGAGAGAGCGGCCTTGCTCGCGTGCCCCGAGGCGCCCGGGACGCTCGACCTTGCCGCATGGCTCATCGGGCGAGAGACGTGCAGGCCACGGGCGCCCGAAGTGTCCGGAGTGCGGCTCGGCGACGTGTGTCCGCGGCTCACGAGCGTACAGGATCGTCGGCGTCGGAGGTCGTCGGAGCCCGGGCCTAGTCCATCCCTCGCGTGACGAGGCCGGAGAGCAGTTTGGGGTAGAAGTACGTCGACTTCTGCGGCATGATCTCGCCCTCGAGTGCGACGGCCCGCATCTGCTCCATGCCGCGTCGGCCTCATGATGAACGACGACACATCGCGCGTCTCGGCGCGCTTGAGCGCGTCGTGCGCGTCCTTCACGAAGGAGAGCCGCTCGAGCGTCTCGGGGCGATCGGGGTGGATGTCGAGCAGCGGATCGAGGATGAGCTCCTGTAGCACCGCGACATCGAGGTCCTTCCACGCCGAGGAGTGGTCGAGCGGGATCGCAGCGTCGAGGTCGACGTCGGCCCGCAGCGACGATCCGTCGTGGCGCTGCGTCGCCGGGCGTCTTGACGAGGAAGCGGGCGTGTCGAAGCCATCGAGCGCTCCATCCGGGTGCCCTCTCCAGGAGGTCCTCGATCTCGAAGTACTCGGACAGCGCGGCGTAGAAGGCGTCCCGGTCGAACTCGCCGGGGGCGCAGGCCACGCGGTGGGTGGGAGTACCACGAGATCGGGATCGTCCATGTTCACGAGCGCCATCATCACGAACTCGGCATCGCCGGCATCCCCGCCGTTCGCCTCGGCGCCGCTCGTCCCGGTAGGCGAGAGCCGTCGTGTAGCGGTGGTGTCCATCAGCGATGAAGATCGGCGCTCTCGGCGAGCGCTGTCGCTGAGGCGCTCGTGGAACGCCGGGATCGGTGACAGCCCAGACCGTGCTCGTGACGCCATCGTCGTCGGTAGCGATCAGCGCGGGCTCGCCTGCCATCGCCTCGGCGAACAGCGCGTCGGTATCCCCGTCGCTCGTCCGGATAGAGACCCGAAGCACCTGGCTGAAGTTCGCAGCGCACGCTCGCGTCAGGTTGAAGCGGTCGCCGAGCGCCTTGGGCAGCGTGCGCTCGTGCGGGAGCACGACACCCGCCTCGAAGGGCTCAAGCCCGACCTCGGCGATGAAGGCCGGCGTCGGACATCGCGCTGCCCGAGGCTCGTAGCGCTGCTCGAGGACGTAGACCATCGGGCTCTCGTCGCGCACGAGGATCCCGTCGGCACGCCACTCGTTCCACCGCCGCGCGCCGGTCTCGTAGCGGTTGCCTGGGGTCTCGGGGTCGAGTGGACCCTCAGGAAGCTCGAGAGCGACGACGTTGTGGGGGTTTCCCGCAAGCAAGGAGCCGTCGCGCTGCTCGATCGAGATACGACGTCGTAGGGGGGCGCCGTGAGATCGGTGATGTCACTCTGCGTGCGCGCGTACGTGTATGCGCGGAAGGGGCGAACGCGGGCCACGGTGGTGGTCCTCTCGGCAGACCGGGAGCACGGGTGTCTCGGACGAGCTGTCGCGTCTCGGGCGTCAGTCTAGCGCACGCGGCGGCCCACAGGCCAGGAGCCCTAGACGGCACCCATGATCCAGCGCAGTGCGATGAAGACGAGCATGCCCACCACGACCGCTCCGAGGAAGCTCCGCGTCTTCCAGTAGACGAGCGCAGTCGGGATCGACGCGAGCAGATAGGGGTTCTCCCAGGGCGCCATGTACTGTCCGCTGTGGAGTGAGGACCTCGCCGGCCACGATCGCGCCCATCACGGCAACAGGGATGTAGGAGAGCCAGCGCATGACCGGTCGGGGAAGCTCCATGCGGGAGACGGCTACCATCGGGATGAAGCGCACCGCGAAGTTGGCGATCGCCATGCCGATGATCACCGTCCAGATGAAGGTGTCACTCATCGAAGACCACCGCCCCTGCAGTGGCCGCCACGATGGCCGCGATCATGATGTGCCACACGCGCGGTATGTCCAGCTCCCACGTCGCTGAGCAGCGGGAAGTGCGAGCATGATCGCTGCGGCGCCCACGCCGACAACGACCTGCCGCCTGTTCTCGGCGAGTGCGATGAAGAGAGCGGTGAACATCGCCGGCATCGCGTAGTCGAGACCCCAGGCGGTCGGGTCGCCGATCCAGCCAGCGGCTACCGAGCCGAGTGAGCGTGCCGAGGACCCATCCCGTCCACGCGATCGCCCCCACACCTGCCATGGATGCGCCTGTGGCGAGTCCCTGCCTGAGATCGCTGATGTTGAGCGCGAACGTCTCGTCGGTGAGAGTGAACGCGAGGAACGCCTGTTTGCGAGCGGGCATTCCGCGCAGGTACGGCGAGATGGTGGCCGCGAAGAGCACGTGTCGCAGATTGACGACGGTGGTCGCCGCCACGACGGCGATGGCAGCTTCACCGGCCCTCATCAGGGACAAGGTGATGAACTGGCCCGCTCCCGCGAAGGCAGTTGCGGAGCACGTCACGGCCTGAAAGACGGAGAAGCCGAGCGTCGTGGCGAGCACGCCGAACGCCATTCCCACCGGCATGTAGCCCGAGGAATATCGGCGTACCAAGACCCACTCCGCGCCAGAATCGGGCGGAGCGAGAGGCGGTCGTCTCGGCAGGTGTGGGCGTATCCGGCATGGCCGGCATCGTATCACTGCACCACATAGCGAACGCAATGCGAGACAGGGTCAAGCTGGCGTGTTTCTTGCGGGAGTGATGGTGCGCACAGTGCGACAAGCCGCCCGCGTCGATTACAATAGTGACAGGGGCGACGACCGCCCAAGGAGGCGAGGGCTATGGAGTTCATGATCACGTGTCCCGTCGACGGTCCTATCGAGGTCTCTCTCGAGGACGTTGAGACGGTCGTGCTCCGAGAGCCCGAACAGGCCGAGGTCATCTTCCGGTGCCCCGAGTGCGGGACCGAGGTCTCGGTGTTCGTTCGCATCCCGAGCTTCCTCCTGGCAGCGATCGAGGCCATGGCCGAGGATGGTGGCGGGCAGATGGCCCCGCTTGCAGGGATCGTGGCGCTCTCCTCAGACTCTCTGGACACCGACGAGATCGTCGCCGAGCTCGAGGGCACGGACGACGATCGCATCGACGCGTACTGCGAGTACTTCCGCCGCCAGCTTGCCGGCGTCCAGTCCGTGGAGGACGCGCTGGCCGAGCTCGGCTGCGACGAGGAGTAGCCGAGCGCAACAGCAGGCTGTCGCTCTAGCGAGCCTTGTGCGCTTTCGGTGCTCGGCACCCCCCGTGGACCCGCGCCTCTGGTACCATCGATACACGCGCAAGAGGGTGCGCGCCACCGCCCACAGGCGGTGTGGTCTCGAGGGACGAGGAGGCTCAGCCGATGGAGATATTCGCGTTCGCATGCTGCGGTGGCATCTTCCTGCTGATCATCATTCTCATCGTCGCGCTGATCGCGCTGTACAACCGGCTCATCGTGCTGCGCAATCGCGTCGACAACGCATGGTCTCAGATCGACGTTCAGCTGCGGCGCCGCTACGACCTGATCCCGAACCTCGTGGAGACGGTCAAGGGCTATGCGACACACGAGAGTGAGACGTTCGAGAAGGTCACCCAGGCGCGCAACATGGCGATGGATGCAGGCACCGTGGCCGAGCAGGGTCAGGCCGAGAACATGCTCACGGGCGCACTGAAGTCACTGTTCGCGGTAGCCGAGGCGTATCCGGAACTCAAGGCGAACGAGAACTTCATGATGCTCCAGGAGGAGCTGTCCGGAACAGAGTCCAAGATCGCCTACTCGCGCCAGTTCTACAACGACTCGGTCATGAGCTACAACACAGGTATCCAGTCGTTCCCGGCGAACGTGATCTCGCCGATGTTCGGCTTCACTGCCGCGAGAGTACTTCGAGATCGAGGTACGCCGAGATGCGAGAGGCTCCTGCGGTCTCGTTCTAGGGTCCAGACAGCAGATGACACGACCGTCGCCGTGTCCCTCTTGGGGCGCGGCGACGTGTGTGAGAGGCGTCAGGCATGTACGAGCAGATATCATCCAACAAGATCAAGAGCGTGTTCCTCATAGCGTTCTTCGTCGTGCTCGTGGTCGCTGTCGGATCGGTCTTCTCCTACATGTTCGATCTTGGCATCATCGGTCCCATCGGGGCCTTCGTCCTCGTCGTCGCCATGACCGGTACGTCGTACTGGTACTCGGACCGGATCGTGCTGTCGATGAGCCGCGCGCGGCCTGTCGACAAGGCCACCGAGCCGTATCTCGTCAATGTCATCGAGGGGCTCTCCATCGCCGCAGGCCTGCCTGTGCCCAAGGCATACGTGATCGATGACCCCGCTCCCAACGCGTTCGCCACCGGGCGCAACCCCGACAACGCGGCGATCGCCGTGACGACGGGGCTCATGGAGAAGCTCGATCGTCTCGAGCTGGAGGGGGTTGTCGCCCACGAGCTGGCGCACGTCAAGAACTACGACACGCTCGTGCAGACGCTGGCCGCCGTGATGGCCGGCACCATCGTTCTGCTGGCCGACTGGATGCTCCGATCGTTCTTCTGGGGTGGGGGGCGCAAGCGTGCACGGTGGCGGCATCGTCATGATCGTCTGGTATCGGGCTCATGGTCCTCGCGCCGTTCTTCGCCACGATCATCCAGATGGCGATCTCTCGCAATCGGGAGTATCTGGCTGATGCGAACGCGGCTCTTCTCACACGGTACCCGCAGGGTCTTGCCGATGCGCTCCGCAAGATATCGGCCGATCGCAACCAGCTGCGGGCGGCGAACAAGGCCACCGAGTCGCTCTACATCTACAATCCGCTCAAGGATATCCGCGAAGGCACGGGCATGAACGCGCTGTTCAATACCCATCCGCCCACCGTCGCTCGCATCGAGCGGCTGGAGGACATGTGAGCGCCCACGTGCTTGCATACATCGCCTATCCACAGATCGACCCCGTCCTGCTCTCCCTCGGGCCCGTCCAGGTCCATTGGTACGGAGTCGCCTACGTCGTCGGTCTCGTCGCTGCCGGGTTCGTCGCGCTGTGGCTGAACCGGATCTGGGAGGTCGGGCTCACGCAGGACGACATCGTCCTCGGCTCCCTGTGGGCGATCATCGCCATCCTCGTCGGCGGTCGCCTCGGCTACGTGCTCTTCTATGGGCTCGCTGCCTACCTGCGAGAGCCCGCTCACGATCCTCGCCGTATGGGACGGAGGGATGTCGTTTCATGGCGGGGCGATCGGCCTGATCGTCGCGGGCGTCTTCTTCGCTCGCCGGGTGAAGGTGCCCTTCTTGCGTCTGGCCGACATGGTCGTCGTCGGGCTGCCGGCGGGTATCCTGTTCGGCCGTCTTGCGAACTTCATCAACGGCGAGTTGTGGGGTCGTGCTGCGGACGTGCCGTGGGCGATGGTGGTCGAGGGCTACCCGCCCCGGCACCCGTCGCAGCTCTACGAGGCGGCGCTCGAGGGCGTCGTGATCTTGGTCGTGATGGTGCTGCTGGCGCGCACCAAGCGCCCGGACGGCTTCATGTTCGGGCTGTTCCTCACGTTGTACGGCGTGTTCCGTCTCACGGTGGAGTTCTTCCGTGAGCCCGACGCGCAGCTCGGGTTCATCGCGGGTGACTGGCTGACGATGGGGATGCTCCTGAGTCTGCCGCTGATCGTGGCGGGAGTCTGGCTTCTGGCCCGCGCCCTCAGATCGCAGCGACCGTCGTGAGGCCTGGGTCCACCGGCGCTCAGTCGGAGCAGATCTCCTCGGCCGGCTTCCAGCAGGGATCTTGCCGGTCCAGGCACTTGACCGTCTCGGCCGGCGAGAGTGCACGTGGGGGATCGCACTTGCGTGCAGAAGAAGCGCGGGAACGAGCCGACGAGGTCTTTGAGCTCCTTGTCGGCATACGGGTCGGGATCGGGTTGTTCGACCATGTGGAGCAGGTAGCAGGGCATACGACCTCCGTCGGGGCAACACCAATCACTGTATAGCTGTGGCATGGTGCCTGCAACGATGCGGATTGACCCGCATGGGGTCGACCCATAGACTTTCGGCGTGACCTGAGGAGGGTGCGTGAAGGAGTTCTTCAAGAAGCATAGGGTTCTCGTGGCCATCGGCCTCGTGTTGATCGTCGCGCTGCTGGCCGCTGCGGCCGCATGGTGGTTCCTCTATCGTGACGAGGGACCGGTCGGGGTGACCTCGGCCTGGCCCACCACGGATTCGGAACGTGTGGTCCCCAAGCCGGCTCCGCCGGCCATCTGGCCGCTGACGGGTGCTCGCCTCCGAGGACGGCGATCCCATCGGCCGTCGGCCGGTCGCGGTCAAGATCGAGAACACGAGCGCATCCCGTCCGCAGTCTGGACTCAATAGCGCCGACGTGGTCTACGAGAGCGTCACCGAGGGCGGCATCACGCGGTTCAACGCCATCTTCCACACAGACCTCGAGGGCGTCGTCGGCAACATCCGCAGCGCCCGCCTCTCGGAGGCCAAGATCGTCCCGCAGTACGACGCTCTGCTCGTCTTCTCCGGCGCGAGCGGGACCGTGCATGGCAAGCTCCGGGCCGCGGGCGTCGATGATCTGAGCGAGGACGCCGGCGTCACCTCGATCTACTTCCGGAGCAACGAGCGGCGATCACCGCACAACCTGTACGCGGAGATGGAGGAGGTGTACCCGGCGGCGGAAGCACGCGGCATGTCCATCGAGGGCGCGCCCCGGCCGTTCCAGTTCTCGCGTGGCTCGGGTGACTCGAGTCTGACGGCCACGGCGGTCAAGATTCCGTTCTCGGACGAGAACCGTGCGACTTGGACCTACGATCCTGAGTCTGAGACCTATCTGCGCGAGACCAACGGTCGCGTCCACACGGACGCAGAGACCGGCGAGCAGGTCTCGGCCGACAACGTCGTCGTGATGTGGGCCAAGTACTCCGCGGCCAGCCGCGACACGGTGGGCTCGGTCACCTACGACATCGGTCTCGTCGGCGAGGGCCGAGGCACGGTCTTTCGCGACGGCTAGCGCTACGATGTCACATGGGTGGCCGATGCCAGCAATCCGCCTCGGTTCGTGGACGAGAGCGGGGCACCGGTACGGCTCAGCACCGGTCGTACCTGGTTCCAGGTGGTTGCCACCGACGTCAAGATAACGATGGAGTAGGCTCGCCCGTGCGCTGACGGTATGCACGCTGCAGCGCCAGCGTTACAATCACGTGGTCACACGCGCTCGCCCCGAGTCTGCGGCTTGACGTGCGTGTCCTACGAATCATGCCGAGGGAGACGGATACATCGTGGCTGACAGCTCCAAGGAAACAGGGACCCTGAGGGTCAAGACCGGCCTGGCCGAGATGCTCAAGGGCGGCGTCATCATGGATGTCGTCACCGCCGAGCAGGCCAAGATCGCCGAGGATGCCGGCGCGGTCGCGGTCATGTCGCTCGAGCGCGTCCCCGCCGACATCCGCGCGACCGGCGGTGTGGCGCGCATGGCCGACCCCACCAAGGTCGAGGAGATCGTCGGCTGCCGTCTCGATCCCCGTGATGGCCAAGTGCCGGATCGGGCACTTCGTCGAGGCGCAGGTGCTCGAGTCACTCGGCGTCGACTACATCGACGAGTCCGAGGTCCTCACCCCCGCCGACGAGCAGTACCACGTGGACAAGTGGGACTTCACGGTTCCCGTTCGTGTGCGGTTGCCGCAACCTGGGCGAGGCGCTGCGGCGCATCGCCGAGGGTGCTGCCATGGTACGCACCAAGGGCGAGCCGGGCACCGGCAACGTCGTCGAGGCGGTGCGCCACATGCGCACAGGTGACCGACGACATCGCGTGGGTATCCGGTCTGCGCGACGAGCAGCTCTTCGATGCCGCCAAGAAGCTCGGCGCTCCCTACGAGCTCGTGAAGTGGGTTGCCGAGAACGGCAAGCTCCCCGTCGTGAACTTCTCGGCAGGCGGCATCGCTACTCCGGCGGATGCCGCGCTCATGATGCAGCTTGGCTGCGACGGCGTCTTCGTCGGCAGCGGCATCTTCAAGAGCGGTGACCCGTCCAAGCGCGCCAAGGCGATCGTCGAGGCGACGACGCACTTCGAGGACGCGGAGATCATCGCGCGGGTCTCGCGCGATCTCGGCGAGGCGATGGTAGGCATCAACATCTCCGACATCCCCGAGAGCGAGCGGATGCAGGAGCGGGGCTGGTAGGGTGCGCGTCGGCGTTCTGGCCCTTCAGGGGGCGTTCAGAGAGCACATCATGATGCTCGAGGCCGCCGAGGTGGTGGCTGAGCCGATCCGGCTTCCCGATCAGCTCGAGGGCATCGACGGCCTCATCATCCCGGGCGGCGAGTCGACCGCCATCGGCAAGCTCATGGACGACGTACGGCTTCTACGATCCCATCGTCGCGCGTCACGCAGCAGGGGATGGCAGTCTGGGGCACATGCGCCGGGGCCATCCTCATCGCCGAGACGTGTCGAGGACGCGCTTCCTGACCAGCGCACACTCGGACCTGATGGACATCACCGTCCGCCGCAACGCCTACGGTCGTCAGGTCGACTCGTTCGAGGCGGATCTGTATATCGAGGGCGTGGACGATGAGAGCTTTCCGGGTGTCTTCATCCGGGCTCCATGGATCGAGTCGCATGGCGAGGACGTCGAGGTGCTGCTCGGTCACGACGGGGTCGATGGTGGCGGCGCAGGCAAGGGCGGACGCTGGCGACGACGTTCCATCCGGAGCTGACGGGTGATCCGGCGGTGCATCGCTACTTCGTCGAGCAGGTCGTCGGACGCGTAGCGATCGGCGACCGGGCACTTGCCTCTGAGCACGCGAGGAGGGCGATCACGGTGTCCGGACACTCGAAGTGGGCGACGACCAAGCACCGCAAGGCGGCGCAGGACAAGAAGCGCTCGGCCCTGTTCGCCAAGCTCTCGCGGGCCATCACGGTGGCTGCCAAGGAGGGCGGCGACCCCAACCCTGAGAACAACGCCTCGCTGGCGACCGCCATCGACAAGGCCAAGTCCTACTCGCTGCCCAAGGACAAGATCGAGACCGCCATCCAGAAGGCGTTCGGCGCGGGCGAGGGCGAGGCGTTCGAGACGGTGGTCTACGAAGGCTACGGTCCGGCCGGCGTGGCGGTCTACGTCGAGGCGCTCACCGACAATCGGAACCGGACGGCCGCAGACGTGCGCAGCATCTTCACGCGCGCCGGGGGCAACCTGGCATCGACCGGTGCTGTGGCGTTCCAGTTCGAGCGCAAGGGCCAGATCGTCATCGAGCGCGACAAGTCGCTCCCGACGAGGACGAGCTCTGCTGGTCGTGATGGATGCCGGCGGCGAGGACATCGAGACGGGCGAAGCAGGAGTGGGTCGTCGACGACCTCGGCGACAGAGCTCATGAGCGTGAAGCGACGCCATCGAGGAAGCGGGCGTCGAGGTCAAGGGCGCCGAGCTCGTCATGGAGCCGACCACGCCGACCGCCGTGCCGGCTGAGGACGCGAAGAAGGTCATACGCCTGGTCGACTCGCTCGAGGAGCTCGACGACGTGCAGAACGTCTACCACAACCTCGAGTTCACCGAGGAGCTGGCCGCCGCCCTCGACGAGTAGCCCCCAGGTGCGCATGTCGTGCCGCGCGGGTCCGATGGCGTGCTGCCGACGCGGTGTTGCTTTCGTGCCTGGAGCTCGCACGGTAACCTGAGATCGCTCGTTCATCGCGCCGACGATCGACTGCTCTGCCTGGCCGACCCGATGGGAGGTGTGCCGATGATCGTTGCTGTGTCACTCGTGCCGTTCCTCGGCGCGCTCATCTCCTTGGTGTGTGGCTCGTCACGCTCGTACTCCCGTCCCGACGCACGCGGGAAGGCGTGTTCATCGGTCTGCGCGAATCTCTGCACAGGGCTGTGGCTGATCTCGTACGGTGTCGTAGCTCAACCTTCGCACGTGGTTCGTCGTCGGCTCACGCGCGTTCGAGTACGTGGCGGTGTTCTGGTTCGTCGTCGCTTCTTTCGCCTCTGCCGGGGTGGCGCTCTACTGGTTCCTGTTCGCCATGGAGAACGCCGGGTATCGGCGGTGGACGACCGGGTGGATGCTGTGGGCCCAGCACGCGCTCGCGATCCTCATCGCGCTGGCCTACGCGACGGCTCCAGTGCAGGGCTGGGCTACCAGGACTACGTTCCGGGGGAGCTCGTGCACGCGGCGGTCCCCTGCAGCCGTTCGCAGACGCCGTCCTATACGCGTGGCCGCTCGTGGCGCTGATCGTGTTCGTGTCGACCGCATCGCAGGAACAGCGCGCCGCAGCTGCGACGTCTGCGCGTACGTCGTGGCCATCCTCGGCTCGCTCGTGTTGGTGGGCAGCGCCGTGTGGAGCTATCGAGACACGCTCGGAGTCGCGCCCTCGCTCGATCCGGGCCTCATGCTCATGCCTCTGCTCAACGCGGCGATGGTGTACTACGTCTTCAGGGCCGGACTGCTGGAGTTCACGCCCGTCTCGGCGAGCTCGACCTTCACCAACCTGGCCGACGCAGCGATCGTCGCCGATCATGCCGGCCGGATCGTCTCGTTCAACGAGGCGGCGCTGGCAGGTCTTCCCCGACGTGAGATCGACCGACTCCATCGGGACCCTGCTCGAAGGAGCGGGTCTGCCCGACGCGGAGTTCGAGGCGTGGGACCGTGGCTCCGGCGAGTTGCTGGAGTTCGAAGTCGTCGCCGGTGACCGACCGTACTGGGTGCGGGTGGCACCGATGGGAGGTCGGTATCGATGGCAGAACGGGACACTCGTGCTCGCCACGGACATCTCACGACTGCGTGGGGCGGAGCGGGAGGTGCGTGAGGCGAACCGTCAACTGATCGAGGCACAGGCGGCCCGTGAGCGGTTCCTGCGCAACGTCGGTCGAGAGCTGCGCTCTCCGCTCGAGACGGTCATCGGCCTGTCTGACGTGCTGCTTCAGGAGCTGCCCGGCCCCCTCAACGAGGAGCAGCGATCGCAGTTGGCCCTCGTTCAGGATTCGGGCAACCGCCTCCTGCAGGTCTTTGATCGCATCCTCCACTTGGCCGCCGCTCAGGAGGATCAGCTCGAGATTCGCTACGAGGACGTGGACGTGTGCCTCGTGGCCGAGGACGTGGCTCGCTCGCTGAGACCGATCGCCACGCGCAAGTCGATCGACCTCGTGTACAAGAGCAATCGGCCGGAGTGTCGCATCCGCTGCGATGTCGCACACGTCCGGAGCATCCTGGACAACCTGGTCAGCAACGCTGTGGCGTACACGGACGAGGGAACGGTCACCGTGACCTCGTTCTTCGAGGACGAGTGGATCGACATCGATGTCGCCGATACCGGACGCGGGATCCCCTCGGCGCTGAAGGAGCGCGTGTTCGAGGAGTTCGGACATGCAGAGTCGGAGGATCCGGGCTCACCCGAGCAAGGCGCCCACATCGGTCTTGCGCTCTCTCGCCAGCTGGCCCGAAGGCTTGGCGGGGATATCACGGTCGAGAGTACGCCCGGCATCGGGTCCCGCTTTCGCCTGAGGCTGCCGCTCATAGAGGTGTAGTCCTTTACCGCGTCGGCACCTCTCGCTATCCTGAACATATGTTCGATTGTCGATAGGCGGGGAGTGTGTCACACCGCAGATGGCAGAGTCTACGATCGTTCTCGGGATCGACCCGGGGCTTGCCAACACCGGGTGGGGAGTCATTGAGATCAGCGGCGCGGCGCGCCGCTGTGTTGCGTATGGATGCGTCACTACTCGGGCTGACGAGCCACTCCCTCGCCGTCTCGCCGCCATTCACGACGAGATTCGCGATGTCATCCGCCGCTACGGACCTACGGAGTGCGCCGTCGAGTCCGTCTACTTCGGCTCCAATGCCAAGTCCGCCTTCGCCACAGGGCAGGCGCGGGGAGCCGCCATCCTCGCCATGGCCGAGCACGGTCTTGAACTCGGAGAGTACAGTCCCGTGCAGATCAAGAGCGCCGTCGTCGGTTCCGGTTCGGCGGAGAAGAACCAGATCCAGTACATGGTCCGCGTGATGCTCGGCTTGGACGAGGAGCCCCGTCCCGACCACGCGGCTGACGCGCTGGCAGCAGCGCTGTGCCATGACGCTCTGCGTTTCTCCGCCCGTCTCGCGGAGACACCACGATGATAGCGTTCCTGAGAGGGCGCCTTGCTCACGTCGCCGAGAACCATTGCGTGCTCGACGTGGGAGGCGTGGGATACCGGGTGGCGATGTCCACGGGCTCCATCGCGTCGCTTCCCGCCGAGGGTGACGAGGTGACCGTTCACACACACATGCACGTCCGCGAGGACGAGATGGCGCTCTTCGGCTTCGAGAGCATCGCCGAGAAGGACCTGTTCGAGATGCTCATCACCGTCTCCGGCGTAGGTCCCAAGGTCGCCCTCGCCGCGCTGTCCTCATGTGAGGCTGACGTGCTTTCCCGGGCGATCGCCGAGGAAGACGTCGCGTTGGTGAGCTCAGTGCCCGGGATCGGGAAGAAGACATCGCAGCGCATCATCCTCGACCTCAAGGACAGGCTCGCAGCTGTGGAGGGCGTCGGTCCCGCGAGCAGTGCCGCTGACGGTGCGCGCGGCGAGACACGCGAGGCACTGGCGGCGATGGGATTCACATCTGCGGAGGTCTCGGCGGCACTGAAGGGCTTCGATGGAAGAGCCGATGACGTTCAGGGCCTGCTCAAGTACGCCCTCGCACGACTCGGAGGCAGCTCATGAGCACCGTGTGGGAGAACCCCGGGGACGCGACTCCTGAGGACGCGGAACGCCTCGTCTCTGCCGACTACACCGAGGACGATCTGGAGATCGACCGTTCGCTGCGACCCTCGTGCCTCGATGAGTATCTCGGCCAGACGAGGGTCAAGGAGAACCTGTCGGTCCTCATCGAGGCAGCACACGGCCGCGACGAGTCCGTGGATCATCTGCTGCTCTCGGGTCCGCCCGGACTCGGCAAGACGACGCTTGCAGGAGTCGTGGCCAACGAGCTTGGCGTCAAGATGAAGACGACGAGTGGGCCCGCGATCGAGCGCGCGGGCGATCTCGCGGCGATCCTGACAAACCTCGAGGAACGCGACGTCCTCTTCATCGATGAGATCCATCGCCTGAATCGTGTCGTTGAAGAGGTCCTGTATCCGGCGATGGAGGACTACCGCATCGATATCGTCATCGGCAAGGGCCCAGCAGCGCGGTCCCTGCGGCTCGATCTGCCTCGCTTCACGCTCATCGGCGCGACGACGCGGACGGGTCTGCTCGACCGGTCCGCTCCGCGATCGCTTCGGCATGTCGTTCCGGCTGGACTACTACACGCCTGACGAACTGGCCAGCATCGTCGTGCGCAGTGCGCGGATCCTCGACGTGCAGATCGATTCCGAGGGGGCTGCCGAGATCGCGCGCCGCTCGAGGGGAACACCGCGTCTTGCCAACCGTCTACTCAAGCGCGTTCGCGACTATGCGCAGGTGCGTCGCGACGGCATCATCGACGAGGACATAGCCTCGGAGGCCCTGGCCTTCTTCGAGGTCGATCACGCAGGTCTCGACAGGATGGATCTCTCGATCCTCGAGGCTCTCACGACACGGTTCAGCGGCCGCCCCGTGGGCCTGAACACGCTTGCGGCAGCGGTGAGCGAGGAGTCGGACACGCTCGAGGATGTGTACGAGCCCTATCTGCTCCAGCTCGGTCTCATCGCGAGGACTCCCAAGGGCCGCCAGGCGACGCCTCGGGCGTACGAGCATCTCGGTCTTGCCTCCCCGCAATCCGCTACGCAGGGGGACGCTCTGTTCTAGCGTCGCCGCAGCTCAGAGAGTTGTGGGCGGCGAAATCACAGACGACACAGGGTCTGTTGGGTACACTATGAGTGTGCACGGGCCTCCCGCAGGCATGCTGTGTCGCGGTGACTTCGCCCCGGAACTGACGCATTGGATTGGATTCCATGAAGATCGATCGCACATGTTCTGACGTACACCGCTCTCGGCCCCGAGATGCCGCGGGCCGCGTCTCGTATGTGCAGGACGTCCGTCGCGTCGAGCAGATCCCCGACGAAGAGCGTGAGTCCCTTGCGAAGGTGTCGGAGCGCTACGCGTTCCGCTCGAACGACTACTATCTGGGACTGATCGACTGGTCCGATCCCGATGATCCCATCAGACGGCTCATCGTTCCTCATGAGGAGGAGCTGTGTGACTGGGGCCAGCTGGACGCCTCCAACGAGGCCGCAAACACCGTCATTCCTGGTGTGCAGCACAAGTATCGCGACACCGCCCTCCTGCTCGCCGTCGAGGCGTGCGGTGGCTACTGTCGGTACTGCTTCCGCAAGCGGCTGTTCATGCGTGACAATCACGAGGTCACCCGCGATCTCGACGCGGGGATCGACTATGTCGAGGAGCACCCTGAGATCACAGACGTACTTCTCACCGGAGGCGACCCGCTGCTGCTGTCCACTGAGCGCCTCGGGATCATTCTCACCCGGCTGCGCGAGATCCCGCACGTGCGACAGATACGCATCGGCACGCAAGATCCCCGCGTTCAATCCGTTCCGGATCCTGGACGACCCGGATCTTCAGCAGCTGATCCACGATGAGAGCGGACCCGGGGGACGGATCTACCTCATGTGCCATTTCGACCACCCGCGAGAGCTGACCGAGCCCGCCATCGAGGCCGTGGACCGGGTCGTGCGCCTTGGTGCGATGGCTTTGAACCAGTGCCCGGTGGTTGCCGGCGTCAACGACCGGGTAGAGGTCATGCAGGAGCTGTTCGAGACGACCGCGAGCGTGGGCTGTCCGCAGTACTACGTGTTCCAGGGTCGTCCCACAGCGGGCAACGAACCATACGAGGTGCCGATCGTGCGGGGATGGCAGGTCTTCTCTGCAGGCACGACACTCTGTCTCGGGGCTGTCTCGACGCGCGCGGTTCTGCATGTCTCATGAGACCGGCAAGGTCGAGATCTGCGGGGTGGACGACGAGCGCATCTACGCTCGGTACCACCGAGCGAAGGATGCGGCCGACGAGGATCGCTTCATGGTGTTCAAGCGTGACGACGAGGCGTTCTGGCTCGACCAGCTCGAGCCGGTGGTGTAGGGGCGGGCGGGACTCCTGCTCGCGGTAGGAGGGGGTTCGCAATGGTGATCAGGCGCGTTCTTCTTATCGCTCTGCTCGTTGCGGCTGCTGGCGTTCTTGTACCCGGGTGCAGTGGGGAGTCTTCCGACGTCGAAACCGCGGAGCAGGAAGAGACCGAGGCACCAGCGACCGAGGAGGAGACGCCGACCGAGGACTTCACTCTCTCGTCGGCTGGCTTCGAAGATGGGGGAGAGATCCCCGCGAAGTACTGCAACACCGGGGTGGACGGTGGCGAGAACGTATCGATACCTCTCGAGTGGCAAGGAGTGCCCGAGGAGGCTGCGTCGCTCGCGCTGGTCATGGTGGACCGACATGAGGTAGCAGACGAGTGGGTCCATTGGGCAGTCGTCGACATACCGGTGTCCGCAACAGGTCTTGCCGAGGGAGAGTCTGGCTCAATCACCGGAGGCGCATGGGAGCTCATGTCGACCAACGGTGAGGCTGGGTACCAGGGACCGCAGCCACCCCCGGGCTCAGGAGACCATGAGTACGAGACGATACTGTTCGCTCTTGATGTGGAGAACGCCGAGGTCGCCGAGGACGCCACGTTCGCGGAGTTCCTCGACGCCATGGACGCTCACCACGTCGCGGAGGTGTCCGTCTCCGGGTTCTTCGGCCGCTAGACCGTGACCTCGGCGGCCCACAGGCCGTGAAGATTGCAGTGCTCCACCGCGACCAGCTTCGTGCCGGGATCGACGTTGACCACGATCGAGACCTCGGGGTTCGTCGCCACCGGTGACAGGTCGAAGCGCGCTATCGATGCGTCGCCCGCATACAGCTCGATCCAGGCGATGAAGTGGTCGGGCTCGTTGGGGTGAGGGACGTAGTGTCCCACCTCGATCGTCACCTTGATGCCGTCTCCGGACTGCGACGTCTCGATGTGCGGGGTGTGCTTGCGCTCGAAATCTGTGACCGCATCAAGGTCGTCGACCATGTTCACCGGACCGAGGACGGGTGCGTCGCTCATGTCTCCTCCTTGGGCTCTGGGAGCTCGCTGTCGTGTTGAGTCGTACACGGTTTCATACCCAACCCCACACACAGGTGCGCGCCTCGGCTAGAATCGGAGCGGCAGACGATGGAAGGAGAGCCCGTGGCGGACAACGGAAACCTGATCAAGCGCGAGGACGCGGTCCTCGTGGTCGTCGATATCCAGGAGCGGCTTGCCGCTGTCATGGATCGCCGAGAAGAGATCGTGCGCAACACCTCCCGGCTGGCGCGGGCCGCTAGACGTCGTGGACATCCCGATCATGGTGACGCGCCAGTATCCAAAGGGGCTTGGCGGGACCGTTCCCGAGCTCGAGGAAGTGCTCGTCGATCTGGCCGAGCAGGGGGCGAGCGTCACCGGACTGGACAAGACCGCGTTCTGCTGTGCTGCGGAGACCGACTTCAGCGAGGCACTGGCGGCAACGGGACGCACGCAGGTCGTGCTCGTCGGTATGGAGACCCACATCTGCATCGCGCAGACGGCTCTGGCGCTCGAACCCGAGTACGAGGTGCATGTGGTGGCCGACGCCGTGTGCAGTCGTACTCCCCTCGACAACGACGTGGCCCTGGACCGGCTGAGGGCGGCCGGGGTGATCGTCACCACGTCTGAGTCGGTCATGTACGAGGCGGTCGGCAGGGCAGGAACGCCCGAGTTCAAGCGTCTGCTCGAGATCGTCAAGGAGTAGCGGGTGGCGCGGGAACAAAGCCGGACCACGATGATCGTCCGACTCCTGGTGCAGGCCGGCGTCGTGGCACTCATCCTGTACCTGTCCTTCCAGCACCAGTTCTTCGGTCGCAGCGCAGCAGCTCCGATCGACTCGTACTGCCCCTTCGGAGCGATCGAGAGCATCCCCGCACTCCTGAGTGGCGCGGGCTTCGTCAGTCGAGTCGGCTCATCCAACGTGGTGCTGATGGTCTCGCTGATCGTCGTGACGCTGGGGCTCGGAGCGACCTTCTGCGGGTGGCTCTGCCCGTTCGGCTCCATCCAGGACTGGCTGGCCTCTCTCGGCAAGCGTGTGTTCGGCAGGCAGTACGTCGTGCCGGCGGGTGTCCATCGCTACCTCAAGCAGATGCGGTGGGTCGTGCTCGTCCTCATCGTGTGGATGAGCTACCGCTTCATGTCACTGTGGTTCGCCGAGTACGACCCCTACCGGGCTCTGTTCCACCTCTCGGTCGAGTCGACGCTTGCGTTCGCTCTGATTGCCGGCGACGGTCGTCGGCTCGATCGCTGTGGACCGTTTCTGGTGTCTGTACGCGTGCCCGCTTGGGGCGATCGTCGGGACGATCGGCATGGCCGGTCTCACCAAGGTCCGGCGCCAGGAGTCATGCATCGACTGCGGCAAGTGCTCTGCGGTCTGCTCCATGCGCGTGCCTGTCGACCAGGTCGACGTCGTGACCGACCAGCACTGCACGATGTGCACGGAGTGCGTCCAGGTATGCCCGAAGCCGGGCGCTCTCGTGATCAGCACGGGCGCGAGGAACGAGTCCCTCTCGCCGATCGCGATCGGCTTGGCCAGCGCCGCCCTCTTCTTCGCGCTGATCGGCGCCGCCATGGCGCTCGGATGGTGGGAGACAGGCCAGGGATGTGGCGGTTGAGCGGGGCTACCCGAGCCGGTCGGCTCGAGCGAGGTAGTCATGATGGCCGACGAGATCGGCCCGGCTCGGCTAGAATAGTCGGACACCGCCCTCGGGCGCTGCGAGCCACGTCTTCTCATCGAGAGGTCCTCCATGTACAGGCCCGCCTATCGCATCCTTGCATCCGTTCTTCTCGCTCTGCGTCATTGCGCCGGCATCGGCGTTCGCTCAGGCCGCACCCGTGGACACGAGCACCTCGCGCTACGGGGTCCAGTTCTGGCCGGAGGGCGATCCTGCCGCCTCGATCCTCATCGTGAGCGTCACGCTGCCGGAGGGCACGGAGCTGCCCGCGACAGTACGCCTCCCGCTGCCGGCCGGGGCTCAGGTGACATGGGCCGGGGAGATCATCGGGACGAACATCGAAGATGACATCCTGCGCCCACACACGTTCGTTGACGGCGTGGGCGGTCAGTCCATCGAACTCACTCTCGAGCAGACGCTGACGGCGCAGTACGACGCGAACTACACTCCGCTCGACGTCAGGGGCGGGGACTACTCGGTCACGCTCGACTGGGTCCAGACCGAGCCAGCGGAGGCGACCGACATTGCGGTTCGTCTCCCCGGTTCCGTGGCCGACATCGTCATCGACCCGGCTCCGGTTGGCGATCCACAGACGAACGTGACCGGCGAGAAGCTGTACACGCTCAGCCCAGTGACGCTCGAGCCTGGGCAGGCGCAGCCAGTCAACGTTTCCTACTCTCGGCCGGAACTGGCCGGAAGCGGTACGGATGCGGGCAGCATCGTGCCGTGGCTCCTCGGGGCCTTGGCATTGGCCGTCATCGGACTCGCGGTCGCAATCGTCCTCAACAATCGCAGGCAGCGCGGCTGAGGGAAGGGAGCCACGAGTGAAGCTCCTGCTCCACGCATGCTGCGGGCCGTGCCTTCTCGAGCCCCTCGACGCTCTCACCGACGAGCACGAGGTCGCCGTCTACTACGACAACCCCAACATCCACCCTCTCGGCGAGTATCGGCGGCGAAGGGACACGCTTCTCGACTACGCGCGCGAGCGCGGCATCGAGGTCTCGGAGGGTGTCTACGATCCCGAGGCATGGATCTCGGCCGTGGCACCGTACCTCGGTGACCAGGCACAGAGGTGTCGGGCGTGCTTCGCTCTTCGCCTGGACCGCGCGGCGCGTGCAGCCTCAGAGGCGGGGGCCGACGGGTTTGCCACGACGCTCACAGTGAGCCCCTATCAGGATGGGGAGGCTATCCGCGAGGCCGGCGATGCGGCTGCAGCCGCCCACGGTGTGGTGTACCTCCATGAGGATCATCGACCCCGATACCAGGAGGCCGTGCGACGTTCGCGCGAGATGGACATGTACCGTCAGAACTACTGCGGGTGCGTGCTCTCTGAGATCGAGGCCGAGGAGTCTCGCAAGAACGCGCCGAAAGGAGCGCGCGTGAGGACCGACGACTTCGACTACGACCTGCCGAGCGGGCTTGTCGCTCAAGAGCCGGCGGTACCGCGTGACTCGTGTCGCCTGCTGGTGCTCGATCGTTCCAGCGGGCAGACGGATCACCGTACGTTCACCGACATCATCGACTACCTGAAGTCCGGAGACGTTCTGGTCGTCAACGAGACCAGGGTGCTGCCTGCGCGTCTCAAAGGCGTGAAGCGAGACTCGGGCGGCGCGGTCGAGGTTCTGCTGCTGCGCGAGCGCTACGGGGACACATGGGAGTGCCTCGTACGGCCCGGCCGCAGGTTGCAGCCCGGAGCTCACGTCGAGTTCGGCGACGGCCGGCTCAAGGGGATGGTCGTCGAATCGCTACCTGAGTCCGGCACGCGTCTGGTGAGCTTCACGGTCGAGGAGGGAACGCTGCTCGACGCCGTGCACGCCCTCGGCGAGATGCCGCTGCCGCCCTACATCACCAAGCCGCTGGACGATCCCGAGCTGTACCAGACCGTGTTCGCCCGCGACGAACGCAGCGCTGCCGCGCCAACGGCGGGCCTCCATTTCACGCCGGAGCTGCTGACCAGGGTCGAGGACGCCGGCGTGAAGATCGCACGGGTCGAGCTGGACGTCGGACTCGACACCTTCAGGCCCGTGGGCGAAGACCGTCCCGAGGACCATCCCATCCACAGTGAGCACTTCAGGATCTCCCCGGCCGACGCGAGCGCCATCAACAGGGCACGCGAGGCGGGAGGCCGCGTGGTCGCCGTGGGCACCACGAGTGTGCGTGCGCTCGAGAGCGCGTTCGATGAGGAGATAGGCGAGGTCGTCGCTCAAGAAGCGGTGACAGATCTCTACATCCTGCCCGGACACGCGTTCAAGGCGGTCGACGTGATGGTGACGAACTTCCACATGCCACGCACGACACTGCTCATGCTCGTCAGCGCGTTCGCTGGCCGAGGAACGATCATGGATGCCTACCGTGAGGCGATCGAGGAGCGGTACCGTCTGCTGTCGTTCGGCGACGCGATGCTGATCCTCTAGGGTCGGTCTGCGAGGCGGAGCGGGCGCGGCGGTATGCTCCCTCGCATGGGAGGTCTCGTCGACACGAGCGTCAGGGGATCGGTTCCCACCAGGTCCAGTTGGGGTTGCCGGCGGCCGGATCGTTGCTCGACGTGTTGGGGGCGATGGCGATCCCCTCACGCGGATAGCCTTCCTCGGCCACGTAGATGCGCTGTCCGTGATCGTCGACCACTGAGGCCTTGAAGACGGGGGAACCGTCCTCCTGTGTGGGCATCGGAAGCCCGGGCGGGGGCAGGGGCCACTTGCCGAAGGAGCCGATCGGCCCAACCACCATGGCGTACTGTCTTCCCTGCACACTTCGGGAGACCAGCTCGAATCCAGGTACTCTTCGCCATCGAGCAGCACGAGCGAGTTCGAGCTCTGCCCCTCGTAGACGGTGTGCTGTGTCGCGGGCTCCTCGGTGTCGAGAGCTGTGACGACGATACCGGCGGTCGTGGGTGACGAGGGTGCCCGAGCGGTACGCTCATAGCTGTAGGCCCACCCGCCGAAATCGATGTACGCGGCGTCCTCGGCACCTTCCTGGCTGACGCCGGTCGCCGCAGCTTCGTCTTCCTGCGGAGCCGACTCCTCGACCGCGTAGGGAGGTGCCGCGCCGTTCGAAGGTGCGCGAGTCTGAACGAGCCGCATCGTCACCCCCGCCGATGAAGGCGGCGCCGCGCATCACGGCGAAGCCCGCTATCAGGAGGACGACAGTAGCAGCGGCCGCCCAGGGCGCCCACGACTTCCAGTTGTCGGCGCGGATAGCAGGACGCGGTGCGGTGGATTCAGCGCCCGAAGCCGGGTAGCCGCTTGCAGCATCTGCCGCCGACTGTTCCGCCTGCGATGCCAAGAGGGCGGCCGCGGCGATCTTCTCGGCCTCCATCTGCTCGGCTTCTGCGCGCACGGCCGCGATCACTTGATCGGAGAGTCCCTCGGGTGCGACGGGAGGAGGAGTCTTCTTGAGAGCGGCCAGAGCGGACACGTAGGCCAGACACTCGTCGCACGCCGCGCAGTGCGCCTTGGCGTTCTTGAGGTCCTCGGCGGTGACCGACACGCCGTCGGAGGCCTCGCTCAGGGTCTGCTGCGCACGCAGGCACTCCTCGTTCATCGCGAGACCCCTCCCATCCCCATCACCGAGATCAGGGTCCTCCGTGCTCGGAACACCCTCGATTTCACCGTGCCGACCGGGATCCCGATGGAAGCGGCGGCTTCCTCGTAGCTGAGGCCGAACAGCGTGACGGCTCCGAGTGCCTCGCGGTCTTCTTGCGGCACCGCCTGCATGGCCTGCTCGAGGGCGGCTGCATCCACCACGCGAGTCGAGTGGTCCGGCGTGGATCCTGCAGCGAGGTCCAGCGGATCCATCGGGACAGGGCGCCGTTTGCCCTGACGCAGCATGTCGAGACAGACGTTGCGGGTGACGCGGAACAGCCACGTTGAGAACGCGGAGTCCCCCTCGAACGTGTGGAGCGTGCGATACACCTTGATGAAGACCTCCTGCACGACGTCCTCGGCGGCCTGTGGCTCGCCGAAGAATCGCAGCCCGTGTCCGTACACGGCGTCGGTATGGACTCGAACGAGCTCATCGAAGGCGCTCATGTTGCCTTCGACGGCCGCCGAAACCAGTCCTTCGTCGCGCTGTCGGGCCTCTGCGTCCAATACCCTCTACCTCTCTGACGCAACAAGGAGGCGTTTGGTTCGCCCCGAGGTCTCTGTGTCATCTAGAAGGATAGCGCACACGTGCTGGTAGAATCGCCCCATGTCACCGCATACGTTCGACGTCATCTCCACTGACCCCGGCAGCTCCGCCCGGCATGGCCGCTTCCACACCGCCCACGGAGCGGTCGAGACGCCTGTCTTCATGCCGGTCGGGACCCGCGCCACCGTGAAGGGCGTCACCCCGGCGCAGCTCAGTGAGATAGGTGCGCAGGTCGTGCTTGCCAACGCCTACCATCTGTTCCTGCGCCCGGGCACCGAGATCATCGCGCGAGGCGGGCGGGCTTGCACTCGTTCATGGGATGGAACCGGCCTCTCCTCACCGATTCGGGCGGGTTCCAGATCTTCTCGCTCGCGGACACATTGGCCCACTCCGACGAAGGGGTGCGGTTCCGCTCGATCGTGGACGGCGTCTGGCACGAGTGGACGCCCGAGGAGAACATGCGCATCCAGCAGGACCTCGGGCGCGGACATCGCCATGGTCCTCGACGTGTGCCCTCCCTATCCGGCCGAGGAGAACCAGGTCCGCGAGGCGGTGGAGCGCAGCGCCGATGTGGGCCGAGCGCTGCAAGAAGGCGCACACGCGCGATGACCAGGCGCTCTTCGGCATCGTGCAGGGCGGTCTCTATCCGCACCTGAGGGCGGAGAGCGTGGAGCGGACGGTGGAGGTCGGGTTTCCGGGCTACGGCATCGGCGGCTACTCGGTAGGCGAGCCGCACGACGCGATGCTCGAGGGTCTCGCGCCAGTATGCGCCGCGCTTCCGGCAGACAAGCCGCGCTACCTGATGGGGGTCGGCAACCCCACGACTCTGCTCGAGGCGGTCGCGCGTGGGCGTGGACATGTTCGACTGCGTGCTGCCGACGCGCACGGCACGCACGGGCACCGCGTTCTCATCGACGGGGCGCATGAACCTGAAGAACGCCCGCTATGCCAAGGATCTCGAGCCCTTGGACGCGACGTGCGGGTGCCCCACGTGCAGCACGTACTCAAGGGCCTACCTGAGACACCTCGTCAGTCTCCAAGGAGATGCTTGCATCGACCCTGCTCTCGGTGCACAACCTGGCCTTCCTCATCGACCTCATGGCAGCGTGCGCAGGCAGCCATCGACGACAGGTACTTTCGCGGCGTTTCTCGACCGGCGTGGATGGATGGTCCCGGCGCAGATGACTTACTAGTGCGTCTGAGTGGGCGCTCGCGAGTGCTATGATTTGTGACTGTGGCGGAGCCGCCTGGAGCGGCCTGAAACGGGTTCGCGACCAGGAGGTTGAAGTAGATGAGTTCCAGCTTTCTTCCATTCGTGATATTCGCCGGCTTCATCGGCTTCATGTATTGGTTCATCATCCGTCCCCAGCGCGAGCAGCAGAAGCAGGCCAAGGAGATGCTCGATGCTCTGGCGGTCGGAGACGACGTCATCACCATCGGCGGTCTTCACGGCAGCGTCGTCAAGATGGATGACGACGTCGTGACGCTGCGCGTGGCTCCGAACACGGAGGTCGTCTTCGACAAGGCGACGATCGGCAAGGTCCTCGGAGACGAGGACGACGAGGCGTAGCCACCCGTCCCCAGCGGGCGGTTCGCACTGTCCGCCGCCTCTTGCAGAGTCGGGCGTCGCGCCCGATTCCGCGCGCGGGTCGTACAGGAAACAAGCTGTCCGCCAGTCGGGCAGAGGTCGAATGAAGCACGGCAGAAAGGCAGGCGTATGGATTCCAAGCAGCGCAACGTACTCGCGCTGATCGTTATCACGGTCCTGGTGGTCGGTGCTTGGCTGCTCTTCTGGCCACCGAACGAGAAGATCACCCAGGGTCTGGATATCCAGGGCGGCGTGTCGGTCATCCTCACGGCTGAGGAGACCACCGAGACCGCAGTCACCGACGACGTCATGGAGCGGGCTGAGCTCATCATCCGCAACCGAGTCGACAGTCTGGGCGCGTCGGAGGCATCCATCCAGCGGCAGGGAAGCGACTCGATACTCGTGCAGCTTCCCGGCATCTCCAACGCGGAAGAAGCGCTGGCGGCACTCGGCCAGACGGGTCAGCTCGAGATTCGCGACGTGACCGGGTATGACGATGACGGTGAGCCCATCCTCGGCGATATTCTGCTGACCGGCGATGTGGTCACGAGCGCTGCGGTCGACGTCGGATCCCCAGACAGGGGAGATCAACGTCAGCGTCACCTTCAACGCCGACGGTTCGCAGAAGTGGGCCGAGATAACCGGTGCGCGTGTCGGCCAGCCCATCGCGATCGTCCTCGACGACGTGGTCGAGTCCGCTCCCGTGGTTCGCGAGCGCATCACCGGTGGCGAGACGGCGATCAGTGGTGACTTCACGGTCGAGGAGGCCAAGCGTCTCAAGACCGTGCTCGAGACAGGTGCGCTTCCCGTGACGCTGAGTTCTCCGAGTCCCGTGTTGTCGGGCCGACCCTTGGCCAGGACTCGCTTCGGGCCGGTGTGCTGGCAGCGCTCGTGGGACTCGGACTCGTTGCCATCTACATGGCGCTGTACTACCGCGGACTGGGCGTCGTCAGCTGGGTGACCCTGTTCTGCTTCAGCTCGATATTCCTCGGCGTGCTGGCGCTGCTCTCCATGTTCGGGTGGTTCGCGCTATCGCTGCCGGGTATCGCCGGCATGGTTCTCACCATCGGCCTTTCCGCCGACTCGTCGATCCTCATCTTCGAGCGGTTCAAGGAAGAGGTCTCTCTTGGCAAGACGTATCGTTCTGCGGCGAAGTCGGGTACTCGGCACGCGATCATGACCAGTCTCGACGCCGATCTCGTGACGTTCGTCTCGGCGCTCGTGATGTTCATGGTCGCTATCGGGCCGGTGAGAGGCTTCGCGCTGACACTGATGATCGGCATCGCGATCGATCTGACCGTGGCGGTGCTGTTCACGCGCACGGCCGTCGTCATGCTGGCCGAATCGGTGATTCCCAAAGCACCCGGGCTCTTCGGCGTGAAGGGGGGCGATGTCGATGCGTAAGCCTAACATCGACTTCCTCGGGTATCGCTGGTACTTCCTCGGCTTCTCGGCGCTCATGGTCGTCGTCTCGATCGCAGCGCTTGCGATCATGGGTCTCGACTTCGGCATCGAGTTCCAGGGCGGCACGGTCATCACGTTCACCGAGGTCGAAGGCGCCTCGATCGAGGAGCTGCGTTCGGCGTTCGCAGACGCCGGCGTCGACAATGCCCAGATCCAGTCGACCGAGGACGACGGGTACATCGTCAGGACCGCCGAGGACGACCCCGATGTCGCGACGCGCGTGTACACGGACGTGGTCGCGACTCTCGGGCTTCCTGAGGGCGCGGCCGATGTCACGACCATCGGGCCCGGCTGGGGTCGCAACATCACTGACCGCGCGCTGCTCGCGCTGACGCTGTCGATCGCTGCGATCCTGCTCTACACGTCGCTTCGGTTCGAGTACAAGATGTCGGTCACCGCGGTCATCGCCTTGATCCATGACATCATCATCGTTCTGGGTGTCTACGCGCTGTCGGGTCGTGAGATCACGCCCAATGCGATCGCGGCGCTTCTGACCGTCATGGGCTACTCGATCTACGACACGATCGTCGTCTTCCACAGAATGCGCGAGAACTCGCAGCGTCTGTCCAAGCAGTCGTTCATGAGCATGGCGAACGATTCGATCAACCAGGTCATCATGCGCTCCCTCAACACCTCGTTCACATCGCTTATCCCCGTGCTCGTGCTGTTCTTCTTCGGGGGCGAGACGATGAAGGACTTCGCCTTCGCTCTTGTCGTCGGTCTGCTTGCTGGCGCCTACTCCTCGATCGGCGTCGCGAGCCCGATCTACGCCATGTGGAAGGAGCGCGAGCCCAAGTTCCAGGCGCTCAAGAAGAAGTACGCAAAGGCGTCGTGATCGGCGCCTCGCATGTGATCAAGGACTCAGCGCAGGGCCGGCACGAGCGTGTCGGCCCTCGCTGCTAGGATGCGGTGATGAGCACACAGACAGGCACAGGCCCAGCGTGTCCTGAGCCAGCGGCGCTCCGAGTGGCCAAGGTTGATGACCGAGCTGGTCGCACACCTCGCTGACAGCACCGGGCTCTCGGCCACGACCGCGCGCGTCCTAGCGCTTCGCGGGGTGACCGATGCCGAGGAGGCCGCGCGCTTCCTCACGCCAGACCTCACGCGGGACTGGGTCGACCCGGCCGAGATCCCCGGAATGGCGGAGGTCGCCGAAGCTGTCGCGCGGATCGTCACCGAGGGCCGCGACATCGTCGTGTTCGGGGACTTCGATCTGGACGGGATGTCATCGGCGGCCATCGTCGCGCGCGGGCTTGAGCGGATGGGCGCCCGGGTCTCGGCCACGGTCCCCAACCGGTTCACGGAGGGATACGGGCTCACCGACGTCTCCGTCGCACGCATCCTCGATGATCCTCCGGCTCTCGTCATCACGGTGGACTGCGGGATCTCCTCGCGACGCGAGGTCGAGATCCTGCGCGAGCAGGGCGTCGAGGTCTGCGTGACCGACCATCACGAACCCGGCGACGAGGTCCCTGTCGGTGTCCCGGTCGCCAACCCCAAGCTCTCCGATGCATGTCCTTCGCGCGATCTCGCTGGTGCGGGTGTCGCGCTCAAGCTTGTGGCGGCGACAGGAGCGCTGCTCGGCCACGAAGACGTCTGGCGCGATCTGGTGGACCTGGCTGCTCTTGGCACCATCGCCGACATCGTCCCCCTCATGGGCGAGAACCGCGCGATCGTGGCCGAGGGACTCATCCTCATGCGATCGGCTCCCAAGGTCGGGCGTCGCGGCCCTTGCCGCGGTGGCGGGGGCGAGCCTCGACGGACTCGACGCGGACACCATCGCCTTCGCGCTGGCGCCGCGTCTCAACGCCGCCGGCAGGATGGCCGATCCCTCGGTCTCTCTCGGCCTCCTGATGAGCGACGATCCCGCCGATGCGGAGGTCGCTGGCACAGACACTCGATGAGTACAATCGGGTTCGCCAGATCGGTCGAGCACGATCTGGGTGAGGCAGCGCTCGCGCTGGCGGAGCGAGAGTTCACGCCGGGTGACAGGGCGCTCGTACTCGCCGGCGAGGGCTGGCACGAGGGCGTGAAGGGCATCGTGGCCTCTCGGCTGGCCAGGCAGTTCCGCGTCCCGGTGATCCTGTTCGCCGTCGAGGGCGATGAGGCCCGAGGATCGGGCCGCTCGATCGGCTCGGTCGACCTGTTCTCGGCTGTGTCGCAATGCCAGGAGGCCACGATCCGTTTCGGCGGGCACGCTGCCGCCGTTGGCGTGACCGTGGCAGCAGGCCGAGGTCGATCGCTTCAGAGAGCTCCTGCTCGCCGCTCTGGCGGAGCTGCCCGCCGAGCAGTTCGACGTCGCCACAGAGGTGGACGCGCTCATCGATCTCGAGGACGTCAGTCTCGAGCTCGCCACTGAGCTGGATCGACTCGCGCCCGTTCGGTCACTCGAACCGACGCCCGCTGTTCGGCTCGAACGCAGTGTTCATGAACGGGCGCGAGCGCGTGGGCGGGCGAGCGAACCACCTGCAAGTTCACGGCGTTCGACGGCGTCACCTCGGTCCCGGCGATCTCGTTTCGCTGCCGCGACATCGAGAGCCGGGCGACCCACGACGCCGCCGTCGATCTGGCCTACGAGATCTCCGCCGACGAGTGGCGTGGCCGCGTGCGGCGTCCAGCTCATGGTGCGCGAGCTGCTGCTGCGGCCCGAGGGCGAGCGCGGACCCGCTGCCGAGCTCGTCGATGACCTCTTCGAGCATGCCGACGCGATCATCGCACGCGAGGAGTACGTCGGGCATCGAGGATGCGGAGTCCTTCCACACGAAGCTTGCGGGCGTCACGTTCGAGGGCCGACAGGAGCTGCTGGAGTCCCTCGAGCCCGGGCACGCCGCTGCGTCTCGAGCGCCAGCCCGACAACCCGTACGACGCGAACGCGTGCGCCTTGCACGACCCCTCCGGGGCGCAGGTCGGGTACCTCAACCGGCGCCTCGCGGCGGTGCTCGCACCCGTGATCGACGCCGGCGTCGAGTACGACGTCGCGGTCACCGAGGTGACCGGGGGAGCCGAGGGGCGCTCGCGCGGCGTGAACGTGCTCGTGAGCCGGAGGGCCGAGCGCGACGAGGAGGAGGCCTCCGAGTCGTCGAGGGATCGGCGGGCCTCGCTCGAGACTCTGGGCGCCGAGGCGCTCGAGGCCGAGCTCGTGACCGCGTTCATCGGCGAGGGTCGGCTGCACGAGGCGCAGCAGGCTGCACTCGCCTCGCTCGACGATGGGCTGTCCACGCTCGCGGTCATGGCCACCGGTCGCGGGAAGTCGCTCATCTTCCAGCTCCACGCTGCGCCCTTGCAGTCGAGAAGGGGCAGGCATCGGTGTTCGCGTACCCGCTGCGGGCTCTCGTGGCCGATCAGGCGTTCCATCTCGAGGAGACTCTTGCGCCCCTCGGCATCGGGGTCGCCGTGCTGACAGGCGAGTCATCGCCCACGCAGCGCGACGAGGTGTTCGAGGCGCATCGCCTCGGGCGAGACCGACATCGTGCTCACGACACCGGAGTTCCTCGTGCATCACAGCGGTCGCTTCGCTCGGACCGGGCGAGTGGGGTTCGTCGTCGTCGACGAGGCCCATCATGTTGCCGAGGCCGGATCGGGCCATCGTCCCGCCTACGGGCGCCTCGGCGAAGTCGCTCGAGGTCCTCGGCCACCCCGAGGTCCTCGCTGTGACCGCGACGGCGGATGACGACGTCGCCGAGAAGATCGTGGCCACGCTCGGCGTCACCGAACGTCATCACCGACCCGACGACGCGCGAGAACCTCCTGCTCAGGATTCGCGCGGGGGCAGCGGACAAGGACGCCTACATCGCAGCGTCTTGCCGCGAAGGGACACAAGGGCATCGTCTACGTGAACTCCCGCGAGCAGTCGGTGCGGCTTGCCAGGATGCTGCGCAAGAAGGTGCCCGGAGCTGGCGTACAAGGTCGCCTTCTACAACGGCGGCCTCACGCGCTCGGCACGGCATGCCGTGGAGCGCGCGTTCCGGGCAGGCGAGGTCACGTTCATCGTCGCAACGAGCGCGTTCGGCGAGGGAGTGAACATCCCTGATGTGCGCGACGTGGTCCTCTACCATCTCCCGTTCAACGAGGTCGAGTTCAACCAGATGTGCGGCCGGGCCGGACGAGACGGGGCCGTGGCCCGCGTCCACCCGCATCTTCGGAGCGAAGGACGGGCGCGTGAACGAGATGATCCTGTCGAGTGCCGCGCCCGAACGCGATGAGATGGCGGGCGCTGTACCTGACGCTCCGCGACTTCGCCACCGATGAGGACGGCTGGATCGAGGCGACCAACGCCGAGCTCGCCGAGGCCGCCAAGCGGCGCGACCGTTCATGCTCGCTCAACGACAGAGGTGTCTCCTCGGCCATCGGCGTCTTCAGGGAGCTGGGGCTGGTCGAGAGCGAGGGCTATGGGGCGTACCGGCGCCTGCGCGTGCTGCCCCGGCCCGACGAGAAGACCGATCTGACCGCATCGGTGAGATACTCGGAGGGCAAGCGGGAGATCGAGGACTTCGAGGCGTTCCGCGAGTGGGTGCTCAAGGCGCCCGCGGATGAGTTGCTCGCACCGTTTCAATCGACCTATCCTTCCAACACGTGTCTAGGAGAGCGAGCCCGCGTTGGTCGCGACCATCGAGCAGATAGAAGAGCAGGTCAGGGCGTACAACCCTGGCGCGAATCTCGAGGGCCTGGACAAGGCGTACGAGTTCGCCGTCGTCGTCCCACGAGGGTCAGCAGCGCAAGTCGGGCGAGCCCTTCGTCAGCGCACCCGATCGAGGTCTGTCTCATCCTCGCCGAGCTGCATCTGGACACCGCCACGCTGCAGGCGGCACTGCTCCACGATGTCGTCGAGGACTCGGGCGTCGATCTCTCAGAGATCCGCGAGCGGTTCGGCGACGAGGTGGCCGATCTCGTCGACGGGGTGACCAAGCTCGGCAAGATCAAGTTCGAGTCGCTGGCCGAGCAGCAGAGCCAGAACCTGCGCAAGATGCTCATCGCGATGGCCAAGGACATCCGCGTCATCCTCATCAAGCTCGCCGACCGGCTGCACAACATGCGCACGCTCTCCGCACTCCCTCCCGAGCGGCGCAAGGAGAAGGCCAAGCGAGACGATGGAGATCTACGCTCCGCTGGCGCACCGGCTGGGCATCTCGTCGATCAAGTGGGAGCTCGAGGACCTGTCCTTCTACTACCTGGAGCCGCGCAAGTTCCACCGGGTCCAGAAGATGGTCGCCGAGTCGCGCGATGCTCGCGAGGCCTACCTGCAGCAGGTCATCGACCAGCTCACCGGCGAGCTCGACGCGATCGATGTCGAGGCCGACATCTCGGGGCGCCCCAAGCACCTGTACAGCATCTACCAGAAGATGAGTCAGAAGGGCAAGGACTTCAACGAGATCTACGACCTCATCGCGCTGCGCGTGATCGTGGACTCGGTGAAGGACTGCTACGGCGCGCTCGGCACCGTGCACTCCATCTGGAAGCCGGTGCCCGGCCGCTTCAAGGACTACGTCGCGATGCCCAAGTTCAACATGTACCAGTCGCTGCACACGACGGTCATCGGGCCCGCCGGCCGCCCGCTCGAGATCCAGATCCGCTCCGAGGAGATGCACCGCACCGCCGAGTACGGCATCGCGGCGCACTGGCGCTACAAGGAGGGTGGCACGCGGCGACGACTCGTTCGACGAGCGCCTCGCGTGGCTGCGCCAGATGCTCGAATGGCAGACCGAGCTCAAGGACCCCCGCGAGTTCATGGAGGCGCTCAAGATCGACCTCTTCGAGGACGAGGTCTTCGTCTTCACTCCCAAGGGCGATGTCGCGCAGCATGCGACGGGGCTCGACGCCGATCGATTTCGCCTACGCGATCCACACCGAGGTCGGCCATCACTGTGTGGGCGCGAAGGTCAACGGCGCCATCGTCCCTCTCGGCTACGAGCTCCAGATGGGCGACCGGGTCGACATCCTCACCAACAAGAGCAGCATCGCCGTCGAGGGACTGGCTCAACATCGTCAAGACCTCGAGCGCGCGCTCGAAGATCCGCAGCTACTTCTCCAAGGTCTCGCGCGAGGACGATCTCCAGTCGGGCAAGGAAGAGCTCGGCAAGGTCATGCGCAAGCACGGACTCGGCCTCAGTTCATCGGCGACCCAGCGAGCCCTCGATGCCGTTGCCGAGGAGATGAACTACCACTCCTCCGATGATCTGATGGCTCAGATCGGCGTCGGGCAAGGCGTCGGCCAAGCAGGTCGCAGGCAAGCTCGCTGAAGCGCATGGCCGGCGACGAGAAGCCTCAGGCGGAGCCGGAGGACGAGCCCCAGCCGCTCAGCGAGCCGATGATCGCGCCGCGAGCCAAGCGTCGCAAGACGGGGCCCGGGGTCAAGGTCAAGGGCATCGACGACGTCCTTGTCCGTCTCGCGCGGTGCTGCAATCCCGTGCCCGGCGACGACATCGTCGGATTCGTGACGCGGGGCCGTGGCGTGTCGGTGCACCGGCGATCTGTCCGAACGCGCGAGACCTGCTGGACCAGCCCGAGCGCATCATCGACGTCGAGTGGGACCGCGGTACCGACACCACCTACCAGGTCGAGATCGATGGTCGAGGCGGTCGATCGACTCAGGCTGCTGCAGGACGTCACATCGACGCTTGGCCGAGGCCGGGGTCAACATCCTGTCTGCATCGGTGGTCACCTCGACGGGACGGGATCGCGACGATGCGCTTCCTCTTCGAGCTGGGCAACATGGAGCTCTTGGACAAGCTGCTGCTCGACGTCAAGGGTGTCGAGGGCGTGTTCGAGGCGCTGCGCATGGCACCTGGAGAATCGGGCGGCCGAAGGACGCCGGGTCGCTGATGCACGTAGAGCGACTCGAACTCGGTCCGCTGCAGACCAACTGCTGGCTCGTCTCCGCGACCGAAGGCGGACCGGTGCTCGTCATCGATCCCGGAGGCAACGCCGACACCCTCTTTCGCGCGCTCGATGGCCGCGATGTCGTCGGCGTCGTTCTCACCCACGGACACTTCGACCACCTGGGCGCGGTACGGCAGCTCGTCGAAGCGACGGGCGCGCCACTCTCCGTCCACGCTGCGGACGCGGAAGGGATCACGACCGCGGCCGGGACCGGGGGAGCCCTCTTCGGCTTCGAGGAGACCGCTCCGGCCGCCGACGTCGTGCTCGACGACGGGGACACGGTCGAAGCTGGGCGATGTCGACCTCGAGGTCCTACACACTCCGGGCCACACGCCGGGCGGCATCTGCCTGCTGGGGGAGGGCCATCTGTTCTCCGGCGACACCCTCTTCCAGCTCGGAGTGGGGCGTACCGACTTCCCCGGCGGTGACTCGCGTGCGCTCAAGGCCTCCATCGAGGACAGGCTTGCGCCCCTTGCCGACGAGACCCCGGTCCATCCCGGGCACGGTCCAGACACGACGATCGGGCACGAACGCGGCTCAACCCGTTCTTTCCACGGGCGTAGCCAGCGGCAGCACAGCCTCTGGACGACCTCCGCTCGCCGAGCGTGACCGTCGGCGCGGCCTCATATATAGTCGGAATCCGCACGACGCGACCGACGGAGGACCATGACCGAGATGAACGCGCGAGCGCCCAAGGGCACCGCCGACATGCTTCCCGACGTGGCTCGCGTGTGGGAGCACCTGCTGCGCACGGCGCAGGAGCTCTTCGCGCGCTACGGATACGAGCCCATCTACACGCCGCTCTTCGAGCACACCGAGGTCTTCACCCGCGGGATCGGCGAGGCGACCGACATCGTCTCGAAGGAGATGTACACGTTCGAGGACCGCTCCGGACAGCTCCTTGACCCTGCGTCCCGAGGGGACGGCGTCTGTCGTGCGCGCGGCGCTGCAGCACAACCTGGTCCCGCAGGGCTCGATCTCAAAGCTCTACTACGCCGGTCCCATGTTCCGCTACGAGCGCCCGCAGAAGGGTCGCTATGCGTCAGTTCTGGCAGATCGGTGTCGAGGCCCTGGGCGCCGCGAGTCCAAGCGTCGACGCCGAGGTCATCGCGCTGCTGTGGCGCTTCTTCGAGGCCGTTGGCGTGCCTGGCGATCGCATGACGCTGCTGCTGAACTCCATGGGCGACGAGGCCTGCCGGCCTGCCTACCGGGAGACCGTCGCCGGCTCACATCAGCGCCCACGCCGACGAGCTTTGCGACGACTGCGTGCGGCGGGCGGACACGAACCCGCTGCGCGCCTTCGACTGCAAGAACGAGTCGTGTGCGGTTGTGATGGCGAAAGCCCCGCTGCTTCGAGACGAGCTCTGCGATGAGTGTTCCGACGCACTACGAGAGCGTCAAGAACGCTCTGAACGCACTCGACATCCCCTTCACTCGAGGACGCACGGCTGGTGCGCGGTCTCGACTACTACACGCGCACAGTCTTCGAGATCCAGGCCGAGGGGCTCGGCGCTCAGAACGCCATCGGCGGCGGGGGTCGCTACGATCGCCTCATGGAGGAGTACGGGGGCAAGCCGACGCCGGGACTCGGTTTCGCGCTGGGTTTCGAGCGCACGCTGCTAGCGCTCGAGGCATGCCGGTGCCGACATCCCGGCCCCGGCGAGGGCCGATGTCTACGTCGCGCGAGTCGACGACTCGATGACCGATGTCGCAGTCGAGGCTACACAGATGCTGCGTGACGACGGGCTGCCCGTGGAGATGGACCATCTCGGCCGGAGCCTGAAGGCTCAGTTCAAGCACGCCGACCGGCTCGGGCGCCCGGTTCGTCGTGGTCATCGGTCCGGATGAGTTCGCCCAGGGCGAGGTCACCGTGCGCGACATGGGAACGAAGGAAGAGATGCGCGTGTCGACTCGCCGAGCTCGCGACGGCGCTCTCTGAGATGCTCGGCCAGATCTGACTCGAGGACCAGGAAGGGACGATACCTGAATGTTCGACGCCCGCTACTCCATACGCACACACACAAGCGGTGGCCTCACCGCCGATGAGATCGGCACGCACGTGACGCTTGCCGGTTGGGTCGCACAAGCGCCGCGACCACGGCGGTCTGATCTTCATCGATCTGCGCGACCGCTCCGGCGTGGTGCAGCTCCGTTTCGACCCGGAGATCGGGGAGGCGTTCGTCACCGCCGAGCAGGTGCGTCCCGAGTGGGTCATCAAGGTCGAGGGCGTCGTCGCGTCACCGGCCGGAGGGCACAGAGAACCCCAACATGGACACGGGCGAGATCGAGGTCCAGATCGAGACGATGCGAGGTGCTCAACTCATCGGTGACACCTCCGTTCGAGGTCGAGCCGGGAATCGACACCGACGAGACGACGCGCATGAAATATCGCTACGTCGACATCCGCCGGCCGGAGGTCTTCGGCGCACTCAAGCTGCGCGACGCGGTGACGCAGCGATTCCGCAAGGCTCTCGAGCATCGCGGCTTCATCGAGGTCGAGACGCCCATTCTCACGAAGTCGACGCCCGAGGGCGCGCGCGACTTCATCGTCCCGAGCCGCATGCAACCCGGGCGACTTCTACGCGCTGCCCCAGATCCCCGCAGCTCTTCAAGCAGCTGCTCATGGTCGGCGGGCATCGAGCGCTACTACCAGATCGCCCGCTGCTTCCGCGACGAGGACCTTCGCGCCGATCGCCAGCCCGAGTTCACGCAGGTCGACATCGAGATGTCGTTCGTCGACCAGGAAGACGTGCTCCAGATGATGGAGGACGTGATGCACGAGGTCATGAAGGAGGCGGACGTCGATCTCCAGACGCCGCTTCCGCAGGCTCACATGGGCCGAGGCGATGGACCGGTACGGCTCGGATCGGCCCGACACGCGGTTCGGGATGGAGCTCGCCGACGTCTCGGAGGTCTTCGCCGAGTCGGAGTTCAAGGTGTTCTCGGGCGCGGTCTCCGCTGGTGGGGCGCGTCAAGGCCCTCGCCGCCCCGGGTGCCGGTGACTGGAGTCGCGGTCGCATCGACGCGCTCGAACGAGATCGCCGTCGACGCCGGCGCGAAGGGCCTGGCCTGGATCGCCTTCACGAGCGAAGGCGAGGTCAAGTCGCCGATCGCCAAGTTCTTCTCCGACGAAGAGATGGCTGCCCTCAAGGCATCGCTCGAGCGTGGCAGCCTGGCGACCTCGTCGATGTTCGCCGCTGCGAGAGCGACAGCTCGCAAACGAGATCCTGGGCGTCATGCGTCTGCACATGGCCGAGGAGCTCGATCTGGCGCTCGAAGGGTTCGACGCGCTCTGGGTCGTGGACTTCCCGATGTTCGACTGGGACGAGGACGAGGAGCGGTGGAACGCGATCCACCATCCGTTCACACTGCCCTTCGACGAGCACCTCGATCTGCTCGAGAGCTCACCCGGTGAGGTCCTCGCCTACAGCTACGACCTCGTGATCAACGGCTACGAGATCGGCGGCGGTACGCTGCGTGTCCACGACATGGACCTGCAGCGCAGGATCTTCGCGATGCTCGGCATCGATGAGGAGGAGGCCCAGGAGAAGTTCGGCTTCCTGCTCGACGCGCTTGGAGCACGGGGCACCGCCGCATGGCGGCATCGCGCTGGGGCTGGACCGTCTGGTCATGCTGCTTGCCGGCGCAAGCTCGATCCGCGACGTCATCGCCTTCCCCAAGACCTCGTCGGGAGGCGACCCGCTCACCGGGGCGCCGGATGCCGTCTCCGCGCGCCAGCTGCGCGAGGTGCACCTCAAGACCGACTAGCGGCGTGCCGATGAACTTCTGACCGGTGCGAAGTCGGGGGTGGTGCCTGTGTGACGCAGGCCACCCTCCCGTTGTGGCGTCCGACTGAGCACGCTACACTTGTGTTGGGCTTCGTCTTGATCGTGGATTCGGCAGACAAGCGGTTGAACCAACACTTCTTGTATAGGGAGCCTCATATCTCGTGGGGGACAGGTATCCCGCTAGACGGGAAGCTGGAGCTCACGGTGCGGGCACCCACCTGCTGAGGCAGGGATTCACCGAGTCGGACCACGACAAGGCGGGGTTCGCATAGTGCCTCGAGGAGGAAGCAGCATGCGCAGACTAGTCGTAGCAGTTTTGGCTCTAGCTCTGGCACTGACGTTGACCGCTTGTGGGGGCGGGGGCGACGAGCCCGTCGAGCCCACGCCGTCGGCTGAGGCGACGGCTCCAGCACCGGCAGCCGATCCGAACGCCGAGGAAGAAGAGCCGGATCAGCTCGCCCACAGAGGAACAGGTCTACGAACCGTTCCCGACAGACCCTGAAGTCGTTCCCGCGGACATCCTCGACTCGTCTCGAGGGAGCCGAGGACGGGGATGCCAGCCGATGCTCATCTATCTCTATGACAGCGACCAGTCGACGACGCTTCAGCAAGACGAGTGGGTCGATGCTGTCGCCAGAGAGTATCCGGGCCTGATCGATGTGCTCAGCTACGACCTCGGCGAGTTCGTCGAGACGGCGGAGGACGGCTCGATCACCTACGACGAGGAAGCCCTTGTCGAGGCCGAGGATCAGTCGGCGGAGTACAGCCGAGCTCAGAAGATGGCTCGTCTCGCTGGCGACCAGTGGCTCGACGTGACATTCACGCCCTACATCATCTTCACGGATCAGTATGGCTACATCACATACCGGATCCGCGGGCCGGTGGACTACAAGATCCTCGAGGGACAGGTTCTCCGGGCGACCCCCGAGTAGCGCGCTGTGCCCGACGATCTCTTCACTGACGCAGCGGATCGAGGCTCGAGCCCAGAATGCGCCGCTCGCCGCGCGGATGAGACCGCGTACTCTTGGTGAGTTCATCGGCCAAGAAGACGTCGTGGGCTCGGGGACTGTGCTGCGTGAGGCCATCGAGAACGACACGCTCTCCTCGCTCCTGCTGTACGGTCCCGCGGGCACGGGCAAGACAAGTCTGGCCCGTATCATCGCCAACACGACGGAGTCGGAGTTCTCGGAGATCTCGGCTGTATCATCCGGCGTCGCAGACATCCGGAAGGTCATCGAGCAGGCCTCGGACCGCCTGGCGTTCTCCGGACAGCGCACGATCCTGTTCGTCGACGAGATTCACCGGTTCTCGAAGTCGCAACAGGACGCTCTCCTCCATGCGGTGGAGGACCGGCTCATCGTGCTCGTCGGCGCGACGACAGAGAACCCCTTCTTCGAGGTCAACGCGCCGCTGATCAGCCGCTCCCGCATCGTCGAGCTGCATGCCCTGGACGATGGGGACATCGACACGATCATCTCTGGGGCGCTGGCCGACGAGAGAGGTCTTGCCGCGGCGGTCGCGCTCGACACCGAGGCGCGCGACCACATCGTGCGAACAGCGGGTGGCGATGCACGCGTCGCGCTCACGACGCTGGAGATCGTTGCCGCCAACGTGCTTGCGCGCGGCGAAGCCGAGATCACTCTCGAGGATGTGTCGGCGGCGACGCTCAAGCGGCCGGTGCGCTACGACAAGGGGGGCGACGTCCACTACGATGTCGTCTCGGCGTTCATCAAGTCCATGCGAGGCGGAGACCCCGATGCGGCCGTCTACTGGCTGGCGCGGATGATCCACGCGGGGGAGGACCCCAAGTTCATCGCTCGCAGGATCATGATCCTGGCCAGCGAGGACATCGGCAACGCAGATCCGCAGGCGCTGCTGGTGGCCGAGGCGGCGGTGAAGGCGACCGAGTTCATCGGTCTGCCGGAGTGCCGGATCAACCTCTCACAGGCGGTCGTGTACATGGCGCTCGCGCCCAAGTCGAACGCGTCGTATCTGGCGATCGATGCCGCTCTCGCCGACGTTGAGAAGGGGCCGAGCGCCGAGGTCCCGATGCACCTACGGGATCGCAGCTATCGCGGCGCGCGCGAGTTGGGTCGCGGTGACGGCTACGTCTACCCTCACGACCACCCCGAACACGCTCCCGGGCAGGCGTATCTGCCCGAGAACCTCGCCGATCGCCGGTACTTCGATCCGGGTGAGGTGGGCTGGGAGGCACGTGCGTATCCCGGCAGACCTCGTGCTCGTGGTGAAGGTGTGGAGACCTCCGAGGGCGACGGCTTGGACCCCGAGGACGTCTGATACACTCGTGCTCTGTCCCGCGCAGCGGCGAGAGGGGGCGCGCATGACCGCAACGGCGATACTCGGCATAGCTGCTCTCGTGGCCGCGTTGGTCGTGAGCGTCGTAGCCGTCTATGCACTTCTGGAGAGCATCAAGACCATGCGTCTGATGCGTGAGTTCATCGACGATACCTCCGCTCGCTTGAACCCTCTGATCGACAAGGCCGATGTCGCCGTGGACGCCATGAACGCCGAGTTGCTGCGTGTCGACGGGATCGTGACGACGATCGAAGACGTGTCCGATCGGGTGGGCGAGACAACGCGCACAGTACATGCGGTGACCAACGCGCCCAAGGAGATCGCCAATGCGATGGGTCCACAGCTGAGGGCCGCGTGGCGCGCGGCCAGAGAGTCCCGCAAGAGCAGATAGCCCCGAGAACCAAGAGGCGGACGAGCCGGAGGAGTCATGAGCACTGAACGCATCACGCTGACCGTGCCTGCGAGAGCAGAGTTCGCAAAGACCGTCAGAATGACGGCCTCGGCTCTCGTCGGCCGGACCGGGATGACCTATGACGAGGTCGATGACGTACGCATGGCCGCCGAGGAGGCGTTCGTCTACGCGTGCGACCACAATCCGGAGTCCGGCACCGTGACGCTCGAGTTCTCTCTCGATCCGGCTGGCATCGAGGTCAAGGTACCGCTCGCGGACTCGCTTCGCACGGCCGACGAGGACAGCGAGCGGCGTGCAGCCTATGCGACCTTCATTCTGCAGTCGGTGACCGACACGTTCGAGATGTCCTCCGATGACAGCGGTCCGTTCCTGCGCGTGACCAAGCGTGCCTCCGGGGAGAGTGAAGATGGCGCGTAGATCGGCCAACAAGCAGTCCTCGCGCAAGCTCACTTGGGACAAGGTGCTCACCAAGGAGCTCTTCCGGCGCTACCGTCTTGAGGGCGACGAGGCGGCTCGCGACGAGCTCATCACGATGTATCTCAACCTGGTGAAGTACCTGGCCAGCCGTTTCCGCAATCGCGGCGAGCCGATCGACGATCTCGTCCAGGTCGGCACGATCGGTCTGATCAAGGCGATCGATCGCTTCGACATCGACCGGCAGGTCGAGTTCACGACGTATGCGACCCCGACGATCGTCGGTGAGCTCAAGCGCTACTTCCGCGACAAGGGCTGGGCGATCAAGGTCCCGCGGCGGCTCCAGGAGCTCTCATTCAAGGTCAACCAGTCGATGGACGTGCTCACCCAGAGGCTTCAGCGCTCGCCTACGATCGAGGAGATCGCGCAGTATCTCGAGGTGACACCTGAAGAGGTCCTTGAGGCGATGGAGACCTCCGAGGCCTACAACTTCGTCTCCCTCGAGAGCGACCGGGGCAACGACGGCTCCGACTCCTTCAGCATCCTCGAGTACATCGGCAAGGACGACGCGCTCATGGCGGTGGTCGATGATCGAGCGACCCTCTCGGCGGCACTCAAGCAGCTGACACCGCAGGAGCAGCGTGTGCTCTACCTGCGGTTCTTCGAGGGTCTGACTCAGACCGAGATCGCCCGTCAGCTCGACATATCCCAGATGCAGGTGTCCCGCCTCCTCCGCAAGACGCTCAAGGTGCTCCGCGAGGGCATCGTTCGTGACATCTAGCACCCTCCCAGACCGCCTCCCACGAACGGGCTGACCTGGCGTATCGCGCGCTTCTGAGGTTCGACCGCACCGTGCCCACATGATATCCTCGTTGCTCGTCAGGCCTGTGCGTTCGCACAGGCCTGCAACAGGAATCCCAGTGCCCGAGAGGACCCGCCCGAGTGAACTCCGCAGAGATTCGTGAGAGCTTCCTGAGCTTCTTCGAGAGCAAGGGCTGCAGGCGGCTGGCCGAGCTCCTCGCTCGTTCCCGACGACCCCTCGCTCTTGCTCACGACCGCCGGGATGGTCCAGTTCAAGCCGGTGTTCCTCGGCACCAAGGACCTTGGGTTCACGCGTGCGACCACGGTCCAGAAGTGCGTTCGGACCACGGACATCGACATCATCGGCACCACGGGCCGACATCACAGCTTCTTCGAGATGCTGGGCAACTTCAGCTTCGGCGACTACTTCAAGTCCGAGGCGTGCGCCTGGGCCTACGAGTACTCGGTCGATGTCCTGGGACTCGATCCGGACACGCATCTGGTACTCGATCTTCGAAGACGATGACGAGGCCGAGAAGATCTGGGCCGAAGAGGTCGGAGTCGCCGCCGGAGCGCATCGTGCGCATGGGAGCCGAGGACAACTTCTGGTCTGCGGGTCCAACGGGACCGTGCGGTCCATGCTCGGAGCTCTACTACGATCAGGGTCCCGAGGTGGGCTGCGACAGCGACGAGCTGCGCGCCCGGCTGTGACTGCGATCGCTACGTCGAGTACTGGAACCTCGTGTTCATGCAGTACGACCGGCAGGACGACGGCGAGCTTCTGCCGCTGCCCAAGCAGAACATCGACACCGGGATGGGACTCGAGCGATTGGCCGCCATCCTTCAGGGCGTGACCTCGAACTTCGAGACCGACATCCTCAAGGCGCTCATGGACACAGCCGAGGAGCTCACCGGCGCAACATATGGCGCATCGGAGAAGACCGACATCTCGCTTCGGATCCTTGCAGACCACGCGCGCGCGGTGACGTTCCTCGTTGCCGACGGCGTGCTACCTGGCAACGAGGGTCGAGGCTACGTGCTGCAGGCGTCTGCTGCGGCGTGCGGTACGCCACGGCCGGATGCTCGGGCGCACCGAGCCGTTCATGGTCACGATGGTCGATCGCGTCGATCGACCTCATGGGCGAGGCGTATCCGGAGATCGTCGAGCATGCCGAGCTCATCCGGCGCATCGCAGACTCCGAGGAGGAGCGCTTCTCGGCCACGCTGCGACAGGGACTCGCCTTCCTCGACGAGGAGATCGAGACGCTCGAGGAGGCCGGCGAAACGGTCCTCGATGGGGCCAAGGCGTTCGCACTGCACGACACCTACGGCTTCCCGGTCGAGCTGACCGCTGAGATCGCCGCCGAGAACGGGCTCACCATCGACATGGCGTCGTTCGAGCGCGAGATGGCCGCACAGCGAGAGCGCGCTCGCGCTGCGGTGAAGGATGACTCCTGGGATGGTCTGGGCGGCGTGTTCAGCGAGATACTGGCCGAGATGGGCCCCACCGAGTTCGTCGGCTACGAGTACGACGAGACCGACGCCACGGTCGCTGCCCTGCTCGGCGAGGACGGCCGAGTCGAGCAGATGGAGGCTGGTCAGCGCGGAGAGATCGTGCTGGATCGGACCGCCGTTCTACGGCGAGCAGGGCGGTCAGGTCGGCGACACCGGTACGATCGCCACTGCCGGCGGAGGCGTCTTCGTCGTCGAAGACACGCGTATCCCCGAGGAGGGTCTCGTCGACCCACATCGGGGTCGTCGAGTCCGGTTCGTTCTCCGCTGGCGAAGAGGTCTCCGCCTCCATCGACGTCTTGCGCCGCGAGCGCATCCGGCGCAATCACACCGCCACCCATCTGCTGCACTGGGCGTTGCGGCTGGTGCTTGGCGATCACGTCAAGCAGTCCGGTTCGCTCGTCGCACCGGAACGGTTCCGCTTCGACTTCACTCACTTCGAGGCGCCGACGCTCGAGCAGCTGCAGAAGGTCGAGCGCATGGTCAACCACAAGATCATGGAGAACCACCCGGCTCGAGCGTACGAGACCTCGCTTGCCACGGCGAAGGAGTCCGGCGTCACCGCTCTGTTCGGCGAGAAGTACGGCGAGTTCGTCCGCGTCCTCGAGGTCGGCAACTTCTCCAAGGAGCTGTGCGGCGGCACGCACGTGATGCAGGACGACCGAGATCGGGCTGCTGCGCATCGTCTCGGAGGGCAGCGTGGGCGCGAACCTGCGGCGCATCGAGGCCGTCACCTCGTTCGATGCGCTCGACTACGTGGCGCGCGAAGAGGAGGAGATCCTCGAGACCGCCGACGTGCTCAAGGTCCAGAAGTTCGACATCTCCGAGCGTGTGGGCACGCTGATGACCAAGCTCAAGGAGATGGAGTCCGCGGCCGACGCGCACGAAGGAAGCGATCTCAGACGCCACGGTCAGCTCCTTGTTGGAGCAGCAGGTCGATGTCGGCTACCCGCTACTCGTCGCTGAGGGTGGGGAGATGCTGGCCAAGGGAATGCGGAGTGTCGCTGACGTCCTGCGCGCCCGAATGGGCGGCGGAGCGGTGGTTCTCGCCGGCACGGATGTCGAGAGCGGCAAGCCACTTCTGATTGCGGCGGGGGGCGATGACGCCGTGGCAGCCGGATTCGATGCCGGGGCCGTCATCAAGGCTATCGCGCCGGCCGTGAAGGGCGGTGGCGGTGGCAAGCCTACGATGGCTCAGGCCGGAGGGTCAGACGCCTCCGGCATCGGCGAAGCGCTGAGCATCGCTCGCGAGATGCTCGGCGTGAAGTAGTCGAGGTGCGCGCTCTCGGCCTCGACATGGGTGAGCGCCGCGTCGGCGTGGCCCTCTCCGATGCGCAGATGCTGATCGCAACGCCTCTCGACGTGCTCGAGACATCCGCTGTGACCAGTGGCGACGCCGTACTCGACATCATCGAGGAGTGGGCCGTCGAACTCGTGGTCGTCGGCGTGCCGGTCTCGCTGGACGGTACCGAAGGCATGCAGGCGGCCCGGATACGCGAGGCTGGAGACGAGTTGGCAGGCAGGTTGCCTGTCCCCGTGGTATATCAGGACGAGAGGCTCTCCTCTGCCGAGGCCGGACGGCGAATGGCCGAGGCGGGGCTATCCGAGAAGGAGCGACGCGGCAAGGTGGACATGGTGGCTGCAGCGCTGATCCTCCAGAGCTACCTGGATTCGCGGGACACCGCGGCGGGTCGCGACGTCCCTCGGTCCACCGACCCCGACGCGGAGGGTCCCGCATGACAGCCCAGAACACCTCACCCGCACCGCGAGAGCGAGGCTCCAACACGCGGGTACGCAGACGTCCGGGCCGAGCGGGAGGCGTGGCCGTGTTCCTCGGCGTCGTTGTCGTTGCGCTGGTGGTCGTACTGGCGATCTCGGTGTGGGGACTCCTGCTGCGACCATGGAACGACGTGCCCTCGGGACAGCCGGTGCAGATCGAGGTGGCTCCCGGAGCCAGTACCAAGGAGATCGCCATCATGCTCGCCGAGACCGGCGTCATCTCCAACCCCAACATGTTCCGTCTGCAGAGTCGGGCAGCGGGTGCCGATGGCGAGCTGCGCGCCGGCGTCTACGATCTCGTCAGCGGGATGCCCAACGCCGACATCATCGAGCGGCTGCGTCAGGGCCCTCCGGTCGCCTACACGACCGTCACGATCCCCGAGGGCTTCGTCATCGAGCAGATCGCCGAGAGGTTCGAGGTGCAAGTGGGCATACCCGCCGACGAGTTCACCGCCCTGGCCCATGGAGGCATCGCAGAGTTCCCGGACCGGGAGTACCTCGAGTTCGCGTACGAAGGCTCCCTTGAGGGATACCTGTTCCCCAAGACCTATCGGGTCAAGGAGGGGAGCAACGCCCGCGACGTGATCGAGATGATGCTCGATCAGTTCGAGCTCGAGATGGAGGACGTGGACACCACCTACGCCGAGCAGCAGGGCGTCTACCTCCACGAGCTCGTCACGGTCGCCTCGATGATCGAGCGAGAGGCACGAGTCGCCGAGGAGCGCGAGCTGATCTCGTCGGTCATCTACAACAGACTCGACCAGGGCATGCGGCTGGAGATCGACGCCACCATCGAGTACGTGCTTCCCGGCAATCGGTTTCGCCTACGCAACAGCGACCTCGAGATCGACAGCCCCTACAACACATACAAGACCGCCGGTCTGCCCCCGGGACCGATCGCGAATCCGGGTCTGGCCTCCCTACAGGCGGCCGCCGCACCTGCCGATACCGAGTACCTGTACTACGTGTTGACCGGAACTGATGGCTCGCATACGTTCGCAACGAACGTCGACGATTTCCTCGCTGCGAAGCGGCTTTCCAAGGAGGTGTTCGGGCAGTAGATGGGCAGTCATGTCGATCGGGGCACTGAGGCGATACGCGTCGAGGGTGCTCGCAAGACCTATCGGCTGGGTCGCGAGCAGAAGGTCGCGGTGGCCGATGTGTCCATCAGCGTTGCCCGGGGGCGCGTCCATGGTCTCCTCGGCCCGAACGGGGCCGGAAAGACCACGACGCTCAAGATGCTCCTCGGTCTTGTGCGACCCACGGCCGGCGTGTTCGAACTCCTCGGCAAGCCTGCATCACCTGCTGCGCGTGCCCGGCTCGGCTTCCTTCCCGAGCAGCCGTACTTCTCCAAGCAGCTCACCGCGGTCGCAGACCCTCCGGCTCTACGGCAAGCTGTCCGGTGTCGAGCGTTCTGAGATCGCGACACGCTCGGCGGACCTGCTCGACCGCGTAGGGCTCGGAGGCAGCGAGCGACTCACGCTCGACAAGTACTCTCGGGGCATGCTGCAACGGCTTGGCATCGCTCAGGCGCTCATCGGCTCACCTGACCTGGTCCTCCTCGATGAGCCCGCGTCGGGCCTCGATCCGGTCGGCCAGCGCGATGTGCGCAATCTCATACTCGACCTCAAGCAGGCGGGTACGACGGTGTTGCTCTCTTCACACCAGCTCTCAGAGGTCGAGGCGGTCTGCGACACCGTGAGCATCTTCAACAGAGGGAGAGTGGCCGCCGAAGGGCTCATCGACGATCTCCTCAACGTTGCAGGTCAGACCTCCTTCCGGGTCCGGGGCGACGCCGAGAAGCTCCCCTCGGCCCTCGGTGAGGTGGTCTCAGATGTGGCTGTGTCCGGCGGCGTGTGGGTCTTCTCCGTGGCCGACGAGGCCGTTCGGCGAACGGTCGATGTGCTCGATGACGAGGGCTGGACGATCGTTGCGGTGACTCCCAAGCGGGAGTCCCTCGAGGACTACTTCACGCGTCTGCTCGAATCTCCCGAGGACGCGGAGGTGGTCGCATGATCGGTCGCGTCCTCGCCATCGCTGCCTCGGTCGTCGCCGACGCCATCCGCAGGAAGGTCATCTGGGTCGTCGTTCTCTTCGGCGCGGTCATGGCGGTTGCCATTCCGGCCCTGCCGAGCTACGGGGTCGGGGTCGTCGAGGCGGTCTATCGAGAGGTCGCGCTCGCGCTCACCTACGTGGCCATCCTGGTCGTTGCGCTGACGCTCTCGGCCACGCGAGTCCCCTCCGAGGTCGAGCACCGCACGGTGTACAACATCCTCTCGCGCAACGTGAGGCGCTGGGAGTACGTCGTTGGGACGTGGCTTGGGATCGTCGCGACGCTCACCGTCGTGATGGCGGCGTTCACCGCGATAGACCTGGCGATCGGGTTCTTCGTCTACGATCAGATGATGTGGACTCTCGTGCAGGCCACGTTCGCGATCCTCCTCGAGGCGTCCGTCGTCTCAGCCTTCGCTGTGGCGGTCTCGACCGTCACTGGTCCGGTCGTCGTGGTGGTCGGCGCACTAGCGTTCATGTTCGTTGCACACGTTGCGCTCTCTGTTGGAGCTTCCCGATTCGCTCCTGCGCTTCTATCCCTCGCTCGACGCGTTCAACATCATCACACCGGTCGCTCATGGCAGCGGTGTGGGCGGCGGCTACGTTGCAGCCATGGTGCTGACGTTCATCGGGTGGGCGGCAGTGCTCCTCGGCGGTCGCGGCTCTGCTGTTCGGAAGGCGTGATCTCTGATGACCAGCAACGCGACCCGTCCCCTGATCGCGCTCGTCGCTCTGGGACTCGTCCTCATCATTGCAGGTCAGATGGGTGCCGGAGCACTGGCCCCGGCAGAAGAGGGGAGTGCCGTCGAGTCTGCAGGGCGTGCCGGCTTCGCGTATCTCACCGGCGTGAGAACCTTTGCAGCAGCGGTGCTGTGGAACCGCCTCGACCCGATCTTCCACGACTACTACGAAGAGGTGCCGCTCGGCGAGCAGCTCAGCCTGCTTCCCATGGTCAGGATGGTGAACTGGCTCGATCCCCAGTTCGTCGACGGGTACTACATCTCGGCGTGGATCCTGTCTCAGCGCGGCGAGGTCGAGCAGGCGTACGAGATCGCGAGCGAAGGGGTCGAGAACAACCCTGACTCGGGGGTTCTGCGCACGAGCTATGCCCAGATCCTCTACCTCAACGGCGAGGACGACGAGAGCGGTCTCCGAGGCCGAGCGCGCCTTCGAGGCCACGGAGTGGCGCGACGACGTCGAGAAGCACGACAACTTCAACGTTCTCGCCTCGATCTTCAAGGTGTCAGGTGACACTGTCATGGAGGCCCGCGTGAGGCCGAACTCGTGCGCCTCGACGAGATCCTCGGGGACCAGCTAGCGCCAGAGGACCACGACCACGATGGCGACGGCGTGCCGGACCACTAGGGATATCACGCACATGGGCCTGCTCTCGCCAGACATCTACTACACCGACGTTCACGCCATCGACCTCGACGATCTCGAGACGCGTGGCATCGACACGCTGCTCGTGGACCTCGACAACACGCTCGTGCCGCGAGACACCAACGTCGTCACCGAGCAGCATCACGCATGGGCGCGGGAGCTCGAGCGGCGGGGCTTCAAGGTGGGTCTCGTCTCGAACAACTGGCACGAGCGGGTCAAGGGATTCGCCGATGAGCTCGGCTTCGCGCTCGTACCCAAGGCGGTCAAGCCTCTGCCGTTCGCGTTCCTCAAGGCCCTGCGGATGCTGGACTCGTCGCGCTCGACTGCAGCGACCGTCGGCGACCAGATGTTCACCGACGTGCTCGGCGGCAACCTCCTCGGCATGACGTCGATCATGGTGGAGCCGCTGTCGGAGACCGATCTTCCGCACACGCTGTTCCTGCGCAGGATGGAGGGGCGCGTCTTGGCGGGTCGGCAGCCGCTACCGTAGACTGTGGATGCCGTCTCCCAGCGCGACGACCGGGGGTTAGTCACCAGGTGACCTTGCGAATCAACGGCCGCACAAAGCTGGCCGGTATCATCGGCCAGCCCCTTGACCACACCCTGTCGCCCGCGATGCACAACGCGGTCTACGAGGAGCTGGGGCTGGACTGGGTCTACGTCGCCGCTGCCGCTCGCGGACGAGGAAGACCTCATGCGATTCATGGGGGCGGCGCGCGTGCTGCCGTTCGTGGGCTTCAACGTCACGATGCCGTTCAAGCAGGCGATCCTGCCCCTGTGCGACGAGGTAGCGATGCTTGCCAAGATGGCCGGGGCGGTCAACACCGTCCACGTGGTCGACGGCAGGTTCATCGGCTACAACACCGACGGGCGCGGTCTGGTCGAGTCACTCGAGACCGAAGCGGACTTCGAGCCCGAGGGTCGCGACGTCGTCATCCTCGGCGCTGGCGGGGCCGCCGGCGCCGCGTTCGTCTCCCTCATGCTCGCCAAGGCCAAGAGCGTCACGGTCGCCAATCGCGATGCTCGCCAAGGCCGAGGAGCTCGTCTCGCGCATGTCCTCACATGCCCGGGAGACGGAGCTTCGCGCCGTGGAGCTGGGCGCGGACGCCGAGGAGTCCGTGCGAGGTGCCGACCTGGTCGTGAACGCCACGCCTCTCGGGATGAAGCCCGACGATCCCACGCCGGTTCCGTCTGAGTGGATCGCAGCAGGTCAGGTGGTTGTCGACATGGTGTACGGGCTCGCATACCTCGGCGCTCATCTTGGAGGCGCGGCAACGGGGCGCGAAGACCCTGGACGGTCTCGGGATGCTTGTCGCGCAAGGGGCTACCGCCGTCGACATATGGAGCGGCTCCGCCCAGGTGCGCACCCCTCGCGACGTCATGCGACGCGCCGCTGAGGAAGCTCTTGCGTTGAGGGAGGGGAGCGGGCAGTGAGCGCGCAGACCGGCAAGAGGCTCGGACGCATCATCGTCCAGTCCGGTCTCGTCACCCAGGAGCAGCTAGACGAGGCTCTGAATGTCGAGGATGCGCCGACCCTCGCGGCCGCTCTCGATCAGCTCGGCTACGCCGATGAGTCCAGATCGCACAGGCCATAGCGGCGCAGATGAATCTCGTCTACGTCGATCTGGCCGCATACGACATCGACCCGAACGCTGCGACCAACATCTCCTCCGACCTCGCCCGCAAGTACCACGTCCTCCCGGTGAAGATCAGGACGACGAGCTCGTCGTCGCGATGTCGGATCCGGCCAACATCTTCGCGATCGATGATCTCCGTATCGTCACCGGCTATGGAGATCCGCCCCGTCGTCGCCTCAGAGAGCGATCTCAGCCAGGCGATCGAGCGAGTTCGCCGCGAGTCAGACCGACGTCGACGGCATGCTCGGCGACGTGGAGGACGCTCTCTGGCGCCGACGATGAGGATGACGACGATGAGGCGGAGGACGCAGGCTCGGCGGCGGCCAAGCTCATGAACGGCATCGTGACCGAGGCGATCCGCCAAGGTGCTGGCGACATCTACATCGAGCCGCAGGAGACACGAGATGCGCGTCCGGTACCGCGTCGACGGTGTGTGCCAGGAGGTATTCACGCAACCCGAAGAAGATCCACCGGCAGCTCATCAGCCGACTCAAGATCCAGTCCGGCATGGACATCGCCGAGAAGCGAGTCCCGCAGGACGGCCGCTTCGGCGTCGTGCTGGACGGCGTGGGCGTGGACTTCCGTGTGGCGGTCCTGCCTATCGTCACAGGGCGAGCTGGCCGTCATGCGGCTGCTGCGGCGAGACTCGATCCTGATGTCGCTTGAGGACCTCGGCTTCCTCGAGCAGCCGCTCGAACGCCTGATGGATCGCGCTATCGCTGCCCTACGGAGCGATCCTTGTCACCGGGCCGACCGGTTCGGGCAAGTCGACGACGCTGTACGCGGCCATCAACCGCACGAACGACGTCGACGACCAACCTCATCACCGTCGAGGATCCGGTCGAGTACCGCCTGCCAGGGCTCTCCCAGGTCCAGGTCCACGAGAAGGCCGGGCTCACGTTCGCGGCGGCGCTGCGCTCGATCCTCCGGCAGGACCCGGACACCGTCATGGTCGGTGAGATCCGAGACTCGGAGACCGGCACGATCGCCGTCGAGGCCGCGCTCACGGGCCACCTCGTGCTCTCGACCCTGCACACGAACGATGCCCCGTCGGCGATCACGCGACTCACCGAGATGGGCATCGAGCCGTTCCTGACCGCCTCGGCGATCACGTGTGTGCTTGCGCAGCGTCTCGGCACGCCGGCTCTGCACCTCGTGCAAGGAGGAGTACCTGCCGAGCGAAGAGGCGCTGCAGCGGGTCGGGTTCCCGTACGAGCCGGGCAACATCCCCAAGCTCTATCGCGCCAAGGGGTGCAAGAAGTGCAACGGCATCGGCTACAAGGGCCGCATGGGCATCCATGAGGTCATGACGATGTCCGAGACGCATGGAGCGCATGACGGTCGAGAACGCGACTGCCGACGAGATCAAGCGCCAGGCCATCGCCGAGGGCATGCGGACGCTGCGCGACGATGGCTTCGCCAAGGTGAAGATGGGTCTGACGTCCATCGAGGAGATCATGCGCGTCGTGGTCTGATCGCTGGCCGCGTCACCGCAGGTCGTCAGCGTTATCCTGTTGTGTCCACCTTGCCTTCGTGAGAGACTAAGATTGCTCGCTGAGGGGCGGGTTCTTCGCGTGCGCCCTACGTCGGCTCGCGTCGGTCTGACCTGGGAGGTGTCGTTGAGCATGGCGGACAACGGAATCGGCGATTACTTCATCAGTGACATCGATGACGAGATGCTTGAGGAAGAAGACGAGCTGATCTCTGCCCCCGTGGTCGTGCCGGGCAACGCCCAGCCGCAGCAGCCAGCAGCAGCGCAGGCCGAGCCAGGCTACCGCAGCCGCCCGCACCTCAGCACAGCACCGGCCGAGCCGTGCCGCCAGAACCCGTCTCAGCTCCCGCACCTGCGCCGACCGAACCTGCGGCGAGCACGCCCGCAGAGCCACCGTGCGACCTCCCAGTCGCGAGGAGCGTCTCGCTGCGGCACTCGATGAGCTCATGCTGGAGTCGGCTGACATCCAGGCGGCGGCTCTCGTGAGCATGGACGGCTTCACGATGGCTTCGGCACTTCCTGAGGGCATGCAGGAGGACCGGGTCGGCGCCATGTCGGCGGCGATCCTCGGTCTGGGTGAGCGGGCGGCGGCCGAGTTGGGCCGAGGGCACCTGACGCAGGTGTTCATCGAGGGGGACGATGGCTACGTCGTCCTCATCGCCGCCGGGATCGAAGGCGGTGCTGACGACGCTTGCGCAGCACTGATGCGAAGCTCGGGCTGGTGCTGTACGACATGAAGACGACCGCAGATGCCATCGCCGAGATCCTCGGGTGATACGTCCACACGACACGATGCGAACGCGAAGGTAGCCGATGGCCCTACGTGGCAACCTCAAGGACTTCAGTCTGCCTGACGTCTTCCAGCTGGTGACATTCAGCAAGAAGACCGGCGTCCTGCGCATTCGACGCGCCGACGAGACCGAGGGCAGCGTCTGGTTCCGCGACGGCGACGTCTTCTTCGCGCAGTCCAACTGGCACGGTGAGCCGCTTGGGGAGCGGCTCGTGCACGCCAGCAAGATCACGCCGAGCGCGCTTGGCCAAGGCGCTCGAGATTCAGCAGCAGCGAGGGCGAGGGTGGCAGGCGTCTGGGCCAGATCCTCGTCGACGAGGGCTACATCACCGAGAAGGTCCTCGAGGCGTTCGTGCAGGAGCAGATCCAGGACACCATCTTCGACCTGATGCGCTGGGACGAAGGCGAGTTCGATTTCGAGGTCCTGCCCGAGGTCGTCGATGAGGACATCGGTCTGTCCGTCTCCATCGAGAACATCGTCATGGAGGGCAGCCGCCGGCTCGAGGAATGGACGCGCATCAAGAAGAAGATCCCGTCGATGGAGATCGTCTTCAAGATGGCGACCGCGCCGGGCGAGGGCACGTTCGAGATATCGCTCAAGCCGATCGAGTGGAATCTCCTGCTGCTCGTTGACGGGACGCGCTCGGTCTCCGAGCTTGCCACCGAGACCGAACCGCACCGACTTCGAGGTCGCGCGCATCATGTACGGTCTGTTCTCGGCGGGCCTGCTCGAGGTCTCGACCGACGAAGAGGTCGAGAAGCGCCGTCTCGAGCGGGCGCAGCAGGACAAGGTGCTTGCCGAGGTCCGAGCCAAGCAGGCCGAGGCGGAGGCGAAGGCCGCCAAGGAGGCCATGCAGCGCGAGACGTCGCTTGCCGCTCAGAGGCGAAGAAGCGGCTCGAGGAAGAGGCGACGGCCGGAGCAGGCCGAGAGGAGCCCGCCAGGCGGACGACCACCTGAAGCCGAGACCGCTGAGATTGAGGACCGAGCCCGAAGAGGTGCCCGAGTTCCTCACCGGTGGCGCGGGTGCGCCACCGCACGAGGACGCGGCTGTCTTCGAAGAGATGATGGATGCGGTCCTCGAGGCCCCGGAGCGCTCGCTGCCGGCGAGCAGGAGCCCGAGCCGGAGCCCGAGCCCGAGTCGCACTCGAACCGGAGCCCGAACCGGAGCCCGAGACACCAGAGCCCGAGCCAGAACCACGAGCCCGAGCGCAGCTCCGAACCAGAGCCCGAGCGCGGAACCGCGAGCCTGAGGTTGCGCTCGAACCGGAGCCGGAGACGGCGGAACCAGAGCCCGAGCTGGCAGTCGAGGTCGAAGCCCGGACTGACAGCGCCGCCTGAGCTGCGAGCCGGAGATGCCGGTCGGCCCCGCCGAGGAGGCGGTCACTCCGCCGCAGGAGCCGACCGCTGATCTCGAGACGGACCTCATGGCGCTGGGCTTGGGCGAGCTCCCCGACGATCTGCTCGAGCCGATCGCACCGACGAGGCGATCGATGCCACTCCGGCGGAGCCTGCTGATGCCGTTGCGGACGCACGCTCGGATCTCTCCGAGCTGCTAGTGCCCGAGATCACTGAGGATGTAGAGCCTGCCGCGCTCGAGCCGGACGTGCCGGATGTACTGGCCTTCGAGCGGAAGACATCACTGTGGAGCGGCCGAAGCCGAACTCATCGAGGCTGAGCCTGCTGAGCCCACTGTCTCGAACCCGACTTCGTCGAGTTCGAGACAGATGAGGCGGACCGCGATCGTCGAACCAGTGCTCGAGTCCCCAGAGGCGACCGGCAACGGTCGACACTGAGACAGCAGCAGCGGACGAGGAAGCCAAGCCGTACGCTGAGCTGGCTGCCGAGATGGAGGCGCTGGCGGCCGACGTCGCGGCCGAAGCGGCCGAGGAAGTGTTGCCAGAGGCCGACCTAGAGTCCGGACGCGAGCCCGGATCTCAGCGACATCCTTGAGTCGCTCGAGGAGGACGTCGGGTCCGCCGGCCGGAGCTGATTCAGACCGAGACGTTCGACGATGAGCCGGGCCCGCAGAGGGCGTCATATCCACTGACGCGTACCTGGCCGATATCGGCGGCGATGAACTGGGCGTTGGTCTGTCCAGCGGCCTGGGTGATGAGTTGAGTGCGCTCACCGGAGGCGGAAGCGGAGGTGGCTGGCTACGCATCGTCCGGCCGCCAGCGTGAACCAGATTCCCGAAGAAGGCGACAAGCTTGAGATCCGCCGCGATCAGACGGTGGACAAGGAACTCGTGAAGAAGATCATCGAAGGCATCGAGAAGCTGTGAGGTAGCCCGCAACATGCAGTCGGTCAAAGTCGTCGTAACAGGCCCATTCAATGCAGGAAAGACCACCTTCATCAAGGCGGTCAGCGAGATAACCGTGCTCTCCACGGAGCGTCAGGTCAGCGATGCCTCGCAGGAGGGTGTCGGGGAGACGACGGTCGCGATGGACTTCGGGCGAATCACGGTCTCAGACGACGTCGTGCTGTACCTGTTCGGCACGCCGGGACAGGAGCGCTTCTCGTTCATGTGGGAGACCCTGTCCGAGGGCATGCTGGGATTCGTCCTGCTCGTCGATGCCGACGAGCCCGAGTCTGTCGAGCGATGCGGCATCCATGATCACGTTCTTCAAGGAGATGTCCGACGTCCCGTTCGTGGTGGCGGCGAACAAGGTGGATGCCGAGGACACCGACGCGCTGCAGCAGGTCAGAGAGTCCCTCGCGCTCGAGGACTCGGTACCCCTGCTTCCGGTCGATGCCGGGAGAAGGACTCGGTGAAGGCGGTGCTCCTCGGCCTGCTGTACGAGATCCTGGAGAGCATGGGGTAGGGATGGACTATCGGCTGTATATTCTGGCCGGTCTCTTTCGTCTTCCTCGTGCTGTCCCTCGTCATCCTCATCGCTGCCACGTGCCCGCGCGCGCAAGGCCTCATCCACTCCGGTCGAGCCGGCGATGTGCCGGCTCCTGGCCCATGCTCAATCCGGCGCCCCATCAGTGGAGGCTGACGCGCGAGAGACGTTCTCCGAGCCCACGACCGGGGTTGCCGCCGTTCTGAACGAACCGATCCGCACGGGTTCATGGCGACCCGAGAGCCTCCGAGACCCGACGAGGGCCGCGACGCGGTCAGACTACTGGGACTCGCTGGTCGAAGAGCCCGATCTGCTCCTGCGCGAGGACGCCGCAGGCCCCACAACCGGCCCCGGCCCAGGACGCGAACCAGGTGACTGAGCACGGCGCCCGCAGCCGCCCCGTGAGCGAGAAGTCCGCCGAAGAGGTGGCCGAGGAAGCTCCCGCTGTCCCGACGGCCGGCGATGAGCCCCCGGTCGTAGCTGCCGGTCCGGCGACCGCACCCGAGCCTGCGCCACCGATATCGCCGCAGGTCGACACGGAGAACGTGGCTGTCGTCGTCGACCGTGCCCAGCAAGATGCCGAGATCGACCATCTGATCGAGGTGCTCGTCGAAGAGCCACGGAGGTGCCTCCCGCGGAAGTGGCGGTCGTCGAGCCCACACCCCCTACACACCCGGCGCCGCCCTCGCCGCCGTCCGCACCCACGCCACCCACCGTCGTGTCGCCCCCGCAGCACCTCGAAGCCGCCAGCCGAGCAAACAGCTGGAGCCGAGCCCCCGGCAGCGGAAGGACCCGTCCCAGAGCACAGTGCCAGCGTCACCTCCCGCGCCGGAGCTGAAGCCCGACCTGCCGCCCACCCGGAGCCCGAACGCGCATCACGCCTCCGTGGCGCAGGCCGTGCCCGTTGCTCCGCCCGACCCCGGGACCAAGCCCACGCCCGCGGTCGATCCCGAGCCCGTCCCGTCCAGCAGCCTCTCGGCCAGCGGTCGTCGCGAAGACGGCTCGCGTCACTGCCGCGACCGCAGCCCGCCCGGTCGGTCAGCCACGAGCCGACGTGCCCTCCGCGCGACGCGCGCGCCGCCCAGCCGGAGCGGCCGAGAGCGACTGTCGCGTCGGCCAAGCCTGACGATGTGCCCGCGCACGAGCTCGTTGCCCCCGTCGAGATGTGGTTCGGTGACGATCGGGTGGGCGTGAAGCCGGGATCTCGCACGTACGACCTGTTCCAGAAGTACGCGACGGTTCTATCTGGACGATCTGCGGCGCTCCAGAAGCTCGACACTCGTCTAGCAGTGCTCGCTCACGTTGTGGGCGATGTCGTACGATAACCATGCCGTGACGGATTCCACGGTGCGGATCCATTCCGGATGCAGAGGCAGCACACGTGGCAGAGGCCGGACAACGACTCGGACAACTGCTCATGCGGGCAGGGATCATCTCTGACCGCCAGCTCACCGACGCTCTCGAGGTCCACAACGCGACGGGCAGTCCGCTCGGTCGCGTGCTGGTCGACCTCGGGTATGCCACGCAGGGCGCGATCCTCTCGGTCATGGCGCAGCAGATCGGCATCGAGTACATCGACTTCGCCGAGCGCAAGCCGGAGCTCAACGCCGTTGCTGCCGTTCCCAGGGAGCTCGCCGAGCGATACACGCTGATGCCGGTCGAGTCTCGAAGGGCACGGAACTCGTCGTCGCGATGGCCGATCCCCAGAACGTGCTGGCCCTCGACGACCTGCGGATCATCACGGGCTACGACATCAAGCCCGCGATCTCGACGCGGGACGACATCGTCGCTGCCATCGAGGAGTACTACAAGGAGGCGCAGGAGTCTCGACGAGCGAGGACTTCATCGGCACCGATGAACTCGACGACTCGGATCTGGAGAGCCTGAGCGACGTCACGTCAGATGCGCCCATCGTCAAGCTCGTCAACTACATCATCCAGAAGGCCGTCGCCGAAGGCGCCTCGGACATCCACATCGAGCCGCAAGAGAAGGACCTGCGCGTTCGCTTCCGCGTCGACGGCGTCCTGCACGAGGTGATGCGCAGCCCCAAGACCGTTCAGGCCTCGATCATCAGCCGTTTCAAGATCATGGCGGACATGGACATCGCCGAGTCCCGCAAGCCGCAGGACGGCCACAGTGCTGTCACGATCGGCGGACACGCGATGGACTTCCGCGTATCGACGCTTCCCACGGTCTACGGAGAGCGGGTCGTCCTGCGAATCCTGCGCAAGGACTCGATCCTGCTGCAACTCTCTGACCTGGGCTTTCTCCCGTCCAGCGCTGGAGCGGTTCGAAGCCTCGTTCACGAAGCCCTACGGTGCCATCCTGGTCACGGGACCCACCGGCTCGGGCAAGTCGACCTCGCTTGTACGCGGCGATCAACGTGCTCAACGATCCCGGCGAAACACATCATCACCGCCGAGGACCCGGTCGAGTACCGGCTTGCCAGGCATCAACCAGTGTCAGACCAACGCACGAGCCGGTCTCACGTTCGCCCGTGCTCTACGCTCGTTCCTGCGCTGCTCGCCCGACGTCATCCTCGTCGGTGAGATACGCGACCAGGAGACGGCGAACATCGCGATCGAGTCGGCGCTCACCGGTCACCTCGTGCTCTCGACGCTTCACACCAACGACGCGCCGGGTGCCGTCACGCGGCTGATCGAGATGGGCGTCGAGCCCTTCCTCGTCTCATCGGCCGTGGACTGCATCCTCGCGCAGCGGCTTGCGCGTCGTCTGTGCAAGGACTGCAAGGTGGAGTACCGGCCCAAGAAGCAGGTCCTCATCGACGCGGGCTACCCAGAGGACAACCTGCCGGAGGTGATCTACAAGGCCGGTCGGCTGCAAGAAGTGTGGCAAGACCGGCTACAAGGGCCGGATGGGCGTCCACGAGGTCCTGATGATGTCCGAGGAGATCGGACGTCTCACCGTCGAGGAGGCCACATCAGAGGAGATCGCGCAAGGTGGCCATTGCCGAGGGCATGCTCACGCTGCGCGAGGACGGACTGGAGAAGGTGCGGACGGGCGACACCTCTATCGAGGAGATCGTGCGCGTCATCGTCTAGGTGCGCAGTCCTAGCAGGCAGTACTCAACCTCGGCTCGCCACTTGGTGCCGATAGAAGTAGGCGATATCATGTAGCTGCCAGGGGCGCGCACTTCCTGCCCACGGCTCGGCGGTATGTAGACGTAGCCATAGAGGAGAAACGCATGCCGACCTTCAACTACTCGGTCAGGGACAAGACCGGCAAGATCGTCAAGGGCAAGCTCGAGGGTGAAAGCCGAGACGCCGTAGGCGCCAAGCTGCGCCAGATGGGCTACATCGTCCTCGATCTTGACCAGCAGGGCGGACTCGCCTCGATGGGCGAGGTGCGCTTCGGTACCGGCGTCAAGCCCAAGGACGTCTCCATCTTCGCCCGCCAGTTCGCGACGATGATCAACGCTGGACTCTCGCTCACCAAGTGTCTGAGCATCCTCGTCCGAGCAGACCGAGAGCGAGGGCCTGCGCATCGTCATCAACCAGGTCGCCAAGGACGTTGAGGCAGGCCAGTCGCTCTCAGACTCGCTTGCCAAGCACCCCAAGGTCTTCCCGCCGATCATGGTCAACATGGTGCGCGCCGGTGAGACCGGCGGTGTTCTCGATGAGGTGCTCGTGCGCGTGGCGGACCACTTCGAGAGCGATCTGGCGCTCAAGGCGAAGATCAAGTCGGCGATGACGTATCCGATCGCGATGGGCGGCCTCGTTCTCATCGTCCTTGTCGCGATGATGCTCTTCGTCGTGCCGACGTTCGAGAAGATGTTCGAAGACCTCGGCGGCGAGCTGCCCGCCATCACCCAGCTGCTTGTGAACGCGTCGAACTTCGTGGCGAGCTGGCGAGGGCTTGTCACCCTGATCATCGTGATCGGCTCTGTACTTCGCTGTTCAAGTTCTGGACGAACACGAGCAGCGGCCGCTACATCTGGGACGGCGTCAAGCTGCGGATGCCGATCTTCGGGCAGCTCACGCGCAAGTTCGCGCTCGCCAAGTTCACGCGTACGTTCGGAACGCTCGTCCAAGCCGGCGTGCCGATCCTCTCGGCCCTCGACATCGTCGCGGACACAGCAGGCAATGCCGTTGTCGCCGAGGCCGTCAAGAAGACGCGTTCGGCCATCAAGGAGGGCGAGACGATCGCCAAGCCCCTCGGCGAGTCCAAGGTCTTCCCCTCGATGCTCGTGCAGATGATCGCTGTGGGCGAGGAGACCGGTGCGCTCGACGCGATGCTCAACAAGATCGCGGACTTCTACGACGAGGAGGTCTCGACGGCGGTCGACGGCCTGACCTCGCTCATCGAGCCGCTCATGATGGCGAGCCTCGGCGCGATCGTCGGCGGCATGGTCGTCGCGCTCTACCTGCCGATGTTCACCGGTCATCACCCTCGTCGAGTAGCACTCGATCCGGCGCACAGAGTGACCGATCGCGAAGGCGCCCTGTGGGCGCCTTCGCCGCGTCCGGCGATGTCCGCCGGCTGGCGGTCAGCGAGCTCGCTTCCTCGTGCGTCGTGTGACGGCTGTCACATCAGATCGGGCAAATCTGTGAATCCTCCTAAAGTCCCGCGTCCATATCCCGATACAACACATGACGGATGCGGTGGCCAACAAGGGCCGCCGAGGACAGCCCCAGTAGGGGAGAAGGAGGTGCGAAGTCATGCGTAAGTTCCGTAGGGACGAGGGCTTCACGCTCGTTGAGCTCATGGTGGTCGTACTTATTATCGGTATCCTTGTTGCAGTCGCGATCCCCGTGTTCAACGTTGCGCGTGCCCGCTCGCAGACTCGTGCATGCCAGGCGAACCAGCGTACGCTCGAGGGCGCTGCCCGCACGTGGCTCGCTGACGAGTCGGCAACCGACTCGCCACGCTCGACGGTACACGGGTGGCAGGCCGAGCTGGTTCCGGGCTTCATCGCCGCGAGCCCGGAGTGCCCGGCCAATGGTCAGCGCTGCGTACTCGTTCGACACGACCGGTGTTGTGACCTGCCCGTCTGACGCGCGGCTCACCCGCACTACACGACGTCAACTAGCCACAGCACAGAACAGAGTCACAGAGGCCGGCGGGCTCAAGACCCGCCGGCCTTTGCTCTTGCCCGAAGACTTCTCGGCAGCAGTCGCGCTAGCGGCTCCTCGACACCTGGCTGCGAGGAGCCGTAACCTTCTTACCGGCATGAACACGAGAGGGGAGGGCAGTGGACGCGATCGGCTGGGCGCTGTACCTGAGTGCGCTGATCCTGTTCGGACTGGCGTTCGGGAGCTTCGGCAACGTCGTCATCTGGCGACTGCCGCGCGGCGAGTCGCTCAACTCGCCGCCGTCGCACTGTCCCGCGTGCGACGCAGCCGATTCGCTACCGCGACAACGTCCCCGTCGTGTCGTGGCGTGCTGCTCCGCGGTCGATGTCGCGACTGCGGAGTAGCGATCTCAGCGCGCTACCCGGCGGTCGAGCTTGTCTCGGCAGCCCTCTTCGTGCTTGCGGGCGTGCTGTACGGCCTCACATGGCAGGCCTTGGTGGCCATCTTCTTCTTCTACGTGCTCCTCCTGCTCACCGCGATCGATATCGACACGATGCGGCTTCCCAACACTCTGGTGATCGTGCTTGCGGTCGGTGGGTGCTGTGGCCGTCGTGCTGGGGCAGGTGCTCGGAGTCCCTCTGTCCCCGCTCATCCAGGCGAGGACGGGCCTTCTGTCCGAGCCGGTCCTCGCTGCAGCGATCAGGCGCCCTCATCGGGGTCGGCGTCAGTCTGGGCATCGCCCTGATCTACAGGTGGATTCGCGGCAAGCAGGGACTGGGCATGGGTGATGTCAAGCTCCTGGGTACGATGGGCATCTTCCTCGGGCCCTTCGTCCTGATGGCGTTCTTCTTGGGGAGTCTGGTCGGTGCTGTCTGGGGCGTCGCGTCATCACGAAGGTCGAGCGAGGGAGCAGGGCACAGGATCCCCTTCGGCCCCTTCCTCTCCCTTGGCGCTGTCCTCACGGTGGCTGTAGGCTCGCCGCTGTGGTCCTGGTATCTCAGTGTGCTGAATGTCACATAGGCAGCATGCGATCGTGGCTACCCAAAGGAGAACCATAGCCGCAGGTAGATGGTCGATTCGGGCGCCAGGCGGTCCCGCTAGACCCGCAGCTCGCACCCACTGCGAGAGCGTGTGAGTCAAGTACCTTCACACCAGTGCCGATAAATGAGATGGACGAGTGTGTAAGCACCGTGCGAGATGCGGTGCTCCGGGGCAGGAAGTGATTGAGATGCTGAGGAACCTGTGGGCGCCAGCTGAGGCGTGACGAGGACGGAATGAGCGTCCTCGAGATCGTCTTGGCTGCGTTCATCCTGTTCTTCGTGTTCACGGCGATGATCGGGACTCGTGGGAGCAACGACCAGGATGGGCTTGAACGCGAAGGCGCGTGTCGCGATGACCAACGCGGTCAGCTCCCACATGGAGTGGGTGCGCTCCCTGTCCTTCGAAGAGATCGCCATCGCGGGGACGACTCCTGAGGGAATCATCGAGCCCACCTACACCTACACGGTCGATGGATTCCAGGTGACTATCGACAATCAGATCTCAACGATCCGCCGATGGGATGACACGCGAACTCGCCGTGACCGCCTCGGCCGCCGCGGAGGGGTTCACGACCGTCTCGATGACGAGCTTCGCGGCTATTCGAGGCGACGGCACGGTGATCACGGGCGATCGGGCGCGGCGGTGGGCGACCCCGGCGGTGGCGACCCCGGCGATGGCCCCATCGTCGAGTTCACAGCGCTGACACCTGAGGAGGACGCCGTATCGTACGGCGCGTATGTCCTTGGAGGCAGCCCTCTCTACATCGAGGCGCGCGCCGAGGCACAGGGCGCTGGCGACACCATCACCGACCTGCGCTACTACTGCGCAGGCGAGCTCCTGCGCGACGGCAACACCATCTTCGCCGATGTTGCGGAGTGGCAACCCGGCGTGAGCCCGGCCAACGAGATGTTCCGCTGGGACACGCGCCAGGTGAATGACGGTGGAGATTCGATCGTCCAGGACGGTTGGCGCGTGGTCTACGTCATCGCGGTAGACAGCACAGGAGCCGAAGGGCGTGCCGAGCGGCGCTTCTACGTCGACAACCACGACCCGGGGCTCCGGGAGCGGTCGAAGCGCTCGTCCAAGATGACACCGAGACCCGCGTGTCCTGGGGTATCGCTCAGGACGGCACCGATCCCGCTCTCAAGTACGAGATCGTGCTCGACGCAGGTCAACCTCGCCGGCGGCACCGACGGACGCCGGCTCCTTCATCACCGAGACGCCCGCATACATCCACCTGGGATCCGCGTTCTCGCGGTACTCGGCCAGCGTTCGAGCCGGCTCGCCGCGAAACCTCTGGGGACCGCCGGTGACCATGGCATCTCCGTATACGACGCGTCCCAAGGCAAGCGGATCGAGCTCGACGCGGTACGAGGGCAGGAACAACAAGCGCGAAGCATGGATCGACGGTAGACATCGAGTGCAGCACGCCCACCTTCCAGACCACGTCTCTGAGCTATGACGTGTACCGCAGCCTGGACCCGTACGACATGGGCGCCTCGCCGCATGCGACCGATGTCGGGGATCGAGTTCTCCGAGGAGAACTACAAGAAGGTCGGCAAGTGGGGCCAGCCCGACGCCTACTACTACCAGTTCAAGGTCACGTACACGGCTGGCGGCCCCGGCGGCGGCCAGAGCGAGACCATATGGTCCGACGTTATCGGCCCGGTCGACCCAAGACACCGCGCCGCTTCCGATGGGACACATCACGTGGTAGCACACACGAGGACAGATGAGCACGGCTTCTCGCTCACCGAGCTGATGGTCGTCGTGAGTCTGCTCGGCATGATTCTTGCGATCTCGTATGGCGGGCTGCTCGCGATCTACAAGGCACGTGAGGTCAGCGACAGGCAGGCGGCTTTCGCGCAGGAGGTGGCGGCTCCGCTGACCCACATGGAGAAGATCCTCACGCAGACGCTCGTCATCGAGAATCCTGGTCCCTATACGGTGACCGTGCTGACCGACCGAGACAACAACAACCTCGTGGAGCGTCACACGATCGAGGCCAGGTCCGATGGCACGCTCCGACACCGGACGTGGCAGACCGAACCAGGCCCGGGTGAACACGTCGCTCCTGTTCGACTGCCACGTGGTCTACAGCACAACGCGAATCAAGCTCAGAACACTCCGCTTGTCATCTACTACGACTCGGATCATCAGCGCATCAACAACATGGCCGATGTGGCTGGAGAAGCGGCGTTCATCGACATCCACGTAGTCGTCGACTACGAGGGCAGGTACTTCGACGACACGCGCAGCTCCCTGCTGCGCAACATGAACTAGGGGGTAGGAGGCCTACGATGTTCAGGCGAACTCAGGAAGTGACGATGGATTCGCGATGGCTGCGGTCATGGGCGTGGTCGCGCTCGTGACGGTCGTCGCCGTCGGAGGCTACTGGGTCGCCTCACAAACGCTGCATGAGTCCAGAGGATCGTGGACGAGAGCAAGGCGTTCCAGGTCGCTCAGTCGGGCCTTGACCGCGAGATGGCCACGTTCAATCCGTCGAGCCCTCATGGGCGGCGTGTACACCAACACAGGCTCGACTCCGGACGGCACGTACTCGATCAGCGCGAGCCAGACCACCGCGTTCGAGTACACGATGACGATCTCTGGGCACCGCCGAAGGACGCAGTGAGAGCGTCACGCAGCGCTTCTACTTCTTCAACCTCTGGGACATGAACATCGGTGCTGGCCAGTCCACCCCGCTGGGTGGCGGCCGTGGCTTCAACGGGAACGCCACGATCGATGGGCCGCTCTACATCAAGGGCGACTTCGACTTCCAGAACGGTACCGGGTCCTACGAAGGCGGCCCGCTCATGGTGAAGGGCGGCGACGTCCTGCTGCGGCGCAGCAGCCACCATCGGATACGCCGACCCGATCGACCTCTTCCTTGACGGTGCCATCGGTGGCAACAAGCCGCACAACGTCTACTACAAGTCCTGGTCGACCTCGGTGCCCGACATCACTCTGCCCTGGATCGAGGAGGCCGATCTCGACCAGAAGATGCAGGACGCGATCGATCAGTCCGTGGACAACAAGATGGGCTACCTGGATATCGACAGCTACGAGGCAACGAGCTCGGCGGATCCCGCGACCTACGATGACGGCTCGACGATCCCTGGCCGCTCCAAGGCGGCGGGCGCATCTGACTACTACAAGTACCTGGGGCCCAGCGGTGGGCATCGTCCGATGGGTAGCGGCACGACCGATCTCGTCATCGGCGCCACATCGTTCGGCGCGTGGGAGGGCAACGGCTATCCCGTGGCATCCGGGCTCCACGATGACTTCGCTTTCGATGCCGGAACGGGCACCCTCTACGTGGAGGGGACCGTCTTCATCGACGGTGATCTCGAGATCACGAGCAATGTGAGCAGGTACAAGGGCAGCGGCACGATCGTCGTCAACGGCGACGTGCTCCTCAACGGCGTCGATCTTCAGCCGGATGGTGGCTCCATGTCCAAGGAGAATGTCCTTGGCATCATGAACACGGGTGACTTCCGTCTGCAGGGTCCGGTGTCATGCAACTTCGAGGGCGCCGTGTTCTGCAACGGCGAGTTCAGCCTGTACGACACGCACACTCGCTTCGAGGGATCGGTGCTGTGCGACACCCTGTACGGCGACAAGCCCAACGTGCACCTGCAGACCAATCCGATCCTGCCCTCGATCATTCCTGAGGGAATGCCAGCCATCAACGGTCAGATCTACAAGGGAACTTGGACTCGCAACTAACTTGGCGTTCATCCCTTGCCCCATTGTCAGGGTATGGTAGAATCCCTGCTGGGAGTTTGTAGCAGTAAGTCGAACCAGTAGATGCAGCAGTAGCAGAACCAGAAGGGGGACTCCCGTGAGCAGGTTCTCGCTCAGCTCGACGCCGGTGCCGGTGGGGCTAGATATCGGCACCGATCATGTCAGGGCTGCGCAGCTCAAGTCTTCGGGCAGCGGTCTGACGCTGTCCTCCTACGGTGTCGTCGAGCATGCCTATGGGCGCCGTGGTCGAGGGCGAGATCGTCGACAGCGCCGCCGTCTCCTCTGCCATCAGAGAACTCTGGCGCACGCTCCGGCGTGAAGTCCAAGGACGTCTCCATCGGTGTGTCGAACCAGAAGGTCGTCGTTCGCCTCATCGATCTGCCCTACATGGAGCGCGATGAGCTCGACGGCGCCATCCAGTATCAGGCGCAGGACTACATACCTATCCCGGTCGAGGAGGCGATCCTCGACTTCCACATCCTCGGCGACTACATGACCCCAGCAGACGAGCACATGATGGAGGTCTTGCTGGTAGCAGCACAGAAGGACATGGTCGCCGCGGCGGTCTCCGCCGTCGAAGGCGCAGGTCTGAAGCTGGCGCAGATCGATCTGACGTCGTTCGCCATCTCCCGCTCGATCCTCGGGCTGGGCATCAACGTGCTGCCGACGGAGGAGGAGGAGGCCGGCGAGGCGGTGGGCATCATCCACATGTCCTCAGGTCTCACGAACATCATCGTCGTGGAGAGGGGAGTCCCGCGCTTCACGCGAGTCTCCTCGATCGCCGGCAATCAGTTCACGCAGTCGATCGCCAACGTGCTCAACCTCACATACGACGAGGCAGAGGATCTCAAGCGGCGAGCCGGTCTGCCCGACTTCGAGCAGCCGGCGCAACCGGCTCCCGGAGAGGACGCTGAGGCCATCGCCGCGGCGCAGGAGGCCCTTGAGCGTGAAGTGAACAAGTTCATCGCCGAGGTCAGGCGCTCTCTTGACTACTACCTGACGCAGGCGACGCAGATCCGCACGATCAAGAAGATCTACATGACCGGCTCGGGTGCGGAGCTCGCCAACATCACCACATACCTCGAGAAGGGCCTGCAAGCGCAGGTCACGCTCTCAGATCCGCTGGCATACGTCCAGGTAGCGCCGTCGATGCAAGAGGTCGTTCAGCGAGACAGGATGGGATCGGCTCCCGTCATCGGTCTGGCGATGGGAGGTGTCTCCTAGATGGTACGCATCAACCTTCTGCCTCGGGAGATCACCGAGAAGCGCCAGTTCGAGAGTCGTATCGGGTGGGTCGTTCTCATCGGCTTGGCGGCAATGGCCGTCGTCGCCGTGATCTTCGTCGGCCTGCTCCTTGTCGTGGGCGCTCAGAACGCAGAGCTCCAGCAGCAGCTCGAGGCCAACGCGCAGGTCTCTCAGCAGGCCGAGGCATACGCGATCTTCGAGTCAAAAGAGGCCGAGCTCGAGGCACGCAAGGCCGTGGCTGACAATGCTCTCGTCGGCCGCGTGGAGTGGGCCCGGATCGCGAACGAGATCTCCCTCGTTCTGCCCACCGACATGTGGCTCGACTCGACTGATGGCAGATGAGGAGTCGGGGCTTGAGCTCTTGGGCAACGCCCTCGATCCAGAAACCGACTCTCCCGACGTCGGATACACCACTATCGCCGCCATGATGGTCAGGCTCTCGGAGCTCGAACTCGGTCGACAGCGTGTGGCTCGACAGCGCCGAGAAGACCGTCTTCGGTGAGGAAGGCTGGGGCGGACCGACAATACTGTTCACTGTCTCAACATCAGTCGTGGACTCGGTGGAAGAAGCGCAGAGTGACTCCAGCGTTCCTGCCCCGCCTAGTCAGCCCAGCCGAGTAGGAGGCGAGATGAAGCTGTCCTCAACACAGAAACTCATCATCGCGGTCCTGGTCATCGTTGTGGTTGTCATCGCCGCCGTCCTGCTACTGATCGTGCCCCAGATCACCCGTCTCAGCACCTTGAGTGGGGAGATCGATCAGGCCAATGCGGACTATGAGGCCGCCAGCCTTCTGCTGGAGCGTCGTCAGGAGGCCAAGGCCCGCGCTGCGGCAACAGAAACGGAGTTGCTGCGCCTGAGCAACGAGGTACCGGAGGCGCCGGAGCTGCCGGCGTTCATCATCGATCTGCAGAACACCGCCAACGAGTCCGGATTGGACTTCGTTCGCATCGAGCCGGGCGATCCAGAGATCGATCGAGGAAGAAGCGTGGACCACGGTGCCGATCGATGTGACGCTCGAAGGTTCATGGGCGGACTACGTGGACTACCTGCAGCGGATCCGCAGACTCGTGCGGCAGGTCAGGATCGTCAGCTTCGACGTCATCCGCTTCGAGGAGGAAGTGGCCGAGGACGAGTGCTACGACCCTCCCAACCAGGTCCAGGCCATCATGACGCTCGAGGTGTATACGGTATCGCCCGACTCAAGCGCAGGCGGAACGGGAACAGCGCCGCCGCCGCCCACCCCATAGGGCGTCGGATGTCGCAAGGAGGCAACAGTGGTTGATGGTCTGACACCACAGGATCCCGCGGGCCAGCCGGTCGACCCGGCTCTCGACGGCCAAGCACCGCTTCCTCCTGAAGAGGAGAAGAAGGGGCTGTTCTCCAATCCCGTCGTGAAGATCATCGGCATAGTGGTCGGCGGTGCTTGTCGTGCTCGGCATCTGCGGCGTTGTCGCCATGCTTCTCTTCAGCTTCTTCTTCGTTGGTGAGGCGCAGGATGCACTGGACGAGATGGCCGTTGAGTCCACGACGGCGACGGGCACGGCCTCTGCCGAGAGCACAGGCGTCGCGGCGGTAGAGCCCGACCCGATCGACTACAACCGCATATTCACATTCCGCGACATCTTCAACCCTCTGCTCGAAGCGCCGCTGGTGTGTGAGACGTCAGAGACCGTCGAGGGTACGACCACGACGGAGGGAAAGCTCACAGCTGATGTGAGCGATGGCACCCTGTACCTGGAAGCGATCGTCATCGAGAACGGTCAGCCCACGGCGGTACTCCTGTGGAACGGCGAGGAGTACCGGCTCATCGAGGGCGAGGGCATTCCGGGCACTCCGTGGCTGGTCCTCACGATCGACGATTCCTCCGTGACCATGCTCTATGGAGACCAGCAGGTCGTCCTGAGCGTGGGCCAAGGAACCTCCCGCTAGCGAGTCCGGATCCGCCTGTACGTGGCGGTGATAGAATCTCCGTACCGCTGCTACCACCCAGATGGGGAGGGTCCATGCGCTTTGTGACCGCCGGGGAGTCCCACGGGCGCGTTCTTTCGGTCATCATCACTGGCGTCCCTGCGGGCGTCCCCGTGACTGCCGAGGGGATCGATACCGATTTGGGACGACGGCAGGTGGGGTACGGCCGAGGCGGCCGGATGTCGATCGAGCAGGACCACGCGCTCATCACCTCAGGTGTTCGCTTCGGGACCACCATCGGGAGCCCCATCTCTATCACGATCACCAATCGTGACTGGGACAACTGGACCGACGTGATGTCGGTCGAGGGCTCGCCGGAGCGCGACGTGCGTGTCACGGCTCCGCGCCCCGGGCACGCTGACCTGGCCGGCATCCAGAAGACCGGCTCGCGGGATGTCCGCGATGTCCTGGAGCGAGCGAGCGCCCGGGAGACCGCCTCGCGCGTTGCCGCTGGTGGGTTGGCCAAGGCGCTCCTGAGCGAACTCGGCGTCGGAATCGGTTCGGCCGTCACGAGTATCGGTGCCGTGTCGTGGGACATGCCGGAGACGCTCTCTGCCGCCGAGATCGAGGCAGCTGACTCCTCGGATGTCCGCTGTCCGGACGACGAGGCCTCGGCCCGTATGCGCCGCGCGATCGACGAGGCGGCCAACGCGGGCGAAAGCCTTGGCGGGACGTTCACGGTGATCGCAACAGGGCTCGTACCCGGCCTTGGCACGTATGCGGAGGCTCAGCGGCGTCTCGACGCGCGCCTGGCTGCTGCAGTGGTTTCCATCCCCGCGATCAAGGGCGTCGAGTTCGGGGCTGGCTTCCGGGCGGCATCGCTTCCCGGCTCGCAGGTCCACGATGAGATCGCCCACGATGCTGATGCCGGGTACTCGCGCGCGACCAACAGGGCTGGCGGCCTCGAGGGCGGTATGACCAACGGCGAACCGCTCGTGGTCCGTGCCGCCATGAAGCCGATTCCCACGCTGATGACGCCGCTTGCGAGCGTTGATATCGACACGCACGAGACTGTGGACGCCTCAAAGGAACGCTCCGACGTGTGCGCCGTACCCGCTGCGGCGGTGGTTGCCGAGGCGGAGGTGGCCATGGTCCTGGCCGATGCGTACTGCGAGAAGTTCGGGTGCGACGCTCTCGACGACATGAAGGCGGCTCTCGAACACTACCGGACGAGGCTGGCTCCGTGAGTCGCGTCCTTCTCGCCGGTTTCATGGGTGCGGGCAAGTCCACCGTCGGCCGGATGGTCGCGGAGCGACTGGCGCTACCCTTCATCGATCTCGACGATCGCGTGGAACAGCAGGTGGGCGCATCGATCCCGCAGATCTTCGAGACCGAGGGCGAGCCGGTCTTTCGGGAGCTTGAATCGGAGGCGCTCGAGCAGATCGCCGAGGAAGACGACGTCGTCGTCGCGTGCGGCGGGGGCGTGGTGCTCTCCGACGAGAACCGCCAGCTCATGAGGGATCTCGGCTGCGTGGTCTACCTCGCGGTCACACCGGAAGAGGTGCTGGCGCGGGTGGGCGGGGCGGACTCTCGCCCGCTGCTTGCGGGCAAGGGCGGAGAGGTCGCCGCAAGGTTGATCGACGCACGCCGTGCGCTGTACGAGTCAGTCGCCGACATCACCATCGACACGGTGGACACCTCTCCTGAGGACATTGCCGCACAGGTCCTCGAGGCACTCGAGACGTGCGGGAGGTTCGCCGATGAGTGAGAACGTGGTCCGCGTCGACACGACATCCACCGCCTACGACGTGCACGTCGGCCGTCAGCTGCTCGCTCGCACCGGGTCGATCACCCGAGCCGTACTCGGCGGATCGCACGTCGCGTTGATCGCTGACGATCGAGTCGATGAGCTCTACGGGAGTCAGGTCCACGCCTCGCTTGCCGCCAGCGGCTTCGATGTCGAGCGACTCGTGGTCCCAGCGGGAGAGACGAGCAAGACCTGGTTCCAAGCCGGCGAGCTCCTCGAGGAGATAGCCTCGGCCCGTCTCGATCGCACGGACGGTATCGTGGCGCTCGGAGGCGGTGTCATCGGCGATCTGGCGGGATTCTGCGCCGCAACGTATCTTCGCGGCGTCGATTTCGTACAGGTACCGACAACGCTGCTCGCGCAGGTCGATTCGTCTGTCGGGGGCAAGACGGCCGTCGATCTTGCTGCGGGAAAGAACCTGGCGGGCGTATTCAAGCAGCCCGTGGCGGTTGTGGCTGATACGGCGACTCTCGAGACGCTTCCTGATGTGGAATGGCGCTCTGGCCTTGCCGAGGTCGTCAAATCGGCGATCCTGGGAGGATATGAGTTCCTCGAGTGGCTCGAGCGCAACTCCGCTGCGATCGCGGCTCACGACCCTGAGAAGGCCAGCGAAGCCGTGATGCGCTGTGTCGCGTTCAAGGCAGGCGTCGTCGCGGTCGATGAGAAGGAGGCCGGCCCGAGGGAGGCTCTCAACCTGGGACACACCCTCGGACATGCGGTCGAGAAGGTAGCCGGCTACGGCGAGGTCGCGCACGGGCTCGCGGTGGCCGAAGGGATTCGGTTCGCCGCACATGTCGCAGAGCGCGTGGTCGATGCGGCTCCCGGGTTCGCCGGGCGGCAGGAGCGCGTGCTCGACGCGGTCGGTCTCGAAAGGGCCACGGGGGTATACGATATCAATGCAGTGCGCGAAGCGATGCTCTCGGACAAGAAGGCACGCGGAGGACGTCCGCGGTTCGTGCTCATGGTCGAGCCGGGCGAGTACGTCGTGACGCACGTCGACGAGGCCGTACTGAACGAGGAACTGGAGCGCTGGAACGTGAGCGCCATGCCGGGAGGGCAGTGACGTGATCAGGATACTCATCCTCAATGGTCCGAATCTCGATAGCCTGGGGACCCGTGAGCCCGAGGTCTATGGGGCGACGACCCTCTCTGACATCGAAGCCGCTGTGACCAGCGATGCGTCGGATCAGGGGATCGAGATCGGCTTCGAGCAGTCCAATCACGAGGGCGAGCTCATCGATGCCCTCCAAGGGGCACCGGGCCACTATGACGCCGTCGTCATGAACCCCGGCGCGTACACGCACTACTCCTACGCGCTGCGCGATGCCGTGGCCGCAATTCCTCTGCCGGTGATCGAGATCCATCTCAGCAACATCGCCGCACGTGAGGACTTCCGTGCCACGAGTGTCATCGCCCCGGTGTGCGCCGGACAGATCAGCGGCTTTGGCGCTGGCTCCTACCTGCTCGGCGTGCGCGCTGCAGCGTCGGCGGTGGACAGGGCGTGAACGGTTGCGGACCACAGGCTCTCGGCTCTACGGCGCCGGATGTCGGAGGACGGCATCGAGGCCTTCCTGGTCACCGATATCGCGAACACGCGCTATCTGACCGGCTTCGATGGCGTGTTCGACGATGGCGCCAACGTTGCGCTGCTCATCACCCGCGATGTTGCCCGCGTCCACACAGACTTCCGCTACGAAGAGGCGGCCGGTGCGGCATGCGAGGCCACACCCTGGGTGCTGCATATCCAACGCGAGTCCCTCTACGTCGAGATGGCCGAGGAGCTCGCCCAGGAGGGCGTGAGACAACTCACGATGGAGTCGTCTGTCCCGTACGGTCGATTCCGATTCATCTCCGAGAAGTTCGGTGGCAACGTCAATGTCGTGGATCAGTGGATCGAGACGCTGCGCCAGGTCAAGGAGAACGCGGAGCTCGAGCGCATCGCTGCGGCAGCCGCGGTGACGGACGCGACCATGCAGCATGTCATCGGGACACTGACACTCGGCAAGACGGAGCGCGACATCGCTCTCGAGATCGAGTATCACATGCGTACGCACGGTGCCGAGGACATCGCGTTCAAACCCATCGTGGCCAGCGGCCTCAACTCGTCGCGGCCCCATGCGTCCACCACTGATCGCGCCCTCGAGCCTGGAGACTTCGTCACGCTCGACATGGGCGCGAAGGTCGATGGGTACTGTGCTGATCTCACGAGGACGGTATGCATGGGTCAGGCCAGCCAGCGGCAACGAGACATCTACTCGGCGGTCCTCGGTGCGAACGAGGCAGCGACCGCTGGCGTGAGGGCCGGGATGCGCGGTGCCGACATCGACGCCATCGCGCGGGACTACCTCAAGGTTGCGGAGCTGGCCGAGCACTTCGGCCATGGTCTCGGTCATGGCGTGGGGCTCGAGGTCCATGAACTGCCCAGCGTCGGTCCCCGAGGTCGCGACGCGGTGCCTGCAGGGGCCGTGATCACCATCGAGCCCGGGGTCTACATCCCTGGTTTCGGCGGTGTTAGAATCGAGGACCTGGCCGTGGTCGAGGATGGGGGCTGCAAGCTTCTGTCCGCATCGAGCAGGGCACTCACTGAGATCGAGGTCTGAGCGCGAGGTATCGCTCGGCCCCATGACGGGAAGGCGCTGGAGAGATCCATGTCTATCTCTACGAACAACTTCAAGAACGGCATGTGCATCATGCACGACGGCAAGATGTGGACGATTGTCGAGTTCCAGCACGTCAAGCCGGGCAAGGGCGGTGCGTTCGTCCGCACCAAACTCAAGGAGGTGAAGTCCGGCCGGGTGGTGGAGCACACGTTCCGCGCGGGCGAGAAGTTCGAAGACGTTCGCATGGAGACCAAGAAGATGCAGTATCTCTACAGCGACGGCACCTCCTTCCACTTCATGGACAACACGAGCTACGAGCAGATCGAGCTTCAAGGCGACGTCGTCGGGGATGGCTCTCAGTGGCTCAAGGAGAGCGATGAGGTCGAGGTGCTGTATGCGGGCGACGAGCTCATCGGCGTCGAGCCGCCGATGTTCGTCGAGCTCGAGGTGACCGAGACCGACCCCGGTTTCAAGGGCGATACGGTCCAGGGCAGCACCAAGCCCGCAACGCTGCAGACGGGAGCCGTCGTCCAGGTCCCGATGTTCGTGGAGATCGGCGACGTACTCAAGGTGGACACGCGGGACGGCCGCTACATCACACGGGTGTAGGACGTAGCGGAGACCCGGCGTTGTCCCTCGGCCAGCCGAGGGCTCATCGGGCGAGCATCTCTCGTATATACTGTTCTTTCTGGCATTTCGTCAGTTGATGCGGTGTACCCGGAGTTACGTCTGGTACGCCTGGAGGACAACCGTATGCGACCCGTACACATAACAGACACGACGCTTCGAGACGCTCACCAGTCTCTGTGGGCAACGCGCATGCAGACCGCCGACATGCTGCCGATCCTTGGCAAGATGGACGAGGTCGGCTACTGGTCTCTCGAGGTCTGGGGAGGCGCGACGTTCGATGCCTCACTCCGCTTCCTCGACGAGAACCCGTGGGAGCGCCTGCAGGGTCATCAAGCACTACTGTCCCAAGACACCGCTGCAGATGCTGCTCCGGGGTCAGAACCTCGTGGGATATCACCACTACTCCGACGACATCGTGCGCCGGTTCGTGCACGCCTCGAAGCGCAACGGCATCGACGTGTTCCGCATCTTCGATGCGCTCAACGACATCCGCAACGTCCAGGTCTCAGCCGCGGCGGTCAAGGAGTGCGACGGGCACTTCGAGGGCGCGATCAGCTACACGGTGAGCCCCGTCCACACGCTGGACAGCTACCTCGAGTACGCCCAGGAGCTCAAGGAGCTTGGCGCCGACACCATCTGCATCAAGGACATGGCCGGGCATGCTCACGCCGTTCCGCACCGAGAAGATGGTCCGCGCGCTCAAGGAGCAGATCGGACTCCCGGTCCACGTCCACTGCCACTACATCGGCGGCATGGCTCCGATGAACTACCTCAAGGCCGCCGAGGCGGGCGCCGACATCGTCGACACCGCCGTGGTCGCTCTGGCCTTCGGCAACAGCCAACCCGCAGGCGAGATGATCGTCGCGGCGTTCAAGGAGTCCCCGTACGACACCGGCATCGATCTCGAGCTCATGTTCGAGATCGCCGAGTACTGGGAGGACGTGCGCCAGAAGAAGGGCCTCAAGCGAGGCGTGACGTCCCTGCTCCACATGGAGGTCTTCAGCCACCAGGTCCCGGGCGGCATGATGAGCAACCTCGTGAGCCAGCTCGAGCTGCAGAAGGCACCGGACCGCCTGCCCGATGTCCTTGCAGGAGATTCCCCGCGTGCGTGCCGAGGTCGGCTATCCGCCGCTCGTCACGCCGCTGTCTCAGATCGTGGGCACCCAGGCGGTCATCAACGTTCTCACGGGCAAGCGGTGGGCGGTCATCCCGCAGGAGATGAAGGACTACGTCAGGGGCTACTACGGCAAGGCGCCGGGTCCGATGGACCAGGCGATCGTCGACAAGGTCCTCGGCAAACTCGAGCCGCTTGCTCCGGACATCCGTCCCGGCTCGCTCGTCGACGACGACCTACGAAGAGGTCGAGGCCGAGATCGGCGATCTGGCGCGAAGCGAGGAGGACGTACTGATGTACGCCCTCTTCCCGAACGAAGCACGCAACTACCTCACGCTGCATCAGGAGGGCGCCGAGCAGGCGGTCTTCATGATGGGCGAGGAGGTCAAGACGGTGATGGAGGGAGCGGAGCCCGTGGACGTCAACCAGATACGCGAGCTCATCAAGATCGTGGAGATGTCCGACATCAACGAGGTGACCGTCGAAGAGGCGGGCTCCAAGGTCGTCGTCCGCAAGGGCGCCGCACTTGCCGCGCCGGTGGCCTCAGTCGAGGCCTCAGGCGGCGACGCGTCGGCCACAGATGACGCGAGGCACTGCCGCGCCACAGGATGTCGCTGTCCGCGATTCTGCTGAGCGTCCGTCCACGTGGATGCCGATCGAGGCCCCCATGGTCGGGACGTTCTATCGTTCCCCGTCCCCGGGTGCCGATGCGTTCGTGAGCGTGGGCGACACCGTCGAAGAAGGCCAGACGCTGTGCATCCTCGAGGCGATGAAGCTCATGAACGAGATCGCCGCCGAGGAGCCCGCGATCATCCGCGAGGTCTGTCTGGGCGATGCCGAGGCCGTCGAGTACGGTACGGTCCTGTTCTACTTCGAGCCAGTCGGGTAGCGATGCTCAGCAAGGTCCTCATCGCAAACAGGGGCGAGGTCGCTCTGCGCATCATCCGCGCCTGCCGCGAGATGGGCATCGCCACGGTCGCTGTCTACTCGGAGGCCGACAAGGAGTCGCTTCACACCAAGATGGCCGACGAGGCGTCTGCATCGGCCCGGCTCCCTCGACAAGCTCGCTACCTCAACATGCCCAACATCATCTCGGCGGCTGTCACCTCCGGTGCCGAGGCGGATTCACCCAGGCTACGGCTTCCTGGCCGAGAACGCGGCGTTCGCCCGTGCGGTGACCGACTCCGGGCTCGTGTTCATCGGGCCGTCGGCCGACGCGATCGAGCGCATGGGCGACAAGGCCGTTGCCCGCTCCACGATGATGGAGGCTGGCGTACCCTGCGTTCCGGGCAGCGACGGCCCCGTCGATACGGTCGACGAGGCGCTGGCGTTCGCGCGCGAGGTCGGATTCCCCGTCCTCATCAAGGCCTCGGCTGGCGGTGGCGGCAAGGGCATGCGCGTGGCCGAGAGCGAAGATGTCCTCGAGGCCAACTACATCGCGGCCAAGACCGAGGCCGCCGCGGCTTTCGGCAACGACGTCGTCTACCTGGAGAAGTACCTCCTGCAGACCTCGTCACATCGAGTTCCAGGTCCTTGCCGACACCCATGGCAACGCCGTGCATCTCTTCGAGCGCGACTGCTCGATCCAGCGGCGCCATCAGAAGCTCATCGAGGAGGCACCCTCGCCGGCGCTGACCCCTGAGATCCGACAGGCGATGGGGGAGGCGGCCCTCAAGGCCGTCCGCGCTGTCGACTACGTGAACGCCGGTACTGTCGAGTTCCTGCTCGATACCGACGGCAGCTTCTACTTCATGGAGATGAACACGCGAGTCCAGGTCGAGCATCCGGTGACCGAGCAGGTCACCGGCGTCGACATCATCAAGGAGCAGATCCGGATCGCCTCAGGCGAAGCCGATGAAGCATCGCGACGCAGGACAGTGATCGAGCTGCGGGGGCACGCGATCGAGTTCCGGATCAACGCCGAGGATCCCGGCCCACGACTTCCGGCCCAATCCCGGTGTAGTCACCGTCTTCAACCCTCCGGGCGGGTTCGGTGTGCGCGTCGACAGCCATCTGTACTCCGGCTACGCGGTCCCGCCGCACTACGACTCGCTGCTGGCCAAGCTGATCGTGTGGGCCGAGACGCGCGAAGAGGCGATCGCGCGAGGACGTCGAGCTCTCGACGAGTTCATCGTCGTCGGCATCCCGACGACGATCCCCTTCCACCAGGAAGTGCTGGACATCGAGGCGTTCGTGGCTGGCGATGTCTATACTGACTTCGTAGAACGGCACATGTCCTAGGGCGTGGAGTCGACCGGGAGGGCAAGATGTCTGACGAGATCCAACTCGAAGGTCTCGGGATCGCCGCTGGCGTCGTCGAGACCATCGTCGGCATGGCCGCAGCGGCTGTGGACGGCGTAGCCCGGCGTGTGCTCTGGGCAGAGTCTCTCGGCACTTGCCGCCAAGGCCGTGAGCAAGCAGGCGACCGGATGCATCGACGTCGAGATGGTCGAGGGTGCTGTGGCCGTCAAGCTTCACATCGATATCGACTACGGCAACCCCATCAACAAGGTCGCCGAGGACGTCAAGGACGCGGTGGCCGACGCGATCAGGAGCCAGGTCGGCGCCGAGGTCGCCTCTGTCGACGTGTTCGTCGATGGCGTCGTGTTCGCCGAGTGACCCGGATGGTGACGAGGGTCTCCGATGCTTGAGCGAAGTCGAGCGCGCCGTCAGGCGCTCCAGATCCTGTACCAGCGGGAGATCACCGGTGAGTGCGTCTCGCGAATCCTCGAGACCGGTAGCTACAACCCTGAGGACGGCGACCCATCCGAGTTCTGCCGCGCCCTGATCTTCGGCGTCGAAGAGCACCAGGAGGAGATCGATTCCTACCTCTCTGACATCTCAGAACACTGGACCGTCACGCGCATGCCGCTCGTCGATCGCAACATCCTGCGCCTGGCGGTCTATGAGATACTCTTCGTCGAGGATATCCCCGACTCGGTCTCGATCAACGAGGCGGTCGAGATGGCGAAGTCCTACGGCGGGGAGGACTCATCCAAGTTCGTGAACGGGGTTCTCGGCAGATTGGCCGAGATCCGCTCGGACGACATGAAGGAGCACAGCGTCGAGGATGGCTGACGAGAACTACACCTTCACGCAGGCACGCACGCGGCTCGAGGAGATCGTGACGCAGGTTCGCAGCAAGGACGTCTCGCTGGAGAAGAGCCTGGACCTGCTCGAAGAAGGCGTGCGGCTGGCCAACATCTGCACGGAGCAGTCCGATCACACTGAGTGGCGTTCTGTGATCGAGGGCGAGGATGCTGACGGCGCCGAGCACGATCGCGAGACCTCCGAGAATGCCGACCAGGCGCAGGACTCCGCCGAGGATGCCGAGTCCGCAGACGAGGACGACTCGGAGGCGACTCAGGCCGCCGAGAGTGCTCTCGAAGCCTCAGAGAGCGACGCTGCTGCGTCCGAGAGCGACGACCGACGCCGAGGAGATGTCCCCAGAAGGGGAATCATCAGATGAGACCTCGGCCGAGCTGGCGGCGGAGGATACGCCTGCGAGCGACGACTCGGATTCGGCCGAGAACAGCGGTGATGCCTCGGAGGAGGAGGCGTAACACCGCGTCAACGGCCCTCGGGTGCGCCTTGTGGGGTGCTACTGGCTCGCCGTATGCTGGATAGCCAGGACGAAGTGATCCTGAAACACTCCCGGGGTCTGCCGCCCGGATACGGAGATGACTGGCTGCATGAGTGGCGACCGCATCCTCGATAGAGTCGATTCCCCCGCGGACCTGCCGATCTCGACGAGGCGCAGCTTGAGACGCTCGCCGCAGGAGATTCGCGACACACTGGTCGAGACGGTGTCGGAGACCGGCGGGCCATCTTGCCCCCAACCTTGGCGTCGTCGAGCTCACGCTCGGGATCCATCGAGCTCTCGACTGCCCTGATGACCGCATCATCTTCGATGTCGGACACCAGTCCTACGTCCACAAGCTGCTGACCGGGCGACGCGACGAGTTCGACACGCTTCGCCAGTACGGAGGCGTGTGCGGCTTCCCCAAGCGGAGCGAGAGCCCCTACGACGTCTTCGACACCGGTCACGCATCCAACTCTCTGTCGATCGCCCTCGGACTGGCCGAGGCCCGGGATGCGCGCGGCGGCGACGAGACGCATCTGTGCCGTCATCGGCGACGGCTCGATGACCGGTGGGATGGCGTTCGAGGCGCTCAACCACATCGGCCACCAGCAAACGCGGCTCATCATCGTCCTCAACGACAACGAGATGTCGATCGCACAGAACGTCGGGCGCTCGCTCGTCCTACCTGGCTCGCGTGCGGCTCGACCCGCGCTACAACCGTCTGCGCGACGATGTCGAGAGCGCACTCGGCCGCACCAGGCTCGGTGCGGCGATGGTCGCCGCAGGTGAGGCGGCCAAGGGCTCGGTCAAGCAACTGCTGGTTCCCGGGATGCTCTTCGAGGAGCTCGGGCTCAAGTACGTGGGGCCAATCGACGGGCACGACATCGCGGGCGTGACGGCAGCCCTCAACCAGGCCAAGCAGGTCGGACGGCCCGGTCATCGTCCACGCCGTCACGACGCAAGGGCGCGGGCTACGTCCACGCCGAGGACAAGCCGGACACCTTCCACGGGATCAGCCCGTTCTCGATCGAGACCGGCAAGGTCAACGGCTCCGGCGGCCCGATGACGTACACCAAGGCGTTCAGCACCGCACTGGTCAGCGAGGCAGCAGAGAACGACCGCATCGTGGCCATCACAGCCGCCATGCCTGCCGGCACCGGGCTTGACCGGTTCGCCGAGGAGTACCCGGACCGTTTCTTCGATGTGGGCATCGCCGAGCAGCACGCTGTCGGCTTCGCCGCCGGCATGGCGCTCGGCGGCCGCCTGCCGGTCGTGGCCATCTACTCCACGTTCCTGCAGCGTGCATACGACCAGCTCATCATGGACGTCGCGCTGCAGAACCTCCACGTCGTCTTCTGCCTCGATCGCGGGGGTCTCGTCGGCGAGGACGGCCCGACCCACCACGGCGTGTTCGACCTGACCTACCTGCGCTCGGTGCCCAACCTCATGGTCCTGGCGCCTGCGGACGAGGCCGAGCTCGCCGACATGCTGCACACGGCGCTTGCATGCCGATGGCCCGGTCGCCATCCGCTACCCGCGAGGCAAGGGCGTGGGGCGCGAGCTGCCCGCCGAGCCCGCGGTGCTCGAGGCAGGCAAGGCCGAGATCCGACGCGAGGGGGGCGACGTCGCGCTGCTCGCCATCGGCCGCATGGTCGGGTACCTCGGAGAAGGCAGCCGACCTCCTGGCCGAGGAGGGCGTGCAGGCCTCGGTCGTCAACATGCGGTGGGTCAAGCCGCTCGATCTCGAGACGGTGTCGTGGGCGGCGGCGAACCACCGCCTCGTCGTGACCGTCGAGGAGAACACGGGTGTGGGCGGTTTCGGCGCCGGCGTGCTCGAGGCCCTGTCAGACCTGGGCATCGAGACACCGGTCCTGCGGCTCTCGGTCCCCGACTGCTTCGTGACACACGGCGCCATGGACAAGCTGCTGGCCGAGGTGGGGCTCGATGCCGAGGGCATCGGGGGAGCGGTCCTCGGCCGACTGAAGGGTATCGATGGCCACGCACACACTCCCGCTGAGGAGCGCGCCGATGACACGACGACGAGCCGACGTCGTTCTGACTGAGCGGGGACTCTTCCCGTCGCGACAGCGTGCCCAGGCCGCCATCCTCGCCGGCGAGGTGCGGGTCGATGGCCGCAAGCTCTCCAAGGCCGGTGAGCAGATCGAACCGGATGCGGACGTCGAGGTCGCAGAGGGGCCCGCAGTACGTCTCCCGAGGCGGGCTCAAGCTGGCCGGTGCGCTCGATGCGTTCGAGCTCTCTGTCGAGCGGCATGCGCGCAGTCGATGTCGGAGCGTCCACGGGAGGGTTCACCGACTGTCTGCTGCAGCGCGGGGCTGCGGCGGTCACCGCGATCGACGTGGGCTACGGACAGCTGGCCTGGGAGCTTCGCAACGACGATCGGGTGAGCGGTCTACGAGCGCACCAACATCCGACATGTGGACACGGAGTCCGTGGGGGCTCCGCTTCGACATCGCGGTCGTCGACGTGTCGTTCATCAGGCCTGGCCAAGGTGCTCGACAGCGTGCTGTCGCTGCTCTCCGATGACGGCGGACTTCTCGCCCTGGTCAAACCTCAGTTCGAGGCTGGCAAGGGCGCGTGTGGGAAAGAAGGGTGTGGTACGCGATGCGGTCGTTCACGAGGACGTGCTTGCGGCCATCGCCGATCGGTTGCGCGAGGAGGGGATGGTCGTCTCGAGGCCTCACGTTCTCGCCCGTGACGGGTCCGGAGGGTAACATCGAGTTCTGGGTGTGGGCATCGCGGTCGGGAGAGGACACCGACACGAGTCCCGCCGAGGTCGTGGCAGAAGGCCCATGAGGTCCTTGGAGGGTGACGTGCGCGTTCTGATCGTCCCGAATCTCGGCAACCCCGACGCGGTAGCTGCCGCGCGAGAGGTTGCGACGTGGCTCTCTGCCGAAGGATTCGAGCCTGTGTTCTCGGCCGAGGACGCCAGTGGCTGCGGGCTCGAGGACTTCGGCGTTCCCCCGACAGAGATCGGGGAGCTCACGCTCGTTGCCGCTCTCGGAGGCGATGGGACCATCCTCAAGGCGGTCCATCTGCTCGGCTACAACGAGACACCGATCCTCGGCGTGAACCACGGGCGCCTCGGCTTCATGACGGGTGCTCCGGCGGGCTCACTCAAGAACGCCATCTCGTCTGCGCTGGCGGGCGAGGGCCGCGTCGAGCGGCGGGCGACCCTCGAGGCCTCAGTGGTGATGGAAGGTCGCGAGGTGGGGAAGTACCGAGCCCTCAACGAGGTCTATCTGGGCAAGGGTGCGGCCGGCAGGGTCATCGAGGCCAGACTCACCATCAACGGCACCGAGATGTTCTCCACGACATGTGACGGCATCATCGTGGCCACTCCCACCGGTTCCACCGCCTACGCGCTCTCGGCAGGCGGTCCGGTCGTCTCGCCCGACGTTGCAGCTACCGTCGTCGTTCCGGTGGCGCCACACACCTTCTCCGCGCGCGCCATCGTCACCGGCCCGGGCGACGTCACCGAGATTCATCTGCCTGACCCGGCACGCAGCAATGGGTGCGTGACGGTCGACGGCGACATGACACCGTGCCGCCAGGCGATCGAGAGCGTCACCGTCAAGCGCTGCGACAGCGATGTCCTCCTGGTCAAGCTCGCAGGCCGCGAGTTCTACGACGTGGTCGGCGACGAGTTCTTCGGGGGCTGACGGGTGCTCGAGGAAATCCGCGTGCGAGATCTCGCGCTCATCGAGGATGTGCGTCTCGAGCTGGGCCCCGGGATGACCGTTCTCACAGGAGAGACCGGAGCCGGAAAGACGGCGCTCGTGGGAGCGATCAAGCTGCTCATCGGCGAGCGAGCCGATTCCACTCTCGTGCGGGCGGGAGCGGCGAGAGACGGTCGTCGAGGGCGCTTCTTGAACTGGACGGAACACAGCATGTGGTGCGACGCCGAGTATCTGCCGAGGGCCGATCGAAGTGCACCGTCGACGGTGACATGTCGACCGTGGGCGAGCTGGCCGAGCGATTCGGTCGCGTCTTCGACCTTCACGGCCAGCATGAGCACCAGGCTCTTCTCGACACTTCGTCCCACGTGGGGTATCTCGACCGCTATGCGGGCGACTCCGCGTCGCGCTGCCCTCGACAGGTACCGTGAGGCTCGGGCTGCGTATGCCGGGGCACACGATGAACTGGAACGAATCGAGCGTGAGGTCAGCGAGACGGCCGAGAAGGCCGAGTATCTCCGCTTCGTCATCGAGGAGATAGAGCGTGTCGGACCCGAGCTCGGCGAGGACGATGAGATCCACGCGAGGATGCCCGGTCTCGTACATGGGGAGAAGCTCACCGAGGCAGCCGCCGAGGCGCATGCCGCGCTCTCGACGGACGGGGGAGCATCGGACGCCATCGCGACATCCGGAGCGTCGCTCTCACGGGTGGCGGATCTGGACCCTCGGCTTGACGAGATGGCTGAGCGGTTGGCCGCGCTCTCGACCGAGATCGACGAGCTTGCCCTTGAGCTTCGTGAGTATGCCGAGGGTCTCGAGCACGATCCTGCGGCACTCGATGCAGCGCAGCAGCGACTCGCAATGCTCGACGACATTCGCAGGAAGCACGGGGCGACACTCGAGGAGGTCCTAGCCACCGCCGACAGAGCGCAGACCGACCTCGACCGACTCGAGCATGGCGACGAGGAGGCAGCGGCAGCGCGGGCGAGGGTCGATGATGCGCGCGAGCGGCTGCAGAAGGCCGCGGGCGAAGCTCGCCGCGCTGCGCGGTGCGGCCGCGGGCGGGTTCGTCGAAGCGCTGTCTGCTGCGGTGGCGGTGCTCTCGATGGAACACGCCCGTTTCGAGGTGGCGGCTGAGGACCTGCCGATGGAGGAGTGGGGCGCGGATGGTCCGCAGCGCGTGGAGTTCCTGTACGCACCCGGAGCCGATCAGCCCGCCCGCCCCCTCTCTCGCATCGCGAGCGGGGGAGAGCTGTCGCGGGTGATGCTTGCGCTCAAGGGTGTGCTTGGGACTGCAGACGATGTCCCGGTACTCGTGTTCGACGAGATCGATGCCGGCATCGGGGGCACGACCGCACTCAGCGTGGGGGAGCGCTTGCACGATCTCTCGGCGACACATCAGGTCCTTGTGGTGACACATCTCGCTCAGGTCGCCGCCATGGCGCAGCGCCATCTGGTAGTCGAGAAGGAGACGGACGCCCAGGGGGTCTCTACGTCGGTCAGGAGCGTGCGTGGGGATGAGCGCACCGCAGAGATCGCGCGCATGCTCTCAGGCACCGACAGCGAGGCCAGCCGCGACCATGCGCGGGAGCTGCTCGAGACGGCTTCGGGCGAGCACGTCTAGCGTCGGCGCATGGTAGAATCCGTCTCCGGACGCGCGGGTACCGCGCGAGGGCAGTGAGGCCGTGTGTGCATGAGGCCTCGAGCAGGGTGGGCGCATGCGGCACGAGGGAACAGCGAGGCTCGACAGGCGTACCAAGGACTTGGTGAAGCGCCTCGGGCCCGATGACATCGCGATCATCGATCACGTCGACATGGATCGAGTCAGCGCGGAGGCGCTGCTGGAGACCGGTGTCGAGGTCGTGGTCAACGCGTCTCCCTCCATCTCGGGCGTCTATCCCAATCTCGGACCCTTGCTGCTCGCCCGCGGCGGTGTGCGGCTCATCGACAATGTCGGCCCCAGCGTCTTCGACAACGTCTCCGAGGGCGACACGGTGCTCGTGACCGGCGGCAGCGTCCGATGCGGCGACAAGCTCGTCGCGAGCGGGGAGATCCTCAACGTCGAGACCATCGAAGAGGCGATGGAGCGAGCGAGAGACGGCCTCGGCGTCCAACTCGACAGCTTCGCCAGGAACACCATCGAGTTCCTGGAGAAGGAGAGGGCCCTTCTCACTGCCGACACGGTGGTGCCGGAGACCAGGACCGAGATCTATGGCCGTCACGTCCTGGTGGTCGTGCGCGGCTACGACTTCAAGGAGGACCTCGACACGCTCAAGCCCTACATCCGCGATGTGCGACCGGTGCTGATAGGCGTTGACGGCGGTGCGGACGCCATCGTGGATGCGGGGTTCAAGCCCGACATCATCGTCGGCGACATGGACTCGGTCTCAGACGAGGTCCTTGAGGGCGGGGCGGAGCTGATCGTCCATGCCTACGAGGACGGTCGGGCCCCGGGGATGGAGCGGCTGGAGGAGCTGGGTCTCGAGGGTACGACGTGGCCCATCACCGCCACGAGCGAGGACCTTGCGATGCTGCTCGCCTACGAATCGGGCGCAGATCTCATCGTCGCCGTGGGCACCCACGCCAATCTCGTCGAGTACCTCGACAAGGGTCGCAGAGGCATGGCCTCCACGTTCCTGGTGCGTCTCAAGGTGGGCCCCAAGCTCGTGGACGCCAAGGGCGTCAGCAAGCTCTACCGGACCTCGGTGGGCCCGGTCGACCTTGTCTTCCTCGTCGTCGCCGCGCTCATCGTGGTCACCACGATCATCATGATCTCACCCATGGCACGCCAGCTTCTGTCACTGTTCACACTGCGCATCCGCGCCTCACTCGGCATGTAGACCGGCGAATGGAGCGTCACTGATGTACAACTTCCGATACCATCTCGTCTCCCTCGTCGCCGTCTTCCTGGCCCTCTCGATCGGCCTGCTGCTCGGGACGATCGTCGTCGAGCGCGGAGTGCTGGACAGCCAGCGCGACGCCATCGTCGGGGGTCTGCAAGAGGAGTTCAGAGTGCTTGCCGACGACAACGCGGCTCTCACTCAGGAGAACGGTGAGCGCGCATCGTACATGACCGACACCCTGCCGGTACTGACCAGCGGACGTCTGGCCGAGCGCACCGTGGTCGTCATGACCAACACCGGCCGGACCGATGGCCTTGGCGCCACGACCGATGCTGTGACCCAGTCGGGGGGCTCGGTCGTCACGATGACGTTCAACGATGAGGGTCTGGGGCTCAGCGAGCCCGACGTGCGCGAGGCACTGATCGCGGTCATCGGCGAGCCCGAAACAGATGAGTTCGAGCCGAGTGTCGTGGCCGCGCTCGTGGCCGAGTGGTCTCAGCCGGCGCTCGTGCGCCCGGTGACCGATGCGCTGATCGCGAGCGGCGCGGCGAGCATGAGCGAGTTCCCTTCGGAGGCCCGGGCCGATGGGGCTGTCGCCATGGTCGCGTGGGACGACGAGCCCGACGAGATCGCCCTCGACATCGCCCAGGAGCTCAACGATCTGGAATCGGTCGCGGTCGGGGTCGAGTCATCGACCAATCCTGACGGCGTTGCCGCCGCCGCTGCCGAGCGGGGGCTCTCGGCAGTCGACGATGTGAGTCGAGTCGAAGGTCAGTACTCCCTGGTACTCATCTTGAGCGGGGAGGCTTCGGGGTCCTTCGGCTTCGGCGACAACGCGCAGGCGCCGTATCCGATTCCCGCCAGTGAGTGACGCAGGCAGGCACGTGTCCTGGTGCGGTCGGGTCACGAGAGCTCGTGGCGTCAGCGCTGAGGGCTACTGAGGCGTCTCGCGGGCCAGCCTCCTGAGCGCTTCGCTTGACGTGGAGATACTGTCTGCCCCGGTGGACGAAGCCCGCCACGTCGCGTCCGGTGGCGGCGTGGGTCATGGTGGTGGGCACCTCGACCACCGTGAGACCGGCCCTGAGCGCGCGTACTGTGAGCGCGACCTCGACCCCGTAGCCGAACGCGAAGGGCGTGACGACGCCGACACATCTCCGAGTCATCGCTCGCTGGCCAGAGAGTGGGGCCTGGGCGTCGAACGAGGCGTCTCCCAAGTCGCGGATGCCTTGGCGTGCCGCGTTCTTCACGAGTCCGAAGCCGGCTTTGCCCTCAGGTCTCGGGAAGCGGGCGATCGCCATGTCGGCGCTCTCCGGCCTCGACCGGTTCGAGCAGCAGATGAGCTTGCGCGGCCGACTCGCCCAGGTCGCCGTCGAGCATGAGCAGAACGTCCCACTCATCACCGGCCGCTGCGAGTCCGGCGTCCAGTGCCGCGCCCTTGCCCTGGTTGTCAGGGAGCGAGATGACTCGCGCCCCCGAGCTCGTCGCGATCTGCGCGGTCGCGTCGGTCGACCCGTCGTCGATGACGATCACGTCCTGCGCTGTCAGACCCTCAGAGACCGCTCGCACGGTCGAGGCGATGCGTTCCTCCTCGTTGAATGCCGGGACAAGGACTACGACCCTCACGAGGTCCCTCCCGACCTGCCGAACGCTCGGGAGAACACCCGGCGGACCATGGCGAAGCCGTCAGAGACCTCGCGCACTCTGAAGAGCGCCGAGAGGCCGTACGCGATCCGCGAGTCCGGCGATGCCGCCGATCGCCAGCTGGACGAGGAAGCCCAGCGTGGTGTCGGCGAGGCCGGACATGCTTGCCACAAGGAGGTAGGCCACAGCGCCGCCGACGACGCTCGCGGCGGTCACGCGGACGACCACCCACACCACGCCGCGGATGTCGTACCCGCCGATCTTGCGGCGGAGCAGGAGGCCCAGTGCCGACGAGACTGAAGGCGAAGAAGATGCCGTCAGCGATCGGTATGCCTTTGAGCCCCAATCCGGCCCACGTGGCGACACCCACGGTGAGAACGGCGTACAGCGAGATCTGCAGCACGGTAAGCACGAGGTTGACCCCGGCCGGCGTCTTCGTGTCCTGGAGCGAGTAGAAGGTGCGCAGCATGTACATGTAGGTGGCGAAGAAGAAGAGCCCCGCCGCCCACCACACGAGTACGTCAGCGACCACAGGCACGTCCTCGGCTCTGAACTCGCCTGCGCGGTAGAGGGTGACGACAGGTTCGGAGAGCGCGATGAGCATGGCGGCCATGGGGATGATCAGTACGGCGGTGGCGCGCAGCCCTCGGCCGAAGGTGTGTTTGAACGCCACCCAGTCACTTTGGCCCGCCGAGTCCGAGAGCTCGGTGAAGACAGCGGTCGCCAGGGCGACCGCGAAGATGCCGTAGGGCAGTTGGTAGAACATCCACGCGTACTGGAGCGTCGCCGGTCCTTCGGGTGAGACCTCGAAGGCGTAGGCGTTGCGGAAGGAGATGGCGACCATGTTCGTGACGACGTAGACGATCGTCGGGATCGCAAGGCGCCCGATGCGGCGCAGACCAGGGTGGCGAGAGGTCGATCCTCCACGAGTACTGCGGCTTGAGCTTGAGCAGGCTCGGCACCTGCACCGCGAACATCGTGAAGACGCCGAGCGTGGTGCCGATCGCCAGACCGGTGATCGCCAGGTCGGGATCGCTCTCCCGGAACGGGACGTAGAAGCCAAGCAGCGTGACGATCACGACCAGGTTGTTGAAGACCGGCCCGATAGCCGGCCAGAAGAACCTGCGCTGCGAGTTGAGGATCGCGCTGATGATCGAGCCCGAGCCGTAGAAGACGACCTGAACGGCGAAGAAGCGGAAGAAGTACGTGGCGAGCTGGGCTTCCTCGGGGCTGATGCGGAAGGTCTGCGTGCGCACGAACGCCTCGGCCCAGAACGTCCCGGCCACCGCGACGACGCACATGATGATGGTGACGAGGTTGAAGAGCGAGCTTGCGAACCGCCACGCGTCCTTCTCGCTGTCCTTGTCCCAGCGCTCGAGGAAGATCGGGATGAACAGCGAGGTGATGATGCCGCCGGCGACGAGCTCGAAGATCATGTTGGGGATGTTGTTCGCGACCGCGTACGAGGATGCCAGCAGCGTGACGCCGAGCGCGTAGGCGATCGCCCACGTGCGTACGAACCCGGTCACACGAGAGAGGGCCGTGGAGGCCGACATCACCGCTGTCGAGCGCGCGATCGTAGGCTTGGCCATGCCGACCCTCCCCTCGGTCGAGATGTCATCTGTGCTGGTCGGAGCCATTGTAGCCGAGAGAGGTGCAGGGGCGTTGCAGGCCCCCTCCGATGATGCTCACGCGTCACCGTGGTGTTGCCGAGCGGTCGCCCCACTGTCCCCGCAGTTCGGCTATACTTCCGCATGGGCAGCCTGATGCCCGGCCGGCGCGCTCGCGCCGGGGTTCGGCTCTTTCCCCGCAGGTCGTCGGTGTCGCGGTCTGTCGTGTTCAAGGTCCGCGTGCGAGAGAGGTGTCGATGAGGCGTACGTTCCTCAAGATCTGTGCCCTGGCATGCGCGTTCGTCGTGCTCGGCACATCGGTCTCCGCCTCAGCCGCGGCCAAGCCCACCGACCGCGTCGTTCTTCTCCTGGCCCCCTACACGCAGTGGGAGGACATCGACCCCGATACCGCTCCGTTCCTGTTCTCGCTTGCCGAGGACGGAGCTGTCGGCGACATCAACGTGCGCAATCGCGGACTCGTCTCTGGGCCGCCAACGCCGACGCAGGGAGCACTCACGTTCGGCGCCGGCTCGTGGGCAGGCGAAGACCCGCTGGCTCCGAGCGCGTACGGCGTCGAGGAACACTACGAGGGCGGAGACGCGGCCGAGGCGTTCAAGCGCGTGACGGGTGTACCTGTCGCCGACAACGAGATCGTCTATCTCGGCATGCCGAGGACGGCTCGGCTCAACGAGGGAGCCAACACGCTCGCCGTGACCCTCGGCGCTATCGGTCAGACCATCGTGGATGCGGGTGGGGCGACCGCGGCGATCGGCAACTCGGACTCAGGATATGAGGTGCGAGGCCTGTGGCGCAGCCGGCCCGCTCCGCTGGTGGCCATGGACGCGGAGGGTCGCGTGCGGTTCGGAGCTGTGTCGACAGAGCTGCTCGACAACGACCCGACGGCTCCGTACGGCTTCGCGACCGACCTCGCCGTTCTCGAGAGCGAGATCGTCCGCGTGAGCGAAGGGCTGGACGCCGTCGGTGGCCCCGGCCTCATCGTGATCGATCCCGGGGACAGCGAGCGCGCCTTCGAAGCCGCTCCCAACGTCTCCGACAGCGTCGCCGATGTTCATCACGATAGCGCCGTGCGCACACTCGACGCGGTCGCTCGCATGGCATATGAGAGCTTGCCGGACGACGGCGTTCTGATCGTCGCCCCGCAGGTCATGGGTGAGGAGGCCGGCGTCGCCTCGGGACTGGGCCCGGTGATCGTGAGCGGACCCGGCTGGGAGGGCTACCTCTCCTCATCCTCGACCCAGCGACGAGGGCTGGTCACGAACCTGGATGTGGCCGCGACCGTGCTCGACACTCTCGGCCTTGAGTCCCCCGTCGAGGTCCTCGGCAATCCCTTCGTCGCCGAGAGTACCGATGATGCGATCGAGACGCGTATCGAGCAGCTTCAGGCGATGAATGACACAGCTGTTGCCATCGACTCGGCCAAGCCCGCCGTGATCAACGGATTCATCGCCTTCACGACGCTGGCGCTCGTCGTGGGTGCGATCGTACTGTGGCGGGCTCACCTGTGGGAGCCGAGGACCGTCCGGAGGATGGTCAGCGTGTTCCGGGTCTTCCTGCTGCTCATACTCACAGTGCCGCTCGCTTCCACGGCGATGTTCCTCTTCGACGCTACTCCATCGAGTGCCGGAGCTGCCGTCCTGTGGCTCGGCGTGACGATGGGAATCCTGTTCGTGGTTGCCATGCTTGTGGGCAGACTCACCTCGTCGATCAGGATGCCGATCGCGCTCCTGAGCATGCTCACGACCATCGTGCTCATCGGCGATCAGCTGGCTGGTGCCCGCTGGTCGTTCACCGGCTTCCTCGGCTACTCACCGCTCCAGGGCGCTCGCTACTACGGACTTGGCAATGAAGGCGCAGCGCTGCTGCTCGGAGCGTCGCTCGTGGGACTCAGCATGCTCTTCGACGAGTATCCAGAGTCGCGCGCGACAGCTCTCGGCAAGCGCTGGGGCCTGCCCGTTCTAGGCTTGGTCGTGGTGGTCACCTCCGCGGCGCCGTTCATCGGCGCCAACGTCGGCGTGGTCGTGTGGGGTGTCGCCGCCTTCCTGGTGGCGTGGGCCCTGATGAACGGCTACAAGCTGTCCTGGAAGGTCGTCCTCGTGGGCCTGCTCGCCGTGGTCCTGCTCTTGGGAGCGTTCTCGCTGGTGGACCTCACGGGCGGAGACGAGCTCCCAGACGCACCTGGGTCGAGCGTGGCAGAGTGCTGACGAGGGCGGCCTCGGCGAGCTGTGGCTGATCGTGGTGCGCAAGGTGGAGACGAACCTGCGCGTGCTCACCCACACGAACTGGGCGTATCTGCTCGTGGCCGTGCTCGCGGTGCTGGCGTTCATGCGGTGGCGGCCACAGGGTGACTTCGCCGCGGCGCTCGAAGAGAACCCATACTTCTCAGACGCCATGGCGGCCTGTCTCGTCGGCGGGTTCGTCGCCTACTTCACCGAGGACTCCGGAATCGTCATTCCGGCGATGATCATGCTGTATGTCGGCGTGGGCATCGTGGGACTCATGCTCGAGAGGCTGTGCAGCATCGGCTGGTCTGTGCGACGAGGCGTCGGCAGGGGAGGAGACGGCGTGAGTGCGTGGACCGCGTGGGGGCTGGTAGCCGCAGCGACTCTGGTCGTGTGCTGGCTGGTCCCCTGGCTGGCGATGCGCATGCTCGTGCCGTCTCTCGAGTCGGGGCCGCGGGTGAAGAACTACCGCGGCGTGCCGGTGTTCCCGGGACTCGGGATCGTCTGGGTCTTCTGGATCGGGGGCGTTCGTGCTGTTGCTCCTGGGCGTGATCGCCGAGGACGCCCTCTCCATCCTGCCGGAGCCGATCGGCTCTCTCATGTCCGATGAGGACGAGCTCATGCAGCTCGCGCTCGTCGGGTATGCGTTCGGAGCGCTGATGGCGATTCCGGCCTTCGTCTTCGGGCTGATCGACGATGCGTACGGGGGCGCGGACCAGAAGGGCTTTCGAGGTCATGTCAAGGCGCTGCTGCATGGACGGCTGACCACCGGCGGCCTCAAGATGGCTGGCATCGGCATCGCCTCGGCGTTCGTGTCACTCGTGATCGGGGTCGGAGTGGGCAAGGGTGGTGGCGCATGCGGCGCTCTCGTTCCTGGTGATCCCGCTGGCTGCGAACTTCGTGAACCTCGTCGACCTGCGCCCTCTGCGCGCGCTCAAGGTCTACTCGGCGATGGTCGATCTTGGTGGCAGCGACCGTGCCGATACTGTGGATGGAGCGAGCCGCTGCCTCGGGGCTCGCTGCCATGGTGGTGCTGATCATCACGCTCGGCCCCGTCGCGGCGGTCTGGGGCTACGACGCGCGGGAGCAGGGCATGCTCGGGGACGCTGGGGCCAACCCGGCCGGTGCGGTGGCCGGTGTCATGATCGCGCTGTGGTGGCCGACGTGGGCCGTCGGTGTCGCGGCGGCCGTGCTTCTCGTGCTCAACCTCGCATCCGAGCGGGTGTCGTTCTCGACGGTGATCGAGGGCAATCGCGCGCTCGTCGTGGCTCGACTGGGCTGGGCAGGGCGCGCTCACCCGGTGAAGCCGGATGAGTTCATCGCCGCGACAGACGGGGCGGGTATAGTGCAATGAGTGGGTCGCGACAGGAGGCTGGAAGGGACATATGACAAAGTACATCTTCGTTACGGGTGGCGTCGTCTCATCGCTTGGCAAGGGCATCACGGCCGCATCGCTCGGCCGCCTGCTCAAGGCGCGAGGACTCAAGGTGACGATCCAGAAGCTCGATCCCTATCTCAACGTCGACCCCGGAACGATGAGCCCCTTCCAGCACGGCGAGGTCTTCGTGACCGACGATGGCGGCGAGACCGACCTCGATCTGGGCCACTACGAGCGCTTCATCGACGAGTCGCTCTCCCGCGACTGCAACGTGACGGCCGGCTCCATCTATCAGACGGTCGTCAACAAGGAGCGCCGCGGCGAGTTCCTCGGCGGGACCGTCCAGGTCATCCCGCACGTCACCAACGAGATCAAGGACCGCATCACTCCGGCTTGCCGAGCAGACCCAGCCCGACGTCATCATCACCGAGGTCGGCGGCACGGTAGGCGACATCGAGTCGCTGCCGTTCCTGGAGGCGATCCGTCAGCTGCGCAAGGACCAGGGGCGCGACAACGTCGTGCTACATCCACGTGACGCTCGTGCCCTACATCGCTGCGAGCTCGGAGCTCAAGACGAAGCCGACGCAGCACTCCGTCAAGGAGCTGCAGGTCCATCGGTATCCAGCCCGACTTCATCGTCGCGCGCTCGGACCGTCCGATCGACGCCGGTATCCGCCGCAAGATCGGGCTGTTCTGCGACGTCGACCCCAAGGCGGTCGTCTCGGCACAGGATGCCAGCAGCATCTACGAGGTGCCGCTCAGACTCTCACGAGCAGGGGCTCGACGAGATGGTCATCGATCGGCTCTCTCTCGAGTGCGCCGAGCCCGACATGGCCGAGTGGGACGAGTTCGTCGCCCACTCGGCATCGCTCTCGGCCGAGGTCGATATCGCGCTCGTGGGCAAGTACGTGCAGCTTCCCGACGCCTACCTCTCGGTCAACGAGGCTCTCGACCATGCCGGCATCCACCACGACCACAAGGTCAACGTCCACTGGGTGGATGCGGAGTCCCTCACGCCCGAAGAGGTCGAGCAGGTGCTCCTCGAAGATGGACGGGATCCTCGTGCCCGGCGGGTTCGGCATCCGCGGCATCGAGGGCAAGGTGCGTGCTGCGCAAGTATGCTCGCGAGAACGGTGTGCCCTACCTGGGCATCTGTCTCGGCATGCAGGTCGCGGTCGTCGAGTTCGCACGGCACGTCGCCGGGCTCGAGGGAGCGAACTCTGCCGAGTTCGACCCGGTGACCGAGCACCCCGTCATCGATCTGATGCTCGAACAGCAGGACGTCGACGACATGGGCGGCACGATGCGCCTGGGTGCCTACCCGTGCAAGGTCACTCCCGACACCAAGGGATTCGACGACATACGGCGAGGACGTCATCTACGAACGCCATCGCCATCGCTACGAGGTCAACAACGCCTACCGGCAGCAGCTCGTCGACAGCGGTCTCGTCATCAGCGGGCTCTCGCCGGACGAGAAGCTCGTGGAGATGGTCGAGCTGCCCGACCACCCGTGGTTCGTCGGCAACCAGGGGCACCCGGAGTTCAAGAGCCGGCCTACTCGGCCAGCACCGCTGTTCCGCGACTTCGTCGGCGCGGCAGTGGAGTACCACGATTCCCGTGAGGCCTGACCAGCCATGCCGGACCGAGCGACTTCTCGACACCTTCCTGGAGCTCGTGCGGATCGACAGCCCATCGCGCGAGGAGGCCGCTGTAGCAGAGTACTGCCGAGCACGACTCGACTCACTCGGGTTCGAGGTCTCCTTCGATGACACGAGGGCTGCAGACCGGATCCGACACCGGCAACCTGATCGCTCTTCGTCCCGGCCGCGACAGCTCGCACACGCTCGTTCTCTCTGCGCATATGGACTGCGTGGAGCCCTGCCGAGGTGTAGAGCCGGTGGTCGAGGACGGTGTGGTGCGCTCGGCGGGTGAGACCGTGCTCGGCGGCGACGACAAGGTCGGGATCGCGGCGATCATCGAGGCGGCGCGTCGCCTGCTCGCCGAGGACGGCCCGCTGCCCGATCTCCGGGTCGTTCTCACCGTGAGCGAGGAGACTGGACTGACCGGCGCCAAGGCCCTCGAGCCGGGTTCGGCCGAGGGGGATCTATGCCTGGTCTTGGACGCGGCAGGCGCTCCCGGGGGCATCGTCGTAGCGGCGCCGACCCACTACACGTTCCGGGCGATCTTCAAGGGCAGGGCCTCTCATGCAGGCGTCGAGCCGGAGAAGGGCGTCTCGGCGATCGCCATGGCAGCGCAGGGCGGTCGCGGCGATGGAACTCGGCCGCCTCGATGACGAGACCACAGCCAACATCGGCACCTTCGAGGGGGGTAGCGCCACGAACGTCGTCGCCCCGGAAGCCGAGCTCACCGGCGAGTGCCGCTCGCTGGACCCGGAGACGTGTCGAGGAGGTCCGCACGAGCATGCACGCGGTCATGCGGGAGGCCGCGGTGGAGGCGGGCGGCGACGTGGACATCGAGTGGACCGAGGAGTATCGGGGATTTCGCTTCGCGCGACGACGATCCGCTGTTGAGCATCGTAGAAGCAGGCGGCGGAAGATGTAGGCGTGGAGCCGCACAGCTTCGAGACTGGCGGCGGCAGCGACGGGAACATCTTCACGGTCCTGGGCGTGCCGACACTCGTGCTCGCGTCAGGGATGAGCGAGGTGCACGGGACTTCGGAGTCGGTGACCGTTGCGGACCTGGAGACGCTCACGCGCTCTTGTGGTTGCGGTGGCGCGACGGCTGGCGAGGTACTGACGATGCGTCTTGTGTGGGGCATCGTCGAGAGCGTCGAGTCCGACGGCGAGGACATCCAGCACCTTCAGGTCGCGCTCGATGACCGCTCTCGCGGCCGGGCGATCGCCTACCCGGCACTCAGCGGTCGGTGTGAGCCCGCGGACCGGGTCCTCCTCAACACGACCGCGGTCGACCTCGGCCTTGGCACCGGTGGCTGGCACTACGTCGTCGCCCGGGCCGGCGACGCCAGCGGCGTCGCGCTCGACACAGCCGTCGGGCGGCCACGTCATGAAGGTCCGCTACACGCCGCTGCAGGTCGACGTGCTCAGCGTCGAGGAGCAGGGCAGTCCCCATCACGCGGTCATGAAGGAGGCCCGCACGCTCTCCGGCATGCCCGTGGCCTGCTGTGGTCTGCACAGTCACGTCCCACTCGTCGCCGCAGCCGTCAAGGAAGCCGATCCGAATCTCAAGGTCGCCTACTGCATGACCGACTTCGCCTCGCTGCCCCTCGCGCTGTCCGACATGGTTCGCGCAGCGCGCGGCGCAGGGCTCATCGACGAGACGATCTCGTGCGGGCAGGCGTTCGGCGGCGGGCTCGAGGCGGTCAATCTGCACTCGGGTCTGCTCGCGGCGCGCCATGTCGTGCGGGCAGACGTCGCCATCGTCGCGATCGGCCCCGGCGTCGTCGGCACGGCCACGCCGTTCGGCCATGGCGGGATCGCCCAGGGTGAGGCGATCAACGCCGTCGCCAGTCTGGGCGGCATGCCGGTCGCCGTGCTGCGGATCTCCTTCGCCGACGAGCGCCCTCGGCATCAGGGCGTGAGCCATCACACGCTCACCGCGCTGTCCGACGATCGCGCTTGGCACAGGCCGTGGTCGCCGTGCCGGAGCTGCCCGAGGAGTATGCCGAGCGTGTCGAGGACGCGCTGGACGACGCGGGGGTCTTCGATCGCCACGCGCGGGCCGATTCCGACGCCGCAGCGAAGCTCCGCCTTCGATGCGCGGCCTCGAGGTGACGACGATGGGACGTTCGTACGCCGACGATCCCGCGTTCTTTGGCGCAGCGTTCGCTGCCGGCGATGTGTGCGCGAGGATCGCGCACGGAGATCACGTGATTCCGATCGAGGAATGCGAGGCTGAAGAGATGATCATCGGCGTGCCTGCAGAGATCAAGGACAACGAGTTCCGGGTCGGCATCACGCCCGGGGGAGTTCGCGAGCTCGTCGCTCACGGGCATGAGGTGTTGGTTGAGACGCGACGCCGGGGAGGGCTCCTCGATCAGCGACGCCGAGTACACGGCGGCGGGTGCTCGGATCGCTCGCATCCGCCGACGAGGTCTTCGCCTCGAGCGAGATGATCATGAAGGTCAAGGAGCCGCAAGCCGAGGAGATCGCGAGACTGCGGCCAGGGCAGATCCTCTTCACGTACCTGCATCTGGCCCCGGACCGCCTGCAGACCGAAGGACTGGTGGCATCGGGCGCGGTCTGCATCGCGTACGAGACCGTCGAGCTCGACAACCGCACGCTGCCGCTGCTCGCGCCGATGTCAGAGGTCGCTGGCCGGATGGCGGCGCAGGTGGGCGCGGAGTACCTCCAGAAGCCGATGGGTGGGCGAGGGATGCTCATGGGGGGTGTTCCCGGGGTGCAGCCCGCCAGCGTCGTGGTGCTTGGAGCTGGCGTCGTCGGCATGAACGCCGGCTACATCGCCGTCGGGCATGGGGGCCGATGTCACGCTGGTCGACATCAACCTCGATCGCCTGCGCTACCTCGATGAGCTGTGGGGCAATCGGATGCGCACGCTGTACTCCAATCGCCAGAACATCGAAGAGGCGGTCGTCGAGGCCGATCTCGTCATCGGCTCGGTCTTGCTGCCCGGGAGCGCGAGCCCCCTGGCTTGTGAGTGCCGAGATGATCTCAGGCATGAAGAAGGGCGCGGTCGTCGTGGATGTCTCCGTGGACCAGGGCGGATGCATCGAGACGACACACCCCACGACGCACAGCGACCCGACCTACGTGGTCGACGGCGTGCTTCACTACGGTGTGGCCAACATGCCCGGTGCTGTGCCCAACACATCGACCTACGCGCTGACCAACGCGACGCTTCGCTACGCCATGGCCATCGCGGACAAGGGCTGGAAGCAGGCGGTCGTCGACGACGCCGCGCTCGCCAAGGGGGTCAACGTTCTCGACGGCCACGTGACGAACAGCGCTGTCGCCGAAGCCCACGGCATGGAGTGCGTCTCGCTCGAGACCCTGCTGGGTGGCCGATCGTCCTAGGCGAAGAAGCTACGGCTGATCTGCATGCGTCCTGACACGAGGGCGCCGAGCGCCCAGCACCCATGCCATCGGATGGCCTACAATCTGAACATGCAGAGCCACGTGGACGAGTTCCTCTCACACATGGCCGTCGAGCGCGGGGCGTCCCCGCACACCATCGACGCGTACAGACGTGACTTGTCCGCCTACGTTGGCGTGCTCGACGCAGCGCGGCATCGCCGATCCTCGAGGCGATCACGCGAGACGATGTGATCGCCTTCGGCCAGCAGCTCCGCTCGGAGGGGCTAGCGCCCAGCACCGTCGAGCGCAAGATGGCGGCGGTGAAGAGCTTCCACAAGTTCCTGGTGCGCGAGGGTGTGACCGAGAACCTCCCGACGGCACGGGTGCCGCTGCCGCAAGGTTCCCGAGCGGCTCCCGGACGTCATCACGATCGATCAGGCCGAGCAGCTTCTGTCCCAGCGCTTTCGATGACGGGCCCGTCGGGCTTCGGGACGCGGCGATGCTCGAGACGCTCTATGGGTGCGGGCTCAGAGCGAGTGAGCTGGTCGCCATGGATGTTCCGGACCTCTCCTTGGACGAAGGGTTCCTCCGCGTCATGGGCAAGGGGAGCAAGGAGCGGATCGTGCCCGTCGGGGGCGCGGCGGTTCGCACGCTGGAGGAGTATCTGCTCCGGGCCAGGCCCCACCTCCGGCCCAAGGCGTCGAGCCGCGTTGCAGACCCATCCGCACTCTTCCTCAACACGCGCGGCGCTCGGCTCTCTCGGCAGACGGTGCACACGATCGTCCGCGAATACGGAGCCCGGGTCGGACTGGAGATCCACCCGCACACGCTGCGCCACTCGTTTGCCACGCACATGCTCGAAGGGGGCGCGGATCTGCGTGCGCTCCAGGAGATGCTCGGCCATTCGGACATCTCAACCACCCAGATATACACCCACGTGGATAGGCAGCACGTACGTGAGGAGTACCTGTCCACACATCCCCGTGCACGAATCAGATGAGGCGCGTGATGAGTGCGGTCAGACAGGGAAAAAACGGTAGTGGTTGGTACAACCCGAAGGTAGAATGCTACCGGAGGGTAACACGATGCACGGAGGAATGGAGGGATCTGTGTGGACGTTAGACTGAGGAGGGTTCTGGCCCTGCTGGTTGCGTTCGCTCTGGTCGTCGTCTTTGCTGTGGGCTGCAGTTCCACGGATGAGACCGGCCGAAGAGGACACCACGACCACCGAAGAGCCGATGACCGACGTCACGGCTGCGATGGTCACCGACGTGGGCGGTCTTGGCGACAAGTCGTTCAACGACCTGGCGTACGCCGGTCTCGACATGGGCGAAGAAGAGTTCGGCATGGAGATCAAGGTTCTCGAGTCCAACGAGATCGCCGACTATGAGCCCAACATCGACCAGCTGGCCAACGCCGGCTTCGATGTCATCTTCACCGTCGGATTCCTCATGGAAGAGACCACCATCAACAAGGCTCCGGAGTATCCGGACGTCTACTTCGGTGGTATCGACCAGTTCTTCGAGGACGCCGCCGAGAACCAGGTAGGTCTTCAGTTCAAGGAGAACGAGGCAGCCTATCTCGCCGGCGTCGCTTGCTGGCCAGATGACGGCGGATGCCGACTCTCGACGATCGCCTCAACGATGGGAACATCATCGCGTTTCGTCGGCGGCATGGAGATCCCGCCGGTCAGAAGTTCGAGGCTGGCTACATCGCCGGCGCCAAGTCGGTCAACCCAGACGTCGAGGTCATCAGCTTGTACGTCGGCAACTTCGAGGACACCGCGAAGGCCAAGGAGCTCGGCATCACCGCGATCGACCAGGGTGCGGACATCGTCTTCGCCGCGGCCGGTCTGCCCGGTGCAGGTGTCGCGCAGGCATGTGTCGAGCAAGGCGCACTGTTCATCGGCGTCGATGCTGACCAGTACGAGACTCTTCCCGAGTCTCAGGACGTCATCATCACCTCTGCGATCAAGCGCGTCGACCAGGCTGTGTTCCTGACGACACAGGCTGTCATCGACGAGACGTTCGAGAGCGGTATCAGGGAGTTCGGTCTTGCGGAAGACGGCGTCGGCCTTGCCCCGTACCACAACTTCGAGGATGTCATCCCGCAGGAGATGAAGGACGCGGTCGACCAGGCAGCGGCAGGACGTGATCGACGGAACCGTCGAGGTTCCAACCGGTCTGTAGGACTCGGGATCGCAAGAATGTCGTATGCTGGAGGGCGGCTGGTTCGCACGAAGGGCCAGTCGCCCTCACTACGTCTGTCAGCAAGCGGCCTACACAGGGGGGAGCCGATGACCACACCGCTGCTCGAACTGCGCGGACATCACGAAACGCTTCCCTGGCGTGCTGGCCGACGATGATGTGTCCCTCTCGATCTACGAGCGCGAGATCGTCTCGCTGCTGGGCGAGAACGGTGCGGGCAAGTCGACGCTGATGAACGTCGCCTACGGACTGCTGAGTGCCTGACGAGGGCGAGATCCTCTTCGACGGGAAGTCAGCCGACATCCACTCTCCCAAGGACGCGATCGACCTGGGCATCGGCATGGTGCACCAGCACTTCATGCTGGTCGAGCCGTTCACGGTGACCGAGAACATCATCCTGGGCACGGAGCCGACGCGCGCGGGCGTCATCGACTTCAAGACGGCGCGGGGTGAGGTCGTTGCGATATCCGAGAAGTATGGGCTGGCGGTCGATCCCGATGCGGTGATTCGTGGACCTGTCGGTGGGCATGCAGCAGCGAGTGGAGATACTCAAGGCGCTGTATCCGCGGTGCGAAGATCCTGATCCTCGACGAGCCGACCGCCGTGCTGACGCCTCAGGAGGTCCGCGAGCTCTTCGCCGTGGTCCGCTCGCTTGTCGATGAGGGGCTCGCGGTCGTGTTCATCACCCACAAGCTCGAAGAGGTGATGGCATCCTCGGACCGCGTCGTCGTCATGCGCGATGGACGCGTGGTGGGCGAGACGACGTCCCGGCAGAGACCGATCACGGCCGGGCTCGCCCGGATGATGGTCGGTCGCGATGTCGTCTTCAGAGTCGAGAAGCCGGCCTCTGTCTGCGGAGCGACCGTGCTCGAGGTCTCTGATCTCAACGTCGTGGACGAGCGCAAGTCTCGAGGCGGTCAAGGGCGTCTCGTTCGACGTGTGCGGCGGCGAGATCGTGGCCATCGCCGGAGTGAGCGGCAACGGCCAGACGGAGCTGGTCGAGGCCCTGACCGGCCTGCGCAAGGTCGAGTCCGGCTTCATCGGTCTCAAGGGGCAAGGACATCACGCAAGGCGTCGGCGCGCGAGACGATCGAGGCCGGTGTCTCGCATGTGCCCGAGGACCGCCAGCGTCGGGGCCTGGTGCTCGAGTTCGACCTTGCCGAGAACATGATCCTCGGCGATCACCAGGCGTCCACCCTTCACGGTCAAGGGCATCATGCAGCCGGCTGCGATCGCGAGCGACGACCAAGGAACGAGTCGATGACTACGACGTGAGGACGCCATCCGACAAGCGTGGCCGCATCCACGCTCTCAGGTGGCAACCAGCAGAAGCTGGTGCTCGCGCGTGAGCTCGGGCAGGGATCCGGAGCTGCTCATCGCCGCGCAACCGACGCGGGGTCTTGACGTCGGCGCGATCGAGTTCGTTCACAGTCGGATACTCGAGGAGCGATCGACGGCAAGGCGGTGCTGCTCATAAGCCTGGAGCTCGAGGAGGTGCAGTCCTTGGCCGATCGCATCCTCGTCATGTATCGAGGGCGAGATCGTCAAGGAGTTCGCCGCCGGAGAGGCCAGCGACGAGGAGCTGGGCTTCTACATGACCGGCGGCGAAGCGACGAGAGCACTGCAGGAAGAAGTCGCGTTGACCGACGGGAGGTGACGATGTCTCCTGAGGAAGGCACCGCTGTCTCCGAGTGGCCGCCTGCGTTCGATCGTCGAGCAGCTTGTGGTCCCCGTGCTCTCGGTCATCATCGCCATCCTGCATCAGCAGCGTCATCATCTGGGCGGTGGGCTACGACCCAGTCGACGGCCTATGTCGGCGCTGTTCAAGGGTGCGTTCGGTGGTCCGCGCCAGATCGGCGAGACGCTCATGCGCTCGACGCCGCTGATGTTCACGGGTCTGGCCGTCGCATACGGCTTCCGGGCAGGGTTGTTCAACATCGGAGCCGAGGGCCAGCTCTTCATGGGAGGCCTCGTCGCTGCGTTCCTCGGCATCGCGCTGGCCGGGATGCCCTGGATCGTGGTCGTTCCCATCGATCATCATCGGCGGCGCTGCCGCGGGTGCGGCGTGGGCGTTCATTCCGGCGGTACTCAAGGCCCGAGTGGGCGCACACGAGGTCATCACGACGATGATGTTCACCTACATCGCGCGCTACTTCGTGTCGTGGCTCGTCACGGGGCCGCTCAAGGCCGAGGGGCAGGTGCCGCAGACGGAGTCGCTGCCGCCGGAGTCGAGTGCTGCCCAAGATCCATGAGACGCTGCAGCTTCGTGCCGGCGTCGCGGCTGCACTGGGGCTTCCTTCTGGCCGTGGTCCTCGCGGTCTTCATGTGGTGCTCCTGAAGTACACGACGCTCGGCTACGAGGCACGCGCGGTGGGCTTCAACCCGGCGGCGTCTGAGACCGGCGGCATCTCGGTCTCAGGCGACCATCGTCAAGTCGCTGTGCATCTCCGGCGCGCTGGCCGGTATCGCCGGCGTCATGGAGGTCATCGCGGTGCACGGCCGGCTCTTCGACCAGTTCTCGTCCGGCTTCGGCTTCACGGGCATCGCCGTCGCGCTGCTGGCCAAGAACAACCCGCTCGGCGTGATCGCAGCAGCGATCTTGTTCGGGGCGCTGTCGGCGGGTAGCCGGAACGATGCAGCTCGAGGCTGACGTTCCGGCCAGATCATCATCTACATCATCCAGGCGCTGATCATCTTCTTCGTCGCAGCCGACGCGCTTGCCAAATGGGTCGTGCGCCCCGTTCAGCAAGGGGGCGATCGAGAGTGCTTAGTGACATCATCACACCAGACCTCTTCGCCTCTGCCATTCGCATGGCAACCCCGCTCGCGCTCGCCGCCATCGGAGGGACGATCTGCGAGCGCTCGGGCATCGTGAACATCGCGCTCGAAGGCATGATGCTCTTCGGCGCGTTCATGGCGGTGGTCGGGACCACGTTCCTCGGGCAATCCGTGGCTTGGGGTACTTGTCGCCGTGGTCTCCGGAGGCGCGCTTGCGCTGATCCACGCGTTCGCGTCGATCACGCTGCGCACGCGACCAGGTCGTGTCCGGTACGGCGATCAACATCCTTGCCGTGGGGCTCACCGGCTTCTTCATGGAGATCATCTACGGTCGTCCGGGGACGCACGGATGCGGTCGCACGCTTGCAGCCGGTGTTCGACTTCTCGGCGCCATCCGACGACGGCCTGCTGGGCACGATCTGGTAGTGGATCGAAACGGTCGTGTTCCTGAGCTACACGCCCATCGTCTACATGGCTATCTTCATCGCGATCTTCGGCCAGTGGGCGATGTATCACACGCGCTGGGGCTTGCGACTGCGGTCGCTCGGCGAGCATCCCCGCGCCGCCGACACGGTTGGCATCAGCGTGCATGCGCGGCCGGTACATGCGCGGTCATCATGAGCGGTCTTCTGGGTGGCCTGGCAGGCGCAAACCTCACCTGGAACAGGTGGGATCGTTCACCGAGGGCATGACCAACGGGCGCGGGTTCATCGCGCTTGCCGCCAACATCTTCGGCCGATGGACACCAGCAGGGTCATATCTGGCATCGCTGCTGTTCGGCTTCGCGGATGCGCTCCAGATCAAGCTGTCAGCTCCTCAGGGACGTGATCAGCGATTCCATCGCAGTTCTTCCTGATGCTGCCGTACGTGCTGACGGTCGTCGTGCTCGCTGGCGTTGTGGGTCGAGCTGTCGCTCCGGCCGCGATCGGCAAGCCGTACGTCAAGGAGTAGGCCGAGGATGACGGGAGCGCGGAGTCTCGGCTCGGCTGTCTTCTGGGCGGCGACATGGGCGGATAGGCGTCGCGATCGGCGTCGCGCTCGGCGGATGGCTCACCGTCGTCGGCGGAGCTGGCACGCCAGGTGTCGAGTCACTCGATCTCGCCGAGGACGTCCTGCTGCTACCCGTCGCCGTCGGGCTGATCGTCTTCTTCCTGCACCTTGCCGGACAGGGAGTCCTCTCTGTCGTGCGCGGCCGCCGAGCGCCTGGCAAGAGCGACGATGATCAGCAGCACGACGAAGGCGCCGAGTAGGATCGCGTCGATCGGTAGGTCGGGCGAGAAGTCGAATCCGCGGCTGATGCCCCGGTAGATGTAGGCGGCGGCCACGAGAGCGACCGCCGCCCACAGCGGCATCCTGATATCAGGATGAAGCCTCACGAACCGGTATCGTCATCAGTCTTGTCCGGCTGCCTTGCGATGCCGGGCCCTGACCACCGCGAGGACGATCAGAAGCACGAGCAGGCCGATGAGTGATGATCGGCAGCACGGCGCCGAAGACGATGATCATGCCGTTGACCGTGCTCACGAACGCCCGCAGCGACGTGGTCAGTGCATCCACGAAGCCCCAGTTCTCACCGGCAGGGCGCACGACAGCGGAGGGCTCGGTCGAGTTCGATCGTGACGGTAGCCATGGCCGCCTGGTTCTCAAGGTAGGTGATCTGGGCCTGCATGGATTCGATCTCGCCTCGGACCGCTGAGAGCTCGCGATCGACAGCAAGGGTGTCCTCGACGGTGTCGGCCTCTTCATAGAGCTCACGGAGGCGCTCCTCGCGTGCCTGGAGGTTCTTGAGACGCGCCTCGAGGTCGACGTACTGCTGGGTCACATCGTCTTGGCTGGCATCCTCGCGCAGCACCTCACCCAACTCCGCGATCTCGGCGTTGAACGCCTCGAGCTGCTCGGCGGGGACGCGAACGGTGATGTAGCCAGAGAGCGCCGCGCCATCGCTGAGAGTGCCCTCGGCCTCGTAGCGGTAGACCGGGTCTTCGATCCGTACTCACCTGTAGCAACGGAGACGATACCGCCTGCCGACTCGGTGGCAGAACGGATGGTCTCGACCGATGTGACCACGTCATCCACGAGGATACGCATGCTCACGTTGCGCACGACCAGGCGTTCCCCTTCGTAGTCGGGGTCTACAGTGGACGGTGCCTTGGAGGCTTCCACGTCCTCTGCCGGCATCTCCTCGGCAGCCATGCCTTCGTCGTAGCTCTCGCCCTCGGCGGTCTCCATCGTGATGGCATCGCGCCCGGCGACCATCGGGTCGGCCTGGTCGAGGTAGCCGCTGGTGTCCGTGCATCCTGGTGCACGCGCCGACGACGAGTGCTGTCAGCGCGATCGCTGCGAGAATGCGGAGCACCCTGCGCGTGGCGTCTGATCTGGTCTTCATCATGTCCTCCTGATCATCGCGGTCCGTCGCCGGAGACGACGAACGCCCTCCAGCTCACTCGCGGGAGGGCGTTGGAAGTCGAGAGATGATATGGAGCTAGTCGGCCGAATCGTCTGATGTGTCGGTAGCGTCAGACGTGTCCGACGCGGTCGACGCGACCGACGTGGTCGACGCTGTCGACTCGGCGGGCACAGCTGCGTTCTCCAGCTTCTTCATGCTCTTGGCGGCATACACTCCAAGCGCGATGCCGAGGAAGATGACGACGACGAATGCTACGACGAGTACGTTGACCAACGTGGCAGGGATGTTCGCTGTCATGCGGGTGGGTCACCTCCGTTAGGCCCCGATGTTTCCGATGCGATTCTACTCGGTCGCACGCAGCGGCGGCAAATGTGGTGACGGCCCCGCGCGAGACTCCTGCCCTCCATATTCCACTCTCAAGCTACCGGTTCCTGCCCTCTCGATCACTTGGACGCGCAAGAGTTGCGTGAGGTTCACGATTCCCCCCGCTTCCTGAGACCGCCAAGCCGACACGTGGCACCAGTCGCCGCGCGCCCCGAAGCATGCCGAACTCATGCGAAAGCCGAGGATCGCGCCAAGCGCGCACGCGGCATGCTGTGGGGCGCGATGTCACCGTGTGGAGGTGCGTGGGTCGTCATCCCATGAAAGTGTTGCAAAGTGGGATGAAGTGGCATACAGTTATGCATCGAAGGAGCAGGAGCCCATGTCGCGGGGCTGACGTGGAGAGAAGCGGGGGAGGGCAGACACGATGTTCTTGGGCGAGTATCAGCACACGCTCGACAAGAAGGGTCGTGTCTCGCTGCCTGCGAAGTTCCGCGGAGAGAGCACCGGCAAGCTCGTCATCTCGAAGGGCTTCGACGACTGCCTATGGGTGTTCCCAGCCGATGACTACGTCACGTTCCTCGATCGCGTCGTGACCGAGGACGACTTCAGGGGCAACGCGCGCAAGGTCCGCCGGCACTTCATGGCCGGCGCGGTCGAGACCGAGCTCGACTCGGCAGGCCGCATCACCTTGCCGCAGGTACTCCGGGACTACGCGTCGCTCGACAAGGACGTCGCAATCACCGGCAACGGTGACCGCATCGAGATCTGGGACTCGGATACGTGGGCCGAGTACAGCGCAGAGACCGCAGAGAGCATCGAGGACTTCGCCGAGGAGCTCGCAAACGCGAGTCTTCCGTAGAGCCTTGACAACGGAATACCGGCATACCCCAGTTTTGCTGGCCGAGGTCACGCAGCACTTATCGTTGCAACCCGGTTCAACCGTCGTCGACTGTACCTTAGGCGGGGCAGGACACGCGATACGGATAGCAGATTCGATCGCACCCACCGGAACATCTGGTGGGAATCGACCAAGACGACATCGCACTAGACGCAGCAGCAGTCACACTACGCCTCGGCCAGCAATCCATTCTCGTGAAAGGCAATTTCGGGGACCTCGATGACCTGCTTGCCGAGGCGGGCATCGCGTTCGCGGACGGATTCCTCTTCGATTTGGGCGTGTCGTCGCCGCAGCTTGACCTCCCTGAGCGGGGGTTCTCATACCAACACGACGCGCCCCTGGACATGCGGATGGATCCGTCCTCGAACTCGATGACCGCCGCACAGGTGGTCAACGAGTACTCGGAGGAGGAGCTGGCGAGGGTCCTTCTTGAGTACGGCGAGGAACGGTGGGCCTCGCGCATCGCAGCATTCATCGTAGCCGCGCGAGGCCGCCGCTCCGTCGAGACGCACATTCGATCTCGTGGAGGTCATCAAGGACGCCGATACCCGCTTCTGCACGCCGAAGCGGAGGTCATCCCGCCCGACGGGTGTTCCAGGCCCTGCGCATCGAGGTCAACGACGAGCTCGGCGTGCTCGAACGGGGCTTGAGATCGGCAGTCCGTTGGCTTCGGCCAGGTGGGCGCATCGTCGTGATCAGCTATCACTCACTTGAGGATCGCATGGTCAAGGAGGTCTTCACCGAGTACGCACAGGGGTGTACGTGTCCGCCGGGAATCCCGGTCTGCACGTGCGGACACGAGCCGGTACTCCGCGTCATGCTACGCAAGCCCGTCCTCCCGACGGAGGACGAGATCGAGCGCAATCCGCGCGCTCGGAGCGCGAAGCTCCGCTCAGCGGAGAGGACTGAAGCCGAGATGTGACCCCGTGGGGGGTCAGTGACAGGAAGGGGGGCCCGTGGGCCTGCCGGCGCTACAGCACCGACACACGGCAGAGACGACTCGCCGCACCAGCCGCGGGTCGTCTTCGACACGCAGGCCCTCGAAGGCCAGGTCGGGGAAGAAGCGCCCGGCAGCCAAGGGCAGCGCTCGGCGCTCGGCACCCTCGACACATGCCCGACGCAGGACTCGTCGCGATCCTTCGCGTGCCGCGTTCGCCGCGGTGTGCCTTCTGTTGTGCGCGCTCGCCATCTTCGGACTCGGACGTGTCGCAGTCGCAGCCCAGGCGACCGAGGCGAGCTTCGAGGCGAACCAGATCCGCGAGGACATCAAGGCTGAGCGCCTCACGGGTCAGTTGCTCGAGGTGGACAAGAGCGCGCTGACCACTCCATCGAGAATCGAGGCGATCGCTGGCTCGACCATGAAGATGGCCGACGCCAACGACGTCTGCTATCTCGCTTTGCCCCAGGGCCGCCGTCGCGGTTGCAGAGCCCGCGGCGAGCCAGGCTCCGGAGAGTTCGGAGGTCGTCAGCCTCCGAGGAGGACGGTGGTGTCGTGCAGGCCCTTATGGACATGGCCGCCGAGGAGGCGCACGTGCTCCTCGTAGGTGATGTGGGTCTAGCCTCACCACGGTAGATCGCCGAGAACCCGGGAGGGACGAGTGGGAAGCGCTCCAACGAAGGCGGTCCGGCAGGGCCGCTATCGCTTCATGTTGGGCCTCCTGGTGCTCCTCCTTGCTGTCGTGGCAGGCAGGCTGGTCTACCTGCAGGTCGTCGCAGCGCCCGCGCTTGCTGACGAGGCCGCGAACCAGCGAACCAAGGACATCGAGCTGGCTCCTCGGCGTGGCTCCGATCTACGACCGCGAGGGTCAGCCTCTCGCGGTGAGCATGGAGGCGCGAACGATCTACGCCACGCCGTATGCGGTCAGCAACCCCGAAGCGACGGCCGAGGCACTCGCCGGCATCCTCGGCGGGACTGCCGAGGACTACCTTCCCAAACTCACCAAGGACAGGGCTTCGTCTACATCGGACGCAAGGTCGATATGGATCGGGCGGCGGCCGTCGAGGCGCTCGAGCTGCCCGGGATCGGCTTCCTCGAGGACTCGCGGCGCACGTACCCCTCGGGCGAGCTGGCCTGCCAGATACTCGGCTTCGTGGGAATCGATGACGAGGGCCTTGCCGGTCTTGAGAGCTACTACGACGAGCTGCTCGGCGGGACTCCCGGTGCCGTTCTTGCGGAGCGCGATCCGTTCGGTCGCCCGATACCTGGCGGCATCATGCGCTATGAGGAGCCCATCAACGGCTCGAACGTGGTGCTCACCATCGACAAGGACATCCAGTACGAGCTGCAGGTGGAGCTCGCCGAGGCCGTCGAGACGTGGGGCGCCAAGAGCGGCTCGGCCATCGTGATGGATCCCAACACCGGCGAGATCCTCGCCGATGGGGACGGTGCCCGGCTTCAACCCCAACGACTACGGCGAGGCGGACCCCGAGGCCTTCAGCAACCGATGCTCTCACCGATGTATACGAGCCGGGCTCGACTATGAAGCCCTTCACGGCAGCGGCAGTGCTGGAGGCAGGGCTCTTCGAGCCTGATACCGCGTTCAAGCTGCCCCCCAGATCAAGGTCGGCGACCGCACGATCGGGGAGTCACATCCCGTGGCCTACGAAGAACTGGACGCTCACACAGATCGTCACGTACTCCTCCAACGTCGGCGCGGTCAAGCTTGGGCCAGGCCCTTGGGCGAGCAGGGGCTCTACGATGGCCTGGCAGCCTTCGGGTTCGACGAGTACACAGGCGTGGACTTCCCCGGCGAGGCGGCGGGCTATCTGCCGCCCGTGGAGGCGTGGTCGCCGTCGACGATCGGCAACATCCCTTTGGTCAGGGGATGTCGACGACGCAGCTGCAGCTCGCACGGGCCCTTGCTGTGATCGCCAACGGCGGCGAGCTCGTCACGCCCCACTTCCTCAAGGAGATTCCCGATGATCCGAGTGCGGATCTGGCGTGGCCGAGCGAGCGCGTGCTCTCCGAGGAGACCGCGCGAGCAGGCGCGAGAGATCCTGGCGACCGTCGTCATCGAGGGCACGGGGGAGAACGCGGCGCGTCGAGGGCTACACCGTCGCCGGCAAGACCGGCACTGCGCAGAAGGCGCTGCCGAGACGGTCGCGGGCTATGCAAAGGACAAGTACGTCGCCTCCTTCGCAGGATTCCTGCCCGCCGAGGACCCACAGGTCCTCATCATCGTTTCCATCGATGAGCCGTCCAACGCGATCTACGGAGGGGCCGTTGCGGCACCGACCTTCAGTCGCCTGGCGGAGTTCTCCGTATCGCACCTGAGGATACCCCCGTCGACCGTTCGCGAGGTGTCCGTCGACGGTTCGTCAACAGCAGGAGATGAGTGAGTTCTCGCAGGTAGGCGCGTGATAGAATCGGTCGGCTTTCGTGGGTGAGGACTGGGTGTACGAGACAGACATATCACAGCTGCTCGAGGGTGAGATGGCCGGCGGACACCGCCGGTCCGTCGCCGTCTCGGGGATAGCGTATGACTCGCGCCAGGTCTCGGGTGGAGAGGCGTTCTTCTGCATCCCCGGGTTCGCTCACGACGGCCATGAGTTCGCCGCCGATGCCGTGGCCAGAGGCGCGTCGGCACTGGTCGTGGAGCGAATCGTAGGCGAGGCGGATGACACGCCTCAGTTCGTAGTCGATGATGCGCGCGTGGCGCTCGCGGTGGCTTCTGATCGCTTCTACGACTCTCCGAGCAGTCGCATGAAGGTGCTCGGCATCACGGGCACCAACGGCAAGACGACCACGACATACCTGACCGACTCGATCCTGCGTGCCGCGGGCGAGACGACGGGACTCATCGGCACGGTCGAGACGCGTGTCGGCGAGGACCGGCTCGATGCGGGACGCACGACGCCGGAGTCCGCCGACACCCAGGCGCTCTTCACCAGGATGCTGGACGCGGGCGTCTCGGCCGTTTCCATGGAGGTCTCCTCGCACGCCATCGATCTGCACCGCGTCGATGCCATCCACTTCGCCGTCGCGGCGTTCACGAACCTCACCCAGGACCACCTCGACTACCACCACACCCTCGAGGAGTACTTCTCGGTCAAGCGTCGGCTGTTCACCGATTTCGATGTGGAGCGCCGGGTCATCAACATCGACGACCCGCTGGGTGCCGGTATGGCGGCAGAGCTTGGAGAGTGCATCACGTGTGGGGACGAGCCCTGAGGCCGACGTGCGCGCGACGGGCGTGGAGCTTGCGGCAGACGGGACGCGCTTCGAGCTCGAGACCCCGGCCGGCACCGCGGGGATCGCCCTGCCGCTGGCTGGAGCGTTCAACGTCAGCAACGCGCTCGTGGCTGCCGGCGCCGCAATCGCCATCGGCATCTCACTGCAGGACATCACCCGGGGACTCGAGAGAGCACCGCAGGTCCCTGGTCGACTGGAGCGCATACGAGGCCGACGACGGTTTCTCCGTCTACGTGGACTACGCACACACCCCGGACAGCGTGGCCAAGGCTGCGCGGGCCGTCCGCAGTGTGACCGACGGGCGTCTCATCGTGGTCCTAGGAGCGGGCGGCGACCGGGATCCCGACAAGCGCCCCCTTATGGGTCAGGCCGCTGCGGAGATAGCGGACCACGTCATCATCACGAGCGACAATCCGCGCTCCGAGGACCCCGTAGGCATCATCCTTGCAGATAGAGGATGGCCTGCGCGAGGGCTCTGCCTCCTACTCGACAGAGGTCGACCGCCGGACCGCGATCGGCGCGGCCATCGGCCAGGCGGCTCGTGGCGACGCCGTCCTCATCGTCGGGAAGGGTCATGAGGACTATCAGATCTTCCGTGAACGCACGATTCACTTCGACGACCGGGAAGTCGTGCGAGAGGAGCTGGCGCTCGAGATGCTGACGATGCCGCTCGAAACGCTGGTCGAGGTGGTTGCGGCGAGATCATCGGTAGCCCTGGGGACGTCGTGGTCAACGGCCTTGCGGTGGACTCACGCGACGTCGAGCCGGGCAATCGTGTTCGTTGCTTTCCCGGGGAGAGGACCGACGGCCATCAGTACCTCGGCGATGCGATCGATGCCGGTGCCCGGGCGCTGCTCGATCACGCTGACCCGGCGACGCTACCGCGACCTGATCGACCGGGCCAGCGATCGGGGAGTGGCGGTCGTCCGAGGATCGAGGACTCACTCGCTGCCGTGCAGGATCTCGCTCGCTACCATCGCGATCGCCTCTTCTGCCCGGTCATAGGCGTGACAGGATCGACCGGGAAGACCACGACCAAGGAGTTCATGACCGCGGTCCTCGGCTCGGAGCGCAAGGTCGTTGCCACCGAGGGCAATCAGAACAACGAACTCGGAGTTCCCCTGACCGTGCTCAGGGCCGGGGCCGACACCGACGTACTCATCGTCGAGATGGCGATGCGGGGTGCGGGCCAGATCGCGGAGCTGTGCGAGATCGCTGAGCCGACCCTCGGACTGTCACGAACGTGGGGACGAGCCACATCGAGCTGCTCGGGCAGCTGCGAGGCGATAGCCGATGCCAAGGGCGAGCTCGTCGAGGCCATACCCGCCGACGGGACGCGTCTTCCTCAACGGAGATGATGGCCGCACGATCGAGCTCGCCGACAAGTCAGTCGCCGCTGTGACCACCTACGGCATGGCAGCAGGCTGTGACGTGCGTGCCGAGGATATCGTCGTCGACGAGAAGAGCCGGGCGTCGTTCCGGCTCGTCTGGGGCGATGAGTCAGCTGCACGGTCGACTCTGAGCGTGCCCGGGCGACACAACGTCTACAACGCGCTCGCGGCGGCGGCGGTCGCGTCTCGAAGTGGGCATCGAGGCCGAAGCGATCGTCGCGGGGCTGCAGGGCGCCCAGCGCGGGCGCGATGCGAATGCAGTCGTTCGAGACCGCGTCCGGAGTGACGATCATCAACGATGCGTACAACGCCAATCCCACATCGATGCGCGCGGCGATCGAGACACTTGCCGGGATGCGCAGCGCGCGCCAGCGGATCGCAGTGCTCGGGGACATGGCCGAGCTCGGATCGCTGACAGAGCTCGCCCACTTCCGCCTCGGCGAGGACGTTGCCACGCTAGCCCATCGACTTCCTCGTGACGGTGGGCCGCGCGCGCCGCGAGGATCGCCGACGGCGCACGTGCCGAGGGCATGGCCGGAGGACTTCGTGACGCGTCTGCTCGCTCGGCCGATGAGGCGCGCGAGACGTTCCTGGAGATCGCCGAGCCGGGTGATGTCGTCTTGGTGAAGGCGTCGCGAGTCATGGGACTCGAGCGCGTGGTCGAAGGGATCGTTCAGCCGGATGTTTAGTCTGTCGCAGTATCCGACATACCAGGTCTTCCTGGCGGTGGTGCTGGCGATGGTCGCCGCCGCGCTGCTGCTGCCGCTGTGGATACGCGTACTGCGCGTTCCGCAACATCGGGCAGCAGGTGCGTGCCGATGGTCCCCAAGGCCATCTGGTCAAGCAGGGGACTCCCACGATGGGCGGCGTGCTGATCCTGCTCGTCGTCGCCGGGACCTACTTCGCGCTGGGCTCCGTCGCACGCCTGTCCTTGCTCGCGCTGTTCGTGACGCTCGCGTGCGGGCTGCTCGGCTTCGTGGACGACTGGGCCAAGGTCTGGCACGAGCGCTCGCTCGGGTCTGCGCCCGCGAGCCAAGCTGTTCTGGCAGGCGGTCATCTCGGTCGCCTTCGGTCTGCTCGTCGTGAACTGGGCCGAGCTGCCCACCTACATCGACCTGCCGCTGACTGGCGCGCGAGTCGACCTCGGGGGCTGTCTCGACCACGGTGGACATCGTTCGGCGCTGACTGTCGTCATCCCGTGGCTCTACCTGGCCCTCGTCTTCGTCATGATCCTCGGCACATCGAACGCGGTGAACCTGACCGACGGGCTCGATGGTCTTGCCGCCGGAACCGTGACGATCGTCATGCTCGCCTACGCGGGCATCGCGTTCACGCAGGACAACCTGGAGGTCGCGCTGCTCGCAGCGGCGATCGCCGGCGCGTGCGTCGGGTTCCTGTGGTACAACGCGTACCCGGCAGACATCTTCATGGGCGACACCGGCTCTCTCGGCCTGGGCGCGGCGATCGCGGCACTTGCCATCGTCACCAAGACCGAGCTGCTGCTCGTTCTCATCGGCGGCATCTACGTCGCCGAGACGCTCTCGGTCATCTTGCAGGTCGCATCGTTCAAGCTCACGGGCAAGCGCATCTTCCTCATGGCGCCGCTCCACCATCACTTCGAGATGAAGGGCTGGTCGGAGACCAAGGTCATGGTTCGCTTCTGGATCATCACCGGCATCATCGGCCGGCGCTGGGTTCGCACTGTACTTCGTGAGTCGGGTGCGCAGCTGATGAAGTCGCTGAGCGACATCCTCATCGTGGGCCTGGGGATCTCTGGCGAGGCCACGGCGCGCTACTTCCTCGCTCTGCCTGAGGCGGAGCGGCCGGAGCGTCGTCATCGTATTGCGATGGCGGAGACACGCCGGTCGCTGCGCGAGAGGGCCGAGGGGCTCGGGGCGCTCGGCGCGGATGTCCGCCTCGGCACGGAATCGCTTGCCGAGAGCGTGCGACCTCGCCGTCATCAGCCCGGGCGTCGCGCCGGGCACACCGCTCTACTCTCGCGGCGCGAGACGCCGCCGAGGAGACCATCGGCGAGATCGAGCTCGCCTACCGGGTGTGCGCACGCTCCGTGGGTCGCCGTGACCGGCACGAACGGCAAGACGACGGTCACGAGCCTCATCGCGCACCTTCTGCGCTCGGCGGGGATGGTCGCTGAGGCGGTCGGCAACATCGGCGTCCCGGCGATAGAGGTGCGCTCGTGAGACGGCTGCCACGTCGGTGATAGTTGCGGAGGTCTCCTCGTTCCAGCTTCACTCGGTGGACACCTTCCACCCGCGGGTCGGCGTGCTGCTCAACATCACGCCCGACCACATGGACTGGCACGGGAGCATGGAGTCCTACATCGCGGACAAGTCCCGGCTGTTCCGCAACATGGACCACATGGACACGGCGGTCGTCGACGTCGACGATCTTGCGTCGGCGGAGGTTGCCACTGCGCTCAGCTCGGGCGAGGTGCGGCTTGCGACGGTTCGTCGCGCAGCGCCGGAGCCGGAGGGCGCCGGCCTGGTGGACGGGGAACTCGTCCTCGATCATCAGGGGCACCGGATTCCCTCTGTGCAGTGCTGAGGAGCTCCTGATCACGCGGCGATCACAACATCAGCAACGCTCTGGCCGCGGCTGCGGCAGCCCACGCCTGTGGGGCCGACAGCGGAGGCCATTCGCGCCGGGCTCATGAGCTTCGAGCCGATCGAGCATCGGCTCGAGCCGGTGGGAGAGCTCGACGGTGCCGAGTACTACAACGATTCCAAGGCGACGAACGTGGATGCGGTGCTCAAGGCGCTGACCGCGTTCTCCGATCGCAAGCTCGTGCTCATGCTGGGAGGGCGGGCCAAGGGCACGTCCTTCGATGCGCTCGCCGATGCCACAGCCGGTTGCGACTGCGCGGTCGTGGCGTTCGGGGAGGCGGGGCCCGAGATCGCGGGCGCGCTTGCGAGTTCCGGCGAACGCGACAGAGCTCACGCCGCACGCTCGCCGAGGCGTTCGTGACCGCACGGGCACTCGCACGACCGGGGGATGCGGTGCTTCTCTCGCCTGCGTGTGCATCCTTCGACGAGTTCGGCAACTACCGTGAGCGCGGGCGAGGCCTTCAAGTCGATGGTCCTTGAGGCGTGGGGGTGCACGAGCGTGAGCAAGCGAGATACGTACGCGGGCGGTTCGACCGCTCACTACCTGCTCCTCGGCTCGAGCCTGTTCCTGCTGCTTCTCGGGCTCGTGATGATCTACTCGGCCTCCTCGGTCTCTGACTTTGTCAACCGCGGGGGACAGCGCTCATCACCTCAAGCGGCAGCTCGATGTGGATCGCGATCGGGCTCGTGCTGCTGCTGCTTGTCACGGCGCTTCGACTATCGGCGTCTCAAGACGCTATCGTGGCCGTTCTACTTCGTCTCTCTCGCCGGTCTTGTCGCCGTGCTCGCTTTGGGTGTGGCGGGTGGTGGAGCGCAGCGCTGGATCGCTACTCGGTCCCTACACCATCCAGCCCTCCGAGTACGCCAAGCTCGCCTGCGTCATGGTGACCGCGCTCATGCTCACGCAGCTCAAGCGACACGGACATCGTCCCCAAGGAGTTCTGGGGCAGGCTGTCTCCTCGCGTGTTCCGCAGTCGTGCTCCTCGTGATGCTTCAGCCCGACATGGGAACCACCATGTCGATCGTGCTCTCCGTCGTACCTCGTGCTGCTGCTCGGCGGCATCAACTGGGGAGCGCTCATGGGCATGGCGACGGTGGGCACCGGCACTGGCTCTGGGAGCCGTGCTCGTCGCCGACTACCGGGCGGCCCGGCTGTTCTCGCGTTCCTCGACCCGCGGGCCGACCCACAGGGGGCCGGGTATCAGACGATCCAGGCGATGCTGGCCTTCGGTTCCGGGGGTGTCGACGGCGTCGGACTTGGCATGTCGCGGCAGAAGTTCTTCTATCTGCCCGCAGCACACACAGACTTCATCTTCGCGATCATCGGCGAGGAGCTCGGGCTTGATCGGCACGCTCGCTATCGTCGTGGGCTTCGTGGTGTTCGCCTACGCGGGCGTTCGGATCGCGCTCGGCACCCGAGACACGTTCGGCGGCTGCTTGCCGGTGGACTCACCGCGATGATCGTCACGCAGGCGCTGATGAACATGGCCGCGGTCACCGGGCTCATGCCCGTGACCGGTATCCCGATGCCGCTCGTGAGCTTCGGCGGCTCCTCGCTGACATTCACGATGATCTGTATCGGTATCATGCTCTCTATCTCACTGTATGGGACGCGCGGCGTGCGTCCTGTTCGCAAGAGAACTGACGAAGGCGGGAGGCCGCAGCGTGCGCGTTCTGATGAGCGGCGGCGGAACGGCAGGACACATCTATCCAGCGTTGACGGTGGCAGAACGTCTCGTCGACGCCGGGCATGATGTCCTCTATGTAGGTACTCCCGACGGACTGGAGTCGCGGCTCGTTCCCGATGCCGGGCTGGAGTTCACGCGGCCTTGCCGCGCAGCGGATACGATCGCTCGCGACCCCACACGCTCGTGACGTCCTCCGCCGGGATGGTGGCATCGGCGGGTCGGGCGCGTGGCGTGATGAAGGATTTCGGGGCTGATGTCGTGGTCGGGTTTGGCGGCTACGTCTCGATCCCCGTGGGTGCCGCTGCGGTCCTGAAGCGGACACCGCTCGTGCTCTTCGAGCAGAACTCCGTGCCGGGGATGGCCAACGCGTTCCTTTCGCGATGGGCGCGCGCGGTCGGAGTCACGTACCCGATGTCGGCCGAGTATCTGAAGGAGCCGGGCAGGGCAGTGCTCACCGGCAACCCGGTCCGGGCTGAGGTCCTCGGCTGGTGATCGGGATGAGGGGCGCGCTGCGCTGGGCGTGCCTCCGAGCGCTCGGATGCTGCTGGTGTTCGGTGGGAGCCGTGGCGCGCGCCGAGTCAACACTGCGATGGTGGAGTCTCGCGCCGGCGCTTCTGGCCGATCCGGACGTGCACGTCGTCCACGTCGCTGGGCCCGGCCGAGTACGACACCGTCGTCGAGGGCATCGCGGAGGCGGGGGTCGATACGAGCCGGTATCTCGTGCGCGACTACATCCACTCCATGGGTTCGGCGCTCGCCGCAGCAGACCTCGTCGATCTCCCGCGCTGGAGCCACCTCGATCGCCGAGCTCACAGCCTTGGGCGTGCCAGCCGTACTCGTTCCGTATCCCGTACGCGACCGATGATCATCAGACACTGAACGCGAAGGCGGTCGTGGATGCTGGTGGGGCGCTTCTCGTCGCGGACGCTGATGTCGATTCGGTCACGTTCCGTCGAGGCGGTGAACGTCCCTCCTGGATGATGAGAGCGCGCGTGCTACCATGGCGTCCGCCTCGGCGGCGCTGGGTCGGCGGGATGCCGCCGAGCGGGTGGAGAGACTCATACTGGAGTCCGCGCAGGACAGGCGAGTCGACAACGCATAGGGGAACCGAGTGACAGACGGCGTCTACGCACACTTCATAGGTGTTGGCGGAGCGGGCATGAGCGGGATCGCGAAGGTCGCGCACGACCGCGGGATCCGCGTGACCGGGTCAGACCTGAAGGAGTCTCGCTACACGCGGACGCTTCTGGAGGCCGGAGTCGAGGTCCACGTCGGTCACGATGCCATGAACCTCGGTGACCCCCAGGTCGTGGTCGTGTCCTCGGCCATTCCCGAGTCGAACCCTGAGCTTGCTGCCGCTCGGGAGCGTGGCCTGGACGTCTGGCCGCGCGCGAAGATGCTCGCTCACCTGGCCGAAGACCGGCAGACGGTCGCCGTAGCGGGCACCCATGGCAAGACGACGACAAGTGCGATGATCGCGACCATGCTTGCCGAGATGGGCGAGGACCCAACCTTCCTGGTTGGCGGTGAGGTCGCTGCCTTCGGCACGAACGCACGGTGCGGCGAGGGCCCACACTACGTCGTCGAAGCCGATGAGTCGGACGGCTCGTTCATGTTCCTCGATCCTCGCGTGGCCCTCATCACGAACATCGAAGCCGACCATCTCGACCACTACGGCTCGCTTGCCCGCATGGAAGAGACCTTCTCGGCGTTCATGGACAAGGTGCCCGATGACGGCGTGCTCGTCGTGTGCGCTGATGACCTGGAACTGTTGGCCGACGCAGAGGGCAGAGGTGCGCGTCTGCTGACCTACGGTGAGGCCGAGACGGCGGATGTGCGGTTCGAGATCGACCGGGCACACGGGCTCGGGGAGCAACTTCACGGTCTCGACCCCGGATGGCACCTTCGAGGGATCGGTGGCCGTACCCGGCAAGCACATGGTGAGCAACTCGGCTGCTGCCGCCGCCGTGGCGCTGGCGTTGGGCTTGGACGTAGAGAGAGCTGTTGCTGCTCTACGCTCGTACGCCGGGGTGCGGAGGCGCTTCGACCATGTGGACACGGTGTGTGACGTCGTTGTCGTAGATGACTACGCCCATCACCCGACCGAGGTCAGGGCTACACTCCAGGCCGCGCGTGAGGTCGGCTACGACAGGGTCTGGGTCGTGTTCCAGCCGCACAGGTACAGCCGCACAGCTGCCCTCGCGCCTGAGTTCGGAAGAGCGTTCGGGCAGGCCGACCGAGTGATCCTCATGGACGTGTACAGTGCCGGCGAGATGCCGATTCCCGGGGTCTCCGGCAAGACGGTGCTTGACGCCGTGCTCGATCAGGACGGACGACGCCAGGTTGCCTATCTGCCGCATCGCGCCGAGATCGCGCCGTTCCTGGCGCAGCGCGTGCGAAGCGGGGATCTCGTGATGACCATGGGAGCCGGGGATGTGACGACCGTCGGCCCGGAGATCGTCAGAGCCATGACGCCCGTTGGCGCCGATGGGACCAAGCCGTGTCGGTAGCGGCTGCTCTGGCGACGCTGCGCTCAGAGCTGCAGGGGCCCGTTCTCGCTGACGAGCCGATGGCTCGCCACACCACGTATCGTATCGGTGGTCCGGCCTCCATCTTCGTCACCTGCGACTCGCTCCATGACCTCAAGGTGGCCGTCGAGACGCTTCGGGCCGAAGAGGTGCCGTGCGTCGTTCTCGGCAAGGGCAGCAACGTGCTCGTCTCAGACGAAGGGTACGCAGGCGCCGTGTTGGTGCTCGGCACCGAGTTCAAGCGCCACGAGTTGACCGAAGGACACCTGAGGGCCGGGACCGCCACGGTACTGAGCGCCCTGGTCCAGGAAGCGTTCTCCAAGGGACTGTCCGGACTCGAGTTCGCCGTTGGGATCCCGGGAACGCTCGGGGGAGCGCTCGCGATGAACGCCGGGACGCGCAACGAGTGGATCGGGGAGAGCGTCGAGCGCCTGGTTCTCTACGTCCCCGAGGAAGGGCTCGTGGAGTTGCGCGGCCACGAGATCGAGTGGGGCTATCGCTCATCTGACGTGACGCGCCGCGGCATCGCGGTCGAGTGTGACCTCAGGGTGGCCGATGGTGACAAGGAAGCGATCCGTCGTAGGATGGATGCGAGTTTCGCTCGCAGGAAGCGCAGCCAGCCGGTGGGAGTGCCCTCGGCGGGCAGCGTCTTCAGGAACCCGGAGGGTGACTCAGCCGGGCGGCTGATCGAAGAGGTCGGGCTCAAGGGCGCGCGACGCGGCGGCGCACGCGTCTCCGCGGTTCACGCGAACTTCATCGTGAACGAGGGCGGAGCGACTGCCCGAGACGTATGGTCCCTGGTGCAAGAGGTACGGACCGCTGTGAGGGACGTGTATGGCATCCAACTCCAAACGGAGATCAAGCTCCTCGGGCAAGTCGAAGACGCGTAGACGCGTCTCGATCGGCACGACGGACACAGAGAAGAGACACAAGACGCAGGGCTCCGGCCAGAAGCGGAAGCGGCCGGCGGGCGCCGGCGGCTCCGGTGGCACCAGAGCGCCGGCATCCGCCGGTGATCGGCGTGCGAGCGCGAGGCGCGAGGAGCGGGAGCGTCGGCTCGTTCGGCAGAGGCGCACCCAGCGTCTCAAGATCGCGGGCGTGCGTCGTTCTGGTTGCGGCGGCTATCTTCGGCATCTACTCGATATACACGTCCCAGCTCTTCGCTGTCGAAGAGACCCAGATCATCGGGACCGAGCGACTGACCCAGGAGCGCGTGCTTGAGATCGCCGCGGTGCCAAGCGACATCACGCTGCTCCGGTTCCCAGCACAGGAGATGCGCGACGCGTCTCGAGGAGGACCCGTGGATAGCGAGTCGCCACGGTCACACGGGACTTCCCCAACTCGATGCGCATCAGGATCGTCGAGCGCACGCCGGCCGCATACGTCGACTTGGGCGCCGAGTCGGTATGGCTGATCGACCCCTCCGGGATCGTCATCGCGGAGCAGTCGGCGGCTGAGACAGAGACCCTCGTCGTCATCCGCGACCTCCAGCCGATCGAGCCGGAGCCGGGAGTGCGCACGGGATCGGAGCCGCTACTCAATGCGCTCGAGGTGTGGGCCGGTCTGAGCCCGGAGCTCCAGTCGATGACGCGCTTCGTGAGCGCGAGTTCGGTTGACAAGACAGCGCTCGTGACCGTCGATGAGATCGAGATCCTCGTGGGCTCATCAGAGGACATCGGGACCAAGGACGTCATCGCTCGCGAGATCCTCACCGAGCATGGCGGACGCGGTCGTGTACGTGAACGTGCGGACGGTCGAGCGGCCCACGTGGCGGGGCGTGGACTCCGCCGAGTAGGCTGGATACGCCCGGTGAGGAGTCCCGGTGGGTGGCCACGGTGGCTCTAGCAGGGGCGACGTGACCGCCGCGCTCCTTGCAGAGGGGTTGCATCTAGGATAACGTTTATGCGAAGATTGACCGTTGCGCATATAGTCTCAAGTTCAACTTGAGGGTTATCTAGAGGCTACTCTAGGCCTGGAGCAGGCAACTTCGGGGAGGGGAACATGCTCGAAACAGGAGCAAACTACCTAGCTGTGATCAAGGTGCTCGGCATCGGTGGTGGCGGTACCAACGCCGTCAACCGCATGGTCGAGGCCGGGGTCAAGGGCGTCGAGTTCGTCGCGGTGAATACCGACGCACAGGCTCTGCTGATGTCCGATGCCGACTACAAGGTACACGTCGGTGTCGAGCTGACGAAGGGTCTCGGGGCCGGGCGCCGACCCGGACGTCGGGCTGCAGGCCGCCGAGGAGAGCCGCGATGAGATCAAGGAAGCGCTGCAAGGCGCGGACATGGTCTTCATCACTGCGGGCGAAGGTGGCGGGACCGGTACCGGTGCCGCGCCGATCATCGCCGAATGGCCAAGGAAGAGATCGGCGCGCTGACCGTCGCTGTCGTCACGCGGCCGTTCGCTTTCGAGGGCCGCAAGCGCGCACAGCAGGCCGAGGAGGGCATCAAGCGTCTCAAGGACCACGTGGACACTCTCATCGTGATCCCCAACGACCGACTCCTCCAGGTGGCCGAGAAGAAGACGTCGATCCTCGATGCGTTCCGCATCGCCGATGACATCCTCCGTCAGGGCACCCAGGGCATCACGGATCTGATCACCGTCCCTGGGCTGATCAACCTGGACTTCGCGGACGTGCGTACTGTCATGCAAGATGCCGGTTCGGCTCTGATGGGCATCGGCGTGGCGGCTGGCGACAACCGTGCACACGACGCGGCGAAGGCCGCTATCTCCAGCCCGCTGCTCGAGTCGAGCATCGAAGGCGCCGAGGGCGTCCTGCTCTCGATCTCGGGTGGCTCAGATCTTGGTCTGTTCGAGGTCAACGAGGCCGCCGAGGTCGTTGCCGCAGCCGCGCATCGCGACGCGAACATCATCTTCGGTGCGGTCATCGATGACTCGATGATGGATCAGATCCGCGTGACCGTGATCGCCACCGGCTTCGACGGGCGTCGTCGCCAGGAATCGATGGAGTTCGCTGTGGGCGAGGACGGCGAGGAGATTCCCGGTTCGATGCCGGTCTTCGAGCCGATCGAAGAGGACGAGCTCGACATCCCGGCATTCCTCAAGAAGAGAACGTACTAGATCGCAGGGTTTCCCACTTCACCTTGCTGACAGACCCGGGTGCGACGGCGGCAGACCCCGTCGTACCCGGGTCTTCACTTTGTCCTGAGAAGCCCACACCACGATCGCGCCGGGAAACGCCGGGCTCGTCGCTCGGTGCGTCTCGAAGCCGTGGTCGGCGAGCGCGGCTAGGGCTGTGGGGGTGGCGGCACGAGGTTCTGCGACACAGGTGACGCTTGGAGCTCGTCCGCATATGCCGCAGCAGCGTACTGTCCGTAGTAGTGCTGGGCAACGAGCTGTGCGCAGAAGGTGACGTAGACGGTGAGGGCTGTGCCGGCGAGCACGCCGAGGAACGGGATGAATGAGAGTGGCATCTGCACGAGTCCCGTCACGCTACCGGCCACGAGGTAGACGAGCAGAGAGAGCCCCCACGCTCCGAAGTAGCTCGATCCCGAGCCGATCTTGGCCTTGATGCGCGCGAAGTCGAAGAACGCCCCGAACTCCTCGGACATCGCGTAGTTCGTGAACGCCGCTCCCCAGAAGACCGAGAGCACTACGAAGTAGATCATCGCGATGGCGAAGAACATGCATGCACCGGAGAGCCCTGCAACCACGGTGAAGCCCTCCCCGGCGATGATGCCCGCGATCATCGGGAAGAAGCCGATGGCGAGGATGATGATTCCTGGCAACGCCAGTGCGATGCCGGCGAGGCCCGAGAGAAGCCCCCTGACCCAGTACCGTCCGAGGTTGCCCCAATCGGGGAGAGGGGCTGCGGGGTCGTATGCGACGGCGCGCGTGTAGTCGAGCATGTATCCCTGCGCGGCGAAGTTGAGTATGGGAACGAGACTGATCACCGCGCCGATGACCGTCCGCTCAAGCCATCTCGGGTCGGAGAACGGTGACTTGATTCCCTGCTCGATGTTCATCTGTCAGTCCCCTCATCGGCAGACCCGCCAGGACGTTGCGTCCTGACGGGTCTGCGAAACGTTCGTGCAATGGTGCCTACTGCTGTGAGTCCGTGCCCTCCGGCGGTGCCGGGGGAGCAGGCGGAGGTGGTGCTGCAGGCGGCGCCGGAGGCGGCGGCGTCTGCTGAGGAGCTGCGGCCGGTGGCGCAGACGGCGGTGGTGCCGTCGGCTGCTGAGCCGGTGGAGCTCCGGGAGCGCCTCCCTGACCAGCCCATGGCGGCGGGATCGTGCCCCTCTTCACCTTCTTGTAGACCATGAAGTAGTAGACGACAGCGACTATCCAGCCGAAACCGAAGATGATGCCGACGATTAGGAGGATAATCCAGGTGTTCTTGCTGTTGCCCGTCGAGTTGGGGTACTCGTACTCCTGACGGCCGATGGCGTCGATGATCATCCAGACGTTGAGGACGAACAGCGCCAGACCCATGAGGGCGAAAAGCCCGTAGCAGCACAGGAATCCGAATCCGATTCCGGCTCCTGCGGCATCCTCATACTGTGCGAACGCCGGTGTAGCAGTCATTAGCGTCGCAGCACCCACGGTGAGCGGGGCAAAGAACTTGATGGACCGCTTCAATTGCGTCACCCCCTCCCACAAGCAGTCGCGTGACATAAGACGAACGGAGCGTTGCTCCGTCGTACACCTAGGGTAAGTTTGCCCCAAGCAGGCAGTCTCTACCAGCATTCTGGACAGGAGTTTTCGTGATTGGCGCAACCTCATCGCATGAGTCTCCACGCCTTGAGCGACATGTGTCTTCCGGCATCACGCGCCTCACTGACCCTCTCCTGCGCGAGAGGTGGGGGATGGTGGTGGCGTTCAGCGAACGCACCGGCGGCGTGAGCGCGCCGCCATTCGACTCCCTCAATCTCGCTGCGCACGTCGGAGATGATCCGGGAGCGGTGGATGAGAACCGTCGTCGTGTGCTCACCGCGCTCGACCTTGAGGGCCAGGTGGGCGACGCTGATCGACCTCAGAACAGGTCCACGGTGATCACATCGTCGCGGTGGACGCTCAGGATGCTGGGCGTGGCGCGATGGCCGCATCCGGGGCTTCCTCCCGTTCCAGCAACGGACGCTCTCCTGACGCTCGAAGCCGGCCTGCCGCTGCTGATGTGCTACGCGGACTGCGTGCCGATCGTGCTGGTGGCGCCCGGTGCGACGCCGGGGGTCGCGGTCGTTCACGCGGGCTGGCGAGGGGCGCTCGCCGGGTTGCCGGGAGCGACCGCCGCAGCCCTTGCCGAGGCGACCGGTTCGGCCCCTGGAGAGCTGCTCGCCTACGTCGGGTCCGCACATCGGTCCATGCTGCTACAACGTGGATGAAGAACGGATGTCGCTTTTCCGCAACAGCTTTGATACTATCGCCGCGGTCGGAGAGGGACTGGACCTCGCTGCTGCGGTGCGCGAGAACCTCGCAGGCGCAGGATTGCCTCCGAGAGCGATCGTCGAGGCGGCGCGGTGCACATCCGACCACACTGAGCGGTTCTACTCATACAGAACTGCCGAGTCGACCGGACGGCACGGCGCAATCGCCGCGATCGTTTGAGGATGTGCAGATGACCTCACGGCTCTTGGGGCCGGGTGCAGAGAGACGACGAATCTGACCGCAGCAGGCGGCCGTTTCTCGCATCTCCCGTCCTTGTCATTGCTGCCTGTCCTTGCATGTGCTCCTCGCGCTCACGGGATGCTCCGGGGCGCGACGCGGACGAGGAGCTCATCGTTACCGGCTCGACCACGATCCTGCCCATCGCCGAGATAGCGGGGCACGACTTCGCGGCGGCGAACCCGGGCACGACCGTTCTGGTCTCGGGGCTTGGCTCATCGGCAGGTATCGAGAGCGTGAGCAAGGGTACCGCCGACATCGGGACCGCATCCCGCGATCTCAAGGACGAGGAAGAGGATCTCGGTCTCTACGACACGCCGATCGCGATCGATGCGATCGCCGTCGTCGTGAACCCGGACAACCCCGTCGACGCGCTGACCACGCGAGGAGGCCAGGGCGATCTTCGCCGGCGAGATCCAGAACTGGTCTGAGGTCGGCGGGCCGGACAAGCCCATCGGTCTCGTCAACCGCGACGAAGCCTCAGGCACGCGAGAGGCGTTCTCCAAGATCGTCATGGACGGAGGAGCCGTTCGATCGCTCGGCGGCGGTACTGCCCGGGTACCGGTCAGGTCCGCTCCGTCGTGGCCGAGGCCTCCGGCGCGGTGGGCTACATCTCGTGGGGCTTCGTGAACGACGAGGTGAAGGTCGTGTCGGTCGAGGGCGTGGAGCCCACCGCCGAGACGATCGCCGACGGGAATACCCCCTCCAGCGCATCCTGCACTTCTTCACGGTCGGCGAGCCCGAGGGGCTTGCTGCCGACTATACCGAGTACGTGCTCTCCGACGAGATCCAGGAGGGTGTCGTGCGAGACGCCGGCTTCACTCCGATCAGGGTAGGTGAGTAGTCGCCGTGGCCGATCTGACGCCGGAGGAGAACGAGAAGCAGCAGCTGGACGCCGCTCGCGTGTCGCTGGCATCGCCCGTCGACCAATCTGCGTCTCGTCTCACGGAGCACATACATCCGCGAGGCGGCGCTCAAGAACCTCTTCCTCGCTGTGCGCCTTCGTGGCGGTCATGGGAGTCGCGCTCATCTTCGTGTTCGTCGGTCTGCGTGGCTGGCCGATCTTCGTCCAGGAGGGGCTGCTGAACTTCCTCGGCGGTCCGGTCTGGAATCCCACGGACGGACAGTACGGCATCTTCCCGCTGATCTTCGGGTCGTTCGTCGTGATGCTCGGTGCGCTCGTTCTCGGTACTCCGCTCGCCGTGGGCACGGCCGTGTTCCTCTCCGAGATCGCTTCGCCGCGCGTGCGCGCGGTCGTGCGGCCGGCCGTCGAGCTGCTGGCGGGCATACCGTCGGTCATCTACGGCTTCTTCGGCCTGATCATCTTGCGACCGATCATCGCCCAGCTGAGCGACGGACTCGGGTTCGGCGCTGTCACGGGCTGGATCATCCTCGCGATCATGATCGTGCCGACGATCGCGACGCTCTCCGAGGACGCGCTGCGCTCACTGCCCAACGGGATCCGCGAGGCCTCGCTACTCCATGGGCGCGACGACATGGCAGACCATCTACAAGGTGCTCGTTCCCGCCGCGAAGATCGGCATCATCGATGCCGTCATCCTCGGCATGGGTCGCGCGATCGGTGAGACGATGGCGGTTCTCATGGTCGTCGGCAACGCGCCGGTCATCCCGACGAGCATCTCCGAGCCGATCGCGACGCTCACCACACAGATCGTCATGGACATGCCGTATGCGTCGGGCGATCACCGCACGGCGCTCTTCGGCATGGCGATCATCCTGTTCATGTTCTCGATGGCGCTCGTAGCCCTCGTTCGTCTCCTGTCGAGGTTCCAGTCCGGCGTGGAGACGAGGCACTAGTGCTGGACAAGCGACACACGAACAACATCGCGATGGGCGCTCCTGTGGGCGTCTGCGATCGTGACCGTGGGCATCCTCTTCGCCGTGATCCTGTACGTGTTCGTCAACGGCATCAGCGTGCTGAGCCTGAGCTTCATCTTCACGTGGCCGGAGGGCGTGAATGCCGAGGGTGGCATCTGGCCGACGATCGTTGCGACGGTCTACGTCACCGCGCTGGCGATGGTCATCGTCACGCCGATCGCGATCCTCGCCGCGGTCTATCTGGCCGAGTACGCGGTCCAGGGTCGACTCGTCGCGACGATCCGGTTCGCCGCCGACTCGCTGGCGTCGGTCCCGTCCATCGTGATGGGTCTCTTCGGCCTGGCGCTCTTCGTCGAGGTACTTGGATTCGGCTTCTCGATGCTCTCGGCCGCGCTCGCGCTGTCATTCCTCATGCTGCCCATCGTCATGCGGACGACCGAGGAGGCGATCCGGGCGGTTCCCAAGTACATCCGCTGGGGCTCGTACGGCCTCGGTGCAACGAAGTGGCAGGTCGTGCGGCGCTCGGTGCTGCCCGCCGCCGCGCCCCGCATCATCACCGGCATCATCCTGGCGACCGGCCGGGCCGTGGGCGAGACCGCCGTCGTCATCTACACCATGGGTCAGGCGATCAACCTGCCCATCACGCCGCTCGACTCCGGTCGCCCGATGACCGTGCACCTGTACCTGCTGGCGATGGACGGCATCAACCTGCCTGCCGCGTACGGCACCGCACTGCTGCTGATGATCATGATCCTGTTCTTCAACCTGTCGGCACGACTGATCCTGCGCAGGACCCAGAAGGGGAGAACGCGATGACCGAGCACGACATACACGAGAACCCGTACGAGCCGCCTTCGGGGCCGGACAAGATCCTCGTGAAGGACCTCGACTTCTGGTACGGGGACTTCAACGCGCTCACCGACATCAACGTCGGCATCAAGGAGAAGGCTGTCACGGCATTCATCGGCCCGTCGGGGTGCGGCAAGTCCACGTTCCTGCGCTGCTTCAACCGCATGAACGACCTCATCCCCGGCACCAAGGTCAACGGCACGCTCACGCTCGACGGCGAGGACATCTACGGCCAGGGCGTCGATCCGGTCGACCTTCGCAGGCGCGTCGGGATGATCTTCCAGCAGCCCAACCCGTTCCCGATGTCCATCTACGACAACGTGGCTTTCGGTCCGCGCCTCCAAGGCATCAAGAAGAAGGCCGAGCTCGACGAGATCGTCCAGACGTCGCTTGAGAAGGCGAACCTCTGGAAAGAGGTCAAGGACATCCTCGACCGAGGGGGTCTCACGCTCTCCGGCGGGCAGCAGCAGCGGCTGTGCATCGCGCGTCTGCTCGCGGTCCAGCCCGAGGTCATGCTCATGGACGAGCCGTGCTCGGCCATCGATCCGACGAGCGTCCAGAAGATCGAGGACCTCATGGCCGAGATCAAGGACGAGGTCACGATCGTCATCGTCACGCACAACATGCAGCAGGCGGCGCGCGTGAGCGACTTCACCGCGTTCTTCCTGCAGGAGGTCGCGGGAGAGCCCGCGGTTCTCGTCGAGTACGACCGCACCGCGAACCTCTTCACGAGTCCGCAGGACAAGCGGACTGAGGACTACATCACCGGTCGCTTCGGCTAGTGCTACATGTGTGTCAACCGCCGGGGAGTGCGGTACCGGCGCTATAATGCGTCCTGTCCGATGAACGATGCGGCTACGAGAGTCGGGGACGGTCACATGCGTGAGGTTTTTCGCCAAGAACTGAAGGACCTGCGGGCCGAGGTCCTCGGGATCATGCAGCTGGTCACGGACCGGACCCGAGATGCCGTCGCATCTCTCGTCGAAGGCGATGTCGACAAGGCCCAGCGTGGTCATCGACGGCGATGACGAGATCGATCGACCGCTGTCTCGGGATCGAGGAGCACACCCTCGAGGTCATCGCCACCCAGGCCCCGGTCGCGCGCGATCTGCGGCTGCTCTACTCACTGACGTACATGGCGCTGCACCTGGAGCGCATGGGCGATCTGGCGGTCAACATCGCCAAGGCTGCCAAGCGCACGGCCGATCGCCAGGGACCGCAGACGCTCTACGATCTCATCCAGGCGCAGGGCAATCTGGTCTACCGCGTGCTCGAAGCGATGGCCGATGCGTTCGAGACCAACGACATCGAACTCGCCGCCAAGCTCCAGGAGCTCGACGAGCCCATCGACCACCTCTACAAGCAGTTCTTCCGCGAGCTCGCGCGGCTGCAGGATGAGGAGGACATCGAGTGGGCGTCGTCGATGGTCCTGGCCTCGCGCTACCTCGAGCGAATCGCGGACAATGCCGTCGACATCGGTGAGAGAATCGCCTACCTTGTCACTGGAGAGTTCGAAGGGCTCAGCTGCACGCGACGAGGAGTGATTCAGGCGCGTTGAGCGCTATCGCCGAGCGATACGAGTCAATCAGACGCCAGGTCGCGGACGCCGCGGACTGCGCCGGACGCTCGGCACGATGAGATCACGATCGTCGCCGTCACCAAGCATGTCGGTGTGCACGAGATCGAAGGCGCACTCAACTCCGGCATCCTCGACTTCGGGTGAGAACCGCGTCCAGGAGTTCGAGGGCAAGTACGGGCTGTTCCCCGATGCACGGTGGCACTTCATCGGCTCGCTCCAGACCAACAAGGTCAAGGATGTCGTGGGCAAGGCGCATCTGATCCACTCCGTCGACTCGGTCAAGCTGCTCGAGTTCATCGACCGCAAGTCGGCTGAGGTCGGGTGTCGTCCAGCCCGTCCTGCTGCAGGTCAATGTCTCGGGCGAGGCGTGCGAAGCACGGCTTCGCTCCCGCATGACGTGCAGGACGTTCTCGTGGAGTCATCGCGGCTCGAGAACGTCGAGATCAGAGGACTCATGACGATGGCGCCGTACGGTCAGGCCGAGCAGTACCGCTGGGTGTTCCGCAGCCTGCGGGAGCTGCGGGATTCTCTCGCAGCCATGCCTCTCAATGGCGTATCCTTGGAAGAGCTCTCGATGGGGATGACCAACGACTTCAAGGTCGCCGTCGAGGAGGGTGCCACGATCGTTCGGATCGGACGGGCGATATTCGGCAAGTAGTACGTTGGGCGAGCGAGGAGACCGACGTGGGCGTGTGGCAAAGCATCAAGGTCCGGCTCGGTCTCGAGGATGAGTGGGACGAGGAGTACGAAGAGGAATACTACGAGGATGACGACGGGGCCGGCGAGGACGACCACGTCGGCAGGACCGACTACCAGTCTCCCTACGCCACGAAGAGCACGTCTGTGCGCGCCGTGACACGTGAGCCCGATCTAGACCGCGCGCGCGATGGCGGTCGCAGGCGCGACGAGTCGCTCAGGAGCGTTCCTGCAGGCGCGCAGGTCTCTCAGATGGCACCGCAGGTCAAGATGCACATCGTGGAGCCCAAGAGCTACAGCGAGGCGCAAGAACATCGCCGACAAGTTCAAGATGGGCACGCCCGTCATCATGAACATGTCGATGACGTCCCCGGACGTTGCCAAGCGCATGATCGACTTCGCCTCGGGTCTCACCTACGGGCTCGACGGCGGGCTGCAGAAGATATCGGACAAGGTCTTCATGCTGACCCCAGCCAACGTCGACGTCTCCGCCGGCGACATGAGGCGGCTGCGCGACACGGGCCTCTTCTCGGCGGAGTGATGATGGTGCAGGGTCGATTCAAGCTCCAAGGGCACGCTCGCTGTTATCGGCGGCGGTCGGATGGGGGAGGCGATCCTCAGCGGTCTACTGTCCGCAGAGGCCGTCGAGCCCGGTGATGTCATCGTCGCCGAGCCGGTTGCCGAGCGCAGACTCACCCTCGATGCGGCTCACGGCGTGCGCACGACCGACTCCGCCGCTGAAGCCGCCGCCGAGGGGGACATCGTCCTCCTCGCTGTCAAACCGCAGGTGATCGATGACGTGCTCGCCTCGATTGCCGAGGCGGTCGGCCCCTCCGATCTCGTCGTGTCCATCGCCGCCGGCATCTCATGCTGAGCGCATCGAGTCACTGCTGCCGACCGGAGTGGCCGTCGTGCGCGTGATGCCCAACACGCCAGCGATGGTGGGCGAGGGCATGAGTGTGCGTGAGCGGGGGCACAGACGCCCTCGACGAGCAGGTTGACCTGGTCAGGGAGCTCTTCGGTCTTCTCGGCAAGGCTATCGTGCTTGCCTGAGGACCTCCAGAACATCGCGACCGCGATCTCAGGCTCGGGCCCGGCGTACGTCGCGCATGTTCGTGGACGCGCTCGCACGCGCCGGGGTTCGCAAAGGTCTTGATCGCGAAGACGCACTGCTCCTCGCCGTGCAGACAGTGCGAGGAGCTGCGGAGCTTCTGGACGAGAGCGGCATGCATCCCGATCAACTCGTCGACAGCGTGTCCAGTCCCGGCGGTACCACCGTCGCTGCGATCGGGGCACTTGAGGACCATGGGTTCGCCGGAGCGCTGACGGCAGCGGTCCAGGCGGCTGTCGACCGGGCCGAGGAGCTAGGCTCGTGAGCGGATGAACGTGAACATCATCTCTGTCGTGAGCATGGTCATCCAGCTGTACTCGTTCACGATTCTCGCCTACGTCATACTGTCCTGGATCGTCCGTTCTGCGAAGTCCCCCGTGATCGCGCAGATCTACGAGTTTCTGGGAACGGTGTGCGAGCCGTACGTCGGTCTGTTCAGGCGCATCATCCCGGCCACCGGAGGCGTCGACTTCTCTCCTTTGGTGGCGTTGCTGGTGCTGCAATGGCTCATCGAGCCGGTTCTGGTAGGGTTGCTTAGGTACTTCGGGTTGTAGGGAAGGGTATACGCGAGATGAAGCTCACTCCGCTGGACATCCACCACAAGGAATTCCGCCATTCGCTGCGTGGCTATAGCATCGAAGAGGTGGACGCGTTCCTTGACGAGGTCGCCGACGAGTTCGAACGTCTCTTCAAGGAGAACATCGATCTCTCCGAGAAGAACGAGGCTGCGCAGCAGCAGGTGCGTCAGTACCAGGAGCAGGAACAGACGATCCGCAACACGATGATCTCGGCGCAGACCTCGGCCGAGGAGATCGTCAAGAAGTCTCAAGAAGAGGCCACCGCCGTTCTGCGTGATGCGGAGATGAAGGCCAAGGAGATCATCCACAACGCTCTGACCCAGAAGCAGCAGGTCCAGAACGAGCTCGTGCGCATCAAGCAGGCCGAGGAGGAGTTCCGGGCCAAGTTCAAGGGCTTGCTCGACGAGCACACGCAGGCGCTCTCCGAGGTCAAGCTGCCCGATGACGTGAACGTGCTGATGGGCGATACCGACGAGGGTGTCGTGGCTCAGGTGGAGATCGAGCCCCCGGCGCCCGTTGCCGTCGATCCCGTCCCCGAGCCCGCGATGGCACCGTCTCCCGAGTTCGAGGTCGAGCCCGCTGTCGCGGAGCCGGCCCCGACAGAGCCCCCGGAGTCCGGATTCGTCACGAGCGTGACGCTGGGTGAGACCGAGGCGCCCGAGGTCGATCAGGGTGTGCCGGACCTCAGCGGCCCCAAGGAGTTCACGATAGGATCCTTCGACGATCTCGCCGAGCGTGATGACGAGATCGACATCGAGGAGATCGACTAGGCGCGGTATGTGCGCACGCGTCGCCGTTCACGTTACTACCAAGTCGGCACGCGATGAGATCGCGGGTTGGCGTGGCGACGAGCTGTCCGTGCGCGTGAGCGTTCCTCCCGAGGGAGGCAAGGCGAACGCTGCGGTGTGCAAGGTCGTGGCCGATGCCCTCGGTGTGCCCAAGAGTCGCGTGAGTGTCGCGCGTGGGCACACGTCTCGGCACAAGCAGCTCGAGGTGCAGGGCGTGGAGTCAGAGCAGATGTCGGCGTTGTGGGGGAGCGGGGGAGAACGTGACTGACTCAGGGGCACGGCCGGCGGTGATCGTCGAGAGCGAGACTGAGTTCCTGGCGACGCTCCCCGCGGCCAAGAACCCCTGGGCCATCGTGGTCGCACTACTCCTCGGCGTCCCGTGGCTCGTCGCTTTCGTGGCCATGGGCGTGGCCCTCCTTCTGAGAGTCGAACCGGAGTTCTTGTGGCGCGCGCTTCTTGGCCTGTGTCTCGTCTTCTTCCTCACCATTCTGATCACCGTGCTCGCGGTGGCTTCCATCTGGTACGCGGTTTATACGGTGCGCGGCGTCGAGCGGCTCCAGATCGACATCGACCGGGTGCTCGTCGGCCGTCGAGCCATGGGGATCGACGTGCCGATCAAGGCTCCACGCGGCTACGCGGATCGGGTCGTGCTCATCGACGAGTGGGCTCGCGCCTCAGGGCCGCGCCACAAGCTGGAGGTCCACGCCGGTCGAGCTCGCACCCGCATGGGGGCGGGGATCGGGACCGTCGATGCCGAGGATCTCCAGCGCAGTGCCCAGGCGTTCATCGACGCGACCAGGGACGAGGCGGTGCGGCGGGCTGCCGGACCCACTGCCGAGGACGCCGCTGAGGACTCCGAAGAGGAACCAGACGACGTGTCTGCCGAGCGGTCCGCCGAGGAGCAGACCGAGCAGTAGGGTCACTCGGCGACGCACCGTCTACACAGCGGTGAAGGATACGTTTGCGAGGAACCGCCGGCTCTCCGAGGCGCAACGCGTCTTCCTCTGCAGGCGATGACCTGTGCGGTCGAGCGCGACTCCGGCGTTGACCGGCCTGGAGCGCCGCGCTAACATCGCTGCTAGCGCGGCCGCGTGCCGCGTGATGCACAGTATGTGGCTATGACGGGGACGAGTAGGTCGACGGGTCACCCATGAGCGAGCGGGGACAGTGAGAGCCCGCGGGAGAGACATCCGGCCGAAGATCACCCCAGCAGCCTCGGACCGAAACGCAGGATCGAACCTGCCAGTAGGCTCCGACGGGAAGCTCCCGTTACAGGGCGACCGAGTGGCGAGCGGGGAGACCTGCGCAAGCTGGGTGGTACCGCGGAGTGCGAGCGCGCTTCGTCCCGGCAAGGACGATGCGCGCTTTGTCGTGTCTGGGGTCGGAAGCTCCGGGCAGGCAGTCGCGGACACTGAGACCGAGAAGAGGAGAGACGTGGCCGACAAGCCGGACTACAAGAGCACGATGAACCTGCCCCAGACCGAGTTCCCCATGCGGGCGAACCTGGCCAAGCGCGAACCCGAGTGGCTCGAGTTCTGGGCGGAGAACGACATCTACGCCAAGTCGCTCGAGGTCAACGAGGGCGGCGAGACGTTCATCCTCCACGACGGCCCGCCGTACGCCAACGGCCACATCCACATGGGCACGGCGTTCAACAAGGTCTTCAAGGACCTCATCGTCAAGTACAAGACGATGCGCGGCTACTGGTCGCCCTACGTCCCGGGCTGGGACTGTCACGGCCAGCCCATCGAGCACCAGGTCGAGAAGGACCTCGGTGCCAAGAAGATGGGCGAGATCTCCCAGGCCGAGCTTCGACGCACTCTGCCGCGACTACGCGATGAAGTTCGTGGGCGTGCAGTCCGAGGAGTTCCAGCGCCTCGGCGTGCGCGGCGACTTCGCCGACCCGTATCTCACGCTCAACCCGGCGTACGAGGCCGGCAACGTGAAGATCTTCAAGGAGATGTACCGCCGCGGGATGATCTACAAGGGCTCCAAGCCCATCCACTGGTGCATGCGGTGCAAGACCGCGCTGGCCGAGGCAGAGATCGAGTACTCCGATGAGACCTCGGACTCCATCTACGTGAAGTTCTGGTTCACTGAGCCGCCCGCGCCGCTTCGCGGGCACCGGCGAGAAGGTCGCGGTCCTCATCTGGACGACGACGCCCTGGACGCTGCCGGCCAACGTCGCGGTCACACTCGCCGACGATGCCGACTACGTCGGCCTCAAGGTCGGTGACGAGGTTCTCGTCATGGCCGAGGAGCTCGTCGGCCAGGTCGTCGAGGTCGCCGGCATCGAGGAGTACTCGTTCGCCTCCGATGCCGACGGCGAGGTCATCCGCGTCAAGGGCGCCGAGCTCTCTGGCGCGCGAAGTACCGCCAGCCCATCCACGAGGGAGTCGAGGGCGTCATCATCACCGGTGCCCATGTCGAGCTCTCGACAGGCACCGGCGCGGTGCACACCGCTCCCGGCCATGGTGAGGAGGACTGGCTCGTCGGCCAGCAGTTCGACCTGCCGATGCCCGATGCCCGTCGATGACAGACGGCGTCTTCGATGAGGGCGGCGGTCCGTTCGCAGGCCAGCACGTCAACAAGGCGAACCCAGCGATCGTCGACTGGCTGACCGAGCGGGGCGACATGCTCCACGCCGGCGAGACCGAGCACAGCTACCCGCACTGCTGGCGCTGCAAGCAGCCGGTGATCTTCCGCGCGACCGAGCAGTGGTTCGTCTCGATGGACCATGCCGAGGAGGGCCGCCCGCTGCGCGAGGGCGCTCTCGACGCGATCGAGAAGGTCGAGTGGATTCCGGGCTGGTCGGTCAATCGCATCAAGTCCATGGTCACCGATCGCCCCGACTGGTGCATCTCCCGCCAGCGCGCCTGGGGTGTGCCGATCCCGGTCTTCTCCTGCGTGAAGTGCGGCGAGACCGTGGCCACGCCCGAGACGTTCGATGCCGTCATCGAGCTCTTCGAGACCGAGGGCGCCGACGCGTGGTTCACGAAGGACCCGGCCGAGTACCTGCCTGCAGGGCACGGCGTGCGCCGCGTGCGGCGGCACCGAGCTGCGTGCCGAGAAGGACATCGTCGACGTCTGGTGGGAGTCGGGCGTCTCGCACACGAGCGTGCTCGAAGCGCGCGCCCGAGCTGCGGTTCCCGGCAGAGCTCTACCTCGAGGGCACCGACCAGCATCGCGGCTGGTTCCAGTCGGGTCTGCTCACGAGCGTCGGGGCCTACGACGTGCCGCCGTTCAAGGCGGTGCTCACCCACGGCTTCATCGTCGACGGCGACGGCCGCAAGATGTCCAAGTCGCTCGGCAACGTGATCTCGCCGCTCGACGTCATCGACAAGTCCGGAGCCGACATCATCCGCCTGTGGGCGGCTGCAGCCGACTACTCGCAGGACATCTCGATCTCCGATGACATCCTCGCGCGCACGAGCGATGCGTATCGGCGCATGCGCAACACGTTCCGCTTCCTGCTCTCCAACCTCTCCGACTTCGAGCCGGAGATGGCGGTGCCGTGGGACGAGATGCCCGAGCTCGACCGCTACGCGCTGGTGCGCCTCGGCGACATCGTCGAGCGAGTCACCCAGGCCTACGACGACTGGAAGTTCCACACCGTCTATCACACGATCTTCAACTACTGCGTCGACCGATCTGAGCGCGTTCTACCTCGACGTCCTCAAGGACCGTCTCTACTCGGACGCGACCGATTCGCTCTCGCAGGCGCAGCGCGCAGACGGTGCTCGCCGCGATCCTCTTCGATCTCGTGCGGATGGTCGCCCCGATCCTGAGCTTCACCGCCGAGGAGGTCTGGCAGTTCGCGCCCGAGGATCTGCGCGGTGACGCGATCAGCGTGCACCTGGCTGGATGGCCGAGCGCGATGTGCCTGCCGAGGACGCGGCCGCACTGCGCGATGCGTACGGCAATCGTCATGGAGGTTCGCGAGGCCGTCACGAAGGCGCTCGAAGACGCGCGCAACGACCGATGTCGTCGGCAAGAGCCAGGAGGCCAGGGTCACTATCACGGCCCCGGCAGACACTCTGGCGGTGCTCGAGAGCCGGGGGCCGAGGACGTTGCCGCCATGATGATCGTCTCGGCTGTCACGCTCGCTGAGGGCGATGAGCTGGCGGTCGAGGTCCTGCCTGCCGAGGGCGAGAAGTGTCCGCGCTGCTGGAACCATCGCGAGCTCGGTGTGGATGCGAATCACCCCGAGGTCTGTGGACGATGTGCGCGAGGTTCTGGCCGCCAGGGTGGTATAATCCCTGGTAGAAGCTATCTGTAGGGCGCCCGGCATGGTACCGGGCGCTTTGCGATAGGCCGCAAGGATTGGGACACGTCATGAACAAGACGACGCAGAACAAACTGAAGACGCAGCTGGAGCGAGAGCTCGAGCGGCTTGGAGTCCGAGGTCGAGGTCATCGAGCGCGAGGGCCACGAGGCTCTCTCCGAGGCCAGCGGCGAGAACAACTACCGCGATCACATGGCCGACCAGGGCACCGCGACCTTCGAGCGAGAGCTCGACATGACGCTCGATGACAACGTCCGCGACGCGCTCGCCTCGGTGCAGGCCGCGCTCGGCAGGATGGATGACCGGCGACTACGGCGAGTGCGACTCGCTGCGGCAAGAAGATCTCGGTCCAGCGTCTCGAAGCTATGCCAACAGCGACCCTTTGCATCACGTGCAAATCAGAAGAAGAATCGCCGTAACCACAGCACGGCCGGGAGTCGTGTTCTGGCTGGTCGTGCTCGGTACGCTCCTCGTCGACCAGCTCAGCAAGTACCTGGTTCGCGCGAACTCGCACCCCGGTGAGATGATCGCGCTCATCCCCGGTCTTCTCGGCATCACGTACGTGCGCAACATCGGCGGCGCCTTCGGCGTGCTCGCCGGCTACCGGATGCTGTTCATCGGGGTGATGATTCTCGTTGTGGCAGGGGTGGCCATCTACTGGTACCGGACTCGGCCGCGCTACGTATGGCTGTGCGTCTCACTCGGCCTGGTCACTGCCGGTGCGCTCGGCAACGCGATCGATCGGATGGACACCGGGCTCGTGACCGACTTCATCGACGTGCTCGACAAGTACTGGCCGATCTTCAACGTGGCTGACTCGGCCGTTGTCATCGGCGTGGGGATGCTGCTGATCTGGATCATCCTCGCGCCCGAGGAGCGACGGGCGCCCGACATCGAGGATCCGCCGGCCGATGCCGAGGTCCCGCCGACCGAGGTCGAGCATGGCTGAGAGCCGCTATCACGAGCACCGTGTTCGCGGCAGCGAGGCGGGGGAGCGCGTGGACTCGCTGCTGGGCGAGATGGAGTTCATGCCCTCGCGCTCTGCAGCGGCTCGGCTTGTCTCCGACGGGTTCGTGCGCGTCAACGGTGAGGTCGTCAACAAGCGCCACATCGTCCATGCCGGGGACCGCGTCGTCGTGGAGATCCCGCCGGCAGACCGCGGGGACCTCGAGGCCGAGGACATCCCGCTCGACATCCGCTTCGAGGACGAGGACATGATCGTGCTCTCGAAGCAGGCAGACCTCGTGGTCCATCCCGCCCACGGCAACTGGTCGGGCACGCTCGTGAACGCGCTGCTGCACCACGCCGACGAGCTCGGGACCGTGCAGGGCGAGGAGCGACCCGGCATCGTGCACCGGCTGGACAAGGACACGTCGGGTCTGATGATGGTGGCGAAGAGCGACCACGCTCAGGCCGCGCTCGGCGAGATGATCAAGATACGCGCGGTGGACCGGCGCTATCTCGCGCTCGTTCACGGCTACATCGCGCCCGACAGCGGGCTCGTGGACGCTCCGCTCGCCCGTGATCCTCGCGACCGACTCAAGATGGCGGTTGTGGACAACGCCCGCTCAAAGCAGGCGGTCACGACCTTCCGCGTTCTCGAACGCTTCATGGCCGGGACCCATGACGACGGCTACACGTTGATCGAGTGCAAGCTCTACACCGGGCGCACGCACCAGATCCGCGTGCACATGGCCTCGATCGATCATGCGCTCGTCGGCGACCAGCTCTACGGTGCCCAGAGGCTCAAGAGCGACCGCCACCTGACACGCCAGTTCCTCCACTCCTATCTCCTCGAGCTGGATCACCCGATGACCGACGAGCACATGCGCATCGTCGATTCTCTGCCCGATGATCTCGCCCGGGTGCTGCGTTGAGATCGAGCCCGACTCGATGGGTCGGACCGAGGCCGGCGACGAGGTCCTCGGCGAGATCGCAGCGATCGGCGACTGATTCGCGCGAATCTGGCGGCAATCTGCCCGAATCGCTTCACACCGCTGCGCACTCTTGGTACTGTCCCTTCAGACCTTTAAACCGGTCCCGTGAGGCCGGCAAGGGAACATAGCGCGAAGACGCCCCAGCCGCGCTGGGCGCGCCCTTCAACCGTGTGCCTTCTTGCCAGCCGAGCAGGAAGGCCTTTTCTGTAGGCTGAGACTGGCGGGATAACCGCAGCTCAGAGCGGTGCAGAAGAGGTAGCCATGGAGAGGGGAGGGCGTCGTGGAGTACCGGACCAAAGCAGTCGTCATGGATGAGGCGGCCGTCGAGCGGGGTCTCACACGCATCGCCCACGAGATCCTCGAGGCGAACAAGGGTGCCGAGGGGATGGCGCTCGTCGGCATCCTCACCCGCGGCGCTCACGTGGCCGAGCGACTTGCAGCCCGCATCAAGGAGATCGAGGGCGCGGAGCTGCCCGTGGGTCTTCTGGACATCTCCTTCTACCGCGATGATGTCGCGACACGCCTCAACCCTGAGGTCCACCGCACCGACATCCCGTTCGATGTCGAGGGTCGGCGCATCGTGCTCTGCGATGACGTGCTCTACACAGGCCGCACGATCCGGGCCGCGATGGACGCGCATCATGGACTACGGGCGACCCTCGACGATCCAGCTGGCCGTTCTCGTCGACCGCGGCCACCGAGAGCTTCCGATCCGGGCGGACTACGTGGGCAAGAACGTGCCCACATCCGCGCGAGGAGCGCGTCCGCGCCTACTTCTCCGAGACCGACGGCACCGATTCCGTCGAGATCCTCGAAGCCACGAACGGTGGTGAGTGACCGGTCATGCTCTCATCTCGCAACATCATCTCGATGGACGACCTCACGGCCGAGGACATCAAGTCTGATCCTCGACACCGCCGAGTCGTTCAAGGAGGTCAACGAGCGTCGCATCAAGAAGCTGCCGACGCTTCGCGGCCGCACCGTCATCAACCTCTTCCTCGAGCCCAGCACGCGGACCCGCACGTCGTTCGAGATCGCCGCCAAGCGTCTCTCGGCAGATGCGATCAACATGAGCGGTTCGGCATCGGCCACCGAGAAGGGCGAGTCACTGCGCGACACCGCCAAGACACTCTCGGCGATGGCGTGCGACCTCATCGTCGTCCGTCACAAGTACGCCGGGTCACCGCAGGTGCTCGCCGAGTCGCATGGACGCGCACGTGATCAACGGCGGCGACGGGATGCACCAGCACCCGACGCAGGCGCTGCTCGATCTCTTCACCATCCGCCAGGAGGTCGGCCGGCTCGAGGGGCTCGACCGTCGGCATCGTCGGCGACATCGCTCACAGCCGGGTCGCGGGCAGTCTCGTGCCCGCGCTTCGCAAGGTGGGCGCCACGCCGGTCGTCGTCGGTCCGCCGACCCTCATGCCGGCGCGTCCCGACGTGATGGGCGCCGAGGTGGCCTACACCCTCGACGAGGTCCTGCCCGACCTCGACATCGCCTACATGCTGCGCATCCAGATGGAGCGTGCCGAGGGGATGCCCTTCCCGAGCCTGCGCGAGTACGCGCGTGCTCTACGGGATGAACGAGGCGCGCCTGGCAGCCGCCAAGCCCGAGATGATCGTCATGCACCCGGGTCCGATGAACCGAGGCGTGGAGATCTCCGCTGCCGTCGCGGACTCCGATCGCTCGATCGTTCTTGACCAGGTCAACTCCGGTGTCGCGGTGCGCATGGCCGTGATGTATCTGCTGTTGGGAGGTTCCGAGAGTGACACTGCTGCTTAGAGGCGGGCGCGTCGTCGACCCGCAGATCGGACTGAGACGAGATCGCCGACGTCCTCATCGAGGGCGCGTCCATCTCCGCGGTCGGCAGGGGACCTCGAAGCGCCGAAGGGTGCGACGGTCGTCGAGTGCGCCGGCAAGGTCGTCCTGCCGGGATCTCGTGGATGTGCACACGCACCTGAGAGAGCCCGGCCGCGAGGACAAGGAGACCATCTACAGCGGTACTCGCGCGGCCGCTCACGGCGGATTCACCGCGGTCTGCGCCATGCCCAACACCTCACCCGTGTGCGACACGGGCTCTGCGGTTCGCTTCATCGTCGAGCGTGCTGTCGAGCGTGGGGGCCGTGCGGGTCTGGCCGGTCGGATCGCTCACATCGGGCCAGTCCGGCGAGGCGATCGCCGAGATCGGGCGACATGCTCGCCGAGGGCGCCGTGGCGTTCTCGGACGACGGGCGTGACGTGCAGGACGCCGGGATGATGCGCCGGGTCATGGACTACGCGCGCACCTTCGACACGACCGTGATCGCCCACTGCGAGGACGAGGCGCTCGCGGGCAAGGGCGTGGTCAACGAGGGAGTCATCTCCACGCGACTGGGACTTGCCGGCTGGCCGGCGGCGGCCGAGGAGACCATGGTCGCGCCGCAACATCCGGCTCGCCGAGCTCACGGGGTGCCGGCTTCATCTGGCTCACGTCTCCACGGCTGGCTCGGCGCAGCTGATCAGGGAGGCCAAGGAGCGTGGCGCGCGCGTCACCGCCGAGGTGACGCCGCACCATCTCTTCCTCGACGAGGATGCGCTCACCAGCATACGACACGAACCTCAAGATGAACCCGCCGCTTCGCACGGCCGAGGACGCTGCGGCCATGCGTGAGGCGCTTGCCGACGGCACCATCGACTGCATCGCCACCGATCATGCGCCCCATGCGCCGCACGAGAAGGACCTCGAGTTCGAGATCGCTCCCTTCGGCACGACGGGTCTGGAGACCGCACTCTCGCTCGTCGTCACGCACCTCGTCGAACCCGGCCACTTCGCGTGGGCCGACGTCGCACGGGTCATGGCTGTCGGGCCGCGGGCGTCGCTCAAGCTGCCCGAGGTCCGGCTTGCCGAGGAGGGGATCGCCGACATCACCGTGGTCGATCCCGAGGCCCGGGTCGAGGTCGCGCCGGACTGGTTCCTCTCCAAGTCGCGCAACTCGGCGTTCCTGGGGCACAAGCTACTTGGGAAGGCGAGCGAGGTCGTGGTCGCGGGCAAGCTCGTCTCCCGCAACGGGAAGGTGGTCGATTCGTGACCGAGAGAACCCGAGCCATGCTCGCGCTCGAGGACGGGACGGTCTTCGAGGGCTGGTCGTGCGGAGCTCCGGGCGAGGCCGACGGTGAGATCTGCTTCAACACGTCCATGTCGGGCTACCAGGAAGTGCTCACCGACCCCTCATACGCCGGGCAGATCGTCACGATGACGATGCCGCACATCGGCAACTACGGCGTGAACGGCGTCGACATGGAGTCGCGCGGGGTCTTCGCGCGCGGGTTCGTGGTCCGCGAGATGTGCGCGGAGCCCTCCAACTGGAGAAGCGAGGAGTCGCTGCCCGAGTTCCTGAGCGCCACGCGATCGTGGCGATCGAGGGCATCGACACGCGCCGCCTCACGCGGCACATCCGGGAGACGGGCGCGATGCGCGCGGTCATCTCGACGACCGATCTCGATGCGGACTCGCTCGTTGAGAAAGGCCGCAGACTCCCCGGGTCTGGTGGGACGCGATCTGGTCGCTGATGTCGCGGTCTCCTCGGCATACCCATGGGGGATCGAAGGCCCTGATGGGGGCGATCTGCCGGTGGACACGGGCATTCTGCCTGCTGAGCCCCGCTATCGGGTCGTCGCCTTCGACAGCGGGCGTCAAGTACAACATCCTCCGGAAGCTCTCCGAGGCCGGCTGCGAGGTCATCGTCGTGCCTCCGACGACATCGCCTGAGGAGGCGCTCGCACACGAGCCGACGGGCTTCTTCTGCGCCAACGGCCCCGGTGACCCTTCGGCGGTCGGATACCTGTACGGGACGCTGCGTGAGCTCATCGGCACGAAGCCGCTCTTTGGCATCTGCCTCGGCCACCAGATGCTCTCGCTGGCCGTAGGTGCTGACACCTACAAGCTCAAGTACGGTCACCGCGGCGGCAACCAGCCTGTGATGAACCTGCTCTCGGGACAGGTGGAGATCACGAGCCAGAACCACGGCTTCTGCGTGGACTTCGCCTCGATCGGTCCCTCTGGTCGCAGAGGACAGCGGCGGCCTCGACCACGACGCGGGAGATCTGGGCGCATGGGTCGAGGGCGGGGTCGCGCCGGTGGTGCATGTCGGAGGAGTTCGGCCGCGTGCAGCTGAGCCACGTGAACCTCAACGACATGACGACCGAGGGGATCCGGCTGCTCGATCAGCCGGCGTTCTCGGTCCAGTACCACCCCGAGGCCGCACCCGGCCCGCACGACGCCCGGTACCTGTTCGGAGCGTTCTGCCGTCTGATGGACGGCGTGCCCGAGTATCTGTCGGCCCCCGTCCGAGGGAGAGTAGAGATGCTGCGCAGCGCGATGGTGCCCGTCGACTTCTCGGCCAACTTCGAGCTCGTGCTCCAGTTCAGCCGAGGGGCTGTCGGCTCTGGGTGTCCGGCGCGTGGTGCTCGGGCATGCCGTGGACGCGGTCGGCATGGAAGGCCCGGTCATCGCCAAGGCCGTCGACACTGCTCGCGACAAGGTCCGCGACGCTGCAGACGGGGCTTGTCGATGCCGGTCTCGAGGTCGAGGTGCGGGTCGCGACCGGGGATGTCGACCGACACGCTGCTCTCGATCGCCTCGGAGTCGCACGTGGACCTGGTCGTGGCGGGCACGCATGGCAAGGGCGTTCTCACCAAGCTCATCAAGGGCTCGGTCTCCGAAGACATCGTTGCAGAGTTCGCAGGTGCCCACGATGATGGTCCGCTACGACGCTGCTTCGCTCGGCCGCGCATCCGCGCGAGGTAGCCGAGGGATTCGGTCGCTCGATCCTGCTGCCGACCGACTTCTCGTCCTCCTCGATGCGGGCGCTCATGTCCGTCTTCGAGATGCTGCCCGAAGTCGGTCGGGACGCTCTACCTGCTCCACGTGGTCGAGGAGGGGCTCTCGGCCGACAAGGCGCGCAAGGCCGAGGAGGGCGCGGAGTTCCAGCTGCGCAACATGGTGGGCATGGCCGCCGAGCACGGCGTCATCTGCTCGGCCGGTCATCAAGAACGGCGATCCGAAGCGCGTGATCTTGCAGGAGGCCAACGAGCGCCGCGTCTCCGGCATGGTCGTGGGTTCTCGCGGTCGCCAATCCGCTGCAGGAGGTCATGCTCGGCAGCGTGTCGCTCACGCTCATGCGGCAGGCGTCCTGTCCCGTCATCATCGTCCCCTAGAGGAGTCAGATGCCACGTCGCGACGACATCAAGAAGATCCTGGTCATCGGCTCCGGTCCGATCGTCATCGGGCAGGCCTGCGAGTTCGACTACTCCGGTGCGCAGGCGTGCAAGGTGCTGCGCGAGGACGGGTACGAGGTCGTGCTCGTCAACTCCAATCCGGCGACGATCATGACCGATCCCGGAGCTTGCGTCGCGCACCTACGTCGAGCCCATCACGCCCGAGTTCGTCGAGAAGATCATCGAGATCGAGAAGCCCGACGCGCTGCTGCCGACGCTCGGCGGGCAGACCGGACTCAACTGCGCGGTCGCACTGCGCTGAGCAGGGGATCCTCGAGCGCCACGGCGTGGAGCTGATCGGCGCCAAGCTCGATGTCATCAAGAAGGGCGAGGACCGCAAGCTCTTCCGGGAGGCGATGGAGCGCATCGGCCTCGATGTGCCCGAGAGCGGCTATGCCTACACGCATCGAGGACGCCGAGGAGCTGGCCGAGGAGCTCGGCTTCCCGCTCGTCTGTCGCCCGTCGTTCACGATGGGCGGCGCCGGCGGCGGCATCGCCTACAACGTCGAGGAGCTGCGCGAGATCGTCAGCGGCGGGCTCGCGCTCTCGCCGATCGGCGAGGTCCTCGTCGAGGAGAGCGTCATCGGCTGGAAAGAGTTCGAGATGGAGGTCATGCGCGACGGCAACGACAACGCCGTCATCGTCTGCTCCATCGAGAACTTCGACCCCATGGGCGTGCACACCGGCGACAGCGATCACCGTCGCGCCCGCGCAGACGCTCACCGACCGCGAGTACCAGATCATGCGCGACGCCTCGACTCGCCATCATGCGCGAGATCGGCGTCGAGACCGGCGGCAGCAACGTCCAGTTCGCCGTCAATCCCGACGACGGGCGCCTCGTCGTCATCGAGATGAACCCGCGCGTCTCGCGCTCCTCGGCGCTCGCCTCCAAGGCGACCGGCTTCCCGATCGCCAAGTTCGCGGCCAAGCTCGCCGTGGGCTACACGCTCGACGAGATCCCCAACGACATCACCAAGAAGACGCCGGCGTGCTTCGAGCCGAGCATCGACTACACCGTCGTCAAGGTGCCGCGATGGGCCTTCGAGAAGTTCCCGGGCACCGACACCACACTCACCACCAAGATGAAGTCGGTGGGCGAGGTCATGGCGATCGGGCGCACCTTCGAGGAGGCGCTCGGCAAGGCGATGCGCTCGCTCGAGAACGGCCGAGGCGGGCTCGGTGCCGACGGCAAGGAGGTCTTCGACGAGAACAAGTTCGACGTGCGTCTTGCCACGCCCGAGGACGGTCGCGCTCTTCTACATCGCCGAGGCGTTCCGGCGCGGTCGCAGCGTCGAAGAGGTCCACGAGCTCACGCACATCGACCCCTGGTTCCTCGCTCGGATCCGTGATGCCGTGGCCGTCGAGCGCGATCGTGATCGACAGACGGTCTCGAGCGAGATCACTGCGGAGACGATGCGCACGCTCAAGCAGCACGGCCTCTCCGATGTCCAGATCGCCCATCTGGCCGGCGTCGAGGAGGCGGACGGTGCGAGAGCTACGCAAGGCGCTCGGCGTCAAGCCGACGTTCAAGGCCGTCGACACGTGCGCTGCCGAGTTCGCGGCGGGCACGCCGTACTACTACAAGACGTACGAGGAGCAGGACGAGGTCGCTCCCGTCGGACAAGCCCAAGGCGATGATCCTGGGTGCCGGGCCCAACCGCATCGGTCAGGGCATCGAGTTCGACTACTGCTGCGTTCACGCGGCATACGCGCTGCACGACCTGGGCTACGAGACGATCATGGTCAACTGCAACCCGGAGACGGTCTCGACCGACTACGACACGAGCGACCGGCTCTACTTCGAGCCGCTGACCTTCGAGGACGTCATGGACATCGTCGAGGCCGAGCAGCCCGAGGGCGTCGTCGTGACCTTCGGCGGACAGACGCCGCTCAAGCTCGCGCATCCGCTCGAGGACGCCGGCGTGCCGATCATGGGCACCAAGCCCGAGGCGATCGATCTGGCCGAGGACCGCCGGAGCGCTTCTCCGAGGTGCTCGACAAGCTCGAGATCGCCTATCCCGCCGGCGGGCACCGCGAACACCCACGAAGAGGCCGTCGAGGTCGCGCGGCGCATCGGCTTCCCGCTGCTCGTGCGGCCGAGCTACGTGCTCGGCGGGCGGGGGATGGTCATCGCCTACAACGAGGAGTACCTCGAGCGGTACATGGCCGAGGCCGCAAGCGTCTCTCCCGATCACCCGGTGCTGCTCGACAGGTTCCTCGAGGGCGCGATCGAGGTCGACGTCGACTGCCGTGTGCGACATGGAGACCGTCTACATCGGCGGCGTCATGGAGCACATCGAGGAGGCCGGCATCCACTCGGGTGACTCGGCCTGCTGCGATCCCGCCGTTCTCGCTCGGCGAGACGGTCACCGAGCAGATCAAGGACCATGCGCGCGCGCTCGCGCTCGAGCTCGGACGTGTGCGGGCTCATGAACATCCAGTTCGCCGTGAAGGACATGACGGTCTACGTGCTCGAGGTCAATCCGCGTGCGAGCCGCACGGTTCCCTTCGTCTGCAAGGCGACAGGGGTGCCGCTGGCCAAGGTCGCCGCGCAGGTCATGGCGGGCCACAAGCTCGCCGACATGGACCTGCCGAGCGAGGACCGCGAGCTCGGTCGCTTCTGCGTCAAGGAAGCGGTCATGCCCTTCGGGCGCTTCCCCGGTGCCGACACGCGTGCTGGGTCCGGAGATGAAGTCGACCGGCGAGGTCATGGGCGTGGCCGAGGACTTCCCGGCTGCATACGCCAAGTCGCAGCTCGCGATCGACTACTCGCTGCCCACCGAGGGTCGCGCGTTCGTCTCCGTGTGCGACCGGGACAAGCGGGCGATCGTGCCGGTGGCCAAGCAGCTGCACACGCTCGGCTTCGAGATCCTGTCGACGCGCGGGCACCGCGAAGACGCTCAAGGCGGCCGGGCATCCCGGTCACCGAGGTCCTCAAGATGCACGAGGGTCGGCCCAACATCGTCGACTCGATCAAGAACGACGAGGTGCAGCTCGTCATCAACACGCCGTTCGGTCAGGAGACGCGCTCGGACGGCTATCACATCCGCACGGCGGCGGTGACGCACGGCGTCACCAACATCACGACCGTCCCGGCGGCCAACGCGGCGGTCCAGGCCATCGAGGCCACCAAGGAAGGGCGCCTCGGCGTCGTCGCTCTGCAGGATCTCAACGGAGGCACGGCGTGAGCGAGCTGCAGCTGCAGGTCGACGGAGTCCGGATGCTCGGCTCGAGCAGGTGACCGTGCTCTCGAACGAGCAGTTGGCGCCCGGGATCTGGCTCATCACGCTCGCAGGCCCCGGCTATCGCTGCGAGTGTGGCGTCCGGGACAGTTCGTCCACCTGCGGGTGAGCGAGGGCGCCGACTTCATCTGCTGCGCCGACCGTTCTCGGTGCATCGCGCGTACGGCGAGCGCATCGAGATCCTCTTCCAGGTGCTCGGCGACGGGACGCGAGCACTCGCGCGCAAGGAGTGCGGGGACAGCATGGACGCTATCGGTCCGCTCGGCACCGGTTGGTGCGTGGCTGAGAGTGTGGAGCGCGCGCTGCTCGTCGGCGGCGGACTGGGCGCGGCTCCTCTCGGCATGCTCGTGGAGGAGCTTGCGGCGCGCGGAGTGGCAGACGACGGTCGCTCTCGGCGCGCCGACTGCCGAGCGTCTCGTGGGTCGCGAGCTCTTCGAGGCGAACGCTGCGTCGGGTGGAGATCGCGACCGATGATGGATCCGAGGGCGCACGCGGCTTCGTGACCGCAGTGACCGAGCGGCTCATCGATCGCGACACGGTCGACATCGTGTGCGTGTGCGGCCCCGAGGCGATGGAGCGCGCGGTCGCCATCCAGGCCGCTGAGGCGCGGTGTGCGATGCCAGAGTCTCGCTCGAGCGGCTGATGGCGTGCGGGATCGGAGCGTGTCTGTCGTGCGTGGTCACGACGGTGAGCGGCCAGCAGCGCGCCTGTGTGGACGGGCCGGTCTTCGACGCGTCCAGCACTCGGCTGGGCAGTGAAGAGCTAGGGACCGATGACGCTAGGGGAGCCATACGTTGAGCGTCGATCTCAGCGTGAACATAGCCGGGCTTGAGCTCGCCAACCCCGTCATGGTGGCGTCGGGCACGTTCGCCTCCGGCCGCGAGTACGCGGAGTTCGTCGACCTCGAGCGGCTCGGTGCCGTGGTCACCAAGGGGGTCTCGCTCGAGCCGTGGGAGGGCAACCAGACGCCGAGGATCGCCGAGACCGTCATCGGGGATGCTCAACTCGATCGGACTGCAGAACCCCGGCGTCGAAGCGTTCATCGCAGGAGACCTCGCCGTAGCTTGCGCGAGGTCGACGTGCCCGTGATCGTCAACGTGTCAGGGCACTCTGCGGCCGAGTACGCGGGAGTCATCGAGCGGCTCGAAGAGACTGCACGTGGCCGCCTACGAGGTCAACATCTCGTGTCCCAACGTCGATCACGGGGGCATGGCTTTCGGCACGTCGTGTGCGGGTGCCGCGGAAGTCACCGCGGCGTGTCGCGCCGCGACCGAGCGTCCGCTCATCGTGAAGCTGAGCCCCAACGTGACCGACGTCGTGGAGATCGCCCGGTCGGTCGTGGACGCGGGCGCCGATGCCGTCAGTCTCATCAACACCTGCTCGGGATGGCCGTCGATGCGCAGACACGCAAGCCCAAGCTCTCGCGCGTGGTGGGCGGGCTGAGCGGTCCGGCGATCAAGCCGGTGGCGCTGCGCATGGTCTGGCAGGTCTCCTCGGCGATCGATGTGCCGGTGATCGGTATGGGAGGCATCATGGACGCCGAGGACGCCGTCGAGTTCATGCTTGCCGGCGCGACCGCTGTGGCGGTCGGGACAGCGAACTTCGTGGACCCGACGGCGACCATGAGGATCATCGACGGTCTTGCCGAGTACTGTGAGGCGCACGGGATCGACAGGGCGAGCGAGCTGACGGGCGCTCTCGAGCCTGACGCATGAGCGTGAACTGCCGAGGCACTGCGTGCGACGCAGCGACCGCCAGGCGGACAGGGAGGGGACGACATGCGTGACCGGATGATCATCGCTCTCGACACGGATGCGCACACGGCGCTCGGCGTTGCGCGCGAGCTCTCCGGCGCGGTCGACTACGTGAAGGTTGGCATGACGCTCTTCTACTCCGAGGGGCCGGAGATCGTCGACTCGGATGCGGGAGATGGGCTACAAGGTCTTCGTCGATCTCAAGCTGCATGACATCCCGCATCAGGTCGAGGGCGCTGCTGCGGCGGTCGCGCGCACCGGTGCGTCGATGTTCACGGTGCACGCTTCGGGGGGCGTCGAGATGATGCGGGCGGCCGTGCGGGGCGCGTGCGCCGGGGCCGACGAGTGCGGTGTCGAACAGTCCCGACGTCCTCGCCGTGACCGTTCTGACCAGCATGGATGATGAGACTCTCGACAGCGTCGGTGTGCCGGCAACGGCGGCACGGCAGGTCGCGCTGCTTGGCGAGCGCGCGCGGGAGGCTGGTGTCCAGGGCGTGGTGTGCTCGCCGCTCGAGGCAGCGGCGATGCGTGAGTCTGCTCGGTCCGGAGGCGCTCGTCGTCACGCCCGGCGTCAGGCCTGCGTGGGCATCGCGCGGCGACCAGGCGCGCGTGGCTACCCCTGAGCGAGGCGATCGCTGCAGGGGCGTCGCACGTGGTCATCGGCCGTCCCGTGACAGAGGCAGAGAACCCGGCGGTAGCAGTCCAGCGCATCGTCGGTGAGGAAGTGGAGGAGTGAACAGGTGACACGAGCGGATGACAGACGACCAGGTCTTCCAGGCGCTCCATGACGCGGGCGCGATACTCGACGGACACTTCCAGCTGACGTCGGGCAGGCACTCCGACACCTACGTCCAGTGCGCGCGCGTGCTCGAGGATCCGGAGCTGACGACCCGTCTTGCCGCGGAGATGGTGGATCGCCTCGGGGACGTCGAGGTCGATCTCGTGGCTGCACCCGCTGTCGGCGGCATCATCATCGGCTTCGCGGTGGCGCAAGCCCTGGGGGTCAGGTTCATCTTCAGCGAGCGAAAGGACGGCGAGATGCTGTTTCGCCGCTCGTTCGACGTCCCGGCCGGGGCCAGCGTGCTGGTCGTCGAAGATGTGGTCACGACCGGTGGTTCCGTGGCCGAGGTGGTCGAGTCTGGTGGAGTCTGCGGGCGGGGAAGTCGCCGCCGTGGTGTCCTTATCGACCGGGGCGGGAGCAAGGCGTTCGACGTCGAACTGCGACCTCTACTTCGACTCGAGGTCGAGTCGTGGGAGCCCGATTCGTGCGCGTCTGTGCGCCGATTCGAAGCCCCTGACATCCCCCGGAAGCCGCCGCCTGTCCGAGTAGCCCTTGGCATCATCGCAGGTCAGGGGTAACATCATTCCCAGCACGTTGTTGTCATGCCGTGGGGGTTGTGCCTACAATCATGTGGCGTGATGCAGCTCCGCCTAAGCGAGGACGAGGAGGAACCATGGCACTTCCGAACCTGACTGACGAACAGCGCCAGGAGGCTCTCAAGAAGGCTGCGCTGGCTCGGCAGCAGAGAGCCGAGCTCCGCAGCCAGATCAAAGACGGTGATGTCACCTTCGCGCAAGTCATGGCGAGGAGCGACGATCCCATCGTCGCACGCATGAAGGTCTCGACGTTGCTCGAGAGTCTTCCCGGCTATGGCAAGGCCAAGGCCGCGAAGATCATGGACGAGCTCGACATCTCTGAGAGCCGCCGCGTTCAGGGCCTTGGTGCCCGTCAGCGCGAGCAGCTCATGGCACGCCTCGGTTAGACCTCGCATCAGTACATTACGCGCCGACAGCAGCGCAGGCGGATGAATACTGCGTGTTTGTTCATAGTGTCCGGCCCTTCGGGCGCCGGCAAGGGGACCCTGGTCCGGAACCTCCTGGACAGGGTTCCTGGCTCTTGGCTGTCCATCTCGGCGACGACGCGCGAACCGCGGCCGGGAGAGCAAGAGGGCGTCCACTACTACTTCCTCACGACTGAGGAGTTCCGCGAGCGGGTCGATGCGGGGGGATTCCTGGAGTGGGCCGAGGTCCACGGCAATCGCTACGGCACGCTGCGTGCGCCGGTCGAGAGCCGGATCAGCGAGGGGACTCGGTGGTCCTCGAGATCGATCCGCAGGGGGCGATGCAGGTCAAGGACCAGATGCCCGAATCGGTCCTCATCTTCGTCGAGGCTCCCGACATGGACGAGCTCAGACGCCGCCTCGAGGGTCGCGGCAGCGAGACGAAGGACGAGGTCGAGAGCCGTCTGGACACCGCCAAGGAGGAGCTGGAGTTTGCGGGTACGTACGACTTTGTGGTAATCAATGATGACGTTTCACGCGCCACCGATGAGCTCGAAGCCATCGTGAAGAGGTGCGCTTCGCGGGAGTCTCCCGCAGATAAGGAATGAACCTACATGGTCATCGAACCAGAAATCGACCTGCTGCTCTCCACGGTCGACTCGAAGTACACGCTGTGCATCGTCTCGGCCAAGCGTGCCCGCCAGATCAACGGAATGGTCCACGGCGTGCGTGACGAGGCCCTGCTCACGATGGGTCCGTCTCAGATCGCCAACCTCACGAGCATGAAGCCGCTCTCCTTGGCCATGGACGAGGTCGCCTCGGGCGACGTTTCCTACGAGCGGACAGCCGAGAGCTTCAAGTAGGGGAGGCGCGCCATGTTCGAGCGCGCCGCCCTCATCCACTACAACGAGATCGGTCTCAAGGGACGCAATCGGCCCCGGTTCGAGCAACGTCTCCTCGACAACCTCGATGCTGCACAGGTCGGCGATCTGACCGACGCCACTCCCGAACGCGTCCCGAGCCGACTGCTCGTGCGCGCGACCGACCCCTCGCGACTCGACGAGCTCTGCGAGACGCGTCGCGCTGCAGCCAGGCGTGGGCTACGCAGCACCTGCCTACATCACCTCGCGCGATCAACACGACCTCAACGCCGCCGGGCTGCTTGCCGTGCGCGAGAGCCCCGGAGCGACGACGTTCGCTGTCGACGCGCGGCGATCGAACACCGATCACCCGGTCGTCCAGCATGGACATGAACATCGCCATCGGGCAGCACATCGTCGACGAGACCGGCCTCGGGGTGAATCTGGATCATCCGGACGCGACGGCCTGGGTCGAGGTGGTCGGCGGGGAGGCCTACGTCTTCGGCCGGAAGTTCCCGGGTGTCGGCGGGCTGCCAGTGGGATCTGCGGGCAAGGTGATGGCGCTGCTGTCCTCAGGCATCGACTCGCCGGTGGCAGCATGGAAGATGGCCAAGAGGGGAGCCGTGGTCGTGGGCGTCCACTTCTCCGGCCGACCGCACACGAGCGACTCCTCCGAGCATCTTGTCGATGACATCGCTCATGCGCTTGAGAGGTTCGGCGGCATCGGCCGGGTCTACTTCGTTCCCTTCGGCGAGCTCCAGAAGGAGATATCCCTGAACGCTCCGCCGGACCTGCGTGTGCTGCTCTACCGCCGGCTCATGATCAAGGTGACCGAGGCGATCGCCGCCTTCGAGAACGGCAAGGCGCTCGTGACGGGGGAGAGCCTCGGGCAGGTCGCCTCACAGACGCTGGAGAACATCGCGGCTGTCGATGAGGCCGCCACACTGCCGGTGCTTCGCCCGCTCATCGGTGCGGACAAGCTCGAGATCATCGAGCTGGCGCGAGCGATCGGCACCTACGAGATCTCCATCCAGTCCCACGAGGACTGCTGCACGCTCTTCATGCCACGCACGCCCGAGACGCATGCGAAGATGCAGGCCGTGCTCGAGGCCGATGCGCTGCTCGACGGCGAGCGGATGGTCGCTGACGCGCTCGCTCAGACCGAGTATCGCCAATACGAGTGCCCGGCATACAAGACGCCTCGCAGGATGCCGGCTGACATCCCTCCCGCGGACCGATGATCTCGGGCGCATCACGCAGTGGGACCGCGTGTGTCCGCATCCGAGCCGCTCAGCGTTCTCGTGCTCGAGCCCTACTACGGTGGATCGCACAAGGCCGTCCTCGACGGCCTTCTGGCCCGGCTCGACGTTCGCGCCGACGTGCTCACGATGCCTGCGCGCAAGTGGAAGTGGCGCATGCGCGGCTCGGCCATCACGATGGCATCTCAGGCGCAAGAGCTCGATGCGGAGTGGCGTAGCGGCGAGCTGCCCGAGCGGCCAGCCGAGGCCCCGGCCAGATGGGACCTCATCTACGCGTCGACCTTCGTGAACCTCGCCGAGTTCTACGGCCTGGCCGGAAGCTCTGTCGCCGGCGTCCCCTCGATCGTCTACTTCCACGAGAACCAGCTCGTCTACCCCAACCGCAATGTGGAGGAGTGGGACTTCCAGTTCCCGCTCACCAACATCACCTCCGCCCTCACCGCCGATGTGTGCGCGTTCAACTCGGCAGTTCACACGCGACACGTTCATCGCCGAGATACCCGGCTTCATGAAGCGTTTCCCCGACCGGGTACCCAAGGGCCTCGCCGAGCGGATCGCCGTGCAAGTCCGATCGTGATCGCGCCGCCCTTCGACCCGGCAGCCCTTCGACGCGGTCGAGCTTGCACGAGGCGCTGCTGCCGAGGATCGTGTGGCCGCATCGGTGGGAGCATGACAAGAACCCGGACTCCTTCTTCGACGCGGTCGTCCGTCTTGCCGAGGAGGGGCTGGAGTTCGAGGTCGCGGTCGCCGGACAGGCGTTCAAGGAGCGTCCCGCCGTCTTCGAGAAGGCCGAAGACGTTCTCGGCGAGCGGCTCGTGCACATCGGTGAGCCCGGTGAGCGCGACGGACTACGCGCGGCTGCTGCGCTCCAGCGACATCGCGGTATCGACGGCGACCAACGAGTTCTTCGGCCTGGCCATGATCGAGGCGGCGTATGCCGGATGCTATCCCGCTGGTGCCCGATCGCCTGGTGTACCCGGAGATCTACCCAGACGCATGCCTCTACGCCGATGACGACCAGCTTGTGGCGCAAGCTGCGCTCGCTGATCGTCGAGGGCGCCGAGCACGATGTGACCAAGGAGATGGCCGCCGGCTACACCTTCGAGAGCGTGACGCCGCACTACGCTGCCCTCTTCGAGAAGACTGCAGGAAGCGGTATCGTGTCAGCGTAGTCTGACGACGGCGCTTGGCGAATCGTGAGGAGGTGGCGTGTGGAGGAGCTTGCGGGTCTCGACACATCCGTTCTTGTCATCGTGATGATCCTGTGGCTGATTCAAGTCTCGCTCCTGCTGTGGGCGCTCATAGATCTGCTCAGACGCCCCTCAGAGGAGATTCGCGGTGGCATGAAGTGGCCGTGGCTGCTTGTCGCTCTCTTCCTCAATCTCGTCGGTCCCGTGATCTATCTGCTGGTCGGACGCATTCCACCGCCTGCTCCCGAAGCTCAAGCTCCTGCCATCGACGCCGACACGACCCAGCGTGCCGTCGATACTCTGTACGGGGAGCCCACTGAGCTAGAGGAGCACGGGAACTAGTGAGCTACGCGATCGAGATCTCCGGTCTCGAGAAGGTCTATGGGGACGTACACGCCCTCGACGGGCTCGATCTGACCGTCCCCGAGGGAGCGGTGTTCGGCTTCCTCGGCCCCAACGGAGCCGGCAAGACCACGACGCTGAGGATCCTGAGTGGGCTCTGCCGGCCGAGCGCGGGGACGGCGCGTGTTCTGGGCGAGGACGTTGTCAGCCTCGATCGGGCTGATCAAGCCGCAGATCGGCTACCTTCCCGACGTCCCGGGCTTCTACCCATGGATGACCGGCCGTGAGTACCTGTCGCTTCGCTGGCCGTCTCTTCGGCATGTGGGGGCGGGGTCTCGACAAGCGAGTAGGCGTGCTCCTCGATCTCGCTGGGCTTGCAGACGTCAGCACCCGGGTCGGAGGCTTCTCGCGTGGGATGAAGCAGCGGCTGGGAGTCGCACAAGCGCTCATCAACTCTCCGCGACTGCTCATGCTCGATGAACCGACCAGCGCACTCGACCCGATGGGTCGCAAGGACGTCCTCGAGATGATTCGCGCGCTCGAAGGACGTACGACGGTGTTCTTCTCGACACACATACTCGCCGACGTCGAACGCGTCTGTGACATCGTCGCCGTCCTCGACAAGGGGAGGGTGGTGCGTCAGGCGTCGATCGCAGAGCTCAAAGGAGAGAGGGCTGCCTCCCGCATCGTCGTACGCGTCGAACAGCGGCCCGAGGAGCTGGAACGGCGCATCAGCGATGCGGCGTGGTCGGCAGAGACGTGGCGCGAGGGAGACAGCGTCATCTTCGTTCCATCCGATCTGGAGCAGGCGAGAGGCTCTCTCCCGCGCGCGCTGGCAGACGGTGGGTTCTCGCTGATCGAGATGGTGGAGCAGGAGCCCACACTCGAGGACGTCTTCGTCGACCTTGTCGGGGGCGGTGAGTGACATGCGGGGATTCACCGTCTTCCTCGGCAAGGAGGCCAAAGAGATCGTGCGCACGTGGCGCATGTGGGTGCTGCCGCTGATCATGGTGTCCTTCGGCGTCCTGAGCCCCGTCATCGCGATGCTGACACCTCAGCTCGTCGACTCGCTTGCCGGTAGCCAGACCGGGATGAGCATCGAGATCCCCGATCCGACGACCGTCGATGCGTATCTGCAGTTCTCGAAGAACAGCGCGCAGATCACCCTGTTCGCGATCATCATCTCCATGGCGGGGATGGTGTCGGCGGAGCGCAGGAGCGGGACGGCAGTGCTCGTGCTGGTCAAGCCCCTGTCGCGCTCCGCGTTCGTGACGGCCAAGGTCGTCTCGAACTGGGCGTTGGTCATCGTCTCGACACTCCTTGGCTGGCTTGCAGCCCTGGCGACCACGGCGCTGCTCTTCGATGTCGAGGGTCTTGGGCAGTTCGCGGGCGCCACGGCGCTGTGGCTCGTGCTGGCGCTCACGTTCGTGTCGGTGATGGCGCTCATGTCGGTCGCCATCAACTCGCAGGCCGGGGCGGCAGGCGCGGGACTGGGGGTCTATCTGGTCGTGGCGATACTGTCCGGGTGGGGGCCGGCGCGCGACAACACTCTGGCCGGTCTCTACACGGCGGGCGATCGGCTGGTCATGGGCGACGACCCGACGCTACTGTGGCCGGTCGCGACAGCGGTCGGACTCTCGCTCCTGTGCGTTGCGCTCGCAGTCCTGCATCTTCCGCCGCCAGGAGCTGTAGCTCCGGCCGGAACGCACGACGCCCCGCGCTGGGCGGGGCGTCGTCTACGCGATAGGGTTCCTGCGCCTCGTGCGGACCTAGTCGGCCAGAGAGAGTGCGACGTTGTCGAGGTCGATGTGGTCGGTCTCCACAGCGCTGATCGCCTCCCAGACCTCCTTGAGCCGGGGATTGCTGGCGCGTGCCGCGAACTCCGCATACAGGCGCGATGCGCGCTGCTCTCGGGCGAGGGACTCCTCGATGTCGCGTCTTCCACGAGCCGGTCGTCTCGGCAAGCGGCGTCATGAGATCGGCGGGCTTGTCGACGCCGGCGAGGTTGCAGAAGAGCTCGCAGTGCTCGGCCTCGATCTTCGCAAGACGCTTGTATGCCGAGGACAGCGGAGCGTTCTCCTTGTGCGTGCCCATCGCCAGGTAGAAGCGCGTGTTGGCGGTCTCCAGCTCGATGGAGGCCATCGAGGTCGGCGACCTCGTCCTCGGTGGGCTGCGATGTCGTTGATGTCGACGGGGTACTCGACCGTGTCGATGAGGTACTCGCGGTGTGCTCCGCAGAACGGGCACTGGCTCGGGGCTTCGCTTCCCAGGTAGGTCTCGCCGCAGATGCGGCAGCGGTACATCTTCATGTGACGTTCTCCTCTCAAGCGTGCTCTCGGTGCGGTTCTCTACTCGGCCGGCGTCGTCTCGTCGATGAGCCTCCAGGACTGCCTCGCCGAATGCGGTCGCAGCTTCCGGGCCGTTGGCGGTGACGATGAGTCCGTCCACCTCGACCGGGTTGCCTGTGTAGGTCGCGCCGTGCGCCTCGAGATCGTCCTTCTGTGACTCGAACGCCGTGGCGCTCTTGCCCTCGAGAAGACCTGCATGCGCAAGCGTGGAAGGAGCGATGCAGATCGCGGCGACGACCTTGCCTGCGTCATGCATCGCCTTGGCGAGCCTGTGTGCATCCGGGTCGTCGAAGAAGACCGAAGCACCCGATCCGCCGATGAAGATCACGGCCTGGTACTCGTCGGGATCGGCGTCGGCCAAGGGGAACTCGGCCACGACGATGGCCCGGATCTTCCCGTAGCAGGGTCCAGCCTCGATGCTCGTCGTCTTGACGCGGACGCCGCCGTCTTCGAGCACGATCTTGGGCTGGATGTACTCCTCGTCCCTGAAGACATCGGGCGCTACGACCATGAGTGCGGTTCTGAGCATGTATTCCTCCTTGCGGCGGCATGACCGCCGAAACGTCGAACGCACACGACTATACCCCGATGCGGCCGAACGCGAGCGAGTGCGGCATGATACTATGTCCCGCCGTGTGGCCATGATCGATCGATGGAGGTCGTGCGTGTCGGAGAAGTCCGGTTCGTCCACAGCGCTTGAGCGGTTCGTCGATGACCGTGACATCACGGATGTTCGTCAGGACCGCCTTCCTGCTGTTCTTCATCTATGTCGCCTTCAATCTCTGGAGGTTCGCCTCGTGGGCCCGGGGGAGCGGCACATACGTGCCTCGCCCGGAGTCCTTTGCCGGCCTGCTGCCGGTCGGGCACTTCACGAGCTTCTTCGCGTGGGTCAAGGGTGGGGGATGGGATGTCTTCCTGCCCGCAGGTCTCGTCATCATCCTCGCGGCGATAGCCGTCTCGTTCCTCTTCAAGCGGGGCTTCTGCGGCTGGATCTGTCCGCTCGGCACCGTATGGGAGATCGGGGCGCTCGCCGGACGCCGCATCATCGGCAAGAACATCCGGCTTCCCAAGTGGCTCGACTACGCCGGTAGGGGTTTCAGGTACCTCCTCACAGCGGCCGTGTTCCTCTTCATCGCCCTCGTGCCGATCTCACAGGCGCTGACCTTCCGTGAGCTGCCCTACATGTGGGTCGCCGACATCAAGATCCTCGAGACGCTGTGTCAGCCCATCATGCTGCTCCTGTTCGCGCTCGCCTTCGTCGTGTCCATGCTCTTCGGCGCGCTGTGGTGTCGCTGGCTGTGTCCGGTCGGCGGGCTCTACAGTCTCTTCGGGCTCGTCTCGCCGTGCGCCGTGCACCGAGACGCCGAGACGTGCATCTCGTGCAGCGCGTGCAGCGACAAGTGCCACGCCTTCGTGGACGTCGAGCACGCCGGTACCGTCCGCGACACCGAGTGTGACGGCTGCATGGACTGCGTGAGGGTGTGTCCGGTCGACGACTGTCTGGAGGCGCACGGCGCTTCGGGCGGTTCACGATCCCGCCATGGGTGTGGGCCTCTGCTGGTCGTCGGGCGTCTGGCTCGGGATCTATGCGGTGGCCAAGCTCGCGGGCTACTGGGACACGACCGATTCCCGACGAGGCCTTCAAGCAGATCATCAACTCCGGCCTGCTCGAGCAGCAGACGCCGGGCGGTTTCTAGGCCCGCTGGGGCAGCTCGCTGCACTGAGCGCGTGTCGCCGAGGGATTACGCTTCTGCCCCTGTTCATGCTCCTCGATAATGGGTAGTTCGTGTACACACTTTTGTGTACACGCATGAGGGATAGTCGCCCCCTGAGGAGGAGGATGATGGACACCATCGAGCACGCTGCACAGCTCGACGACGGGATCACTGCCCGCGTCAACGCGTTCTCGGAGCGTCGTGGAGACCGCCAAGGCGGCCGACCGCTACTTCTATCTCCAGCCCACGACCGGCCCCACCAACCACACCGTCACGATGACCGATGGTCGCGAGATGGTCATGATGGCGTCCTACTCATATCTCGGACTCATCGGCCATCCTCGCATCGACGCTGCCGCCAAGGCTGCCGTCGACAAGTACGGTTCGGGTGCGGGCGGCGTTCGTCTGCTCACCGGTACGACCGATCTGCACGAGGAGCTCGAGGCACGCATCGCGGCGTTCAACGGGCGCGAGGATGCTGCGTCTACTCCTCCGGCTACGTCACCAACATCGCGATCATCACCGGGCTTCTCGGCCCGGGCGACCTCGTCCTCATGGACAAGCTCGACCACGCTTCGATCGTGGACGGATGCCTGCTGTCCGGGCGCCAAGTGGAAGACGTATCGCCACAACGACATGGCGCACCTGGAGAAGCATCTCTCAGAGGCGCAGGGCGAGTACAACACCGTCATGGTCGTTGCCGACTCCGTCTTCTCGATGGACGGCGACATCATGGATCTGCCCGGCCACGGCCGAGCTGTGCCGCAAGTACGGCGCCCGACTCATGGTCGACGAGGCGCACTCCGTGGGTTCGCTCGGCAAGACCGGCCACGGCATCGAGGAGCACTTCGACATGCCGGGCGTCATCGACCTCAAGATGGGCACGATGTCCAAGGCGATCCCGTCGATCGGCGGCTACCTCACCGGCACCTACGAGATCGTCGACTACCAGCGGCACATGTCGAGGCCGTTCATCTTCTCGGCCGCACTGCCGCCGGCGCAGACCGCTGCCGCGCTTGACGGCGCTTCGACGTCATCGAGGACGAGCCGGAGCGCGTGGCGCAGCTACACGAGAACACGGCGTACTGGGCCGATGGGCTCAAGGACGCAGGGCTGGGACACGATGCTCTCCGACAGCTGTGTCGTTCCGACGCTCGTCGGCGAGGAGAACAAGACGATGGACCTCACGCGGATGCTCTTCGATCGCGGCATCTTCGTGTGCCCCATCGTGCATCCTGCGGTGCCGCGGGGCATGGACCGGCTGCGCACCACGGTCATGGCGACGCACACGCGCGAGGACCTCGACAAGGCACTCGACGCGTTCGAGGAGTCCGGCAAGGCGCTCGGACATCATCTAGACCCCGCACAGCGTCACATCGCGAGACACGAAAGGCCCCGGCAGATGCCGGGGCCTTCTTCGTGCTCAGGCGGGGCAGGACTACGCGAACGTCATCATGAGATCGTCCACGTCGCGTGGCTCGAGAGCTTGCTTCCACAAGCGGCTCTCCGTAGGCGGGAACACCGCTTTCGTAGGTGGGCACGCCCGTCTCCTCGATAGTAGACGCCGATAGGGACACGGCACGACTCGGGCGAGCAGGTGAGGTCGTGGAACGTGCTGAGCGAGAGGTCGAACGCGGCCACGCGGTCGGTCGGGTCGTAGTCGGTCTCGTCGAGCTTGTAGACCCGGTCGCGGAACCACTTGAACGTGTTGACCTTGTTCCATGTCACGCAGGGCTGGAAGACGTCGACGATGGCGAAGCCGTCGTGCTGGATCGCCCGCTTGTAGAGGTCTGTCAGATGGTCGACATCTCCGGCGAATCCTCGGGCCACGAACGTCGCATCCTCTGCGAGAGCCAGGCCGATGGGATTGACCGGCTCCTCGAGCACGCCCTTGGGCGTGGAGACGCTCGGCATGAGGTGGTCGGAGGTGGGGGAGGCCTGTCCGGTGGTGAGCCCGTAGATCTGGTTGTTGTGGGCGATGTAGGTCATGTTGAGGTTGCGGCGGATCGAGTGCACGAAGTGGCCCATGCCCAGTCCGTATCCGTCGCCGTCGCCGGCCTCGACGATGACCGCGAGGTCGGGACGTGCGAGCCGCAGAGCCGTCGCAACGGGCAGCGTGCGCCCGTGCAGAGCGTGGAAGCCCTGGGTCTTGAGGAAGTCGGCGCCGTTGCCGTGGCATCCGATGCCCCACACGATCGAGAACTCGTCGAAGTCCATGTCGAGCTCGGAGAGCGCTCGCTTGAGCGCCTCCCACATCCGGTGGTTGCCGCAGCCCGGGCACCAGGTCGGGGCGTTGGGCGTGATGTAGTCGGTGACCTCAGGCATCGCGCGACCACCTCTCTCACGAACTCGCATATCTGCTCGGGCGCAAGCGGCCTTCCGTCGTACCGACGCAGGTCGTGATCGACCTCGACGAGGCACTGTTCCCGGATGAGTCCCTCGAGCTGGCCGGTGGCGTTGCCCTCGATCACTGCGGTCGCGCTTCGCCCGGTCCAAGAACGCGCGCGACCTCGTCGGCGGGGAAGGGCCAGACGCGTGACGATCTGCATCACGTTGACGGCGATGCCCTCCTCGGCGAGCATGCGCATCGCCTCGCGCACCGGCATCTTCGTGCTGCCGAAGAGGACGATGGACAGCTCGGCCTCCTCGGGTCCGTAGTACTGGGGCGGCGGCACGAGCGTCTCTGGCAAGCTCCATCTTGCGCATGCGCTTCTCGTTCTGCGCGTCGCGCATCGCGGCATCCTCGTTGGCCCAGCCGTACTCGTCGTGGTCGTAGGAGTTCACGAGCTGCTCGGCTCCCTTGACGCCGGGAAGAACGCGGGGGGAGACGCCGGAGTCGGTGACGCGGTAGCGGAGGTAGTCGGTGACCTCGCCTTCGGTCTGGAGCTCGCCGCGATCGATCGTGACGGCCGAGGTCTCGAAGGGCGGTACTGACTGTCGGTGGTCTGAGAGGTACGCGTCGCCGAGGATGATCACCGGCGTCTGGAGCATGGTCGGCGATGTTGAACGCTCTGCCACGCCAGCTCGAACGAGTCCTGTCGGTCACCGGGCGCCAGCACGACACGCGGGAACTCACCTTGAGAGGCGTGCAGAGCGAAGCGCAGGTCGGACTGCTCGGTCCACGTGGGCAGCCCCGTTGCCGGTCCCGGCCGCGAGATGAGGCCCACGACGACCGCCGACTCGCTCACAGCGGCGAGCCCGAGCGCCTCGACCATGAGCGAGAAGCCGCCGCCAGAGGTGCCGCACATCGCCCGGGCGCCTCCGAACGCGCCACCCACGACCATGTTCATCGCGGCGATCTCGTCCTCGGTGTGTTTGACGATCACGCCACGGTCCTCGCCGTGCTTGGCCATGAAGTGCAGCAGACTCGACGCGGGCGTCATGGGGTAGGCGGCATACATCCCGATGCCTGCCGCCAGCGCGCCCAGCCCGATGGCCTCGTTGCCGTCGACGAGGATCCGCTCGCCGCTCGCGCTCGATCGGCTGCATGTCGTAGGGGAAGCCACACCCGTGCTCCTGCGCGTACTCGTACCCTGCCGTCGCGCACGCGATGTTCTGCTCGGCGATCTCGGGCGGCTTGTGCGCGAACTGCTGGTTGATCGAGTCGGTGAGATACGAGATCTCGAAGCCGAGGTGGCCGAGGACCGCTCCCAGGGCGACGACGTTGCGCATGATCTTCTTGCCGCCGACGTCCTTGGTGATCTGGTCGAGCGGGACATCGATGAGGCAGAGACCCTCCGGGAGGCCCTCGATCTGCGTGATGTCGAAGTCTGCCGGGTCGTAGATGACGGCCGCTCCCGGCGTGAGCTCGTCCATATGCAGCGGCGACCGTCGCTTCATCGAGTGCGACGAGCACGTCGGTGTCGAGGACGTGGCTGAAGATCTCGCGGTCGCTCACGCGCAGGTGGTAGGTGTTGTGACCACCCTTGATGAGCGAGGGGTACTCCGTGAGGTCGAACGTCTCGTACCCGGCTCTCATGAACACGCGGGCCAGCGACTGTCCGGCGGCCTTGATGCCCATGCCTGCCGGTCCGCCGATGCCGGATCCGGACCTCGATGACTCCCTCTGGAACGCTTGATGCCATGCGGACTACTCCTTCTTCGCGCGAGGCCGATCAGCGTGCAAGGACACGATCGCACTGGACGTCTCGCGGGACAGGGCTCGCCTGTGAATGTTCCCGAACTGCCCGCTCTTAGCGCCACTGCGTGCGATAATCCTTCTGTTCAGGTCGCAGAAGAGGTTTCGGGCAAGCCGGGGGAAGATGGCCGCGGGAGAGAACACAACGATCGTACTGGGCGTGACGGGATGCATCGCCGCGTACAAGGCATGCGAGCTTGCGCGTGCTCTCGTACGGGACGGGTATCGCGTCAAGCCGGTCATGACCGAGGCAGCGACGCGTTTCGTCGGGCCCGCTCACCCTTCGCACGCTCACCGACGAGCAGGTGGCCACCTCGCTGTGGGAGGATCCCGGCTCCGCACCGGTACACCACATCTCGCTGGCGCGAGGAGGCCGACGTGATGGTCATCGCGCCGTGCACCGCCAACGTGATAGCGAAGCTTGCGCATGGCCGAGCCGACGACATCCTCACAACGACAGCGCTAGCGACAGAGGCGCCGCTCGTGCTTGCGCCCGCGATGAACACGCATATGTGGCGTGCCGAGGCGACAGTGAACAACGTCGCCACACTCAAGGAGCGTGGCGTCCAGATCGTCGAGCCGAGCACGGGAGACCTCGCCTGCGGGGATGTGGGGGAGGGCCGTCTGGCGGACGTCAACGAGATAGCCGAGGCGGTCCGTGCCGCGGCTGCGCGCAGCAGACTCCCTCGCCGGCGTGCGCATGCTGGTCACCGCGGGGCCCACGCACGAGCCGATCGACCCCGTGAGGTTCATCGGCAATCCCTCCTCGGGCAAGACGGGATACCTCATCGCCGAGGAGGCCGCTCGCCGGGGAGCCGAGGTCATGCTGATCTCGGGGCCGACGGCACTGCCCGATCCCTTCGGCGTGGAGACTGTCCGAGTGAAGACCGCGCTGGAGATGGAAGCAGCGGTGCTCGAGGCGTACACGACGACGCATGTGGTGATCGCGGCCGCTGCCGTCTCGGACTTCAGGCCCGCGTCTGTTGCCGAGCACAAGGTCAAGAAGGACGAGGCCCCCTCATCGATCGAACTCGAGCGCAACCCGGACATCCTTGCCCGGCTGGGCAAGGACAAGGGCGATCGCGTCCTGGTGGGCTTCGCGGCTGAGACCGACTCGGTTGTCGACAACGCGCGTGCGAAGCTGGAGGGCAAGCATCTCGACCTGGTGGTGGCCAACGATGTCTCCGTGCCGGGTCTGGGATTCGCATCGGACATGAACGCTGTCACTTTCGTGGAACACGACGGGGAAGAGACCGTCGGTACAGAACACAAGAGGGAGCTTGCGGCACGTCTCCTCGATCGCGTGGGTATGCTCCTTGAGGAGCGCTCGTCTCGCTGACGACGCTCGTCGACGACCATCCGACAGGAAAGCAGGCACACACCTATGACGCTCACCGGCCAGGTCAAGAAGCTCTCCGCATACATCGGCGAGGCGGACACCTACGATGGCAAGCCGCTCCACGAGGCGATGCTCGCGCAGGCACGCGTGCAGGGCTGCGCTGGCGCGACGGTGCTCAGGGGTGTCGCGGGCTACGGAGCGACCAGCCGCCAGGAGGAGAAGCACGGGCTGCGCATGTCGGTCGATCTCCCGCTCGTGGTCCAGGTGATCGACAGGGCGGACAAGATCGAGGCCCTCCTGGAGGTCTACTCGGCGATGATCGGTGCTGGTCTCCTGACCGTGGAGAACGTGAACGTGGCGGTCTATCGCAGCGCGCCTGACCCCGAGTGAGCTGAGGCGTAGCGCGAAGTACGATGGCGCCCGCACTTGAACGGGTCGGATTCGAAACGTAGTATGATTGCTTGCCGCTTGAGCGGCATCGGGCTGTAGCGCAGTTTGGTAGCGCACTTGACTGGGGGTCAAGGGGTCGCAGGTTCAAATCCTGTCAGCCCGACCAGAACTTGCGGGGCGTCTCCTACGGGAGGCGCCCCTTCTGCTGCGCCACCTGCTGTTTCGTGGGGTATATAGGTCGAGAGCGGGGATGCGTATCGGGCCCCGTCGTTCATGTGCGAGCGTGCGGGCAACGGATTGCGGAGGACCGGTTGGCCGAGGAGACCGAGAGCGAACAGACACAGACCGGGAGCGAGGAGCCTCTCAACGAGGTCTGGACCGTGGCGAACATCATCACGGTCCTGAGGCTCGTTCTCGTGCCGTTCGCGTTCGCGGCACTCGTCTCCGATCCGGACGGTGTCGCCGCCTTCGTGCTGTACGTGACGGCTGCTTCGACCGACTGGCTCGACGGTCAGATAGCGAGGCGGACGGGGACCGTGACCGCCATCGGCAAGGCGATCGACCCGCTCGTCGACCGCCTGCTGCTCGCTTCGGGCGTGATCGGCCTCTACATCGTCGGCCGTCTGCCATGGTGGGTCGTGCTCGCCCTCGTCGCACGCGACGCATACCTGCTCTTCGGTGCGTGGCGTCTCGAGAAGTACCACCTTCGCATGCCGGTGACGATGATCGGCAAGGCGACGACGGCGGTACTCATGACGGCGTTCTCGCTGCTCATCCTCGGTTGGCCGGTGCTTGAGATCGCGGGTCAGCAGGTCTATCTCGGCACGCTGTTCGTGTTGGTGGGCATCGTGCTCTCCTACACCTCTGCTGCCCAGTACACGGTTCTTGCTCTGCGCATGGCACGTGACGCACGCGCTCAGGAAGCGGACGAGAACGCGGGGTCGTGACGTCACTGCGGGGCCGTCGCTAGGGAACGAGACTTGCTTACACCCCGTCAACCGTTCCTTGCGCGCCCTTTCGAAGGTGCGTTTGCGCTGCTAGAATACGGTGTTTGACGAGAGGCGATCCAGCAGACATCATGAGAGAGCTCCTACATCGACCTGCGCTCGTGGCGGTTGTGGCCGTTCTGGGTGTGCTCGTTGCCGTTGCGTTCAACACCACGCAGCGCTCCGAGCACGTGGAATCCGAGCGGTCCACAGACCTCGCTGTCGTGGTGGCCGATCTCGAGACGCAACGCGATGACCTGGAAGAACGCCTCGGCGAACTGCGCGAACAGATGGACGAGTACGAGCGCGAAGCCGCCGAGTCCTCGGGTGTGAGAGAGACATACCTGCTCGAGCTGGAGCGGGCCCGCGAGGCCGCGGGTCTCTCGGCGGTCGAAGGTCCCGGCGTCGAGATCGTACTCGGGGACGGAACGGACCTCACCACGGGCGCTGACCCCAACGACTACCTCATCCACGACTCCGATCTTGTTGCGGTGGTCAACGCGCTGCTCATCGGCGGGGCCGAGGCCGTGGACGTCAACGGGCAGAGGGTCATCGCGACCACGCCCATCCGCTGTGCGGGAACGACCGTGCTCGTGAACTCGGCCCGCCTCGGCAGCCCGTACACCATTCGCGCCGTCGGGGACGCAGAGGCCCTCGAGGAAGCGGTCATGGAGGACCCGGTCGCCTCGATGCTGTTCACGCAGTACCGCACGCAGTTCGGTCTGCAGGCGACGATCGATCGGGTGCTCGAGCTCCAGGTGGAGCCATATCAGGGGCAGTCTGCGGCCGGAGTACGCCAGTTGCCGAGGAGGGCGCGAGCTGATGTTGGTGCTGGTACTTGCGCTGGCTCTCGGCGTGACGCTCGGGTTGCTGATGAACATCAGCGTCCCCGTCGGGCTGCTGACGTACGTGGGCGTCATCGTGCTTGCCGCGATCGACTCGTGTCTCGGTGGAGTGAAGGCGGCCCTTGAGCACTCCTTCAACGACAAGGAGTTCATCTCGGGATTCCTCACCAACACGCTCATGGCGGCGTTCATCGTGTTCATCGGTGACCGCATCGGCGTCGAGGAGCTCTACCTTGCCGCTGTCGTCGCCTTCGGGCTCAGGATCTTCGACAATCTGGGCACGGTGCGCCAGCTCGTGTTCAAGCGGCAGGGGTGGGAGTGATGCCGCAGAGCCACAAGACCAAAGACCGGCTGATCCACCTGCGTGATGTCTCCTGGCAGCGCATCATGGAGTCGGAGAAGGCCGTCGAGCGAAGCTTCCAGCGAGGCCGTCTCGTCATGAGTCTGGCGGTAGGGTTGATGCTGGTAGGGTTCTTGCTCGTTGCGCAGTGGAAAGGCATCGTGACCTACGGCCAGCAGTACGAGCGGCAGACCGATCAGGACCTGGCGCTCGTGGTGCAGGAGCTGACCACGGAGAACGGTGCCCTTCGTGATGAAGTGATGCGTCTTGAGATCAGGCTCTTCGAGGCCGAGGCGAACACGCAGAGCGAGGGAGAGGTTCTCAACGAAGCAGCCAAGGAGCTCAACGCACTCCGGCTCATATCGGGTCTGGAGGACGCGGTGGGACCCGGTATCGTCGTGACCGTAGCGGACCCAGAAGGCATGCTCTTGCCCGAGGACTTCGCCTCGATCGTGCACGAGCTTCGTGCAGGCGGTGCCGAGGCGATCGCGGTCAACGGCCGCAGGGTCATCGGCTCGCACGGGTTTCTCCGGGGCGACCGGTCGCGTGGAGATGGACGGCATGGTCCTGACACGTGACTATCGGGTAACGGCGGTCGGGGCACGCGGACAACCTTGAGCAATCATTGACGCTGCCTGGAGGGATACACTCCATTCTGGAGGCCTTTCCAGGCGTGGATGTAGAGATCGAGCAGACTGAAGAGATCAGGGTAGCCGCCGGGGACGAACAGCGATTCGTCGTCGGTACTCCCGTTGACGAGGAGTGAGCACCATAGCGACCGGACGAGAGACATGACGCGGCTCTCAGACAGAGAGAGCCGCAACCACGAATCCGGCGTTGCATCCTCGAGTATCGCGCAGCTCACGAGAGCCGCCGTGGCACCGGAACCACATCCGGCGCGAGGCGGCATGCGCGGATGGTTCTCTGGGCTCGCCACGTGGCAGAAGCTCGTGATCGGCGTCCCCGCGGCCGTCCTGACGTTCCTTCTCCTCGTCGCTGGCGTCGAGCTTCTGGCCAGCGCCGGGCGAGTGCATCCTGGTGTGCGGGTCGCGGGCGTACCTGTCGGCGGCCTGACTGAGGCGCGAGGCGACCGACCGCAGTGGAGGAGGAGCTGTCAGCTCGCATGACAGAGCCGGTGACACTCGAGTTCGAGGAGCAGTCCTGGACCGTCTCTCCCGACGAGGTGGCCGCATCGTTGGACACCACGGCCGCTGTCGCCAACGCCATGGCGGTCGGGCGCACCGGGCGAGCATCCGACCGGATATCAGGAGCGACTCTCGGCATGGTTCGACCCTGTCGAGCTGGACGCGGTGGTCATCGGCGACGAGGCCTTGGTCGATGAGGTCATCCAGTCTGTCGAGGCTTCGATCACGCGGGAGCCCAGGGACGCCACAGTAGTGATCGAGGGAACCGAAGCGCGGATCGAGCCCGCCGAGGTCGGCCTCGCAGTTCAGCGGACGATCGTCGTCGATGACATGCTGCGCTGCTTCGGGTGCGAGGATCGTCGCATCGCTGTCGCAGTGGAGTTCGTGCCGGTCCAGGTGACCGAGGAAGATGCCCAGCAGGCGCTCGCGGACGCTCAGAAGATGATGTCGGGCTCCGTGACCGTCACCTACGAGGACGAGTCGTGGGAGTTCGATCCCGACGAGATCGCCGAGTGGATCGACTTCCGGCCCGTGCCGGTCGATGACACGACCGCTACCGTGCACAGCATCGACTGCACCGACAGTCTCGAGTGCACCGGCGGCGTGTGTCTGGACGCGAGCGGGACGGTGCAGCCGCACAGGATGATGCTTGAGGCGTTCATCTCGGCCAACGAGGCCTCGAAGACGGTCACGCTCACGCGTCGGCGAGGCCGGCTCGCCCGCGCAGGACGCGTCGTTCAAGGCGGCGGCGGGGCGGTCGACGATCGTCCCGCACAAGGACGGGACCGGACCGGATGTCGAGGCGCTTGCCACGTCGATGACGACCGTGCTTCTCGGCGACGGCGAGCGAGTCGTGGCGCTGCGGACGACACGGGTAGAGCCCGAGATCACGACCGAGGTCGCCAAGGACGATGGGCATCAAGGAGCGCATCTCGACGTACACGACCACGTACTCGTCGGGCAACAAGCCGCGCGTGAACAACATCCACACGCTCGCCGATGCGCTGGACGGGACGCTGCATCGCGCCGGGCGAGACCTTCTCGTTCAACGGGACCGTCGGTCCGCGGACCGCCGAGAAGGGCTACCAGGAGGCGGGCGCGATCGTGAACGGCGAGCTGGTTCCGCAGCTCGGCGGCGGCATCTGCCAGGTCGGCACGACGATCTTCAACACGGTGTTCGAGTCGGGGCTGCCGGTCGTCGAGCGGCACAACCACTCGTTCTACATCTCGCACTACCCCAAGGGGCGCGATGCGACGGTCTCGTGGGGCGGTCCTGACTTCAAGTTCAGGAACGACACCGACCAACTGGGTGCTGATCGCCACAGGCTACTCGAGCTCGTCGGTGACAATCAGTCTGTACGGGACCGATCCCGGATACGACGTGACCTCGGACGTCGGCTCGTGGACGAACGTCAAGCCACATCCGGTCAAGGAGGTGAAGGACGACACGATGCCCGAGGGCTCGCGGGTCACCGAGGATGCCGGTGTCGACGGCCGCACGATCACGGTGACGCGCGTCGTGAAGAAGGACGGTAGCGTGGTGCGCGAGGACAACGTTCCGCTCCGAAGTACAGGTCGAAGGTGGAGATCGTGCGCGTGGGCACCAAGCCGGTCGACACGGAGGCGAGCGGACGACCGTCGCTCCCTAGCGGTCGCGCGCTGCTGACGGAGAGGGGATGAGGGGATGTACCAGCCTGAGTTCGAGGCGATGCCTCGTGCTGCGCTGGAGGAGCTGCAGCTCGAGCGCTTGCGCGGGGTCCTGCGGCGGGTCTACGACAACGTGCCGCTGTACAAGGAGAAGTTCGACGCGGCGGGTGTGACGCCCGAGATCGAGAGCCTGGCCGACCTTGCGAGCTTCCCGTTCACGGTCAAGGACGACATGCGCAGCGCCTACCCCTACAGGCATGTTCGCAGCACCCATGCGCGACATCGTGCGCGTGCACTCATCCTCGGGGACCACCGGACAGATCACCGTGGTCGGCTACACCGCAGAACGACATCGACAGCTGGGCCGACCTGATGGCGCGGACGATCGCGTGTGCCGGCGGGACGGCCGATGACGTCGTGCAGGTCACCTACGGCTACGGTCTGTTCACAGGTGGGCTGGGCGTCCACTACGGCTCCGAGCGGCTCGGGTGCGTCGACGATCCCCATCTCGGGCGGCAACACCAAGCGTCAGGTGCAGGTGATGCAGGACTTCGGCACGACGATCCTCGCGTGCACCCCGTCGTACGCGATCCTCATCGCCGAGACGGCGCTGGAGATGGGCGTCGACCTCCGCGACCTGCCGCTCAAGGCCGGCATCTTCGGCGCCGAGCCGTGGAGCGAGAACATGCGCAAGCAGATCGAGGAGATGATCGGCGCCACGGCGATCGACATCTACGGCCTGTCCGAGGTGCTTGGACCGGGCGTCGCCTCCGAGTGCAGCGAACAGCACGGACTGCACGTCAACGAGGACCACTTCCTCATCGAGATCGTCGATCCCGAGACGCTGCAGCCGGTCCCGGACGGCGAGATGGGCGAGGTCGTGTTCACCACGCTGACCAAGGAGGGCATCCCGGTCATCCGGTACCGCACCCGCGACATCTCGCGGATCATCCCCGGCGAGTGTGCGTGCGGCCGGACCTTCCGCGCATGGAGCGCGTGACCGGTCGCTCGCGACGACATGATCATCGTCCGCGGCGTGAACGTCTTCCCCAGCCAGATCGAGCAGGTGCTGGCCGGCGATTCCAGGAGTGGCCCCTCACTACCAGGTCATCCTCGGCAAGAAGGGTTCGATGGACACCGTGGAGGTGCACGTCGAGGTCTCGCCGGACACGGCGTTCGATGAGATCAAGCAGCTTGAAGAGGTGCAGCGCACGGTCCGCAGCGAGATCATGTCGGCGCTTGCGGTCAACCTCGATGTGAAGCTCGTCGAGCCCAAGTCGATCGAGAGAAGCCAGGGCAAGGCAGTGCGCGTGGTCGACACGACGCGCCGAGCAGGGGGGAGTGTGAACGACGTGGTCGAGCAGGTATCGGTCTTTCTGGAGAACAGCTCGGGTCGTCTGGCCGAGCTGGCACGCGCGCTGGCCGACGCCGGCATCAACATGCGCGCGCTCATGGTGGCCGACACCGAGTCGTTCGGAGTGGTCCGGGTGATCTGCGACCGGCCGCACCGCGCCAAGCGCGTGCTCGAGGAGGCGGGGTTCGGCGCGTCGCTCACCCCGGTCGTCGCCGTGGAGATGCCGGATCGTCCGGGTGGGCTGGCAGACGTTCTCGAGACGCTGGGCGCATCGGGCATCAACGTGGAGTACGCCTACGCGTTCGTGGAGCCTGGCTCCGACATCGCCGTGGACATCTTCAAGGTCGATGACGACCGCGCCGGCTCAGGTGCTGGCCGAGGCGGGCCTCAACGTGATCAGCGCAGAGAAGCTCTACGTGATGGACGGGGCCGACTGACCCGACGTCTCGAGCTGCTTCACGAACCCGGCGCGCAGATCTTCGAGCTGCGCGATGTCCTGGGGTGCCGCAAGCACCTGTGTCGTGATCGACTCCGGCTTGGAGCCGAGCGTGTTCGATACGCCCTTGCCGAGTCTCTCGGCGACGACGTCTGCGCCCTCTCCGGGTGTGTGCGGGAGGATGACGATGAACCGTCCGTCCTCGAGCCGCCCGGCTTCATCGACGAGCCGGATGTCGTTGCGGATGCAGTTGGCCACGCCGCGAACGAGCGCCTTCTGCTTGCTGGAACGCAACTCTTCGAGAAGCCGCGGATCGAGGTGGATCAGGACGACCGAGTATGGCGTCTCGTAGCGCGTGAACTGGCCATGAGCGGACTCCAGGGCCCGGGTGATGAATCGCTGGTTGTACACCTGTGACCAGTCATCGATGCTGCTCGAGTCCTCGAGCTTGGCGAACACGTACTTGATGCGTGTGCAGAGCTCTCCGCCCACGACTCCCACGAGTCCGAACGTGAGTACGCGAACGAGGATGAGTGTCGACTACATCGGCGGTGAGTCCCTCGGCTGCGACGACGAGAGGGATTCTCATGACGATGTAGATGAGGGAGGCGATGGTGGCCGCGATGAAGCCGCCGTTGCGACCCCAATGGACCGCGCCGACGAGTACGCCGAACAGCAGGAGCTGAGCGATCACTTCTTCGGTGATGAGGGGGGCACCGAAGGAGAGCAGCACGCTGCCAAGGATGGCGGCGCCACCAACGACGAGCACGATTCCCTCGAACAATCGGTACTTCATCCGGTTCCTCCTCATCCCTTCCTGCAGCGGTTCCGGGCCTAGTGGTTGGCGCAGGTCACTTCCCTGATCGCCGAGTCGTACTGCAGCAGCGTCCCATCGCTCTCGGGGCATATGATCGCCTCGTCGAAGTCTGACAACGAGATCCTCGAGATCATCGATCGTGGTCGGGAGGGCGCCCGTCTGGGCCTCGTGGACGTAGACCGCCTCGTTGAACAGCCTCTGGTTGTGCTCGCACGCTGATCGTTCGTGCGCGGGCGGTCGAGGCGAAGTAGCTCAGCATGGCGATGCCGACCAGGATCGCGAGGATGACCCCTACGACCAACAGCTCCACAAGCGTGAAGCCCTCGTCCTGTGGCTTTCTCGTGCGCATCCGCGAACTCCCTAGCGTGACGTCGGCACCTGTGGTTCACTAGCCTCGCGATAGTCCCCGACACCCTATGTATCGGACGGAATCACGACACTTGATAGCTGTTCGTGCATCCTTTCTTTCCTGCGCCGTCGTGCTCTGCACTGTGACGTGCGTCATTCTTTCCGCTCCGATGGCCGGCTTCTGCCGCTGTTCTTGATACCGATACTATCGGTGGGGTACCCGTCTCGGAAGTGCCAGAAGAGGTTCGCGCCGTCCGCCCCCGATCTCATCATGAAGGCCGGCGTCCTCACAGCCCCAGATGGCCGGGTGCTGTGGGGTCGCAACCTCGACGGCCGCCGTGCAATGGCGAGTACGACCAAGATCATGACCGCGGTCGTGGTCCTTGAGAGCACAGGTCTCGACGAGAAGGCGAAGGTCTCGCGCAAGGCGGCGGCGGTCGGTGAGTCCGAGGCCGACATCCGGGCCGGCGAGACCTACACGGTGCAGCACCTTCTGGAGGCTATGCTCGTGAAGTCGGGCAACGATGCTGCTGCCGCCCTGGCGGAGTACGTGGGCGGCTCCGAGGAGGAGTTCGCAGTCCTGATGAACGAGAAGGCCATCGAGCTGGGGCTGGCGGACACGCGTTTCGCCAACCCGCACGGGCTCGACGACTTCGGTCACTACACCACCGCAGAGGATCTTGCGACACTCACTCGTTTCGCGATGGCCGACGACGAGTTCCGGCGAATCGTCGGTCTTCGCGAGGTGACGATCGACGGAGGCAAGGGGACTCGCACACTCCAGAACTCCAACCAGCTGCTCAAGGAGTACACCGGGGCGAACGGTGTGAAGACCGGCTGGACGGGCAGAGCTGGATACTGTCTCGCGGCGTCGGCGGAGAGGGACGCGACCAACCTGACGGCTGTCGTCCTTGGATCATCGAGTGAGGCCAAACGTTTCGATGAGGCGAGCACGCTTCTGGACTGGGGCTTTGAGAACTACGCGCTGCAGGAACTCTCGAGCTCTGGGGTGACTCTGACGGCCATCCCGGTCTCTGACTACCTCGACGCGAACGTCGACGTCGTGCTCGAGGAGGACCTGATCGCGCCCGTGTTCGTGCCCGACGGGGAGGTAGTGACTGATATCGAGGTCCTCCCTGAGATCGATGCTCCAGTCGATGTCGGGCAACGTCTGGGCACGATGACGGTCACGCAGGGCGATCGGCTCGTAGCCCAGGCACCGGTCGTGGCGGCGTTCGACGTGGAGAAGCCGGGCTTCTTCCAGCGTATCGGAATCGCGTTCACACGGCTGTGGCGCTCGATCACCGGAGGGGACGAGCAAGCCGCTCATCGCCGGCGGGCACGAGCGCCCGCATAGGTAGCGTGCGTCGTCCTGGCTCGCGCTGAGCCAGAGCTCAGAGGTTGCCTGTTGCGCTGGACGGGTGACGAAGGTACCGTTCGTGGGAACTACATCCCTTGAGGATCTGTCTGTCTCGGAAGGAGCACCTAGAAACGATGTATCCAGGTGAGCTGAAGTACGACAAAGAGCATGCGTGGGCCCGCGTTGCAGACGATGTCGTCGTCATCGGTATCTCGCACTTCGCCCAGGACCAGCTCGGCGAGGTCGTGTATGTCGATCTCCCTGCGGCGGGCGACGCTGTTGTCGCTGGTGACACGTTCGGCGAGATCGAGTCGGTCAAGTCCGTGAGCGAGCTCTTCTCGCCCGTGACCGGCGAGGTCCTCAAGGTCAACGATGCGCTGGAGGATGCTCCCGAGACGGTGAACGAGGATCCCTACGGCGAGGGTTGGATGATCGAGGTCAAGGCATCCGACACGTCTGAGCTCGAGGCGATGCTAGCCGCTGAGGACTACGAGGCATTCGTGAACGAAGAGGCCTAGGGTCTCATGTCGCTCGTCCCGGTCACGCGTGAGCAGCGCAGTCCTGTGCTGCGCGAGGCCAGCCACATCGCGACGACGGTCCACATACGTGTTACTCACCCGTGTGCGGAGCAGGCTTGTGGCTGAGTCATGGCGGATCCTCTTCGATGACTCGGCCGACGGTGCCTGGAACATGGCCGTTGATCGCTCGATCCAACTCGCGCGGGAGTCGGGCGAGGCTCCGCCGACACTCCGGCTGTACGGGTGGAGTCGGCCGACACTCACGCTCGGTCGCTTCCAGGAGGCCGAGCCGGGGCTGCTCGATCGCTGCGTAGACGCCGGACTCGATGTCGCGAGACGGCCGACCGGTGGCCGCGGAGTCATCCACGACGACGAGGTGACCTACGCTGTTGTGGCTTCGACCTCGGATGGCGTGCCGTCGGGCGTCTCTGCAAGCTATCGCTATCTGTGCGCCGGCATCGTGGAGGCATATCGTGAGCTTGGCGTGGGTGCGGAGCTGACGGCTCGAGACAGAGGAGAGCGCCACGCCTCGGCGTGCTATCTCCACGCCACAGCTGCCGATGTCTCTGTCGGCATCGCGAAGCTCTCAGGCAGCGCACAGGTCTGGCACGGGGAGACGTGCCTGCAGCATGGCTCGTTCACGCAGACGCGCGACCTGGAGCGGGAGCGCGAGGTGTTCGGTCTTGGCGACGATGAGCGCGACCAACTGCGGCGCACGACCGCGACCCTCGCCGATCTGCTCCAAGACGCTCCCGGGCGAGATCTGGTGACCCAGGCCGTGGTCGCAGGCTTCTCGCGCGCACTCGGCTTCCGGGCCCTCCCAGGCGCGCTCTCAGACGCCGAGCGGCGCATGGCCGAGGAGCTCGTCTCCGAGTATGAGGTCGCCTCGGCCGGCGATGGCTTCTCGTAGGGGTCAAGGCAAGGTGAAGGTCCAGGTTCGATGTCAGTCTCGTCTGATACAATCGTGGTGGTCAGACGCTATGCAGAGTGGAGGGGACATGCCCGACCACGATGGCACGATGGACGACACACTCCTCAACCTCGGGGACAAGTCCAACGAGGAGCTCAGAGAGATGCTCAACGAGCTGCACGAAGAGGAGCAGCGCATCTCGTATCGCAGACGGGTCCTGCACGGCAAGATCGACATCCTGCGGGCCGAGCTGGTAGGTCGGCTCAAGGCGCAGCGCGAGGCAGGCGAGGACGTCATCCAGCCAGGTGATGTGAACCGTCTTATCGATATCCTCGCGAAGCGATCTGCGGGGCGTCTCCGACGTGGATGTAGCCGAGTAGCTGGCCAAACAGACTGTCAGGGACATCTCGCAAGGAGGCAGAGTGGGAATCAGCGACAAGCTTCAGGCGTTCATGGACGAGCTGGCGACCGACGCTGTGGAAGAGCGCGTCGTGGAGTACGTGATCCGTGAGGTTCACAACGGCCGCAGGCTCTCGGATGCCCTGGCAGACCCGTACGTCAAGAACCGCCTGAGCGAGGAACGGCTTGCCCGCGTCCTGGAGAACCCCGAGGTCGTCGAGGCACTCGAGGAGCAGATCGCATCCTCCTTTCAGAACAGGGAGTTCGGGTTCACAGACTAGCGGCGACTCGAGCGTCGCCAGTTCGAGAGAGCGTGCTATGACGGACTGTCCCAAGTGCGGCATGCGAGTCCAGGATGGAGTCGAGCACTGTCCCGAGTGCGGACTTCGTCTTGAGGGCGCGACCCAGTCGTTCGACCCGGTCGGCGAAGCCGACGGAGCGGTCGCATCGGCCGAGGAGACCGTCGAGGGCCCCGTGCTCGTCGTACGCAAGGGTCCGGAGGTCGGGGAGCGCTTCTACATCGACCGGGAACAGCTCACCATCGGCCGGGATCCCGACAGCGACATCTTCCTCAACGACGTGACGGTCTCGCGCAGTCACGCGATCGTCTCGCGCAGCGGGGACACCGTCGCGATCAAGGACACGCGCTCGCTCAATGGCACCTACGTGAACGGATCATGTGTGGCCGAGGCTGTTCTCGCGCCGGGGGATGCGGTGCAGCTCGGGACGTTCCAGATGGTGTTCCTCGCCGGAGGCGAGATCGCTTGACACCTCGCGACTACATGACCATCGGCGAGGTCGTGGAGCGTCTCTCGAACACCTACCCCGGTCTCTCGATCTCGAAGATCCGCTTCCTCGAGGAAGAGGGTCTGGTCACGCCGGAGAGGACGCCGGGCGGCTACCGCAAGTTCACCCAGGCCGATCTGGCTCGCATCGAGCTGATCCTGCGTCTCCAGAAGGAGCACTTCCTGCCGCTTGCGGTGATCGCCGAGAAGCTCGAGGATATCGACCGGGGCAAGATGCCCCCCGAGCTTCGAGGTAGCGGCGATGCTCCCGAGGCAGTCCCTCTTCCCCTCGACGAGGCCGAGTCGATCCCGATCGATGACGTGCCGGCGGCACTCGGCCTGCCCGCTTCGTTCATCGATGAGCTTGTGGAGTTCGGGCTCGTCACGCTTGAGGACGAGGACGGGACCCGCATGCTGGGTGGGGATGACATCTCGGTGGCGCACGCGTGCTGGGATCTCCGGAGATTCGGCGTCGAGCCCCGGCATCTTCGCATGTACGAGACGTCCGCGGAGCGCGAGGCCGCCCTGTTCTCCCAGATACTCATGCCTGCGTTCCGCCATCGGACACCGGAGACTCGACAGAAGCTGCTGGACACGCTGGCCGAGCTGACGCGACTGACGTCGGACCTGAAGACCCACCTGCTGCGGCGGGCCCTGGGCGCGACCTTCGAGGACCTCTCATAGGAGGCCAATGACACAGCCTGCATCCAACGACCACGCCGAGAGCGGCTCCCGCCTCGATGGGATCGACTTCGCCCACCCGAGCGAGAGAGTGGCCGCTGAGATCCTGGACTTCTATCGGATTCGGTGGGAGTACGAGCCGACGACGTTCCCGATCGAGTGGGATGGCGAGGGCAAGGTCATCGCATCCTTCACACCCGACTTCTATCTGCCCGACTTCGAGCTCTACATCGAGCTGACGACGATGAGTCAGAAGCTCGTGACCAAGAAGAACCGCAAGGTCCGTCGGCTCAAGGAGCTCCATCCCGGAGATCAACGTGAAGATCTTCTACCAGAAGGACTTCCGCAACCTGCTGCTCAAGTTCGGCATACCGGTCGAGGAGAGGGACCGTCAGGCAGGGCGGCGGACTCACGGCGGCCCCTGACGAGGACGGCAGAGGCTGATGGCTGCACCCTCGGTCGCATCGAGAGCTCGTGCGACGGTGTCCTCATCGAGGAAGCGCGGTTGCAGGCAGGCGTCGCCCGGCTCGGCGCGGAGATCGCACGCGACTACGCAGGGCGAGGACTGCGGCTGGTCACGGTCCTCAAGGGCGGACTCATGTTCCTGGCCGACCTGTGTCGCGCCGTCGAGCTGCCCGTTCAGCTCGACTTCATGGCCGTCTCCTCGTACCAAGGCGGAGCTCCCGGGGCCGTGCGGATCACCAAGGATCTCGACGACTCGATCGAGGGGGCCTCCGTGCTCGTTGTGGAGGACATCATCGACACGGGACTCACGCTGAACTACGTGCTGTCGACGCTACGCTCGCGCGGGCCCGAAGTCGCTGGAGGTCTGCGCGCTGCTCGACAAGGACGTCAGGCGGATCGTCGATCTGCCCATCGCGTACCGGGGATTCGAGATACCCGGATAGGTTCGTCGTCGGGTACGGTCTCGATCTTGCCGGGCGCTACCGCAACCTGCCCTACATCGCCACCCTCGCATGAGGAGGAGCTCGTCTGATGTACCGTCGGCTGGTCTTCGCGCTCAGCGTTCTCGGTGGCAGTGCTCGTGACGGGAACGGTCGGCTACATGCTCATCGAAGCGCTGGTCGCTGCTCGACGCGCTCTACATGACCGTGATCACCGTCGCCACCGTGGGCTACGCGCGAGGTCCAGCCGCTCAGCTCACGGCGGGCCGGATCTTCACGATGGTCGTCATCTTCGCCGGGTTCGGCGCGATGTTCCTGTTCGTGGGTACCGTCGTGGACTTCGTCTTCGAGGGACACTGGAGAGAGTTCGTGGAGGGCCGTCGCATGAGGAAGCTCGATGGAGTCGCTGCATGACCATCACATCGTCGCCGGGATGGGCCGAGTCGGGCTCGTGGTCGTTCGCAGTCTCGCCGACGAAGGCGTCCCGTTCATCATCATCGACAAGGACAAGGAAGCCATCGAGCTGGCCGATCGAGAACGACTGGCCGATACTCGACGGCGATGCCACCGACCAGGACACGCTGATCGCGGCCGGGATCGAGAGGGCCAGAAGCCTCGTCTCGACCCTCGACACCGATGCAGACAACCTCTTCGTCACGTTCACCTCGCGGGCGCTCAACCCGGAGCTGTTCATCGTCGCCCGGTCGACACATGAGTCCAACGAGGAGCGACTCAGGCAAGCCGGGGCCAACAGGGTCATCACGCCAAACGAGGTCTCCGGCCGCAGGATGGCGACCATGGTGCTGCACCCGGTCGTCTCCGACTATCCTCGATCTCGTCACTCACGGCGATGACGTCGAGTTCCGGCTCCAGGAGGTCGCGCTCAGACCCGAGCTCCGCATTCGCGGGCAAGACGATCAGGGAGGCGCAGCGTTCGCGATGCGACGGGTGCCTACGTGCTGGCCATCAAGGGGCAGGACGGCCGCATCAACACCAACCCTCCGGCCGACACCGTGATGAGCGCGAGTGACAAGCTCGTCGTTCTTGGGACACGAGGCAACAACTGGACGCGCTCATGCGCTCCGTGTGACGGACAGCTACGGCACGACCGAACCGAGGAGGACGCAGTGGACCTCAGCGACCTACATCCGTGACATCCCGGACTTCCCGAAAGAGGGAATCATGTTCAAGGACATCACGCCGCTCCTGGCCGACCCCGACGCCTTCAAGCAGGCCGTCGACGTCCTGGCCGAGCAGTACGCCGGCATCGGCGTGACCAAGGTCCTCGGTGCCGAGGCCCGCGGCTTCATCTTCGGTGGGGCGCTGGCCTACACGCTGGGCGCGGGGTTCATTCCCGCGCGCAAGCCCGGCAAGCTGCCCTGGAAGACGACCAAGGCCGAGTACGCGCTCGAGTACGGCACCGACTCGCTTGAGATGCACATGGACGCCATCACCGAGGACGACGTCGTCCTCATCGTCGACGACGTGCTTGCGACAGGCGGCACGGCCGCTGCCAAGGCTCAGCTTGCGACGATCACCGGAGCAGAGCTCGCCGGGTTCGCGTTCCTGATCGAGCTCGACTTCCTTGGTGGCCGCGAGAAGCTCGGCGACTCCAAGGTCGTCTCACTGATCCACGTCGACTGACGTCAGGAAGTCTGCGCAGGAGGCGGGGTTGCCCGAGGGGCTACTCGGCGACCTCGACGAACTCCACGTGTACGGCTCCACACCGGAGAAGCCGAGTTCGCGCGCGGCCGCCTTCGACAGGTCGAGGTCTCGGCCAGCGATGAACGGGCCTCGATCGTTGACGACGACGATGATGCGCCTGTCCTGTCTGCGTGAGTGCCAGCCGCGTGCCGAACGGCAGCGTCTTCGAGGCGCACGTCAGATCCTCCTCGTTGAAGATCTGGCCTGACGCCGTCGGCCGGCCGTGGAACTCGTTGCCGTACCACGAACAGACGGCGACCATGGTGCGCCCGGTCGTGGCGTAGCGCGCGGGCTGGTACTCCGGCACGAGATAGCTGCGGTCGGCATAGGGATCGACCGTGGCGGTCTTCAGAGGCACCGACTCGCCGAGGGGAACGGAGCTCGCGCGCCACTCCTCGCGTGCAGCCGCAGCCGCGGCCCGTTCTGCTTCGAGTCGCTTGCGTTCCTCCTCTGTCAGGCGATCTACCAGGGCTTTCTGCTCAACGAGGGCCTCTTGGAGCTGCGATGCGCGATTCTCCATCTCTCGGCGCAAGGCGATGTCTTGGGCGCGAAGATCGTCCAGATAGGCTGCCTGGTACTCGGCCTCGGATGCGGCTACCGCAGCACCGGACAGTGCGTCACGGTCCTGCCTGGCAATGCGCGTGAGCATCAAGGCCCGTGCGTAGAAGTCCGATACAGACTCTGAGGTCAGCAGGATGGCCATGCTGTTGTTGTTTGCCGACTTGTACATCCGGATGATGCGAGTCTCGAAGAGGTCTCTGGCCTCGGCCATTCGAGCACGGGCATCGGCGAGCTCATCCTGCTGTTGATAGATGCGAAGGTTGGTGACATCGATGCGCTCCTCGAGCGCGATCATGTCGGCGCGATGCTCTTCGACGATGCGTTCGAGCTCGATGGCCCGGTCGGTGGCGGCTTCGAGCGCGGGGGACGTCTCGGTTGAGGAGGGGGCAGCGGCGCTCGACCCCGCCATCACCGTGAGGGCGAGGAAGGCCAGTGTGAGCGTCGTGAGCCAGCCGCGTCCCATAGTAGGTCAACTCTCCCGGATTCTGCTGCCTGACAACCCGTCCTACCAGGCAAGACACCGGCTTCGTATGATATCATGGACGCGAGTCGTGGGCGCGCTCACAGGCGCCTTGACCTCGAACGCACCAGAAGACGCAGCAGGAGGTAGTGTGCGACTCAGTTTGTCGGACACGTTTCGGCGGACCGCGGCGGTCGCGATCATTGGCCGCGCTCATCTTGGCGACTCCTTCTCTCGCCTACGCCGCACCTTCCACGCCTGAGATCGAGGCCAAGAAGGAAGAGGCGCTCGCTGCCCAGGAGGAGCTCGACGAGCTCCAGGCGCAGCTCGAGCTGCGAAGCGAGGAGTACCTCGCTATCGATGAGGAGCTCCAGCAGACCCGTGCCGACCTCGAGAGTTCTCGTCAGGATCTCGCGGATGCTGACTCCGCCCTGGTCACAGCGAACGACATCCTCGAGAAGCGCGCCGCAGGGATCTACCGCAACGGTGGCGTCGGCATGCTCGAGGTGCTGCTCGACACGAACTCGTTCGAGGACTTCATCACCCGCATGGAGTTCCTGCGCCGGCTCAACGTGAGCGACGCGACCCTGGTCATAACGGTCAAGGATGCGCGCGAGGCTGTGAACAAGGCGAAGGAGGCCGTCGAGCGCAGGGAAGCCGAGCTCGTCAGCTTGCGAGATCGGGCCGAAAGCAAGCGCCAAGAGGTCGAGAAGGCGCTCTCGGCGCAGAGGTCGTTCGTCGCGGGCCTCAACTCCGAAGTCGCCAAGCTCATCAAAGAGGAGCAGAAACGTCAGGAAGCCCTGGCCGCCGAGAGGGCTCGTCAAGCTGCGGCGGCGGCAGCCCGTGCCGCTGCGAACAGCGTCTCCAGCAGCGGCGGCCGCTCCTACGACGGCGGGGCGCTCGGCGCGGGACACCCGGAGGCCGTGCAGGTGGGTCTCAAGTACGTCGGGGTCCCGTACGTGTGGGGTGGGACGACCCCCAGCGGCTTCGACTGCAGCGGGCTCACCCAGTACGTCTACCGCGAGATCGGCATCCTGATCCCTCGTACCAGCCGCTCGCAGTTCCAGGCCGGCGCACACGTCCCGCCAGACAGGCTCGACCTTCTCGTCCCTGGTGACCTGGTCTTCTTCGGCTATCAGGCCGATCCGGGGCGGGTGCATCATGTCGGCATCTACGTTGGCGGCGGTGACTTCCTCCATGCTCCTTCAGCGGGGCAGAAGGTCCGCGTCGACTCACTCACGGGACGAATCTCGAGCAAGGGCGACTATGTGGGGGCATCGCGCTTCTAGCCCGCTCCGAGCGCATGCCCGACTCACCTACCGTGTAGAACCTCTCGCCATACGCGTCCTCATGCATGCCTCTCGGGGGTTTGCGCACGTCGCAGGGGTATTTCCTGTGGTATCATTCGTGGAATTCCGCACAGGTTGCTCGGCGATGCCGAAGGGGACGAGTGGCTACAGAACTGCTCTCCGGGAACGAGGCGGTCGCGCGTGGCGCATGGGAGGCTGGTGCCGCTGTAGGCGTCGGCTATCCAGGCACGCCATCCACGGAGACCCTGGAGGCGTTCGCTAGGCTCCCCGGCATCCGCGCGGAGTGGGCTCCCAACGAGAAGGTCGCTCTCGAGGTCGCAGCCGGCGTGAGCATGGCTGGCGCACGGACTCTCGTCACCATGAAGCACGTGGGAGCCAACGTCGCGGCAGATCCCCTGTTCACGCTCGCATACACCGGTGTTCGAGGCGGAATGGTGTTGCTCGTCGCTGACGATCCCGGCATGCACTCATCCCAGAACGAGCAGGACTCGCGCAACTGGGGTCCCTTTGCCCGCGTGCCGGTCCTCGAGCCCTCAGACAGCGCGGAGGCGCGCGCGTTCACTCTCGCCGCTTTCGAGATCTCTGAGGAGTATGACGTGCCCGTGATCGTGCGCTCCACGACCCGGATTTCCCACTCAAAGGGCCTCGTGTCGTTCGAGGAGACGCGCATGGAGCGCTCCTTGCCCGAGTACGAGAGCGAGCCTTCGAAGTGGCTGATGCTGCCCTCCAACGCCCGCATGCGACGACTCTCACTCGACGAGCGGGTCGGAGCACTGCTCGAGATGGCCGAGGGCACGCCTCTCAACCGTGTCGAGATGCGGTCGACAGAGGTCGGCATCATCACCTCGGGGGTCTCCTACCAGTACGTGCGCGAGGCCGAGCCGGAGGCATCGGTGTTCAAGCTCGGCGTGTCGTGGCCGCTGCCGTGGCGTGCTCTGCTCGACTTCGCGTCTGCGTGCGACAGGGTCTTCGTCGTCGAGGAGGCGGACACCTACCTGCTCGACGCGGTCCACGCACTTGGGATCGACGCGTGTCATCCCAACGACCTGCCGTCCGTCGGCGAGCTGTCTCCTGGTGCCGTCGCCAGTGCGTTCGGACATGAGAACGAGGATCTCCGCAGCGCCGTCGAGGCACTGCCTCCGAGACCCCCGCTCATGTGCCCGGGATGTCCTCACAGAGGCGTGTTCTACCAGCTCCGCCGCATGAAGGCGATCGTGACCGGGGACATCGGCTGCTACACGCTGGGCGCCACACCTCCTCTGCAAGCCATGGACAGCTGCGTGTGCATGGGCGCGAGCATCGGCATGGCTCACGGCATGACGCTCGCGGGCGTCAAGAGCGAGCGACCCGTCGTGGGCATCATCGGCGACTCGACGTTCGCGCACAGCGGGATCACCGGACTTGCGAATATGACCTACAACTCCGGCAGCGGGACGATCGTGATCCTCGACAACCGGATCACCGCCATGACCGGGCACCAGGGCAATCCCATGATGGGTCGCACCCTCATGGGGGAGGAGAGCGTCGAGATCGACGTGAAGGCGCTCTGCGCCTCGCTCGGAATCGCCCACGTGGTCGAGGCCGACCCGCACGATCTGGCCGAGACCGAGCGCGTACTGCGCGAGGAGACGGCTCGCGAGGACCTCTCCGTCGTGGTGTTCAAGAGCCCGTGCGCGCTGCTCGTGGGGCAGATGGGACCGCTTGTCGCAGTCGACGAAGAAGCGTGCACGGCGTGTGGCGTCTGCGTTCGCCTCGGCTGTCCCGCGATCGGGACCGGAGAAGACGGCATTGCTCAGATCGACGTGAGTCTGTGCGTCGGCTGTGGTGATTGCGTGCAGGTCTGCAAGTTCGATGCGATCCAGGAGACCGGGCCGGCCTGCGACATAGGGAGCCGGTCATGAGTGTGGTGACCGTCATGCTGGCTGGTGTCGGCGGGCAGGGGACGATTCTCGCCGCCGACGTTCTGGCCAAGGTCGCGGCCGCCGCGGACTACGACGTGAAGCTCTCCGAGGTGCACGGCATGGCGCAGCGAGGTGGTTCGGTCGATCACCACCGTGCGCTTCGGCGAGGAGGTCTTCGCGCCCATCGTCGACCCCGGTGCCGCCGACCATCTCGTCTCGTTCGAGATGCTGGAGGCGGCCAGGAGCGTGCACATGCTGCGTCCTGACGGGCGTCTGATGGTCAACACGCGGGTCATCGAACCGCTGCCGGTTCTTATCGGCACCGCGCAGATGCCTGAAGATCTCGAGACGTGTCTGGCCGAAGAACGCGCGATACTCATTGATGCCGATGCGCTTGCGTGCGAGGCTGGTAGTCCCAAGTCAGCCAACATCGTGCTCATGGGGGCGCTGTCGACAGGGCTCGAGTTCGGTGAAGAGATCTGGCGGGACGTGATCAGCGCGACGCGTTCCGCCAAAGACCGTAGAGGCGAACCTGCGCGCGTTCGAACTCGGGCGCGAGGCCTGCCTGGAGGGGGAGTGCATGCGATGAAGGTCCACCAGCTATCGGTGTTCATCGAGAACAAGACCGGTCGCGTGAGCGAGGTCACCGAGACCCTCGGCACCAGGGACGTCAACATCCGCGGTTTCTCGGTCTCCGACACCGCCGAGTACGGGATCCTTCGTCTGATCGTTGATGATCCGGTCAAGGGGCACGCCGTGCTGAGCGAGGCAGGCTTCACGGTCAAGGAGAGCGAAGTCATCTGCATCAAGCTCCCCGACACACCGGGCAGCCTTGCCAACGTGCTCAAGGTCGTCTCGGATGCCGGCGTGAACATCGAGTACGTGTATTCCCTTGTCTCCACGTATGTGGTCATCAACGTGGGAGACGCTGACAGGGCGTTGCAGCTGCTGGCCGACCAGCCAGTCCAGCTTGTGTCGCAAGAAGAGATCGCCGGACTCTAGGGTCGGCGACCGAAATGTCGGCCACGTGGCCGACACAGAGAAGGAGGTAGGGAAGTCATGAGAGCATCAAGCCGTTACTTGGCGCTCATCTTGGCACTCGTCATGGCGCTTCGCCGTCATGCCGCTCGTAGGATGCTCTACGGACAGCGGCGGGGGTGACGACGAAGCGACGGAAGAGACGATGGAGGCGACGGGAGACCCCTACCGCATCGGGGCGGTACTGTCCCTCTCGGGGCCGTACGCGGGTTTGGGTGAACCGGAGAAGAACGCACTCGAGATGGAGGTCGCTGCCATCAACGCTGCTGGCGGCATCAACGGCCGTCCCATCGAGGTCATCATCGAGGACGACGCGACCGACGAGGCACAGGCAGTCTCCGCGACGACGAAGCTCATCGAGCAGGACGAGGTCCTTGCGATCATCGGCGCGACCGGCACCGGTCAGACGATGGCGATGCGCGGCGACATCAACCGCGCGATGATCCCGCAGGTCTCTCTGGGTGGCGGAACGGTCATCACCGGCGACTTCGATCCGCTCGTCTTCCAGACGCCGTGGTCGAACACGCTCGTCGTCCCGTTCCTGCTGGAGCTATCTGCAGGAGCAGGGTGTGACGAAGGTCGGACTCATCAGTGACTCCGGCGGGTTCGGCAAGGATGGCGTTGCTGTCATCGAGGGGGCCACGGCCGACTACGGTATCGAGATCGTGGCGAACGAGACGTTCAACGCTGGTGACACCGACATGAGCGCTCAGCTCACGAAGATCAAGGGCACCGACGCCGAGGCGGTCGTCATGTGGACCGCCGGTTCTGAGGCGGCGACCATTCTCCAGAACGCCGATCAGCTGCAGATGGACCTTCCCATCTACGGCAGCCACGGCAACGCTCGCATGGAGCTCATCGACGGCGCAGGAGAGGCCGCCGAGGGCTTCATCTTCCCGGCAGGCAAGGTCCTGCTGCCCGAGGCGTACGGTGAGGGCACCGAGGGCTACGAAGTGGCCACGGACTTCATCGATCGCTACACAGCGGAGTTCGGTGAGGCTCCCAGCACGTTCGCTGGTCATGCCTACGACGCGATCCATATCATCGTAGAAGCGGCGAAGACGCTTGACGAGGACTTCACTCCAGAGGAGCTGCGTGACGCGATCGAGGGCACGAGTGGCCTCGTTGCGATCGGCGGCACCTTCACATTCTCGGCAGAGGACCACAACGGTCTGACCGAGTACGACCTCGTGCTCTACGAGGTCAGCGGCGGCGAGTGGATGCTCGTCGAGTAGCCTGTACTACCGTGCGGTCCTGGGCGGGGTGGCGACACCCCGCCCAGAGGCCGCGCTAGCACATGACGGGGCGCTCCTTGGGTGACAGGGGGCGGCCCGCTGTGTGCTAGTGGACGTGAGCCGATTCCTGAGGAGGCATGAGCGCGCGTGGAGATAGGAGCTTCAGAACTCCTGCAGTTCCTCGTTGCCGGGCTCAAGAACGGCTCCATATATGCGCTCTTGGCACTCGGCTTCACGATAGTGTTCGCCTCCACCGGCGTGATCAACTTCGCTCAGGGCGAGTTCTACATGCTTGGCGGCATGTTCACCGTCCTTGTGCTCAATGGCCTCGGCGCTCCGCTGCTTCCGGCTGCAATCCTCGGTGTCGCGCTCACGACCATGGTGGGGATCATCTTCGAGCTGTTGGCGATACGACCCCGAAAGGATGGCGATCCACTCGCTCTGATCATCATCACTGTGGGGGGCTCCATCCTCTTGCAGTCGCTTGCACGCCACGGCATGGGCTCAGACGAGCTGCCCTTGAGGGCGTTCACCGAGGGACCTTCCATCGTCGTCGCCGGAGCAACGGTCGAGCGACAGACTCTGTGGATCTGGGGTATCACTGCGGTCGCAGTCGTAGCCCTCACGATCCTCTACCGCCGCACGATGTTCGGCAAAGCGATGCGCGCGTGTGCCATCGACCGCACGGGTGCCCGTCTGGTGGGGATCTCAGCTCAGCGCATGGTGACCGCATCGTTCGCCCTGGCTGCCATGCTGGGTGCTCTCGCCGGTGTCGCCGTCGCGCCGCTGACCCAGACGGCGTTCAACGCGGGCTCATCCGTCGCCGTCAAGGGCTTCACTGCCGCCATCCTGGGCGGTCTGGGCAACCCCATCGCGGCGGTGGTCGGCGGTCTGCTCCTTGGCGTGATCGAGAGCCTCTCCGTCGCGTTCATCTCCTCCACCTTCAAGGATGCTGTCGCCCTGATAGTGCTTCTCGCGGTTCTGTTCGTGAGACCTCAGGGCCTGATGGGCCGCCGCTCCAAGGAGAAGGTCTAGATGGCGACCCGGACCAGGTACATCTCGATGCTGGTCACGGCGCTCGTCGTCATGGGTGCACCGCTGGTGATCGATGACCGCTTCGTCATCAAGGTGCTGACGTTCGCTGGGATCAACGCCATCACCGTCATCGGACTCTCCATACTCTTCGGGTACGCGGGACAGATATCGCTGGGCCACGCGGCATTCCTCGGCATAGGGGCCTACACGTCCGCGTATGTGACCGTCGAGCTGGGATGGCCATGGCTTGCCGGTGTGACCCTGGGCGCGTCCCTGGCCGGCATCGGCGGTCTTCTGCTCGCACTTCCGAGTCTGCGCCTCAAGGGACACTACCTGGCGATGGCCACACTGGCATTCGGCGAGATCATGTTCATCTTCTTCGTCGAGGCAGAGCCTCTCACCGGCGGCGTGGATGGCTTCGGCGGCATTCCCTGGCCCTCGGTCTTCGGGTTCGAGTTCAACACTCCGCAGCTCAACTACTGGCTCGTATGGGGTATTGCGCTGGTCGTGCTCGCTGCTCGTCTACAACATGGTGAGGATGCGCCCTGGGCGAGCGATGCGAGCGCTACACGGCTCGGAGCTGGGCGCTCAGGCGTGCGGTGTGGATATCGTCCGCATCAAGGTGGGCGTGTTCGTGATCTCAGCGATGTTCGCTGGTGTGGCCGGCGCTCTCTACGCGCATCTGGTCGGCTTCATCTCACCATCGCTCTTCACGCTGCACATCTCGGTCCTGCTCGTGGCGATGACGGTGCTCGGTGGTACGAGCTCGCTTGCGGGGCCGGTCATCGCTGCAGTGCTGCTCACACTGCTCCCGTACCTCGATGCGCTGGTTCCGGGCATGCCGGAATCGGTCGCGACCTTCTTCCAGGAGTGGGAAGCCGACATCTACGGCCTCACGATCATCTTGGTGATGCTGTTCGCTCCGGATGGCATCGCGGGACTGCTGCGCCGCATCAGGCGACGTGTGCCTGAGCCCGCCGAGGGCGGTGAGACGGCATGAGCTTGTTGCACGTGCGCGACGTGACCAAGAGGTTTGGCGGACTCACCGCCGTCGATGACGTGAGCTTCGATGTGCATGACGGCATGATCAAGGCGATCATCGGCCCGAACGGAGCGGGGAAGAGCACCCTCTTCAACGTGCTCACGGCCTACGAGCGCGCCGATGAGGGAGCGATCTCGTTCGACGGTGATGACCTGGGCGATCTGAAGCCGCACAAGATCGTGAAGCTGGGTGTCGCCCGAACGTTCCAGAACACACAGCTGTTCGACGAGATGACAGCGATCGACAACGTGCTCGTTGGCATGTACCCAAGGACGAAGACGGGTATGATCGCGGCTTCACTCCGGCTGCCTTCGGACGCTCAAGGAGGAGCGCCGGTCGCACGAAGACGGCGTTGCGACTGCTGCGACTCGTGGGACTCGAGGACGATGCCGGCACGCAGGCAGCGGACCTGCCCCACGGACACCGGCGCCTGCTCGAGATCGCTCGCGCCATGGCCACGGAGCCTCGCCTCATGCTGCTCGATGAGCCGGCCGCTGGCCTGAACACAGTCGAGACGCGCAAGCTGGCCGAGGCGCTGTACAGGATCCGCGATGGTGGGGTGACCCTGGTCGTGGTCGAACACGACATGGGACTCGTCATGGAGGTCAGCGACGAGATCGTCGTCCTCAACGAGGGGCGCAAGATCGCCGAGGGCCCGCCTCGGCTCATCCAGAAGGACCCCGCAGTGATCGAGGCGTACCTGGGAGAGCCCGATGCCTGAGCCGCGCAGAAACATACTCGAGGTCGCGCATCTGACGACCGGCTACGGCCGTGTCGAGGTATTGCGCGACGTCTCGATCGAGGTGGGGGAGGGCGAGGTCGTGACCCTGATCGGCGCGAACGGTGCTGGGAAGTCCACGCTGCTGTCGTGCGTGGCCGGCCTTCTGCCTCCGTGGTCGGGTTCGATTCGACTCAAGGGCGAGGAGATCGGCGGAGCATGCCGGCCGAGAAGCTGGTGGGCCAGGGTCTCTCGCTCGTTCCCGAGGGCCGGCGTCTCTTTGGCGACATGACCGTTCGAGAGAACCTCGAACTTGGGACGTATGCGGCCGGACGTGCTCGACAGAAGCAAGCTGAGCGAGCGATTGGACCTCGTGCACGAGCTGTTCCCCGTTCTGGCCGAGCGGCGAGCTGCAGCCGGCCGCCACCCTGTCCGGCGGTGAGCAGCAGATGCTCGCGATCGCCCGCGGCCTCATGCCCGCACCAGATGTTCTCGTGCTCGACGAGCCCAGTCTGGGTCTCGCGCCCAAGGTCATCCAGGAGATCTTCGGCGTGCTTCGATGGCTGCGCGAGCTCGGGCTTGACGATCCTGCTGGTCGAGCAGGACGCGAGGGTCGCGCTCAAGCATGCTGACAGAGGGTACGTGCTACGTACGGGCGAGATCGTGCTTTCGGGCAGCTCAGAGGAGCTGCTGGCCAACGATGATGTGCGCCTGATCTACCTGGGCGGCTGGCAAGGCACACAGAGAGGTGAGCCGGCGACAGAGCCGGTCGATCCGATGCGAGACGAAGGCCCTGCAGTACCTGGGGACGAGGCATAAGGGAGGAACACCACCGATGCCGATCTGGAACAGCGAATACGAGACGATGTCACGCGCCGCACTGGCCGAACTGCAGCTTCGGCGAGCTGCAGTCGACCGTGGCGTGGGTGTATGACAACGTCTCCCACTACCGGGCTGCCCTCGACGAGAGGGGAGTGCGGCCGAAGGACATCAAGTCACTCGAGGATGTCGCCAAGCTGCCGTTCACGGACAAGGCGACGCTTCGCGACACGTATCCCTTCGGGCTGTTCGCCGTGGACATGGACGATGTGGTGCGCATCCACTCGTCCTCGGGGACGACCGGCAAGCCGGTCGTCGTGGGCTACACCAAGGGCGACATCGCCACATGGACCGAGCTGACGGCGCGCGTTGCGGCCGCCGCCGGCGTCGTGCACACCGACCGCGCACAGATGGCGTTCGGGTACGGGATGTTCACCGGCGGCTTCGGCATGCACTACGGTCTCGAGCGGGTCGGAGCGACCGTGATACCCGCCTCGGCGGGCAACACCGAGCGCCACCTGATGATGATGCAGGACTTCGGGACCACGGTGCTCGTCTCCACGCCTTCCTACGCGCTCTACATCGCCGAGGTGGCCGAGAGCGGCGGGCGTCGATCTTCAAGTCCCTGCCGTTGCGGCTGGGTCTGTTCGGTGCCGAGCCGTGCAGCGAGGCGGCGCGGGACGAGATCGAGTCGAAGCTAGGCATCATCGCCACGGACAACTACGGGCTCTCCGAGGTCATGGGACCGGGTGTATCGGGCGAGTGCGAGTGCCGCTGCGGTCTGCACATCAACGAGGACCACTTCTACGCCGAGATCGTCGATCCTGAGACATCCGAGACCGCTGCCGCGCCGGCGCGGAGGGCGAGCTCGTCATCACTCCGCTCACCAAGGAGGCATTCCCCGTCCTGCGCTACCGGACACGGGACATCACGCGTCTCGACTACGAGCAGTGCGAGTGCGGACGTACCCTCGCGCGGATGGAGAAGGTGCGCCAGCGCTCGGACGACATGCTCATCATTCGCGGCGTGAACGTCTTCCCGAGCCAGATCGAGGATGTCCTCTACAAGATCGAAGGCGTGCGACCACACTACCTGATCGTCGTCGACCGCAAGCACGGCCTCGACGACATGGAGGTCCGTATCGAGGTCGCCGAGGAGGTCTTTTCCGATATCATGGCTGATATGGTGAACTTCACGAAGCACGTCGCCGAGCGTCTGCACGGCGTCATCGGGCTTCACGTGAAGGTCACCCTCGTTGAGCCCGGTTCGATCGAGCGTACCGCGGGCAAGGCGCAGCAGGTCTTGGACCAGCGGGAAGGGTGCTGAGCGTTGATGCCACACCGTCTCTGGGGGTGCGGATAGAGCGTGACCACGATGCCGATATGGGTCTGGGTGCTCATCGCGATAGCGGTGATCGCCCTTCTCGGCGTTGCTGGCTACTTCATCTGGCGCTGGTCGTGGTACCGCTACTCTCGCAGGTATCTCGTTCGGCTTGTGGGCAGGCAGGAGAGCCTGGCCGCTTCCCGGCGGACCCTCGAGGCGGTTCTTCGTCATCTCGCCGACGAACCCGAGGAAGCCCTGCTCGAGTTCGCATCGGACCCTGACTCCGTCGATCGCAGGGCGCTCGTCGAGGAGTATCAGCGCTGCACCCTCCTTGAAGACGAACTCCGTACCGCGCCGATGCCCAAGAGACTCATCCCGACCGCTGACTCCCTGGCCGATGTCGCAGAGTCACTGGCTCGCGAGGCTGGACGTGTCGCAGAGGGAGACTCCGACGACGAGATCCTTCTGGCGCTCTCAGAGCTGGACCTTGACGGCGGTGGGGACGAAGTTCGACGAGGCCGAGGAGCTCATGAAGGATGCCCTCGAATACTATGATGTGGATGACATAGCAGTGTACGGCGGGGGACTGTACATATGACGAAGTCCGCGTGCGACCATCGGGCCGAAGGCCATCAAAGCAGCGGTGGGGATCATTCTCCTCGTCGTCGTCATCATGGTCGTTCTCAACTACTGGGGGACGTATCGCTCCAGCAAGGACTCGACCGCCGCACCCGTTGAGACCACGACGTCGGTCGAGGGGACGGCGTCTGCAGACAGCACAGCCTCTCCCGAGGGGGGAGAGGGGGACGCGGCGCCCGCTGCGGACGCCGAGCCTTCTCAGGGGACGGTCGTGGTTCTCATCGACGGGCTCAACTTCCGCACCGGGGCATCGAAGAGTTCGGATCTGATCGCCGGACTGGACAAGGACACGAAACTGGCATATCTCGAGCACGGAGGACGGCTGGTACAAGGTGCGGACTTCAGATGGCAAGACGGGCTACGTGTCGTCTTCGGCCCAGTACACCGAGCTACAGAAGTAGGCGATGTCGTGGGTCAGATGATCGGAGCAGCGGCAGAGTTCTACCGGTTGAGGATCACACGGATCGACGTCACCGACGAGCCAGAGCTGGATTGGCACGACGACATCCTGTATCGGGATCCTCCTGTGGAAGTGACCGAGGAAGAGGAGGACTGGCGACTCGAGGCCGTGCATCTCGAGGACGAGAGCGTGCATGAGATCGCTCAGTTCACGGAGGAGGATCAGGCGCGGGTCCTCATGCTGGCGATCCAAGACGATCTCGATCGCGATGACCAAGTCCGAGTTCGAGGATCGCTATCTGACGACGGCGGGCCCGCGGTTCACCGACGATGTCCCGGTTCCACGGTCGGGTGATGAGTCGGAGGACTCGGCGAGCGGTGATGCTGGCGATTCTGCGACTGACGGCGAGGGCGACATCTCGGGCGGCGGCGCAGACCGGGACACAGAAGCGGAGTAGCCTCCTTCCCGGAGCGAGAGCGGAACCGTCACCTCGGCATCCCGGATACCCGACCACGAGGGGAATGGGCCGGTCAGAGGCCTATCCAGCAAGACGACATAAGATACATTATCAGCGTTACAGAGGTACTGAGGACGTGTGCGGCGCAAAGGCACGGCCCCGGACCGTGATACACAGTCCGGGGCCGGAGGAACAGCTGTGTCGCAGGGGCTATCGGGCTACTCAGGCGTGAAGACACTCCCGACATAGACCGTTTCGGCCTGCGCGCCGTCAAGCGCTGCAAGGATCGGTCCTGTGATCGGCGGTCTCAGATCAAGGCCCTTGAGCCGTTCTGGCTGCACGAGTTCGACCGCCTCGACCCGATCATCGTCGGGGTCGCCTGTTATGTCGCCGCTCATGACGTCGGCGGCGAAGGTCATGTTCACCACATGGCGTTTCCCATCCGGCGCGATCGTATCGTTCACGAAGAGTATGTCGCCGGGTGATACCACGAGTCCGGTCTCCTCGGCGACCTCGCGGACCAGGGCCTCGGCAAGACTCTCGCCCCAGTCAACACCACCACCTGGAAGAAGATGGTAGGTCTGATCACCCTTGCGGTGCCTCACGAGTACGACGCAGTCCTCATGTGTGATGAGCGCGGCGACACGAAGGCGGGGAGCGCTAGACGCCTGTGCTGCCAAAGCCCCCCTCCCCTCTCACTGTCTCGCTGAGCTCTGCGACCTCTTCCAGGTCGACTGAGGCGACGGCCTGTATCACGAGCTGTGCGATCTTGTCGCCTCGGGCGATCTCTATCGGGGCTTCGCCGTCGAGGTTGATAGCGATCACCTTGATCTCGCCGCGATAGTGGCTGTCGATGAGACCCGGTGAGTTGACCAGCGAGAGCCCCTTCTTGACGGCCAGACCACTGCGGGGTTGCACGAAGCCGGCGAAGCCCTCAGGAATAGCCAACGCGATGCCGGTTGGGACTAGGACACGCTGGAGAGGCGCGAGTGTGACAGCTCTCGGCAGCGAAGAGATCGAGCCCGGCGTCGCCCTCGTGGGCGTAGCGAGGCATGGGGAGGTCGGTGTCCAGGCGTTTGATCTCGAGTCGCATCTACGCTCCTCTGACCCTTGTGGGAAGGAAGGCGCAGCAGCTCTCCGCGGTCTCGTGGAGGAGTTCAGCTGTGTAGGGCGTGGTCGTCCCGGCCTCGCGAGCAAGCGTGCGGTCGGGACGGAACTGCTGGATGGTGAAGTGATCGCCGCCAGCGGCCGTCTTGGCGATACTGAGAAGGTCCTCTTCGGCGACGAGTCCAGGGTACGCGGTCGTTCTGAACTCGTGCGGCACTCCAGAGCCGAGCACAAGATGCAGGGATTCCGCGACAGCCTCCCACACGCCCTCAGGAGAGATCTCGCCGTACCGTTGCGGCGAGGTCTTGATGTCGATGGCCACCGACGCTATGAAGCCCGATTCGAGCAGCTTGCGGAGGGTATCGGGCTGAGTACCGTTGGTGTCGAGCTTCACCGGTAGGCAGAGCGCTGCTATCTCGTCGAGCAGCTCGAAGAGGTGAGGATCGAGCGTGGGCTCTCCTCCAGTGATCACAACGCCGTCGAGCCAGTCCCTCTTCTCGTGCAGGTGCGCCATGAGCGGCGCCGTGTCCACAGGATCGCCAGAGACAAGCAGGTCCGGGTTGTGACAGTAGGGGCATCTCAGATTGCAGCCGGAGATGAAGACGGTGGTCGTCAGGTGACCCTCCCAGTCGATCATGCCCGCCTTGAGCCAGCCAGCGACGCTCCCGGTCGTCGTGTCGAGCGCTGCGTATGCGGTGTCGTCCGGGGTCATTGTGCCATCAGCGACCGCACTCGTGCGCGGTCGGGGACCTCTCCACGCCAGCTCTCTACCTCGTCGCCCGCGGAGTCGAGGATCACGAGCGACGGAGTCGCGAGGATACTGTAGAAGGAAGCTTCGGCCAGCCCATCGATGTCTCCAACATCGAAGACCTGGACATCATCGATGTCGGCCACGGCCTGCTTCGCCGCTGGGCACCGAGGACAGTCATCCTTGACGAAGAGCTTGATATGCACGCCCGTTCCTCCCTATTCTCGCAGCTAGTTCGTTGTTTCTGTGCCATCGAGCCCGGTTCTGACCCTGTCATACAACTCGCCGACCTTGCTCTTGTTCCAGGTCTGGATCTTTGAGAAGTAGCCGACGATCCGGGTCACGCCGTAGACCTCGAGGGATCCGCACTCGGGACACTGTGTGGTGAGCCCGCGTGAGGTCTGCCGACAGGACTCACATACTGTGAACTCGGGCGAGAAGGCGATCTGGGAGCACTGGGTGTTCGTGAACGTCTTGTACACGAACGACTCGATAGCAGCAGGGTCAGGCTCGCTCTCGCCAAGCCAGACGTGAACGATGGCGCCAGCCTCGATGAGCGGGTGGAACATCGACTGCTTGGTGACCCGGTCGATGTAGTCGACATCCGCATCGACGCCGATGTGGACCGAGTTCGTGTAGTAGAAGAGATCGCCCTCGAGGTCGCCCTTGGCCACGGCAGCGGTCTGCGTGGGCCAGTACTTCATGTCGAGCTTGGCCAAGCCGATACCCGGCCGACTCGGCGGGGCTCTCTTCGAGCACCATGTTGATTCCGTAGCGCTCGGAGAGTTCCTTGCACTTGAGGTTCATGGCGGAGATGACCTTGAGGCCCAGCTTGAGGGCCTCGTCGGACTCATGCAGTTCCTTGCCGGTGTGCGTCTGCACGAGCTCGTTGAGTCCGATAAGGCCCGCGAGATAGGTGAGCCGGTCCATCTTGAGGTAGGGCTCTCCGTCGAGGTTCTGTGTGAGCAGGCCGAGCGGTCCGGTCTCGCCAAGATCGACGAGTTCGGTGATGAAGTCGCGCTTCTGGACATGGGCCTTGGCCACCAGCTCAAGCGCGCGGTTGACCTCCATGAGCAGCGCAGTGTCGCTCCCGTTGGCTTTGTATGCGATCCTCGGCAGGTTGATGGTCACGTTCTGGAGTGCCGAGAAGCGCATTCTCTCGGGGGTGGCGGTCTCTTGAAGCTGCTCCTGCTGAAGCTTGAGCTTGAGCCGACAGCACTGTGAGACCGTCACCTCGTCGCCGCGGTCGAAGACGAAGTAGGTGATTCCCTGCTTCGAGGCGACCTCGCAGGCCAGCGCCATGAAATCCTCGTGGCCCGGGGTCTCGAAGAAGGCCTCGTTGATGTGAAGCAGAGGCTTGGGGAACACGAACGTCTTGCCCGTCGCGTCTCCGCGCAGGTAGACGTTGAACATGGCCCGAACGAAGCCCTGGGCCTCCTTCTCGTAGTCCTTGTAGGTCTTGCCGGTGTAGACGCCGCCTGGTCCGATCGCAGGCGTATCGGCGAAGTGCGCCGGGATGTTGTAGTAGAGGTTGAAGTCGGTGAAGACCACCTGGGAGCCGCGTGCACCCGCGAGCTGGTTGAACTCGAAGATCAGCATCTGCGCAAGCTGATCGAGCTCTTCCTCGCTCTTGCCCACGAGGAACGGAGCGAAGAAGATGTTGACCGCTTCCCAGCCGACTGCCCCCGCGTAGTGGCCCTGGAGTGCTGAGGCCATCTTGACCATATGGCCGATGAGTACCTCGGGGTGCTTGGCGGGGTTGGATACCGATGTGATGTTGGGCAGGCTCAGCCCGAACTTCTTGATGTACTCGAGACTGTGACCACCGCAGTATGGGCGAATGATGAACCCCAGGTCGTGGAGGTGGACGTCCCCGACCATGTGCGCCTCGGCGACGTCTTCTGTGAACACGCGCCTGAGCGCGTACTCCTTGAGGATCGTCTCAGCGATCGTGAGGTTGATCGACTCGGGGTTGTGAGTGGTGTTGGAGTTCTCCTTGTTGGCGTTGGTGATGATCTGCTCGACATCCCACATGGGAAGACCAAGATGGCTGTGCTGCTTGTGGGCGCGTGTCATGCCCCGCTCGAGCAGCTCGAGGTCGACCATCTCGCGGATGATGGCGGTCGTGACGGTCACGAGGTTGGTCCCGTCGATGCGGTCCTCGACAGCAGATGAGATCTCATCGGCTGTCTGCGCGTCGATCCCAGCCTCTTTGACCAGGGAGTCCGCGATCTTGCGGCGGTCCCACGGATCGATCTCCTGGCCCGAAGTGGTCGAGACGAGGAGAGCGATGTCGGTGGAGTCGGCCGTGGCCGGCGCCTCGGCAGGGCGAATCACATTGATGGTCCGCTCGAGTACCATGTGCAGCTCCCACTCCTCACTCGGCCGGAGTCTTCACCGGCCGCCCCTCAGCACGTGTCTACTTGAGGTCCTTGAGCTCCTCGTAGAACTCATCAAGGTCCTGGAACGACTTGTAGACCGATGCGAACCGGATATAGGCCACCTTGTCGAGTTCCTTGAGGCGAACCAGGACCATGTCGCCCAGGACCATCGAGTCCACCTCGTAGTTGAACGAGTTGTGGAGCTCTGACTCGATGTCGTCCATGAGGGCCTCGAGCGAGTCGGTCGGGACGTTTCGCTTGGCGGTGGCCACCACGAGGCCCCTGAGGAGCTTGCCTCGCTCGAACGGCTCGGCGGAGCCATCCCGTTTCGTGACCATGAGAGGCATCTCTTCGCGCCGCTCGTAGGTGGTGAACCGCTGCTCGCACGAGAGGCACTCTCGGCGGCGACGGATAGCGTCCTGAGACTCGGAAACGCGTGAGTCGACGACCTTCGTCTCATCGTGGCCACAGAAAGGACACCGCATAGCCCCACCCCTACATGTAGGCTCTCACGAAGACTAGCACACAAGATATAGGGTCACAACGAGGTTTCGCGAGATTGTGAGACTTTCCTCTGTCCAGGGCGTGGGAAGGCCTATCGAGAGGCTACAGCGGCCTCGATCCGGGGGCTTGAGGACGGGACCAGCAGAATCTGTCCGACAGCTAGAGAGGAGTCGGACATCTTGTTGAGGGAGCGGATGGCATCGACGGTCTGCGCTGTGGACAGGCCATCGATGGGGTGCTCCTGGGCGACATCCCACAGGGTCTGTTGCGGACCCACGCTGATCGCGCAGGTCGACTCGGCGGTGAACTCTGCAGGCCTCATGCAGAAGGCTGTGACCACTATGATTGCGACTGCGAACAGCGCGACCAGAAGAACCTCGACGGGCGTCGCTCTCTCCCGACGACGGCGGTTGGCCTGCGCGGCTCGAGGGTGCGGCGAGCCCGAGGAGCTGTTGCGTCTGCGGCTGTGGGCACTGGTGTGATGAGTCTGCATGTGATCTGCCTCCCTGGCGTGTTCGTTTCGCTGGGTCGACCCTACCGAGAGGGTCTGACATCACTGAGAACGAACACGTGTTCGATATCCACTATAGCGAACAGATGTTCGGTGTCAAGCACGAAATCGAACGCATGTTTGCATCCTTTGAGCTTTCGACGTAGACTTCACGCGAACACACTTTCGATGTGGGAGGCGTCGATGAGCGAGCAGGCATCCGAACTCACGAGGCGTCAGCAGCAGGTGCTGGACTACGTGCGCGATGAGGTCAATCGACGAGGATTCCCGCCGTCGGTACGTGAGATCGGCGAGGCGGTTGGTCTGTCTTCCTCATCCACCGTGCACTCGCATCTGACCGCGCTGGAGAACAAGGGGTACATACGCCGCGATCCCTCCAAACCGCGCGCCCTCGAACTCCTGGACTATCGCGATACCTCCACAGCTGTGGACTATGGCCGCGTCAGGTCTGTGCCGCTCGTGGGTGAGGTCGCCGCCGGTACTCCCCTCCTTGCCGAAGAGAACATCGAGGAGACGGTTCCTCTCCCCGAGGACATGGCGGGCGAGTCATCGTTCATCCTCCGCATCAAAGGAGAGTCGATGATCGAGGCCGGCATCCTTGACGGCGACTACGTGGTGGTGCGGCAGCAGAACACCGCCACTGACGGAGACATCGTGGTGGCGCTGCTCGGGGACGAGGCAACGGTCAAGACGTTCTACAAAGAGAGCGACCGCATCCGACTGCAGCCTGAGAACTCCGCTCTCGAGCCGATCTACAGCCGAGACGTGCAGATCCTCGGCAAAGTCGTGTCTCTGTTCAGAAAGATCTGAGGGCTACACGTCGCTCTGAGGCTCGACCTGGTACTCGCCTAGCCGCGCGGCGACGTCGCCGGTCGCCTGCACCACAAGGAGCGTTCCCTCGGGCTCGTGGCGTTCCGAGACGACGTGTGTGTGCTCATGCGCCAGCTGGACGAGCTCGCCGCGCGTGTAGGGAATCAGCACGGTGAGCGTCTGGGCTCCCTTGGCCGCCTCAACGCCGATCCTGTCCGCAAGGTCTTGGAGCCCTGTCCGCTCCTTGGCCGATACGAACACCGCGTGGGGATGCCGGCGCTTCAAGTCGGCCAAGTTCTCGGGGGATGCGATGTCGGTCTTGTTCACGACGACGAGAATGGGCGTCGTGTCTGCTCCGATCTCGTGCAGAACGTCCTCGTACGGCGAGCATCTGGCGCTCGGCCTCGGTGTGCGATCCATCGACCACGTGCAGCAGAAGGTCGGCCTCGGCGACCTCATCGAGCGTGGACTTGAACGCCTCGACGAGTCCGTGGGGCAGCTTGTGTATGAAGCCGACCGTGTCTGTCAGCGTGATGTCACGCCCTTCCGGCAGCTGGACGCGGCGCGTCGTGGAGTCCAGCGTTGCGAAGAGCATGTCTTGGGCGAGCACGTCGGCATCGCTGAGCGCGTTGAGGAGCGTCGACTTGCCCGCGTTGGTGTAGCCGACAAGCGACACGCGGAAGACGCCTGAGCGGCCGCGCTGCTTGCGCTGGGTCTCCCGAGCCGAGGCGACCGACTTGAGCTCTTTGCGCAGGTCACTGATGCGTTTGCGCGTGAGACGGCGGTCGACCTCGAGCTGCGACTCACCGGCGCCGAAACGTGCTCCTCGGCCACCGCCGAGACGCTCGGCCTCCAGGTGCCCCCACATGCCCCGCAGGCGGGGCAGGACGTACTCGAGCTTGGCTAGCTCCACCTGGAGCTTGCCCTCGCGGCTTTCGGCATGCAGCCCGAAGATATCGAGGATGAGCGCGGTGCGGTCGAGGACTCGCGCGCCCGGGATGTGGTCCTCGAGGTTGGCCTGCTGTCGCGGGGTGAGATCGTCGTCGAAGATGACCGTGTCCGCGTCGAGCGTGGTTGCGAGCTCGGAGACCTCGTCGGCCTTGCCCGACCCTATGAACGTGCGTGGATTGAGCTTCTCGAGCTTCTGGACGGCCTGCCCCACCACATCGGCGCCGGCTGTGTGTGCGAGGCGCTCGAGCTCGGCGAGAGACTCGTCGAGCGGCCAGCCCGACCCTCCCCTGTCAACGCCGACGAGCACCGCACGGTCGCGGCGCTCGTCGTGAAGGCCTTCGACCTCGAATTGTGCGGCCACGGCGCGGCCTAGAGCGTGCTCTCGATGCGCGCGATGGCCTCGCGGAGACGGTCATCCGGTGTCGCAAGCGAGATACGGATGTAGCCCTCACCGCTCGGGCCGTAGGCGTTGCCTGGTGCGACGATGACGTTGGCCTCCTCGAGGACCTTCTCGGCGAATGCCGCCGAGGTGTAGCCATCGGGGATCTGCGCCCAGACGTAGATCGTGCCCTTGGGCGTGCGTGCCGAGATGCCGATCTTGGCGAGCGCGTCGATGACCATGTCGCGGCGACGCTGGTAGAGCTCGGACATCTCGGACGAGTGATGTCTTGCGGCCCGAGCATCGCCTCGATGGCCGCATCCTGTACGGCGGTGAAGGCGCCGGAGTCGATGTTGCTCTTGACGGTACCGAGCGCCTTGATCGCATCGGGGTTGCCGGCGGCGAACGCGATACGCCAGCCGGTCATGTTGTAGCTCTTGGAGCAGCTGAACAGCTCGATGGCCACGTCCTTGGCACCCGGTCGCTCAAGCAGACTGATGGGCTTGTAGCCGTCGAAGCCGATCTCGGAGTAGGCGTTGTCGTGGATGAGGAGCAGGTCGTTCTCCTTGGCGAACGCGATAGCCTTGTCGAAGTACTCAGGCGTGGCCGTTGCCGAGGTGGGGTTGTTGGGGTAGCTCAGGAACATCATCTTGGCCTTGGCGAGCACATCTGCCGGAACGTTGTCGAAGTCGGCCAGGAAGTCGTTCTCCTCGTTCATCGGCATGAAGTAGCTCTCGCCACCGGCGAGGATGCCGCCGGTCTGATAGACGGGATAGCCGCAGCCGGGAACGAGCGTGTAGTCGCCGGGATCGACGAATGCGAGGAAGATGTGCGCGATGCCCTCTTTGGAGCCGATGAGGGCGACGATCTCGTTGTCGGGGTCGACATCGACATCGAAGCGGTTCTTCATCCACTGGGAGCACGCCTGGCGATAGGGCTTCGAGCCGTAGTAGCTGGGGTATCGGTGGTTGTTCGGCTCGCGCGCGGCATCCGCCATCGCGTCTACGATGTTGTCCGGGGTCGGCATGTCGGGATCACCGATACCGAGCGAGATGACGTCGATCCCCTGAGCCTGCTTCGCCTCCTTCTTGCGGTCGATCTCGGCGAACAGGTACGGCGGCAGATTGGCGATACGGTCTGCGGTCCTCACGGTTCGACATCCCCTTCGTCGTGGTGCTGTGCGGGTCGTGCTGAGGTCATTGCGAGGCGCCCGTCTCGGGCGCTTCGCACGATGGTAGCAGACCTCCGCTCGTCTGAGCGGCGCGGCTTGCTGTCGCGCTAGATCCTCGTACCTCGGGGATGAGGATGGTCCCGGAGAAGACCTCGCGTGCCGGTCCTGTCATGTAGACGTGATCGTCCTCATCCCAGCGTGATATCGAGCTCGCCCCCGGGGAGCTCCACCGTCGCCGAGCGTCCAACGATGCAGGAGAGCGTACCGGCCACGAGCGTGGCGCACGCCCCCGTCCCACAGGCCAGGGTCTCGCCGACGCCCCGCTCCCAGACGCGAAGCAGGATGCGGTCATCTCCCACGTACTGGGCGAACTCGACATTGGTCTTCATCGGGAACGCCTCGTGGTTCTCGATCACGGGGCCGACCGTCTCAACTGGTGCCTCGTAGACGTCGTCCACCCAGAGAACGGCGTGCGGGTTGCCCATCGAGACCGCGGTGATCTCGAAGGTCCCGAGTTCGGTCTCGAGCGGACAGTTGTAGACTTGCACACCCGTGAGCGTCGCGGGGATCTCTTCGGGATCGAGGATCGGCTGTCCCATGTCCACGGTTGCCATCTGCATGAGGCCGTTCGTAGTCGCGCACGACCGTGATGGGCTTGTCGCCCCCGAGGGTCCCCACGGTCAGGGCGTCGCGCGTCCGCGTCGAGAAGTCCCCGGTCGACCACGTACTTGGCGAAGCAACGGATTCCGTTGCCGCACATCTCGGCGGGCGTGCCGTCGGCGTTGTGGTAGGCCATGAAGTAGTCGGACGTACCGGTTCCCGGACGGATGAGGATGAGTCCGTCGGCCCCGACCCCGAAGTGACGGTCACAGATCCACGCGATGGCATCGGGCGCGAGGTCGAGTTCTCCATCGAGATCCTCGATCATGACGAAGTCGTTGCCGAGCCCGTGCATCTTCGTGAAGTGCAGTTCCATGCTCGTCGCTCTCCTCTAGGCGGACCGGTCTGCGTCTGATGGTCCGGACGATTCTATCAGTGCCAAGGCTGCTGCGCTGACGTCTGCAACCGACATGTCACCGACGTCGATCCAATGGATCCGCGGGTCGCTCCGGAACCACGTGAGCTGACGCTTGGCATACCTGCGCGTCGCCTGCTTCACGCTCTCCGCTGCAGTTGCCGCATCAGCATCCTTCTCCACCACGGGCACGAACTCCTTGTACCCGATCGCCTGTGTCGAGGTGAGCGCATCCCGGTACCCCTCGTCGAGGAGGGTCGCCACCTCTTCGAGCAGGCCCGCCTCGAGCATCCCGTCGACACGCGCGTCGATGCGCTCGTAGAGATCAGCGCGGTCGAGGTCGAGTCCGATGTGGAGGGCCTCATAGTGCGGGCGGCGCTCCGAGAAGCCGGCAGCCTGCTCGGCGTAGGAGACGCCCTGCTCTGCCATCTCGAGGGCGCGGATCGTACGCCTGACGTTGTTGGGATGAATGAGCGCGGCCGATTCGGGATCGAGCTCGGCAAGGCGACTGTGCAGGGAGGCCGGGCCGAGCGTCTCGGCCTCCTGTTCCAGCCGTATCCTCGTCTCAGAGGCCAACTCCCCTGTTGGGAACTCCATCTCGTCGAGCGCGGCCCGCACGTAGAGGCCGGTCCCTCCGGCGACGACGGGCATCGCATCTCGCTCCAGCAGTGAATCGATGACGATCCGCGCATCACGTTGGTACAGCGCAGCCGAGTAGGGCTCTCCGGGATCGACCAGGTCGATGCAGTGGTGGCGCACACGTCGCTCTCCGGCGGGGAGCTTCGCGGTGCCGATGTCCATGCCCCGGTAGACCTGCATCGAGTCCGCGGTCACGACCTCCCCACCCCGCTCAAGAGCAAGCTCCTCGGCCAGGCGAGTCTTGCCTGTGGCGGTAGGGCCGACGATTGCGATCACGCGCGGCGGTGCAGGCTCAGGCATATCTGTCCACGCGGAAACGTTCGAGCGCCACCGGCTCATCGGGTGCGATGCCCGCTTTGCGACGGGTGATCGCGAGCTGCTGTTCCACCGTATCGACACCCTCGAGGTCGGGCAGAAGGAGTCCACGTCTCGCTCCCGACCTTACGATCACGCCGTACGTGGCGGGATCGAGATCGTCCTCCTCGGCCGGCTCTGATGGGTGCAGCACATCGACCTTGACGTCGAGGAACTCGAGCTCCTCGGGAGTGACCTGGGGGAAGCGAGGGTCGGCTGTCGCAGCTTCGACGGCGTTGCGTACGACCTCATCATGAAGCGATCCGGTGACGGGTGAGATCGTACCGATACAGCCCCTGAGCTGGCCATTGAGGTGTAGCGAGACGAAGGCTCCAGCACGAGACGGAAGGTCGGCATCGGCAAGCGGCGCCGTTTCGGGGAGCCGCCCCTCACGTACGTAGGTGTCGATGGCAGCACGGGCTAGGATCACGATCTCGTGCCCGTCGAGGCCCGGAGCGCCTGCCTTGGACCCGGACGCAGGTGTCGCAGCCGATTCGTTCACCAGCGCAGTGAGGTACCCGACTCCCCACGGTCCCTCATAGGCGAGTATGCGCGCCGATGCCGGATCGGCCGCACCGCCGAGGGCGATGAACGAGCGCAGGCCGCACTCCCCTCCTGCCTCGATCAGATCGGGGTCGATAGCGGCAAGACCCTCGAAGTCGGAGTCACCGATGAGTTCGACGAGTGTCCGGTCGAGCTCGACCGCTTGCGGCGAGTAGCCCGCAGGAGCGTCCTCAGTCAGTCGATGGCTGCAGTCTCCGGAGGCCACGAACGCTATCCGTCTCCCGAGTGAATCCGCTGCCGCCGTGACCTGTCGTCCAACCTCGGCGTGGAGGTCGAGTGGCAGGAATGAGAGCGAGAGATCGACGATAGGCCACCGTGCGTCCCGGTCGAGGAAGCTCATGGGGACAAGAACCCCGTGGTCCAGGTTCCCGCTGTCAAGCGACGGGACGGCAGCACGGTCAAGCGCAGGTATGCCCGCGGTGTCGAGGTACTCGAGAATGCGCTCGGCCAGCTCCTGATCACCGCGGTACTCGAGCACGAGGTCGGGTGCTCCGAACTGCGCGAGAGAGCCGATGTAGCGCGCGGCGGTGTCGACGGCGAAGGCGTCGGAGAGCGCGGGGCTGTGAGGAGACATGATGACGACGGTGTCCGGGTCGAAGGCGGCGAGCATACGAGCTGCCTCGGCCATGGCTGCCGAGGAGCTCTCGGTAGCCCAGGTACGGGTCCCCCCCACCTCCTTGACCATGATGGGCGGGTGAGGTGCGATCACGCCGAATACCTGTGCAGACATGCTGATGACCCCCTCTGTGTCACTCCCACTACATACCCACGAGGGAAAGGAGACCTCACGGCGAGCGGACGAACCCAGTCAGGAACCAGGTATGGGCTTCCTCGATCGTCACCGGGAGGATATGTCCCGTGTACGCCGCGGCGTCGAGCGCGGCAGAACCTCCAGCGGGCGCGGACGTGGCGTCCGCGGCAAGCGGCACATGGACGACCTTGTTGGTCGCCGTACGGCCGGTGAGCATGTTCTCATCCCTCTTGGACGTTCCCTCGAACAGCACATCGACGGTCTGACCGACAACGGCGTCGTTCTTGGTCTGCGCAGAACGGTGAACGACCTCTATCAGGCGGTCGAAGCGTTCCTGTGAGACCTCGCGCGGGACGCGCTCTTCGAGCTGCGCGGCGGGAGTGCCATCGCGCGGTGAGTAGATGAACGTGAACGCCTGATCGAAGCGGCCGTGCTCCACGAGCTCGAGGGTGTCTTCGAAGTCGCGATCGGTCTCGCCAGGAAAACCGACGATGACATCCGTGGACATGGCGATACCGGGAACCTGCGCATAGACGGAATCGACGAGCTTCATGTACTGCTCTCTCGTGTAGCGGCGATTCATCGCCTCGAGGATCCGGTTCGATCCGGACTGGACCGGCAGGTGGAGGTAGGGGCAGACCTGCTCGGTCTCGGCGAGTACTCGTATCGTCTCTGGCGAGATGTCCTTGGGATGGCTCGTTGCGAAGCGCACGCGTGCGACACCGGTGGAGGCGACTCGCTCGAGGATTTCGGCGAATCGGGGCTCCCCGTAGAGATCGCGACCGTACGAGTTCACGTTCTGCCCGAGAAGAGTGATCTCCTTGACGCCGTCGTCGACAAGCCGGGCCGCCTCGTCGAGGACGTCGTCCATCGTGCGACTGCGCTCAGGGCCCCTCACGTAGGGAACGATGCAGTAGGTGCAGTGGTTGTCACACCCGACCGTGATGGGCACCCACGCATGCCACGCCCTCTCCCGCTGGGAGGGAAGGTCGGTGACGAAGTCATCGCTGGAGTCCAGCACTTCGACCACGGGCGTATCCGAGACTTCCGCCCGGGCGATGAGTTCCGGGAGTCGTCCGATGTTGTGGGTCCCGAAGACGATGTCGATGTGCGGGATCTGCCGCAGGAGTGACTCGCCGTCTCGCTGGCCGATGCAACCGCCGACAGCGATCAGTGCTTCGGGATGTGAGGACTTGAGTACCTTGAGCGAGGCCACCTGACCTAGTGCGCGCTCGTCGGCATTGCCCCTGACACAGCATGTCATGAAGACCACGAGGTCGGGGTCTTCCGCAGGGAGTGCGGGCGTCATGCCCGAGGAGGTGAGGAGTCCGGCCACCCGTTCCGAGTCGTGCTTGTTCATCTGGCATCCGAAGGTGCGCACGGAGAAGGTCTTCATGGCCGCTCAGTGTAGCATGCGTGCACGGGCATCCCTACAGGTCAGAGGCGCAGGCGGCCGCGCGCAGCTGCGTCGAGTGCGCTGGCGGGTACGGGGGCTGCTCCCAAGGGGACCCCAGGGGCGTCCGGACCGTGGTAGTCCGAGCCACCGGTGGCGACGAGGCCGAGCTCCTCGGCCATCTGCGCGTAGCGCTGTCGCATCTCCTCGGTATGGTCGCCGTGGTAGACCTCGAGGCCAGCAAGGCCGGCGTCGACGAGTGCAGGAACGAGATCGTCTACCTTCGTGATGCCCGGGTGCGCGAGGACCGGCACACCGCCCGCCGAGAGGATGGTGTCGACCACGGCGGGGGGTTCTGCTACCGGCTTGGGTACGTAGTACGGCCGTCCGCGTCCGATGAGACGTTCGAAGGCATCGGAGACCGAGTCGGCGTGCCCGCCCCCCACGAGAGCCTTGGCAACATGGGAGCGGCCCACGCTTCCACCCTCGGCGAGGACGAGTACGTCATCGAGGGCGACGTCATAGCCCGCCTCGCGCAAGGCAGAGACCATCCTCTCGGCCCTGTCGTGACGACACTCTCTGAGCTCAGAAAGGCGCGCGAGCAGGACGGGGTCGCGATAGTCGATGAAGAAGCCGAGGATATGGACGTCGGTGCCATCATGGACCGCCGAGAGTTCGACACCGGGGATCACATCGATCGGGAGTTCCCTGGCGGCAGCACATGCCGCAGGGACTCCTTCGACAGAGTCGTGGTCGGTGATAGCGATCGCGTCGAGACCTTCTGAGGCCGCGGCACCGACGAGGTCCGCTGGTGCCAGAGACCCGTCCGAGGCGGTCGTGTGGGTGTGCAGGTCGACCCTCATGGGCCTCCCTCGGGTCTCAGCGATGCATGTCGCGGGGCTCGACGAGCAGGCGGATGGCGGTGCGCTCCTCGCCGTTGATGGTGATGTCCGCGAACGCCGGGGTGCAGGTGAGTTCGACACCAGAGGGGCTACGAAGCCTCGGGCGATCGCGATGGCCTTGACGGCCTGGTTGAGGGCCCCGGCGCCCACCGTCTGCATCTCGACGGCGCCCTGCTCTCTGATGATGCCAGCGAGCGCGCCAGCGACGGAGTTGGGGTTGGACTTGCTCGAGACCTTGAGTACTTCCACTGCTGCTCCCTCAAGTGCTGTATCTGGTCCGAGACCGCTAGGCGGCCATGGTGCGTGTCTGGTGTGGCTGCAAGTGCGTCCGATATCAGCGTACTGCAACGCTGAATTATACCGCACAGACCCTCTGCTGAGGTAGTGGACGGCGGCCATGGTGCGAAGCCAGCGCTGGCCGGAGGTGACTACTCCTCCTTGTCCACGTCGAACTTGACGCGGATCCCATCCCTGCCCACGTGGATGCGGGGCTCTCCCCGGAGGTGGAGATAGTACTTCTCGCCCAGGGCGTCGAACGCCTCTGTCAGGTCTCGCCTGAACGACGTGAGGTCCGCGTGGTGTATCTTCAGGCCCCGCCGGTCACGGTAGATGTCAGGTCCTGGTTCCTGGGTCGGCTCTTCATGTGTGGCCTGACGCAGAACGGTCTCGAGCGGCGCAAGCTCACCGGCGATGATGCGGTGGGCGGTGCGCTCCGAGATGGAGAGTCCGATGTCACCTGCGACCGTCACCAGCTCGTCGGCATCAGAGGTCCCCGCCGGTCGCTGCCACACGAGCAAGCCGGGACGGTTCGTCGCAGAAGAGCAGCTCAGACGAGTCGACCTCATCACGTGCGAGAGCGTACATGGTCGAGAGGATCTCCACCGGAGAGCCGTAGAAGACGTCCAGCTCGGGGTGCTCGCACGCGAACTCGAGAACTCGGCGGACGATGTTGTGGGGGCCTCGAACGACTTCGAGATCGCCGGAGTCACCTCTCTCGACGACAGGCCAGGAGGACTGGTCAGCCCGCTCAGGCAGCTCCTCGGTCCGGGAGGTCACACAGACAGCCGCGCCGCGATGCGGCTGCGAACAGGCGACCCGTATGGAGTCCACGTTCGACTTGACCGAGAAGAGCGCCATCCCTCGGCCGTGAACACCCCACCTGTCCACGACCATGGTCTCGAGCTTGGAGGTCACGCGCGGTTCGAATATCGCGTCGTGCAAGGAATCGGGTATGCCGACGCCGTCGTCGATCATCGTGAGCGAGCGGGTCGCGCCCTCCTTGGCTGTGGCGACGAAGATCCGTTGTGCGTGGGCGTCGCGGGCGTTGCGAAGGAGCTCGACGACGACGTCCTCAGACGATCGGATGTCGTGCTGGGCCTGGCGGCGCTCGGCTTCCGAGATGCGGAGCCGAACGAAGCCATCTCCGAGGTTCTCCTCGATCTTGAGGTAGGTCTCGCCGGAGACCGCAGACACGAAGTCTATGAGTCTCGTCACTGTCGGACACGTCGCCCCCATCCCGAAGAGTCGAGCTGCATGACGGCTGTCGGCACGTGCCGACGTGCGAAGGGCCGCTACGAGGCGGCCCTTCGGCATGGCTGGTAGCCATGAACGATTGTACAGCGAGCACACGCGCTGCGTCCTACTTGGCGTAGTCGACCGCACGGCTCTCGCGAATGACCATGACCTTGATCTGGCCCGGGTACTCCATCTCGTCCTCGATCTGCTTGGCGATGTCACGCGCCAGGACCACTGAGGACGTGTCGTCGATCTGGTCGGGCTTCACCATGACGCGGATCTCACGGCCCGCCTGCATGGCGTAGCACTTCTCGACGCCCTTGTGCGACTCGGCCACGCTCTCGAGCTTCTCGAGACGCTTGATGTAGCTCTCGAGCGTCTCGCGACGTGCGCCGGGGCGACCTGCCGAGATGGCGTCAGCGGCCTGAACGAGAACCGCTTCGACCGTGGCGGGCTCCACGTCTCCGTGGTGTGCCTCGATGCAGTGGACGACGGCCGGAGGCTCGTTCATGCGTCGCGCAAGATCGGCACCGATGACAGCGTGCGGACCTTCGACCTCGTGATCGATGGCCTTGCCCAGGTCGTGCAGGAGTCCGGCCCGCTTGGCTAGCTGGACGTCCGCTCCGAGCTCAGCAGCCATGACGCCACAGAGGTGAGAGACCTCCTCGGAGTGCTTGAGCACGTTCTGCCCGTAGCTCGTTCGGTACTTGAGGCGACCGAGGGTGCGAACGAGCTCGCTGTGGATGTTGTGTAGTCCTGAGTCGAAGACGGCCTGTTCGCCGGCCTCCTGGACCTGGCGTGCGACATCCGCCTCCGCCTTGTTGAACATCTCCTCGATGCGTGCGGGATGGATGCGGCCATCTTGGATGAGGGCTCTCGAGCGCGATGCGGCCGATCTCGCGGCGGACCGGGTCGAAGCTCGAGAGGATGACGGCCTCTGGGGTGTCATCGATGATGAGGTTGATGCCCGTGAGCGACTCGAAAGCCCGGATGTTGCGGCCCTCGCGGCCGATGATGCGGCCCTTCATGTCGTCGCTCGGGATGTGGACGACCGAGACGGTGGACTCGGCGGTGTGATCGGCCGCCACACGCTGGATGGCGATGCTGACGACGTTGCGTGCCTTCTTGTCGGCCTCTTCGCGCGCACGGGTCTCGGCCTCACGGATCAGGACTGCGGCCTCGCGAGCTGACATCGTCCTTCGACGCGGGAGAGAAGCACCTCGCGCGCCTGGTCGGCAGTCATTCCGGCGAGGGACTCGAGGCGGTCGCGTCTCGTCGACGATGAGAGCCTCGAGCTCCTCCTCGCGCTTCTGGATCTGGCCCTGGGTGCTCGAGAGCTGATGCTCGCGCTTGTCGAGCGACTCGGCGCGGCGGTCGATGTTCTCCTCGCGCTGGGCGAGACGGTTCTCCAGTTGCGAGACTTCCTTGCGGCGCTCCTTCTGGTCAGTCTCGGCCTCGGCCTTCATCTTGAAGATCTGGTCCTTGGCCTCGATGAGCGCTTCTTTCTTGAGCGTCTCGGCTTGCTTCTCGGCGTCCTGAACGACTCGTTCAGCGTCGGCGCGAGAACGCGCCGAGCGATCCTGGACGAAGAACCGATAGATAGCTATGCCGAGGGCGACGCCGATGACTGCGGCAACCAAAGCTGCTATGCCGGTGCTCATCGCGTGCCCCTCCTTCCAATCGGTCATGCGACATGGATGTCGAACGAATCGACGCCGGAGGGTGTCTCGAAAGAGACACACAGCCTCAATCGGCCTTCAAAAAAGACGAAAACCGGACATCGAACGTCCGGCGATGTGGCTCCAGTGGCTATGGCAGTACGCACGTATGCCGAGTATGCGAAAGTCGGACGGCCGAACCGCCCGTGTTAGACCTGTTCAGAGCTGTAGAACTAACCGCCGGCATCTGTGCGACGTGTAGCCGCGGCGGAGAATCACATTGCCAAGCACATCCTACGTGCTACCTGGGCAAACCGTCAAGAAATCCGGGTGTCACGAGTGCAGATCGGCCTCGGTTCGCAGAGCGGAAAGGGCGTCTGAGGGGGCAAAGCCCTTGCGGGCGAGCCGGGCAAGTGCTCTGTCCCGCTCTCGGGGGGTGGATAGGGGGCGCGATGCGATACCGTCCGTGCCCTATCGGCCTCGCTCTCGGCGGGGGCGTATTCATCGAGGACGGAGGCGATGAGGTCATCACTGACGCCCTTTTCAGCAAGGGCTCTGCTGATGCGAGGGCGACCCCACCCAGCGATAGTCTTGGATCGCGTGAAGCAGTCGGCATACCTCTCGTCGGAGACGGCGCCGACCTCCTCAAGACGGTCCAGCACGCCTGAGACGGCGTTCTGAGAGAGTCCCTCCCTCTCAAGCCGCTGCTGGAGCTGAAGGCGTGTCCGCTCGCTGTGTCCGAGCAACAGGAGAGCGCGCTCGCGGGCGATCTGGGGTTCTGCGTCTTCTATGCGGCGACGCAGCTCCGCAAGGTCCCACTCGCTGCCGTCTTCGATGCCGAGCAGCGGACGACAACATCTCGGCTGGTTTCAAGAAGCGCCTCGCCGTGCGCGTCGATGACGACGCGACGCTCTCGTCGATCTTGGCACCACCAGGGTGATGGTCTGAGGAGTCGTGGACATGCTGCGCTAGCTCTTTCTTGGCAGCAGGAGCCTTCTCGCTCGTCGGGCTCCGTCGGCGGGCTCGTCCGGGCGCATCGAGGAGTCCGAGGGCCAGGCGGATCTTGCGTTTCGACCTCGTCTCGAAGCTCACTGTGCTCGCGGAGGAACTCCTTGGCCGCTTCACGGCCCTGGCCGAGCCTCTCGGCCTCGTAGGTGTACCAGGCACCGGACTTGGCGATGATGCCTTCCTCGACGCCCAGGTCGAGGAGACTGCCCTCCTTGGAGATGCCGAGGCCGTACATGAGGTCGAACTCCGCCTGACGGAACGGAGGGGCGACCTTGTTCTTGACGACCTTGGCGCGGACGCGGTTGCCGATGATGTCGGTACCCTGACTTGATGGAGTCGATTCGCCGCACGTCGATACGGACCGAGGAGTAGAACTTGAGCGCACGGCCGCCGGTCGTGGTCTCGGGACTCCCGAACATGACGCCGATCTTCTCGCGGAGCTGGTTGATGAAGATGCAGGTCGTCTGCGACTTGCTGAGGGAGCCGGCGAGCTTGCGAAGCGCCTGACTCATGAGGCGAGCCTGAAGCCCGACGACGGTGTCGCCCATCTCTCCTTCGAGCTCCGCGCGCGGAACGAGTGCTGCCACCGAGTCGATGACGATGAGATCGACGGCACCGCTGCGCACAAGCATGTCCGCGATCTCGAGGGCCTGCTCGCCCGTGTCGGGCTGGCTGATGAGGATCTCCTCGGTGTCGACGCCCAGACGCGCTGCGTAGCTGGGGTCGAGGGCGTGCTCGGCGTCGATGAACGCAGCGACGCCGCCCAGCGCCTGTGCCTCGGCGAGTATCTGAAGGGCAAGCGTGGTCTTGCCGGATGACTCCGGTCCGTAGATCTCGACGATCCGCCCCCGTGGGACGCCCCCGATGCCGAGCGCGGCGTCAAGAGCCAGAGATCCCGTCGGTATCGCCGACGATCGCGACGATCTCGTGGTCGCCCAGACGCATGAGAGAACCCTTGCCGAACTTGCGGTCGATCGACTCACGGGTGACGTCGAGGATCTTGGCCTTGTCGGCATCCATGGTCATGCGCTCCTTATGCTCAGGTGTCGGACGCACGCGACTCTGGCCAGAACGTACACGAACGTGTGTTCGATGTCAACGGAGTCCGCCGATGGGTATCTCGGCGAGGCTCTCATAGACTGCTCCGGCACGGGTGAGCGTGCTCTTGTAGAGCGTAGCCTGCACCACTGACATGACCCGCTTCTGACCGAGAGCTGACCGCGCGCTGGCGCTCGCCGCATCGAGTGCGATTGGGTCGAGCGCGCGTGGGCGTCGTGCGCGAACGAGGGTCACGTGCGGCACGAACGGCCGGTTCTCGGGTGACACGCCGAAGGCTGCTGCTGCGTCGCTCACGGCTGTCGCAATGGCCGCCATGCGGCTCTCGGAGTCAACGAACTCCGCCCAGAGCCATCCGTGCGCGTCCGGCGCGCGGCTGCGCTCTCATCGGTGTCGAATCCGACCTCGGCCGGCGGGATCTCCGTGAGCCGTCGCGCGAGGTCTGTAGCAAGCTCGTCGACTGACTCAGCGGACAGCTCTCCGAGGAACTGGAGCGTGATGTGCAGGTTCTCGACCGGCACCCACTTCTCTCCGCGCCAGGTCGGGTCGGTGTCGCGCAAAGCGTCCGCACCGAGAGAGAGTGCCTGCCGATGCGCGGGGTCGAGGGGTGCGCCTACGAACGCCCGCATGGCTACTGCCCGGCGATCGTGCGACGCAGTGTGTCCAGGGCGGCCACGACGGCGCGGGTGCGCACGCGAGAACGGTCTCCGGGGAACTCTCGGTGAAACGACGTGACATCCCCGCGATCACTCAGTCCGAACCAGACGAGCCCCACAGGCTTCTCGGCAGAGCCTCCGCCCGGGCCCGCCACGCCGGTGATCGAGAGAGCGATATCGGCATCCAGGACGCGCGCCGCGCCAGCGGCCATGGACTCGGCCACCTGCGGGCTCACCGCGCCGTGGCGGGCAAGCAGCTCCGGCTCAACACCCAAGATCGAGGTCTTGGCGTCGTTGCCGTACGTGACGAGACCGCCGCAGAAGACATCGGATGAGCCTGGGACATCGCGTGAGCGCCCCAGAGAGAAGACCTCCCGTGCAGGACTCCGCAACGCCGATCCGCACGTGGGCGGTACGCGCGAGGGACAGGACGGTCTCGGCCAGGGTCGTGTCATCGCGGCCGTAGACGTGCTCGCGAAGCTCCTCTTCCACGGCATCGGCGGCGCTGTGGACAGCGTCCTCCCCTGCCCCCGCGTCCACGATGATCACGTCCACCATCGACGGGGACGCGAGTACCGTGAGTGAGAGCCCGGGGTTGGTCGTGGACGATGCGTTCGGCACGGACTTGGGCGTCGGACTCGGTGATACCCACGCAGCGAACGGCAAGCGACACCGGGGCATCCGAGCCTCCGAGCGCATCGAGGAGCATGGGGCCCATCTCATGCGGCGGGCCGGGTAGCAGGACGAGCCGCCCGGCCGAGGTCGGCACGATCTGGCCCGGTGCGGTTCCCGAGGTGGGCCGCATGATCTCGGCTCCCTCGAGGACGTCTGCTTGTCGGTAGACCTGGGCTGCGGCGGCCGGGTCCCCGTGGCGCTCGGCGATGCGCTCGAGCCAGGTGCTCATCTCTGCGTCGGCGACGAGATCCAGGCCGAGCGCACGGGATGCGGCGGCTCGTGTGATGTCGTCGTGGGTCGGACCGAGTCCGCCGGTGGCGACCACGAGCGGGTAGGTGTCGCACAGTCGCGCAAGTGTGCCTGCGAGCGTCTCGATGTCGTCTGCCACAGAGACCGCCTCGATGACCCGTGTATCCGTGTCTGCTGAGCGCGGCGGCGATGTTCTGAGTGTTGGTGTCGAGGCGAAGGCCGAGAGTCAGCTCTGAGCCGACGGTGACGATCGCTGCCTCGTGCCGTGTCGGCCCCATACCGGCCGCGCCGACCCTACCCGGCTCCTGCGGCGGGAGGTGTCGCATCCCCGTCGGGGTCGGTCGAGTCGGCCGAGCTGCCGCCGTTGGTCCAGGGTCCGCGCAGCATGTCCCTGGCGTTGTAGAGGTAGTCCACGCCGGAGGCGACGGTGAGTATCAGGGCGATGATCATGAGCGCCCACGAGAGCCAGAAGAGCGCGTCGTAGACGTTCACACCGGCCACTGTGTACGCCTTGAGAGTCCTGGATCAGCGGCGCGTCCAGGAGGATGAATGCGACGATGGCGATCATCTGGAACACGGTCTTGAGCTTGCCGTAGTTGGATGCGGCGATGACGACACCCTCGGCGACTGCGACCATTCTCAGTCCGGAGACGATGAACTCGCGGCTGATGATGATGATGGCGATCCAGGCCGGGAGCGAGCCGAGCTCGACGAGTGCGACCAGGGCGGCCGTAACCAGGAGTTTGTCGGCGAGAGGGTCGAGGAACTTGCCGAAGGTCGTGACCTCGTTGCGGGAGCGTGCGAGATAGCCGTCCAGCGCGTCGGTCGCGGCGATGACGATGAAGAGGGCCGCGGCAAACCATGGGCTGAAATCGCCGAGATTGACGACGAGCGCGGCGGTGACCAGCGGGATGAAGGCTATGCGGATGAGCGTGACCCTGTTGGCCCAGTTCATGTTCTTCAGCACGTGACGATCTCGCCTTCCAGGTCGTAGCCGAGTGAGTTCATCAGGCGCACGTCGCAGACACGCCCGGGTTCGAGGACCCTGTCCAGGTAGACGAGACCGTCGACCTCAGGTGCCTGCACGCGCAAGCGTCCCACAGGCACGCCCTCCTCGTCCACTCCTTCGAGCATGACGGGAGCGGTCGTTCCCAGACGTGCATCCAGGAGCTGCGCCGAGACCTCATCTGCGACGTCGCGAACCCGCTGTGCACGGGCGACGCGCTCGTCTGCGTTGGGCAAGTCCGCGCATGCTGGCGGCCTCTGTCCCCTCCTCCGGCGAGTACGGGAAGACCCCCACGTAGTCGAGACGTGCTTCTCCCAGGAAGGCGAGCAGCTCGTCCACGTCCTCGTCAGTCTCGCCAGGGAACCCCGCTATGAACGTGGAGCGAAGCGCGATTCCCGGGACAGTCGTGCGGATGCGGCCGAGCAGCTCGAGGAACGTCTCGGAGGAGCCGGAACGGTTCATGGCCCGCAGGACCCGTGGCGTCACGTGCTGCAAGGGCATGTCGAGGTACTCGACGATACTATCGGAGCTGGCCACGGCCTCCAGCAGGGCGTCGGTGATGCCATCGGGCTGCACGTACATGAGGCGCAGCCAGTCCAGCTCGTCGATATCCGCGATTGCAGTGGCCACGTCTGCGAGGGCTCGGTCGTCATCGAGGTCGCGCCCCCACGCGCTGATGTCCTGGCCGATGAGCACGATCTCTCGCGCGCCTCCGGAGACGAGGTTCTCGGCCTCTCTCAGGAGACTACTGAACGACCGCGAGCGGTAGGGACCCCTGATCGAGGGAATCGTGCAGAACGCGCAGTCACGAAAGCATCCATCGGAGACCTGGAGGTAGGCCGAGTGGGCCCCGAGTGTTCTCAGAACGGCGAGGTCAGCATCGGCTGCCAGCGACCCGTGTGGCCGACGCGTGCGTCGGGTAGAAGCGATCCAGCACGGCGACTAGCGAGGACTCATCGGCCACCGAGAGGAACGCATCGGGCTCAGTGAGCTCTGTCCTCGAGATCGTCGCCGTAGCGCGAGACCAGGCAGCCCGTCACGATCAAGCGGCGTTCAGGCTCCGCATCGCGCCATGCTGTGAGATCGAGGATGTTGTCGATCGACTCTGAGGCGGCATCCTCGATGAAGCCGCATGTGTTGAGGACGACGACGTTGGCATCCTCGAAGTCGCCGGTACGCCGTGTGCGGCGAGCGCTCGACCAGCGCGTGCATGCGGTCGGTGTCCACCTCGTTCTTTGGACAGCCCAGGGTCATGAAGTAGACGACCGCCGAGCGGCCACCCGTGGCCGCAGGCGGGGCCACGCTAGCGGTAGTTCACGTACTGCAGCGGGATGCCGTAGTCCTGCTGCTTGAGGAACGCGATGACCTCCTGCAGCAGGTCTCGCTTGGCCGAGGAGACGCGGAGCTTGTCACCCTCGATCTGCACCTTGACCTTCATCTTCTTGTCCTTGATGTCCTTGTTGATCTTGCGGGCGATCTCCGGATCGATGCCGTCGATCGACCGAGCCCGCTGACCTTGACCGTGCCCCCCGAGGCCGTCTCAGGCGCAGACCAGTTGACCGCCTTGAGGTCCACTTCTCGACGAACGAGCTTCGAGTTCACGATGTCGATGACCTGCTTGCCGACGAAGTCGCTCGGAGCGGTCACCGTGATCGACAGACGTGTCCCTCTCGAACGTGACGCTCGAACCCGAGTCCTTGAGGTCGTAGCGAGTGAGTACCTCGCGCGAGGCCTGCTGCACCGCGTTGTCTATCTCCTGCATGTCTACCTGCGAGACCACATCGAAACTGCTGTCCTTGGCCATGAGACCTCTCCTACTCCTGCGTATCTGTGGATGTCAGACGTATCTCGGGAACCGCTCCGGGGGGCATGGGCACGTCCGTGCCCTCGCGCAGCACCGTCACCGCCTCGGGCTTGCCTACGAGGATGATGATCTCGTTGGTGACGTCCCACTCCTTGCTCTGCCCGGCGGCGAGTGTGCCCTCATAGGCGTCGAGATCGTCAACGGTGACCTTGAGCCAGCTCGCGGCCTCGTCAGAGACGATCGACCTCGACGGTGAAGGGCAGTCCTGCCTCGTCGGCTGTCTCTTCCTCGGCGGCGGCGTCGAGGGTCTGGGTCTCGGTGACTCCGGGGGTGGTCGCCTCAACGGCCGGGTCTGGCGTCGCTGTCTCCTCGGCCACAGGCGGGACTGGCGGCAGCTCGTCCTCCGACCCATCTGAGAAGATCCTGCCGAGGCCCCAGTACGCGAGAGCGGCCACGACGACTATCCCGACGATGATCGCCGTGATGCGCCACGGCACGTGTTGGGAGCTGTCCCGGCCCGAGACGACGGGCTCGGTGTCCTTGCAGCGCGGTCGCCTTCTGCTCCACGCCGACCTCGTCGGCGTACTGGGCGAGCAGCGGCTTGGGGTCGAGGTCCAGGTACTTCGCGTAGCTGATGATGTAGCCGCGAACGTATGCGGGGTCGGGCAGGGCGTCGTGATCGTCGGCCTCCAGGGCGTCGAGCAGCTTGCCGCGGATGCGTGTGGCCTCCTCGACATCTGCGAGTGGTCTTGCGCTGGTCGCGTCGAGCGTCTGCGAGCGTGCGGCCTACGGTCTCGGCCATAGCTACTCGCCTCCCCCATCATCATGGCGATCGAACGCTTTGATTCCCTCGAGCTCCTCGACGTCGGCAAGAACATCCCTCGGCTTGCTGCCGTCGGGAGGACCAACGATGCCCTTTGCCTCGAGCATGTCCATGATACGTCCTGCGCGCGCATATCCCACCTTGAGCCGCCGCTGGAGCAGCGACGTCGAGCCCATCCCGGAGGTGACGACGATGTCGGCAGCCTCCCACAGCAGCGGGTCGTCATCTTCGAGCGCCGGTGTCGATCGCCGCCTCCAGACGAGACCTTGAGGTGCAGGATCTCCTCGTGGTAGTCGGGCTCGGCCTGCTCCTTGAGATGGGCGACGGTGGTGCCGATCTCGGCTTCAGTGACGCAGAGCGCCCTGGATGCGCTTGGGCTTGGCCCACGCCGGCGTGGTGAAGAGCATGTCGCCAAGGCCGACGAGCCGCTCTGCACCCGGCTGGTCGAGGATGACGCGGCTGTCGATGGACGAGCCGACCGCGAACGCGATGCGGTTGGTGATGTTGGTCTTGATCAGTCCGGTGATGATGTCTGTGGACGGACGCTGTGTCGCGACGATGAGGTGGATGCCCGCAGCCCGGGCAAGCTGGGCGATGCGGCAGATCGAGTCCTCGACCTCCTTGGCGGCGACCATCATGAGGTCGGCGAGCTCGTCGATGACGATGACGAGGTACGGCATCTCCTCGGCACCCTCAGGACCCTTGCCGTCCTGGACGAGCGCGTTGAACATGCCGATGTTGCGCGCGCCGGCCTTCTGCAGCATCTTGAGCCGCCGATCCATCTCGCTCACGGCCCATGCCAGCGCAGATGCGGCTTCTTTGGGCTCGGTGACCACAGGCACGTAGAGGTGCGGAACGCCGTTGTAGAGCGAGAGCTCGATGCGCTTGGGGTCGATGAGGATCAGGCGCACCTCGGCCGGCGTCGATCGCATGAGCATCGACATCAGCAGTGCGTTGATGCAGACGGACTTGCCCGTTCCGGTCGACCCGGCGATGAGCAGGTGCGGCATCGTGGAGAGGTCGGCGACGATCGCGTCGCCGGCGACGTCCTTGCCGATGCCCAGCATCAGCGGCGTTGTCGTGCCACTGCCGGCAGCCGGCAGGATATCGCCGAGCGTGACCGTCGAGCGCCGTTCGTTGGGCACCTCGATGCCGACGAGGGACTTGCCGGGGATCGGCGCGAGGATGCGCACGGTGGGAGCTGCGAGCGAGAGAGCGAGGTCGTCAGCGAGCGCGGTGACGCGATTGACCTTCACTCCTCGAGGCAGTTCGATCTCGAACATCGTCACGGTGGGCCCGGGAATCCACTCCTTGACGGTGGCTGGGACATCGAAGGTGGCCAAGCGTGTCTTCGATGAGCTTGGCCATGGTCTTGAGCTCGCGGTCGGTCGCCCGGTGCTTGGCGGCCGGCTCGGCGCTGGTTGCGAGAAGCGCGAGCGGGGGCAGCTCGAAGCCCTCGGTGCGAGACGGAGCCGTGCTCGGCGGAGTCGGGAGCGTCTTCTTGCGGGACTCCGGGTCCTTGCGGTCCTTGCGAGCGCGGGGCTCGGCCCTGTTCACCGGACGGGATCGGGCGATCTCCGGTAGTCTCGTCGTCGTCAAGGTCATCAAGCGGGAGGGTCTTGGCGTGCTCGCTCACGTCGTGGCCGTCGGGCTTGCTCGTCTTCTTCACCATCGTCTCGGTCGAACGATGTGGTCACCCACTCGAGGAGACCGGAGATCGACAGTCCGATGACGATGAAGCCGATGACCATGGTCGCAGCGAGTATGACGTAGCTGATGGAGGTGCCAACAAGGGAGCGAAGGACCCAGGCCACAGCTCCGCCGAGGTAGCCCCCGTATGTCTCGAGCGTGATCGAGTCCCAGAATCCAGCGACCGGTGCCGCCAGAGCCGCCATCGCGATGATGGAGATCAGCACGACCAGCATCCCTGCGCCGACACGCCGCTCGCTGATGGCGAACGACTTGACGAAGAAGGTCAGTCCCCATGCGAGAAGCAGGACGGGGATGAAGTAGGCACCGACTCCGAACCCCATGCGCATGCCGGTCGCGACGAAGCCGCCCAGGACCCCGGCGCTCTCGGTGATGACTGCGATGCCGAGCGCTATGGCAAGCGCGATGAGCGCCACGCCGATGATGTCGTTGCGGGACTCATCGTCGAGAAGCGGTCGCGACTCGGTCTCTGTGGTGCGGGAACGCTTCTTCGGCGAACCCGATCCCGCACGGGAGTCTGTCTTCTTCTTGGCCATGTGTGTCCAGTGCTCAGGTGGTCAGTTGCCAGACTATCACTACGATGCCGAGGAGACCCGTGTAGATGGCGAACGGATACAGCGTGTGCTTTCGCACCCACGCCAACAGCCCCCACACGGCGAGATAGCCCGTGACGGCGGCGGTCAGGAAGCCTGCGATGACAGCAGCGGTGGCAGGCAGGGACGCAGTGCCAAGAGCAACATCGAGCCGCCTGCTTTCCCCCGGCCAGGAGGATGATGGGCGCGGCGAGCAGGAAGGAGAAGCGCGCTGCCTGCTCGCGGTCGAGTCCTACTCCGAGGCCCGCCGCGATCGTCGCGCCTGACCGAGAGATGCCTGGCATGATGGCGATACCCTGGGCGATGCCCACGAGGATGGCCGAGCCCCAACTCAGTTTCTCCGCGTCGTGTACTCGCTTGGCGCTGAGCGCCTCGGCCGCGGTGAGCGCGGCCGAGGTGATGAGGAATGCGAAGCCCACCCAGATCAGCGCCGCGCTCTCGAACCAGTCGCTGCCAGCAAGCCCGATGAGGCCCGTGGGAATCGTCGCCACCACGATGAGCCATGCGAGCCGCTTGTCATGCGCCTTCTCAGGGTCGGAGGAGAAGACGGCAGTGATCATCGCCCAGAACTCCGCCCGGAAGTAGATGATCACCGCCAGGAGCGTCGCCACATGCAGGACCGTGTCGAAGGCCAGTCCAAACTCGTCGGTCCAGCCAAGAGCCTCCTCGATCAAGCGGAGGTGACCCGATGAGGACACCGGAAGGAACTCGGTCAGTCCCTGGACCGCCCCGAGGAAGATCGCCTGAAGGACCTCCTGCACGCTAGACCTCCATGACCACGGGAATGATCATGGGCCTGCGCTTGGCCTGCTCCCACATGTACTGAGAGAGATTCTCGCGCACTCTGTTCTTGATGATGCTGTGGTCGGTCACGCCCTCCTTGGCCATCTTGGCCATGGTCTTGGATATCCGCTCGCGGGCACCATCCATGAGCTCGTCGCTCTCGGGACCGTAGGTCACGCCGCGCGTGACGAGTTCCGGATCGGCCGTGGGTTTGCCGGTCTGATCGTCGATGGCGATGACGACGGTGACGATGCCGTCACGGGCCAGCACCTGGCGATCGCGCAGGACGACCGTGCCCACGTCACCGACGGACAGGCCGTCCACGTACACGACGCCGGAGTCGACGCGCTCGCTGATACGGGCGCTCGCTCTGGCCGATCTCGAGCACCTCGCCGTTCTCCATGATGAAGACGTCCTTGGGGGCGATGCCGACATCCTCTGCGAGGTCGGCATGCGCACGCAGGTGGCGCGCTTCGCCGTGGATCGGCATGAAGTAGCGCGGCTTGACCAGGTTGAGCATCATCTTGAGCTCTTCGCTTGCGGCGTGCCCTGAGACGTGCACATCAGCGTTGCCGCGGTGCTTGACGTCGACCCCGGCCTTGGCAAGCCGGTTGATGACGCGACCGACGGCCTTCTCGTTGCCGGGCACGGGGGTCGCCGAGATGACGACGGTGTCCCCTTGCTCGATCTCGACGGTGCGGTGGTCGCCGTTGGCCATGCGTGCCAAGCGCCGAGAGGGGCTCGCCCTGGCTGCCGGTCGAGAGCACGCAGATCTCCTCGGGCGGCAGATCGCCCATCTCGTAGGCATCGAGGATGTTCTCCTCGGCGATGTCGAGGTAGCCGAGCTTGCGGGCGATCTTGGTGTTGTTGACCATCGATCGGCCTGTGACGACGACCTTGCGTCCTGATGCGACCGCTGCGTCGCATATCTGCTGGACGCGGTGGATGTGGCTTGCGAACGAGGCGACGATCACACGCTGCTCGGCCTGCGCGAGGATCGATGCGCAGCGGGCCGCCGACAGAGGCCTCCGAGCGGGTCACACCAGGCGTCTCGGCGTTGGTGGAGTCGCTCATGAGCAGCAGAACGCCCTGATGCGCATGCCTTCGCGATCGCCTGGTAGTCGGTCAGCCGTCCGTCGATGGGCGTCTGGTCGAGCTTGAAGTCGCCGGTGTGCAGCACGTTGCCGAGCGGGGTCTTGATGACAGTCGCGACCCCGTCGGGGATCGAGTGGTTCACGGGCAGGAAGTCGAACTTGAACTCGCCGAGCGTGTGGTGACTGCCGGCCTTGATCTCCCGCAGGCGGGGCTTCTTGATGCCGTGTCTCCGCGAGCTTGCCCTCGACGATGCCGAGGGTGAGCTTGGTGCCGAGGATCGGGGTCTTGCGTGCCGATCTCCTTGAGCAGGTACGGCAGTGCGCCCGTGTGGTCCTCGTGGCCGTGCGTGATGATGATGCCGCGCAGCTTTCTTTGTTCCGCACGATGTAGCTGAAATCGGGCAGGATGAGGTCCACGCCGGGGTGGTCCTCATCGGGGAACATGATGCCGGCGTCGATGACGACCATGTCGTTGCCGTACTCGAACACGGTCATGTTCTTGCCTACCTCGTCAAGCCCTCCAAGAGGGATGACGCGCAGGCGATTCTTCGTCTGTGCCATGTGTTAGTAGATATCTCCTTCGTCTCTCCGGCCTCATGGCCGGAACGTGTTGATACGCGCGACCCTCACAGAGGATCGCGTTGCATTCGATAGGGTCGTTCGATCAGGCGTCCAGGACCCCGACGCCCTTCATGACGCGCTCGAGCTCGGCGGTCTGCTCGGCGGTGGCGTCCACGAGCGGCAGACGGACGCCGCCGACCGGGAAGCCGAGAAGCTCCAGCGCCTTCTTGGGCATGATCGGGTTGGCGGTCATGAACAGCGCCTTCATGAGGGGCAGCAGTTCCAGATGCACGCGGAGCGCCTTCGTGTGGTCGCCGGCCACCTGTGCATCGATCATCTGCTTGAATCTCGTGCTTGCGATGTTGCCGATCGTCGAGATGACGCCCGTTCCCCCAAGGCTCATGAGCGGCAGCGTCATCTCGTCATCGCCCGAGAGCACCTCGAAGCCGTCCGGGGCTCCCTCGATGATCTGCGCGATCTGTGTGAGGTCGCCGCTCGCCTCCTTGACTGCAACGATGTTCTCGCAGTCATGTGCCAGGCGCAGTGTCGTCTCGGCACTCATGTTGACGACGCAGCGTGCCAGGGATGTTGTAGAGCACGATCGGTACATCGATGGCCTCGGCGATGGTGCGGAAGTGGTGATACATGCCCTCTTGCGGTGGCTTGTTGTAGTAGGGCACGACGGCCATGACGCCGTCGACGCCGAGCTTGACGACGTCCTTGGCGAACTCGACGCTGTCGGCCGTGCAGTTGTCGCCGACGTTCGCGATGATCGGGGCGCGATCGTCCACGGCGTCGATGACGGCGCGGAAGAGGTCCATCTTCTGGTCGTAGAAGACGGTCGGTGACTCTCCGGTGGTGCCGCACACGACGAGACCGTCGGAGCCCTGGTCCAGGAGGCTCAAGGCGAGTTCCTGGGCGCGGGACGTGTCGAGATCACGGTTCTGGTCGAACGGCGTGACCATAGCGGTGAGCAGCCGTCCGAATCGAGGTTCTGACATAGGGTTATCTCCCCTTTGGATTCCAGCGGTCCCCTGCCCGCGGGATACGCGTTCACGTCGTGTATTCTGCCACATCACACTGACCTACGTGGGCTTGGGCACGCATGCCGTCACGCCAGCGTTGACTTGCTCAAACACCCAGTTCGAACCCGTCGTGCAGGGCCTGGGACGCCGCCTGCGCGGACTCACGGGGCACAAGCACCGAGATCGTCGTGTGGCTGTCAGCGGTCTGCATGACGGTGACACCGGCACCATGCAGGAGTTCGGCCATCTTGGCCATCACGCCAGGCACCCCGTGCATGCCGGCGCCGACGAGCGTGACTTTGGCCAGCGCGGCTTGTGCTTCGTGAGCAAGACCAAGTGCATCGAGGACTTCGCTGGCCGAGGCGAGGTCGTCCTCGGCGACGGAGAAGTACAGGACCTCACCTGCCGAGGTGAACATGTCGAGAGACACGCCCGCATCGGCCATCGCCCGATACACGCGGCTTTGCGCAGCCATGTGAGACTCGGTTCCCTCGGGCGCGGGTAGCTCGACGCGGACGCGGGCGACGTCATCGGTCCGCGTCACCGACGTGGCCATGGTGCTCGGGCGGTATGCGCTGATGTCGATGACGGTAGTGCCCGGATGGTCGCCGTAGGTGTTCTTCACGCGCAGCGACAGGCCGCTCTGGAGCGCGAGCTCAGCAGCTGGGGTGTGTACCACTCGACTGCCGTGCTGCGCCATCTGGAAGAGCTCGTCGGCACGGATCCGCTCCAGGACCGCGGTGCCGTCCACCTCGCGAGGGTCTCCGGTCATGACGCCGTCGACATCCGTGTAGATCTCGACCGCCTCTGCCTCGAGGGCGACACCAAGGGCGCATGCGGTCGTGTCGGATCCGCCGCGGCCGAGCGTCGTGAGACGTCCGTCCTCCGAGATTCCCTGGAAGCCGGCGATGACGGGCACGGTTCCAGCATCGATCGCCGAGAGCAGCGCCGCAGGGTGTATCTCGGTCACCGAAGAGCTGCCGTGGATGCCATCGGTCGCGATGCCCGCCTCGGGGCCGGTGAACGCCCGAGCGCTCGCACCGGCCAGCGCGGAGTTCGTGGGCAACGACGACAGCCGAGATGACCTCGCCCGTCGACATGAGCAGGTCGCGCTCGTGGTCGTCGGCCGGGAGTCCCTCGACGAGGTCGAGCAGGGTGTCGGTTGCGTACGGCTCCCCTTTGCGGCCCATCGCCGAGACGACGAGCACCGGAGCCGTGCCTGTCTCAAGCGATTCGAGGACCCTGCGCGCGATGGATGTGCGGCCGGTCATCGGTGGCCACGGAGGTGCCGCCGAACTTCATGACGACGATCGAGCGTCGCTGATCCTGGGAATCCAAGACTACTCTCCGAGCAGTGTGTCGAGACCGATCACGAGACCGGAGAGCTCGCCGACAGAGCGGATCGCCAGGACGACACCGGGCATGAACGAGGTTCTGTCGATGGAGTCGTGGCGGATGCTGAGCGTCTGTCCCTGTCCTCCGAAGAGCACCTCTTGGTGCGCCACGAGGCCGGGCAGCCGGACCGAATGCACCGTCACCTCGTCGACGATTGCGCCTCGCGCGCCGTCAGCGACCTCGCTCTCGCGACCGGGAGTCACGGGCACCTCGTGACGGGATGTCGCGATCAGCGACGCAGTCCGCATCGCGGTGCCCGAAGGGGCGTCAGCCTTGTTGTCGTGGTGGAGCTCGATGATCTCGGCATGGGGCATGTAGTGGGCCGCACGGGCTGCGAACTCCATCATGAGCACGGCACCGATAGCGAAGTTCGGGGCCATGAACAGGCAGGTGCCGTCGGGAGCGTCCGCTGCGAGCTCCGCGAGGACGATCCTCGGACACACCGGTCGTGCCGACGACGCAATCCACGCCTGCTGCAAGCGCGGTACGCAGATTGCCCTCGACGGCCGAGGGATGCGTGAAATCGACCATGACCTGCGGGGACGTGCTCTTGATGGCGTCTCCGAGATCTCGGAAGGCAGACGATCACGCCACCAGCACCGTCATCGACCGATGACCCGGCCGAGTACGTGTCGACTGCGGCCACCACGCGCATGTCGTCCTCGGCTGTGACGGCCCTGACGACCTCCGAGCCCATCTTGCCAGCGGCACCGCTCACCAGTACGTCGATCATGGCGTCGGACCCCCTCTACTGCACGAAGCGTGCGAGATCGTCTTCTGACACCGGGCCGATGACAGCCAGGGCGTGCTCTGCCGAGAGCACCTCGGCGGCGACTCGCTGGATGTCAGCTGACGTGACGGCGTCGATGCGTCCTACGACCTCGTCGACGGAGAGGATCTCCCCGCCTGTCACTTCGTTCTTGCCCAGTCTGACCATACGATTGCGGGTGTTCTCGAGACCGAGGACCAGGTGGCCCTTGATCGAGTCCTTGGCACGCTGGAGCTCCTTGTCGGTGAGACCTGCGATCGCGAACCTTCTCGATCTCCTCCTGGATGAGCTCGATGACGCGCTCAGTGTTCGACGGCCGGGTGCCCGCGTACACGGCGAACTGGCCCGTGTCCTGGTAGAGCGCGTGGAAGCTGTAGACCGAGTAGGCAAGTCCGAGCTTCTCGCGAATCTCCTGGAACAGGCGCGATGACATCCCGCCTCCCAGGACCGTGTCGAGGATAGCGAGTGCGAACCGATCCTCATGGTGTGCGTTCATCGTGGCCACGCCGTAGCAGATGTGAGACTGCTCGGTCTCCTTCTGGAGGACGTTCAGACGCGAGCAGGCCGAGGCTTTCGCTGCAGGTCGGTCGCCACGGGGTCCCTCCGGCAGGGTCAGATACTGCTCGAGCCAGCGCCACGAGCTCGTCATGATCGACGTGGCCTGCGGCAGCAACGACGCAGTTGCCGGTGAGGTAGTGCCTGTGGCGAAACTCCACCGAGCGGTCGTGGCCGAACGAGCCCACCGTCTGCGCGGCTGCCCAGGATCGGAAGGCCGATAGGATGCCCGGGCCACAGTGCCTGCGAGAAGATCTCGTGGACCTGATCGTCGGGAGTGTCTTCCATGCGCGCGATCTCCTCGATCACGACCTCGCGCTCACGCTCGCAGGCGTCATCCTCGAGAAGCGCGCTCGTGACCATGTCCGAGAGGATCTCTGCGGCGATGGGCAGATGCTCGTCGACGAGGCGGGCGTAGTAGCAGGTGTACTCCTTGGAGGTGAACGCGTTGAGCTCGGCCCCGAGCTCGTCGAAGGACTCCGAGATCTCGGCGGCGCTGCGTGTCGGCGTCCCCTTGAACATCATGTGTTCCATGAAGTGGGACATGCCGGCCTCAGGCTCGGACTCGTCGCGGCTGCCCACGGCGAACCAGATACCGAGCGCCACGGACCTCACGGTGTCGATGGACTCCGTGAGGACCGTGACCCCGTTGTCGAGTACGGTTTGGCGGTAGAACACGGCGTGGCTACCGACTAGTGGCGCCGACGGGGCTTGCGATCTCCGCCGCCGCGTACCACCACGGTCGCGACCGCCACGGTCACCACCCTTGTCATCACCACTGCCGCCACTGCCACCGCTGGAGGGCGGAGCATCGGGCTTGTTGATGCGATCGAGCGAGATCTTGCCGCGATCGTCGATATCGAGGACCTCGACCTCGACCTCGTCACCGACGGTCAGCACGTCCTCCACGCTGCCCACGCGGCCATTGGCGACGCGTGAGATGTGGAGCAGGCCGTCCTTGCCGGGGATGAGCTCGATGAAGGCGCCGAAGGACTGGATCGAGACGACACGGCCGGTGAACTTCTCGCCGATCTCGGGCTCCTTGACGATCAGCTCGATGCGACGACGGGCCTCTTCGCCACCCTGGTCACGCGAGGCGACGAAGATCGTGCCGTCCTCCTGGATGTCGATGTGGGCGCCGGTCTCCTCCTGGATACCGCGCACGACCTTGCCGCCCTGGCCGATGACGTCGCGGATCTTGTCCTGCGGGATCTTGACGGTGAGGATGCGGGGCGCGAAGTCCTTGAGGTTCTCGCGCGGCGCATCGATCGCGTCCATCATGCGGGACATGATGAACTCGCGGCCCTCGTTGGCCTGACGCAGCGCCGTGGCGAGGATCTCGGTGGACAGGCCCTTGGCCTTGTTGTCCATCTGCAGCGCCGTGATGCCGTTCTCGCGTACCGGCGACCTTGAAGTCCATGTCGCCGAGGAAGTCCTCGAGACCCTGGATGTCGGTCAGGACGGCGACCTGGTCGCCCTCCTTGATGAGACCCATCGCGACACCGGCGACCGGCGCCTTGATCGGGACGCCGGCGTCCATGAGCGCGAGCGTGGAGCCGCAGACCGAACCCATCGAGGAGGAGCCGTTGGACTCGAGCACCTCGGACACGATACGCATCGTGTACGGGAAGTCCTCCTCGTCCGGGATGACCGGCAGCGAGTGCGCGCTCGGCAAGGGCGCCGTGACCGATCTCGCGACGCTTCGGACCGCGCATGAAGCCGGTCTCGCCCGTGCAGAACGGCGGGAAGTTGTAGTGGTGCATGTAGCGCTTGCCCTCGGACACGTCGATCGTGTCGAGACGCTGCCACTCGGAGAGCATGCCGAGCGTCAGCACGGAGAGCACCTGGGTCTGGCCGCGAGTGAAGAGGCCGTCGCCGTGCGCGCGCGGCAGGTAGCCGGCGACGCAGTCGACCTGGCGGACGTCGGCGAGGCCTCGGCCGTCGGCGCGCTCGCCCTCGTCGAGGACCATGGCGCGCATCGTCTTCTTCTCGAGCTGCTTGAGGAGCGCCTTGATGTCCTTGCCGTCGGCCTCGAGCTCCTCCTCGGAGAACGTCGCGAGGACCTCGTCCTTGACGGCGGCGACAGCGTCCATGCGGGCGTGCTTGTCAGGGTTGTGGAGTGCATCGCGCATCTCGTCCTCGCCGGCGCTGAAGACGCGATCGCGAAGAGCATCGTCGATGGTGTGCAGCGGAACGTCCATCGGCGTCACGTCGCACTTGGCGACGAGGCGCTCCTGCGCGTCGCAGAACTCGCCGATCGCCTCCATGGCGAACTCGAGCGCGGCGAGCATGTCCTCCTCGCTGACCTCGTAGGCGCCGGCCTCGACCATGTAGACGGCGTCGCGTGAGCCGGCGACGAGCAGGTCGAGGTCGGACTCCTCGAGCTCGTCGAAGGTCGGGTTGACGAGGAACTCGCCGTCGACGCGGGCGACGCGCACGCCGGCCGAGCGGACCCTCGAACGGGATGCCCGCGATCGTGAGTGCTGCCGATGCGGCCATGATGGAGATGATGTCGGGCTGGTGGACCTGGTCGGCGTTGAGGACCGTCGCGATGATCTGGACCTCGTTGCGGAAGCCGTCGGCGAATGCCGAGCGGAGCGGGCGGTCGATCATGCGTGCGGTGAGCGTGGCCTTCTCGGTGGGACGGCCCTCGCGCTTGATGAAGCCGCCGGGCAGTTTGCCTGCGGCGTACATGCGCTCTTCGAAGTCGACGGTCAGCGGGAAGAAGTCCAGGTGGTCCTTGGGCTTCTGCGGATGCGGTCGCGGTCACGAGGACGACGGTGTCGCCCTGTCGGACGACGACGGCGCCACCGGCCTGCTTGGCCAGCTCACCGGTCTCGAGCGTGTACTCCTTGCCGTAGAGCTCGAAGGTCTCAGTTACTTTCTGCATCAATCTCTACTTCCTCTGTTCCCTCGCTCCGACACCCCTTGTGTCGGAGGAATCCTCGGTCGGCCATCCTTCAGGCCAGTTCGAGGGTTGTGCGATATGACGACGAAGGCGGGGTATCCCCCGCCTTCGTGAGTCAACGTGTCTAGCCGCGAATGCCGAGCTTCGCGACGAGCTCGCGGTAGCTGTCGATATCCGTCTTCTTGAGATAGTTGAGAAGGCGACGGCGCTGGCCGACGAGCTTGAGAAGACCACGGCGGGTGTGGTGGTCCTTCTTGTGGGTCTTGAGGTGCTCGGTGAGTTCGTTGATGCGCGTGCTGAGCAGCGCGACCTGCACCTCAGTCGATCCGGTGTCGCCCTCAACGCGAGCGTACTCGGAGATGATCTGTGCCTTGGCGTCCTTGGACAAAGCCATATTCGGCTCCACCTTCCTGTCTGTGTCCGCCCCCGTCCGAGAAGCGCGTAGGTGAGTCGCGAATCCCAGGTGAGGGTACGTATGTACAACCTGCGCAGTATAGCACAGACGGGCCCCCTCCTCGCGGGTTCGGAGAAGAGGGCCCGTGACCGATCTACTTCGTGCTTCGACCCCTAGGCGAGCGCGTTCGCCTTGATCTTGTCGAACTCGGCCTGCGTGATGGCGCCGCTCTGAAGCAGTGCGTTCGCCTTGTCGATCTCATCGGTCGGCGAGTAGCCCGCCGCGCGAGCCTGCTGATTCATGATGGCGATGTCCTGCTCCGTCATCTTGGGGCGCGCGATGACGTAGATGAGGATGCCGAGGAACGGAAGGACGATGATGAAGAAGATCCACCCCGCCTTTGCCCAGCCGGAGATGTCATCCCTGCGGAAGATGTCCGCGAAGATCGAGATGAACATCCAGAAGAACATCACCCAGAAGAAGAACATGACCATGGCCCACAGTACTTCGCCGAAACTCATGTGTTCACCGTTCTCTCTCGTGTTCGGTCACACGGGGTCATCTGACCCCGCCAGTACGGGATGATACCCGAATCCCCAGCGTGCTATCGGATGAGCGCTTGGCGGTCGCGCAGGCTAGCCGGGAAGTCGCGTGCCCTACGTGGTGCCGAGAACCTCTCTGACCTGCCCGATGTCGTCGAGTACCTGCGACTTGAGGTCCTCGGGGTCATCGAAGAGTCGTGAGGTCGCGCAGGCGCTGGGTGAAGGTCACCGTCAGCTCGGCGTGGTAGAGGTCTCCGTCGAAGTCGAGGAGATGCGCCTCGATGATGTGGCGGGTACCGGGAAACGACGGCGGTGCTCCGACCGATATCGCTGCTGGAACGAGGCTCTCCCCGACGCGTGCCCGTCCCGCGTAGACGCCATCGGCGGGGACAGCCGAGTGTCTCACTGGAACGATGTTGGCTGTGGGAACCACGAACTCTGTCCCGGCGCCCCTCCCTTTCGTCACACGTCCGGCGACTCGGTGCTCGCGCCCGAGGAGCTCCGCTGCGGACCGTACGTCGCCCTCGGCGACGAGTGATCGGATCCGGGTGGACGTCACTGGCTCTCCGTCGATCTCGACAAGGTCGTGCGCCACGACCTCGAACCCTATGTCGGCTCCGGTACGGACGAGGGTGGACACCGTGCCCGAGGCGCGGTTGCCGAAGCGGAAGTCCGCACCCACGACGACGATGCGGGGGTCGACCGCGGCGGCGAGGATGTCGCGGACGAACATCTCGGGTGGCAGTTTCGAGATCTTCATGCAGAACGGCAGCACGACGACATGGTCGACGCCGCAGCTGCCGAGGCACTCGATCTTGTCCTCCAGCGTGAGGAGCTGCGGCGCTGCGGAGTCAGGCGTGACGACCTGATCGGGATCACGGTCGAACGTGACAGCCGCTGCGGCCAGGGATCGCTCTTGCGCGCGCGAGCGATGGCTGTCGCGATCAGGGCCTGATGTCCGAGGTGGACGCCGTCGAAGACCCCGAGAGCGACCACGGCCGGACCGATGGACGGGACAGCCCTCTCCCACTCGGTGACCGTGTAGCTCACAGCACACCTCCGGGAATGACGGTGACCGGTCTCACGGCACCGGTCTCACGCTGATAGATGGCGAGGAGTCGGCCTTCGTGCGTGAGAGCGACGTGATCTTCCTCGGCAAGATCTGCGAGGGGTCCCTCGGCGTTGAGGGGTCGGCCGTTGGCGATGAGCTCGGCGGTCGGCGCGTCGACCGGGACCGCCAGGATGCCGAGCGCGGATGCTGCCGGCCACATGAGCTGCGTGACATCATCGGCTGCCTCGAGCGCGTCGAGCGTGTGCGCGTCCTCCACATAGAGAGAGCCGCTGCGTGTTCGCCGGAGCATGCCCAGGTGTGCAGCCGTTGCCGAGGTCGCGCCCCAGATCGCGCGCGATGGCGCGGATGTAGGTTCCCTTCGAGACGGTCAGAGAGAGGTTCCAGGCGATCGGCGGGCCCGGCTCCACGCCGAGCAGATAGGCGTCGGTGATCGAGATCGGACGAGCCTCGAGTTCGAGGTCCTTGCCTTCGCGAGCCGCCTTGTACGCGGTCTGCCCGTCCTTCTTGATCGCGGAGAACGCTGGCGGCATCTGCATGTCGTCGCCAACGAGCTCGGCGACTTTGACCGTTGCGACATCCTCCTGCGCGAAGTCCGACGGGAACCGATGCGGTCCTCGTGATCTTCCCCTCGGCGTCATCGGTGGTGGTCTCGCGCCCGAAGACGATGCGGGCGTAGTACTTCTTGTCAGCGCCCGTCAGGTAGGAGGCAAGTCGCGTTGCCGGGCCAACGAGGACGACGAGCAGGCCGGTCGCCGAGGGATCCAGGGTTCCAGCATGGCCGACGCGGCGCTCGCCGGTGATGCGTCGCACCCTGTCGACGACGTCGTGGCTCGTCATCTCCTGGCGCTTGTCGACGAGCAGGATGCCGGAGAGATCGGTCGCCCCGCGGGCCATGGTCACGCGCCTCCGTGGCCGGGAAGCTCGGCAAGCACCCTGGGAATCACGTCATCGAGGCCGCCTTGAACGGTGAAGCCTGCGGCCGCGGCGTGGCCACCACCGTCGAAGCCGCGGGCAACCGCGCCGACATCGAAGTTCGTCTTTGAGCGCAGGTTGCCGCGGATCTCCCCGTCACGGACGCGGAGCAGCATGGCGACCTCTATCCCGCCGAGCACGCGAGCGAGGTCGACGAGGTTCTCGGTCTCATCGGGTCGAGCGCCGGTCTCTTCGTAGTCGGCCTTCGTGACGTAGGTGTAGGCGACCCTGCCGTCGTTGGCGAGCGTGAGGCGTGAGAGCACGCGTGATTCGAGGTCGAGCGCCTCCCTGCGTCGTGACTGGTACACCGAGCGCGCGAGCTCGGCCGGGGAGGCACCGGCCTCCACCAGTGTCGCCGCATCCCGCAGAGCCTGCGGCGTGGTGTTGGCGAACTGGAAGCGCCCCGTGTCGGTCATGAGAGCCACGTAGAGGCACATCGCCACCTCGGGTGAGAGCGGAATCTCGAGGCTCTCGATCAGTCGCATGACGAGAAGACCGGTTGCAGCCACGCGATGATCGACGACGTTGACCGAGCCGAACTCCTCGTTGTCGGGATGATGGTCGATCACGATGACGTTCTCTGCCGCCTCGGCAAGAGGCGAGAGCCTGGCCGAGGCGCTCGGGTTTGGGCGTGTCGAGCGCCACGAAAGCGTCGGGCGGCGTTGAGATCGGCTGCGGGAACGAACAGCTCGAAGCCGGGCAGGAACGAGTAGGTGCTGGGCGCCGGACGGGCGTCAGCGAGTGTCGGTACTGCCGCGATGCCGGCCTCACGCAAGGCGATGGAGAGCCCGAGTGTGGATGCAAGAGCATCCCCATCGGGGTTGACATGCGCACACACGACGACTGACTCGGCATGCCTCAGGTAGACCGCTGCCCGGTGATACGGGGTCGTCACGGAGCCCCCTATTCCTCGGTCGGCGCGGGATCCGCAAGCGTAGGTGGCACGTTCTGCAGGGCCTGGTCGATACGCTGTCCCTCGTCGACGCTCTCATCGATGAAGAAGCGAAGCTCAGGTGTCACACGCGAGGCGAGATCTGCTGGCCGAGGAGCGTGCGAATACGTCCCTTGGCCGAGTTCAGGCCTGCCAGCACCTCGTCGTAGCGTTCCTGGTCACCGTGCGCGGTGACATAGACGTTGGCCACGCCGAGGTCGCTCGAGATCTGGAGACCGGTGACGGTGACCATCTCGAGGCGTGGGTCTGAGACGTCGCTGGCAAGGATCTCAGCAACGATCTCGCGCAGTGACTCTCCCAGCTTGAGCGTACGGGGCGTCTGCTTCATGAGTGGGCCTCCTAGGCTTCGCGAGCGACCTCGTTGATCTTGTAGCCCTCGATGAAGTCGCCCTGCTTGAGGTCCTGGTAGCCCTCGACGCTGATACCGCACTCGTAGCCGGACGTGACCGACTTCACGTCGTCCTTGAAGCGGCGAAGCGAGCCGACCTTGCCCTCGTAGATGACGGCGCCGTCCCGCACGACACGAACCAGGTCGTTGCGGTGAATCTCGCCTTCCTGGACGAACGAGCCGGCGATGATGCCGATCTTGGGCACCTTGAAGAGCTCGCGCACCTCGACGCGCGCGGTGTCCTCCTCGATGAAGTCAGGAGCGAGCATGCCCACGCGTGCTGCGTTGATGTCCTCGATGGCCTGGTAGATGACCTTGTACATGCGCAGGTCGACGTTCTCCTTCTCGGCGAGCGTCTTGGCCTTCGGCTCCGGACGGACGTTGAAGCCGATGACGATGGCATCGGAGGCGTCGGCAAGTGTGACGTCGGTCTCGGTGATCGCACCGACCGCCGAGTGGATGATGTTGATGTTGACCTCGGTCTGGTCCATCTTGTCGAGCGCGTCTCTGAGCGCCTCGATCGAGCCCTGGACGTCCGCCTTGACCACGAGGTTGAGATCCTGGACCTCGCCCTCCTGGATCCGCGCGAAGAGATCGTCGAGGGAGACGTGCGTCTTCTTCTCCTGCGAGAGCAGGCGCTGCTTGAGCGCACGCTCCTCGGCAAGGTTGCGCGCGTCACGCTCATCGGGGAACACCATGAACTCGTCGCCGGCGCTCGGCACGCTGCCAAGGCCGATGATCTCGACCGGGTCCGCGGGGCCGGCGCAGTCGACCTGCGCACCGTGCGGGTCGACGAGCGCGCGGACGCGTCCGTGGGTCGTGCCGGCCACGAGTGCGTCGCCGACCTTGAGGTTGCCGCGCTGGACGAGGACGGTAGCCACAGGTCCGCGACCCTTGTCGAGATTGGCCTCGACGACGATGCCGTACGCATCGGCATCAGGGTTCGCCTTGAGATCCTCGACCTCAGCGACGAGAAGGATCGTCTCCAGCAGGTCGTCGATGTTGGTGCGCTGCTTGGCCGAGACGTCCACGAAGATGTTCTTGCCGCCCCACTCCTCGGGCACGATCTCGTGCTCGGTGAGTTCCTGGCGGACGCGGTCGGGCGTGGCGCCGTCCTTGTCGATCTTGTTGACCGCGATGACGATCGGGACGTCCGCGGCACGGGCGTGGTGGATCGCCTCGACCGTCTGCGGCATGACACCGTCATCGGCGGCCACAACGAGCACCGCGACGTCGGTCACCTTGGCGCCCCGGGCACGCATGGCGGTGAACGCCTCGTGACCCGGAGTATCGATGAACGTGATCTGCTTGCCGTTGTGCTGGACCACGGATGCGCCGATGTGCTGGGTGATGCCACCGGCCTCGGTCTCGGCGACGCCGGTCTCCCGGATCGCGTCGAGCAGGGAGGTCTTGCCGTGATCGACGTGGCCCATGACGGTGACGACCGGGGGCCGCGACTTGAGGTCCTCGGGCGAGTCGTCGAAGGTGAAGCCGGCCTCTTCCTCCGGCGAGACGACTGACCACTTCGCTGCCGAGGTCGTCGGCGATGATCTCGACGGCATCCTCCATCATCGGCTGGTTCACCGTCATCGGCTGAGCCGAGGAGCATGAGGCGCTTGATGATCTCGTTGTGCGGCAATGCCGAGGGCATCGGCGAACTCGCCGACGGTCACACCCTCGGTGACGGTCACGACGCCTTCGGGAACCTCCTCGTCGGTCTCGGGAGCTTCCTCGATCGCCTCCGGCTTCGGCAGCGGCCTTCTCGGCCTTCTTGGCCTTCTTCTTCTTGCGCTTGCCGCCCTCAGCCTGGGCAGCGGCGACGGCCTTCTTGGCTTCCTCGATGACCTTGTTCTTGCCGGCGTCGGCCTCCTCGGCCTCTCGGGCCATGCGGCGATACCGCTCGTCCTCTTCCTTCTCGAGGCGGCCGGCATCTTCGGACTTCCTTCTTGGCGCGCTCGGCCGCTTCGGCCGCCTCGCGCTCTTCCTGTTCCTTGCGGCGCGCTTCCTCAGCCGCGGCCTGCTCGGCTTCGAGTGCCTTGCGAGCAGCTTCGTCGGCCTCTGCCTTCTCGGCCTCTTCGGCGGCACGCTTGGCGCGCTCCTCGTCCTCGGCCGCACGCCGCGCCTCGGACTCCTCGCGAGCCTTCTTCTCCTCGGCCTCGCGCTTCTTGCGCTCTTTCGCCTCTTCCTTCTTGCGCTTGGCCTCGAGCTCGGCCTGCTTCTCCTCGATGACGGGAGCCAGATCCTTGCGGATCTTGTCCACGTACGCTTCGACCAGCGTGGAGGCGTGGTTCTTGGCGGGGATCTTGAGCTCGTTGAGATGCTCGAGAAGCTCCTTCGAGGTCATCCCGAACTCCTTGGCAAGCTCATGTACTCTCATGTTCGCCATGCGTACTGCGTCACTCCTTGTCTATGAGTCTCTCTGCGGAGAGGGACTCACGAAATTCTCTCCTGAGCTGGTCTACGTCGTCGTCCTTGACCTTGGTCTTGAGTGCCGAAGAGACCCGCTTGCGCGATACCGCCGCTTCGAAGCATTCATCCGTGCCGCACACGTAGGCGCCTCGCCCGTTGGCCTTCCCCGTAGGGTCGAGCCTGACGTCGCCTTCGGTCGTGCGCACGAGTCGGACGAGATCGCGCTTGTCACGCGCTTGTCCACACCCGATGCACGTGCGCGTCGGCGTCTTGCGAGGCGTCGTCACCTACTCGGCGCCCTCCTTCTCGTGCACGCCGCAGTACGTGGATCCCGGGCGCGCCTTGTTGCGGCAGCGCAGGCCGGAGCTCGTGATCGCGATGCAGCGGCCGTCGAACTCTTCCTCGGCGCCACCGTCCTCGCCGCTCCCGCCAGCACTGATGCCGGATTCTGCCGCCTGCGTCTGGCTCTTGATGTCGATGCGCCAGCCAGTGAGCTTGGCCGCCAGGCGCGCGTTCTGGCCTTCCTTGCCGATGGCGAGGGAGAGCTGGTCGTCGGGGACGATCACCGTCGCGGTGTGGCTGTCCTCGTCCACGCTGACCCTTGAGACCTTGGCGGGCGAGAGTGCGCTCGCCACGTAGTTCTCCGGGTCTTCCTGCCACGGGACGACGTCGATGCGCTCACCCCGAAGCTCGCTCACGATCATCCGCACGCGGGAGCCCTTGGGCCCAACGCAGGCGCCGACCGGGTCGAGACCGGACTCCCGACTGGAGACGGCGACCTTGGAGCGCATGCCCGGCTCGCGGGCGACGCTCTTGATCTCGACGATGCCGTCGTAGATCTCCGGGACCTCGAGCTCGAAGAGCCTGCGGATCAGGCCAGGGTGGGTGCGCGACACGACGATAGAGGGCTCGTTCGTGGTCTTGCGGACCTCGATGATGTAGGCCTTGATGCGCTGGTTGTGGTCGTAGCGCTCGCTGTGCGGCTGCTCGGCCGGTGGCAGCAGCGCCTCGACGCCTTCTCGGAGCTTGATCAGCGTGTAGCGGGAATCGGACTGCTGGACGGTGCCGGTGACCGACTCGCCCACGCGGTCCGAGTACTCCTCGTAGATCTTCTCGCGCTCGGCATCGCTGATCGAGGACATGATCACGTTCTTGGCCGCCTGAGCCGCGATGCGGCTGACGTCCTTGGGCGTGATGTCCTTCTCCTCGAAGACGGGCTCTTCCTCGGTGCCGCCGGCGGGGATCAGCTCGTACACGTAGATGCGACCGGTCTCACGATCGAGTGTCACACGGGTCTCGTTCTCGAGATCCAGGATGCGCTGGTATGTGGCCGCGAGCTGCTCTTCGAGCTTGTCGAGCATCTCGTACTCGTCGATGTCCTTCTCGCGTGCAAGCGCCTTGAGCGCGTCCATAAGCTCAGAACTCATTGATTACTCCCCGCTCCCTTCTTCTTCGAAATCGATGTCGACCTTGAGCTTCGCCTTCTTGATGGCGGCTGAAGGGACTCGATGCTGTGTGCCGTCTGCGCTGACGAGTACGTCCTCGCCATCGACCCCATCGATCGTGCCGGTGAACTTGGAGCGTCCGTCGATGGGTCGCGTCTTGAGCTGCAACTGTCTGACCAGCGAACCTTTGGAAGTCGGCAAGCTTGCGCAGGGGCCGCTCGATGCCGGGAGACGACACCTCGAGGGTGTAGGTGCCGGACAGCTCCGGCATGTCGTCCAGCTCCTCGTGTGAGCCACGAGTTCGCCTCGCAGATCGCGTCCAGGTCGATCCCACCCTCTCGGTCGAGGTAGACCCTGACGATCGGCTCATGGTCCGCGCCTGCCAGTTCGACGGCCACGAGGTCGAGACCGTTCTCCTCGGCACGGGGCGTGAGCTGGGCTTCCAGTCGCTCCGCAAGTGCTTCCATGACCGCCAAACCTCCTTCCAGACGAAAAGAAGCGGGCGCTAACCCACTTCTCGCAAGAGACGCATGTCTTCCGAGCGCCCATTCTACCCGAGTGGGAGAACTCGGTCAAAGGAATGCCGAGGTCAACAAGTACGATTGGGAGAGGACCGCCTCGGTGCGACTCAGGGAATGCCAGCAAGCCCGCCGAACCGAGAAGGACGGAGTGTGGGGCGTGGTCGGGAACGCCCCGTCCACGAAGGGCTAGCTGCGATCGAGGGGCACGTGGCCGAGGCGCTTCCGCTCGGCGGTGATCTGCCCGACGACGTGCGAAACCGTCTCATCGAGGCCGACGAGACTTCTCTCACCTGTCCGGCGGTCCTTGAACTCGACCGAGTCCTCGGCAAGACCCTTCTTGCCCACGATCACCTGATAGGGCAGGCCGATGAGGTCGTTGTCGGCGAACTTCACGCCGGGGCGCTCCTTGCGATCGTCGAGGAGGACCTCGATGCCTGCATCGGCCAGCTCGTTCCAGATGCGCTCCGCGACGGGGAAGACCTCGTCATCATCGACCGCGAGCGGGATGACCGCGACCTCGAGGGGGGCGACACTGATCGGCCACACGATGCCGTTCTCGTCGTTGTGCTGCTCGATGACGGCGGCCAGGGAGCGAGAGACCCCGACTCCATAGCAGCCCATGATGAAGGGCTTCTCCGACCCGTCCTCATCGGTGAAGGTCGCGCCCATCGCCTCGGAGTACTTCGTGCCGAGCTGGAAGACCTGGCTGACCTCGATGCCGCGCGCGCCCTCGAGGACGCCCCCACACTCGGGGCAGCCGTCGCCGGGCTGCGCGATGACGAGGTCGGCCCACTCGGCGACCTCGAAGTCTCGTCCGGGCTGCGCGCCGAAGAAGTGGTAGTCGTTCTCGTTGGCGCCGACGTTCCAAGAGACCTCGTCCTGGAGCGAGCGATCGGCGACGACGAGCGCCTCGCGCGGAGGGTTCACCGGGCCGAGCGAGCCCTTGGGTATGCCGTAGCTCTCGAACTCGTCCTCGTCGAGCAGCTCCACGCCGGGCACTGCCCAGTGCGCCTTGACCGGGTTGAGCTCGCGGTCGCCGGGGACGCAGAAGAACACGAGTCTGCCGTCTGGCGTCTTGCCCACCATCGTCTTGACCGTGTCGTGTTCGGAGACGTCGAACGCTTCCGCTAGCTCCTTGATCGTCTTGAGGTCGGGCGTGTGGACCTTCTCCATCTCACGGGGCTCGCGTGACCGCAGGCGTTCGAGGAACGATCGACTCGGCGGCCTCGACGTTGGCGGCCCACCCGCACGTCGCAGTAGACGAGAGCGGCCTCGCCATACTCGGCCAGCGCCATGAACTCGGTCGTGACCGAGCCGCCGATCTGGCCGGACTCGGCTGCGACAGGACGGAACTCGAGCGCCAGACGCTCGCAGATCCGGGCGTAGGCGTCCGCCATCGCGTCGTAGTGCTCCTGCAGGGACTCCTGGGTGGCGTGGAACGAGTAGGCGTCCTTCATGAGGAACTCGCGGCCACGCAGAAGACCGAAACGAGGACGTACCTCGTCGCGGAACTTCACCTGGATCTGGTAGAGCGACAGCGGGAGTTGGCGGTAGGAGCGCACCTCGTCGCGGACGGTGGCCGTGATGATCTCCTCGTGCGTGGGTCCGAGGCAGAAGTCTCGGCCGTGGCGATCCTGGAGACGCATGAGCTCGGGCCCGTAGACGTCCCAGCGTCCGGATTCGTGCCACAGTTCGGCGGGCTGGACGGCGGGCATGAGCATCTCCTGGCTAGCCGACGGCGTCCATCTCTTCGCGGACGATCTGCTCGACCTTGGCCAGAGCGCGCTGGCCAAGCGGCAGGAAGGTGTAGATGCCCGCGGCCGCCTTGCGGATCATGCCTGCACGCAGCATGAGCTGGTGCGAGACGATCTCAGCCTCGGCGGGATCTTCTTTGAGCGTGGGCACATGCAGCGAGCTCATGCGGAGGGCGGTTCTCACAGATGACTCCCTGTTCGTTGTCGAGCCACACGCTAGAGAAGAGGGCCTCACCTCGTCGAGGCAGGCCCTCCGGACGCGTGCACTCTTCTGGGCAGTCTACCCGATGCCGCGATCGTCCGGGTGGACCGATTCCGATGAGCGAGTCGGACGTCGCCCATGATGCTCATCATCATGCGAGCGACGAGGTCGTGCATGATGATAGTCGTGCGGTTGCCCGAGACGATGAACGCGTTCTTGAGCTTGGGCTTCACTGTCGGGTCGCCGGAGACCTCGATGATGATGTCGATGTCCTCGCCCATGGCTGCAAGCTCGTCGACGTCCCCCGTGACGAAGATGCCGTTGTCGCGAGCCAGCGTGGCGCCGGGCGACTCCGTGTTGACATCGCATACGGCGACGAGATCGATGAACGGACGGCTCATGAGGTCCACGAGGATCGGGCGAACCTGCGCGTCCTCCTCCGACCACAGCGACGCGTACTGTCTCCATGTGTTCCTCCCTGAGCACGTCGGCAATAGGCTGCTGGTGAGAGCATAGCGCAGTGCGGGACTCCTGCTCCAGCCTGCGGTCGAGCGCGGTTGCGTCTATGGCGATGTGGCGGTCGCGATTCTACCGCTAGGACGATCCGGTCTCGGCCTCCATGCGGTCGATCTCGGCCATGAGGGCTTCCACGATCTCGTCTTCGGGGACCTTGCGCAGGGGCTCACCCTTGGCGAAGATCAGCCCCACTCCCTTGCCGGCAGCCACGCCGATGTCGGCCTCGCGCGCCTCACCGGGTCCGTTGACCACACAGCCCATGACCGCGACCTTGAGCGGGGTGTTTCGCTCGCGCAGACGTCGATCCACCTCCTGAGCGATGTCGATCAGGTCGATCTCGCAGCGACCGCACGTGGGACAGGAGATCATCTCCGGACCGTGGCGACGCAGATCGAGCGCCGAGAGGATCTCCCATGCGACGAAGATCTCCTCAACAGGATCTGCGGTCAGCGAGACGCGCAGGGTGTCTCCGATACCCTCGGCAAGCAGGACGCCGAGGCCCACGCTGGACTTCACCGTGCCGGCGAGCGAGGTACCTGCCTCCGTGACGCCGATGTGGAGCGGGTACGGGGTCTTCTCCGCGAGCTGGCGGTACGCGTCGATGGAGGTCGAGACGCTGGAGGCCTTGGCCGAGACGACGATGTCGTCGAAGCCCCGCGACTCGAAGTGTTCGCAGAACGAGACCGCCGAGGCGACGAGCTTGTCGGCAAGCGGCCAGTCTGCGTCCCGGTACTCAGCGGCTAGTGATCCGGCGTTCACGCCGATGCGGATCGGGTATGCCCGCCTCACCCGCCGCGTCGATGACGGCGTCCACGTCGGCCATGTCGCCGATGTTGCCTGGGTTGATCCGCAGCTTGGCCGCCCCGCGGCCAGCCGCCTCGATGGCGAGGCGGTGATCGAAGTGGACGTCGGCGACGACAGGCATCTTGGCATCCGCGCAGACCGCCTCGAAGCCCTCCAGGGCGTCCGCTCGGGGAATGGCCACGCGCACGATCTCGCAGCCTGCGGCTCGGAGGCGACCGACCTGATCGAGCGTCGCCGCGACATCGCGCGTGTCGGTGTTCGTCATGGATTGCACGGCGATGGGAGATCCACCGCCGAGGATGATGCTGCCCACGCTCACGGGCCGCGTCTGACGTCTTTCGGGCATGAGACCCCCTCGTACCGGTCGCCTTCCCGTCTCGGTAGCGACGCTGTGCGCGCTCGTCGCTACGCTGGGACGACGTAGCGCATGACGTCAGCGTACATGACGTAGCCGATGAACGAGAACAGCACGAGGACGCCGGCCATGCTGATGCCCATGACCACGTTTCGCGGTATGGGGGAACCCTTGACCCTCTCGATGATCTCGAGGAGCACCTTGCCGCCATCGAGCGGCGGTATCGGGAGTATGTTCATGACGCCGAGGGAGAGTGAGAGCAGCGCGATCAGCCAGGCGTAGTCGAGCGGACCGTTGCGCACCGCCTCGGCTACCTCGACGCTGATGCCGATGACGCCCCGCGCACCCTCCATAGCCACCTGGAAGGTCTCAGGATTGAAGAAGTCGATGATGGCGCGCGAAGACGAGCCCGGTCCACGCGAAGCTCTGCAGGAGGGCTTCACCGACCCCAAGCTCCACGTGCTCGACCTCGGCTTCGACTCCGAGATACGCGCTTCCGCCGGAATCGCCGAGGACCGCAACGACGGTCGTGCCTCCAAGTCGTCCGCGAACGTACGTCACGGCCATCTCGCTCGCCGGGTTCAGACGCGCTGATGGTCATGCTCAAGGTCATCCAGTCATCGACGGTCTCGTCATCGAGCGCGGTGATCGTGTCGCCAGCCTGAAGACCGGCGACGTCTGCTGCCTGAGCCAGGCTCGATAGCGGCGAGCGTGAGGGACTGCTGGTAGTAGCCCCAGCCGGTGAGCACGATCGTGAAGACGAGGATGGCGGTGGCGAGGTTGACGACCACGCCTGCCGAGAGGATGACGATACGCTTCCACGTCGGCTGACCTCGGTAGGTCACGAGCGAGCGCGGTGTCGAGCAGCGTCTGCGGGTCGTCGGCGTCATCTGCAGGATAGACGGCGTCGTATGAGACGTCGTCGTCCTCGGCCGGCGTGAGAGCTCCCCAGTCGGCGAGCGTTGCGAGTATCTGTCCCGAGCGGTCTTGGGTGATACCGAGGGCCTTCGAGGTCTCAAGCGCGTCCGTCCGGCGGACGCGCGTTGCGTGTGCAAGGGCGGCCGATGTGTACTCGTCCATCTCGCCTGGTTCCATGCCGGCGATGCGGACGTAGCCCCCAAAGGGGATCGCTGTCACGCCGAACGTGGTCTTCTTGCCGTGGTAGCTGATCCGTGGTCCCGGCAGACCGACCATGAACTCGTGGACCTTGAGGCCGAAGGCGCGAGCGGCCACGAAATGGCCAGCCTCGTGCAACACCACCAGCAGGGAGAAGGTGATCACGCCCCAGAAGACGATCCATAGTATGTTGCCGATCATGCGCCACTCCCAGTCGAGCTCAGTCGGAGCCGGTCAGGCTCACGGGAAGGTCTTGTTCCTCTGTACTGTATCGGCACGGAGCAAGGTGTGCGCCACACCTTGCCTGCAGGATGTGGAATGCGTGTGGAGCGTGCTCGCGGCATGAGCGGCACAAGGACGCCGAAGTCCTACACGCCGAGGATGTCCCGGGCGGACTTCCGGGCCTGGAGATCGATCATCTCGAGCTGCTCGATGGAGTCGATGGGGACGGGTGTCGAGCCCTCCATCACACGGGCAACGGTGTCCTCGATGTCGAGGAACGCGCACTCGCCTGCCAGAAACGCCGCGACTGCCACCTCGTTGGCGGCGTTGAGGACCGCAGGCATCGTGCCTCCCGCGGCACCCGCGTCATAGGCGAGCCTCAGACAGCCGAACGTCTCGGTGTCGGGCGGTTCGAACTCGAGAGCCGACAGCGTCCTGAAATCCACGGGCTCGACCGGCGCCTCCCAACGACGCGGATAGCTGAGAGCGTACTGGATCGGGACACGCATGTCCGTCGCTCCAAGGTGCGCCTTCACTGAGCCGTCCGCGAACTCGACCATCGAGTGGATGCACGACTGCGGGTGCACGACCACGTCGATCTCGTCGTAGCCCACCGAGAACAGATGATGCGCCTCGATCACCTCGAGTCCCTTGTTCATGAGGGTGGCCGAGTCGATGGTGATCTTCGGCCCCATCGCCCACGTGGGATGAGCACAGTGCCTGCTTCGCGCGTGACGTCGCCAAGAGTGTCACGCGTGCGGCCACGGAACGGACCGCCGGAGGCGGTGAGCCAGAGCCGAGCGACGTCGGCGCGACGCTCGCCGAGCAAGGCACTGGAAGATGGCCGAGTGCTCGCGAGTCGACCGGGATGAGCTGGTCCGATCTCGACAAGGGACGTCACCAATGAGCCGCCGACGACCAGGGACTCCTTGTTGGCCAGGCCGAGCGATCTTGCCCGAGGAGAGTGCGGCCATGGTCGCACGCAGGCCGGCCGCGCCGACGAGGGCGTTGATGACGACGTCGGCCTCGGTCAGCGCCGCGAGGGCATCGACCGCGTCGGGGCCGCCGCTCACGGTGACGTTGGGCAGCACCCGCTCGCGCTCGCTGCGCCGCTGCCATGTCGGCCAGTGCTACGGTTCCGACATCGAAAGCTGCGGCCTGCTCGACGAGCAGCGTCGTCGTTGCAGTTGGCGGCCAGCGCGACGACGGCGACCTCCTCCGGGTGACGGGCGGCCACGTCCAGAGTCTGCCGGCCGATGGATCCCGTTGAGCCGAGGACGACCAGGCGTACGGGGTCGCTCACTGCACACCTCCAAGGATCAGGAGCGTAGTACGCGACGACGGAGACCATGATGAGGCTGTCGAACCGGTCGAGGAAGCCTCCGTGACCGGGCAGGAGTCGGCCCGAGTCCTTGACGCCGGCCTCACGCTTGAGGCGCGACTCGGCGAGATCGCCGAGGACGCCTGCGAACGCGACAGCGAAGCCCACCACGACATGCCACGGGAGGCTCATGGGCGAATCGACCACGAAGTAGAGGGCGACCCATACGAGCACCGTGAAGAGCGTTCCTCCAGCGAAACCCTCCCACGACTTGTTGGGAGAGATGTTCGGGGTCATCTTGTGCTTCCCGATCATCGACCCCACAAGGTAGGCGAACACATCGTTGGCCCACACGCTGAGCAGCGTAGCGAGTGCCAGCAGGGTCCCACCAGTCGAGCTCACGGATGAGCACGAAGAACGAGAGCATGAATCCCACATAGAGCGCGCCGAAGACCGTGGTTGCGGTGTCGGCGGTCGTGACCGTCCTGAAGGCCACGTGCCAGATGAGCGAGGCGACGAGCAACGCCGTCACCACGGACGAGAAGACCCTGCATCCCCCACACAGCCGCAGCAGATGGGCATCGCACCCGCGGCGATGATCCCGAACACCTCGTTGGGCTGGCGGTGCTCTCTTCGGGTCATGGCGTAGAACTCGGAGACAGCCAGCATCGACAGCGATGGAGATGACGACGCCGAGGCCGATGACCCCACCGAAGAAGATCGTGCCAAGCATGACGCCGGCGTAGACGATCGCGGTGAGGAGTCGTGGAACGAGCGCGCTCAGGCGCGATGTGCCTCGGGAGGCGTCGCCGTCTGCCATCAGCTTCCTCCGAACCTGCGTGCGCGCGATTGATAGTCCACGATCGCCTCCAGGAGGTCGTCACGGTCGAAGTCGGGCCAGAGGACCTCGGTCACGTAGAGCTCCGAGTACGCGATCTGCCACAGCAGGAAGTTGGAGATTCGCATCTCACCGCTTGTGCGCACAACGAGGTCGGGGTCTGGGACGCCCGGTGTGTAGAGGTGATTCGAGAACCGTTCATCATCGATCTCGCTGGCCGCCAGCTCGTCCTGCTCGACCTCGAGGGCGAGTGCGCGGCATGCATCGAGGATCTCATCACGTCCCCCGTAGTTGAGCGCGACGACGAGCGTGAGGCCTGTGTTCTCGGCCGTGTGTCAGCATCGTGCGCTCGAACGCCGCCGCCGTCTTCCTCGGGAGCTCGGACATGCGTCCGGAGACGAGAACTCGTACGTTCATGCGCTGGAGATTGTCGAGTTCACGCTCGAGAACCTCTACGAACAGGCTCATGAGTCCGCGGACCTCGTCGGCAGGTCGCGACCAGTTCTCCGAGCTGAACGAGTAGATGGTCAGGTAGTCGCAGACCGAGCTCGATGGCAGCAGCGATGGCCTCCCGGACTGCCTTGGCTCCCGCCTTGTGCCCCGCCAGCCGCGGAAGACTGCGCTGCGGCAGCCCAGCGCCCGTTGCCGTCCATGATGATGGCGACATGTGATGGCACGGCGGCGCTGTCGAGCGACTGGATCAGATGCGCCGACCGCTCGGATGTGAAGAAGGGCTCGTCTGTCGAAGAAGAGGCGGTCACGGGTGGTCTCAGACCTCCATGATCTCTTCTTCCTTGCGCTTGAGGGCTTCGTCTATCGCCGCGGTATGGGCGTCGGTGAGCTTCTGGATCTCGTCTTCTGCGCGACGGAGATCGTCCTGGCTGATGTCGTGGCTCTTCTCCATCTTCTTGAGCTTCTCGTTCGAGTCCCGGCGGATGTTGCGCACGCCCACCCGGGCCTCCTCGGCGTAGTTCTTGCAGACCTTGACGAGTTCTACGCTTCGCTCCTCGGTGAGCGGAGGGAACGGAAGGCGGATGACCTGGCCGTCGCTGTTGGGGGTGAGGCCCAGATCGGAGGCTTGTATCGCCTTCTCGATGCTGGCGATCGCACTCTTGTCGTAGGGCTGGATGACGAGGAGCTGGGCCTCGGGAACCGAGACCGAGGCGATCTGGTTCAGCGGCGTCTGGACGCCGTAGTAGTCCACGGTGATCTTGTCGAGGAGGGATGTCGACGCACGACCTGTGCGCACCGTGGCGAACTCGTGGTTGAGCGCGATACGCTCTTGTCCATGTGCTGATCGGTGTCCTTGATGACGTCCTTGATCATGCGGTCTCTCCCCTGACGATCGTGCCTACTGGCTCTCCGCTCAGTGCCCTTTCGATATTCCCCTCTCGTCTCCATGTTGAAGACGAGAATGGGCAGGTCGTTGTCCATGCACAGCGAGATGGCGGTCGCATCCATGACCTTGAGGCCGCGGTTGAGCACCTCGATGTAGGTGACCTCCTCGAACTTGACTGCATCCGGGTGGGTCACCGGGTCCGCGTCGTACACGCCGTCGACCTTCGTGGCCTTCATGATCAGCTCGGCGCCGATCTCGAGCGCTCTGAGGGCTGCCGTGGTGTCCGTCGTGAAGTACGGGTTGCCCGTTCCGGCGGCGAAGATGACGACCCGGCCCTTCTCGATGTGACGGATCGCGCGGCGTCGGATGTAGGGCTCGGCGACGGCCTGCATCTCGATAGCGGACATGACGCGCGTGAACACGCCTTCACGCTCGAGTGCTTCCTGCAAGGCGAGGGAGTTCATGACGGTGGCGAGCATGCCGATGTAGTCGCCCTGAGCGCGGTCCATGCCCTTCGCCGACGCGGCCAGACCTCGGAAGATGTTCCCGCCGCCGACCACGATGGCCACTTCGGCACCGCCGTGCACTATCGGTTCGAGCTGCTTGGCGATCGACTCGAGGACCTTGGGATCGATGCCATAGCCCGCATCCCCCATGAGCGCCTCTCCGGACAGCTTGAGCAGGACGCGCTTGTATCGAAACGTCTCCACGGATCTCCCCTCGTGTGCAGGGTTCGTCGAGTCACCCGCACTCCTGGACAGGATACAACAGAAGGGCCGACCCTTCGTGCGGCCGGCCCTTCCCGTTATCGGTATGTCGTCGCGCCGTTACTCCACGGCCGACGAGGCGTCGCCGCCGAGGACGATCCGGTCGAAGCGAAGCGACCGTGATCTCGCCCCCGGCCTCCTTGGAGACGTTGTCGAGATAGGCACCGACAGTGACGTCGGTGTCCTTCACGTACAGCTGCTCGGTAAGGACAGCCTCCTTGAAGAACTTCTCGAGGCGACCCTGTGCGATCTTCTCCTGGATCTGCTCCGGCTTGCCCGACTCGGCGGCCTGAGCCTTGTAGATGTCCATCTCGTGGTCGACGAGAGTGGAGTCGACGGCGTCCCGGTCGATCGCGACAGGCATCGCCGCAGCGATCTGCATCGCGACGTCCTTTGCCGCCTGGACGGTCGCATCGGAAGCGGCGGCATCGGCCGTCGCTGTCTTGAGCTCCACGAGGACGGCGATCTTGCCGACGCCATGGACGTACGACGTGACTACCCCGGAGCATCGCGCAAGCTCGTAGCGTACGAAGCGAGTGACGCTCATGTTCTCGTCGAGCTTTGAGACAAGCTCGCCAAGGACCTGCTCGACTGTGAGGTCACGGTCGAGATAGGTCTGACCCATGAGTTCTGAGACGTCTGCCGGCGACGCATCGATGACCTGGTGGGCCAAGTCGGTGGCGAAGCCCTGGAACGCGGCGTTGATAGCCACGAAGTCCGTCTCGCACGCGACCTCGACGAGAGCCCCCGCCGTGCGGTCGTCGTTCACATAGCCGGCGATAGCACCCTCGTTCGTGGCTCTGCCGGCCTTCTTCTCAAGAGCCGCAAGACCCTTGGTGCGAAGGAGGTCGACGGCCTTCTCCACATCGCCCTCGGTCTCCGAGAGCGCCTTCTTGCAGTCCATCATCCCTGCGCCCGTGCACTCGCGCAGCTCCTTGACCATCTTGGCGTTGATCTCCATGTTAGCGGTACCTTTCTGGATGCAGCTCGGCGCTCAGGTCGAGCACCGGCAGTGTCTACTCGGCAGGGCTCTCCGGAGCGGGCTCGACGACGATCTCCTCGACGACCGGCTCCTCGGGCTGCGGGGTCTCGGTGAGAGCCTCGACGACCTCGGGCTCAGTCTCAGCCTCGGGAACCTCCGCCTCGGCTTCGGCCACGGTCGGCGCTACGGTCTCAGAAGCCGCGATCTCATCGGTGGCAGCAGCGGTCTCCTCGGCACGCTCGGTCACCATGACCTCGACGGCCTCCTGCTCAGACGGAGTCACGATCGGCTCGCCGGATGCGGCGCGTCCGTCGAGTACTCCGTCGGCGATGATGCGGCACATGAGCGACACCGAACGGATGGCGTCGTCGTTGCCCGGGATCACGTAGTCGACCTCGTCGGGATCGGCGTTCGTGTCGACGATGCCGATGATCGGGATGTTCAGTCGCCGCGCTTCGTTGACGGCGATGAGCTCACGCTTCGTGTCGATGACGAAGACCGCCTTGGGCAGCTCCTTCATCTCACGGATGCCGTCGAGGTTGCGGCTGAGCTTGTCCATCTCCTTCTTGAGAAGGAGCTGCTCCTTCTTGGGGAGCTTGGCCATCGATGCCGTCTTCCTGCATCGTCTCAAGCTCGACCAGTCGATCGACGCGGGCTCGGATGGTGACGAAGTTGGTGAGCATGCCGCCCAGCCAGCGCTGGTTCACATACGGCATGCCGGAGCGCTCGGCCTCCTTCTGGATGGGCTCCTGAGCCTGCTTCTTCGTGCCGACGAACAGCACCTGGCCGCCCTTGGCGGCGACGTCACGCGTGAACGTGTAGGCAGCCTCGATCTCGCGCAGTGTGCGCTGCAGGTCGAGGATGTAGATCCCGTTGCGTTCAGTGAAGATGTATGGCTTCATCTTCGGGTTCCAGCGACGGGTCTGATGCCCAAAGTGGACACCTGCCTCGAGAAGATTCTTCATCGAGACGACAGACATAGCGGTACCTCCGGTTTCGGTTGTTTCCTCCGCTCGCTTCATCCCCCATTGATGCAACCCCGCCGAGTTTCGGCTTCAGGGCACCCTGCATCGGGGTCCACGAGCGTGTGAGTTAAGAGCCGGAAGATAATACCACGGGCTGAGATGACATCCAAGGACGCGGCGTGCTTCGGGCGGGCTCGACGTGCGACCTAGGCGTCTAGCACTCCTTGCCGCACTGTGGGCACAGGAGATGAGCGTCGTACCAGCCATGGCGGTCAGGCTTTGGGACGAGCTCGACGACGAGTTCGATCTCGCACGCGGGGCACCAGAACCTGCGAGCAAGACCGGCGTCTTCGACGAGACGGTCAGCGTCGCCCTCGTGGTCGCGAACGAAGATCTTGTAGGAATCCGAGTCGCCCTGGCGCCCCGCCATGAAGTCGAGGGTGAGAGCGATCTTCTCGGCCACGTCTGCGGGCTTCGCCTCGTTCTTGATCAGGTAGTCGATGGCGCCCAGCGACAGGCCGCGTTCTACGTCGGACTCCTGGCCGAGGTTGCTCAGGATGAGCACAGGGATGTCGCGGAGACGCGGGTCGGCCTTGATGGCCTCAAGGGCCTCAAGTCCGCTCATCTGAGGCATGATGAGGTCGAGAAGGATCAGATCGACTGTCGCTTGATCGCAGCACGCCCAGCGCCTCGACGCCGTCCGACGGCCGTCAGCACCTCGTATCCGTCCTGCTTGAGCTTGTCCGCATAGATCTTGCGCAGCAGCTCGGTGTCTTCGACGACAAGGATTGAGCTGGGCATGGGACCCCTTCGCTTCGATCTAGGCGGGGAACGTCTCCGCCGCGTGCAGGCGGGCCCTCAGCCGGAGCACCGCCTTCGTGTGAAGCTGACTTACCCGCGACTCGGTCACCCCAAGCACCTGTCCGATCTCCTTGAGCGTGAGACCTTCGTAGTAGTACAGCGCGATGACCGTCTTCTCGCGCTCGGGAAGACGTTCGATGGCACCCGCAAGGATGTCCTTGACCTCGACGCTCTCGAACGCGCTGACGGGGTCTTCGGCGGAGTCGTCGCGTATGGAACCAGCTGCGCTCTGGCGGTCATCCCTGTCTCCGCCCACCCACAGTTCCTCGAACGAGACCACGGAGGTGTAGGAGAGCTTGGTGAAGATGGTCTGGAGGTCCTTGTTCGTGATGCCCATCTCCTCGGCGACCTCTTCGTCGCTCGGGATGCGCTTGAACCTGTTCTCAAGCGCGATGTAGGCGTTCTCGACCTCGCGCGCTCTCGCTCGGACGGAGCGAGGAACCCAGTCCATCGCGCGCAGCTCGTCGATGATCGCGCCCTTGATGCGGGCGATGGCGTACGTCTCGAACTTGATGCCGCGTTCGAGGTCGAACTTCTCGATGGCATCGATCAGGCCGAAGATCCCGTAGCTGATCAGGTCAGCGGTATCCACGGTCTGGGGAAGGCTCGAGGACAGCCGGCCCGCGACGTACTTCACGAGCGGAGAGTAGTTGATGATGAGCTGCTCGCGAGCCTGCGGGTCGCCTGAATCCTTGAACGTGGCCCATAGGGCGGACAAATCCGTCCGTGGGTCAGATCTCATGGATGCCCCTTACTAGCGGTGTTGGCCTATCCCCTGGGATGAGCGCTCCGATGCACATGCTTGAGCCGCTTACCGCCGACGTGAGTATAAATCTGGGTGGTAGACAGCGCAACGTGACCCAGCAGCTCCTGCACGGTCCTGAGGTCCGCACCGTTCTCGAGGAGGTCAGTCGCGAAGGTGTGCCGAAGCGAATGCGGTGAGAGGTCGGCCTCGGCCCCAACGCGATTGGCGTGTGTCTTGAAGAGTCTTCGAATCGCATCGGGCGAGAGACGGTTTCCTCGCACACTGAGGAACAAGGCCTCGGTAGGGTGCTGTATCAGCAGCGGCCGTGATTCGCGCAGGTATGTGCCGATGCGGTTGAAGGCCTCGGTGTGTGCGGGAACGATTCGCTCCTTGCCACCCTTGCCCATGAGGCGGACCGTGGCCGAGGCGCGGTCAACGTCTTGGACATCGAGTCCTGAGACCTCACTGACTCGAGCGCCCGTGGCATAGAGGAGCTCGAGTACCGCGCGGTCTCGGAGTCCCACCGGCGTGTCAGGGCTTGGGGAGTCCAGCAGTGAGCGGACGACGTCTTGGCTGACCGCGCGTGGCAGCCGAGCTGGGAGACGGGGGCTCGAGAGGATGGCAGAGGGGTCGGTCTCGATGATCTCCTCGGCGATCATGTAGTCGAAGAAGGACCGAAGCGTCGAGAGCCTGCGGGAGATCGTCGTTCGCGCGTATCCTGCCTGGTCCATCTCGCCGAGATAGAGGCGGAGCTGGCGATGGGTAGGGGCGATCGGGTCGGTGTGCGTGCGTTCTGCCCAGCCAAGGTACGAGTCCAAGTCCGTCGCGTAGCCACGCACGGTGTGGGGAGACAGACCTCTGATGACGGTCAGGTACGTGAGGTAGGCGTCCACATGTGCGTCGGCCTCACTCATCGGCTGTCACCGGATGCAGGCTGGAGTACGAGCCGAGTGCGGCAAGCAGGTCGCGGTGTGCGCGCTCGGCGTACGCCTCGTAGCGACGCCTCTTCCCGCTGACGGGCGGATCGAGCGGGGCGACGAGTCCCCAGTTGACGTGCATCGGCTGGTACGGACGGGTGTCCGGATCCGTGGCGTAGCCGACCAGAGACTCCGAGAGCGGTCGTGGCGGGAAGGACGAGCGGATCCTCGCCAGCGAGTTCGGCGTGGGTGTTCACTCCGGCGAGCAGTCCGGTCGCGATCGCCTCGAGGTACCCTTCCGTCCCGGTGATCTGGCCAGCAAGTCGGACCCGGGGCTCGCGGGCAACGGCGAGGGTCGCATCGAGGTGACGCGGGGAGTCCACGAAGGTGTTGCGATGCATGACGCCGTGGCGAAGGAAGACGGCGCGTTCGAGTCCGGGGATCGTCCGGAAGACGCGCTCTTGCTCGGCGAAGGTGAGGTTGGTCTGGAAGCCGACGAGGTTGTATGCGGTTCCGTGGACGTTCTCGGGGCGCAGCTGGACCACGGCCCAGGGTCGGGCACCTGTTGAGGGATCGATGAGGCCGATCGGCTTGAGAGCCCCGTATCGGAGAGCATCGAGGCCACGGCGGGCGACCTCCTCGACTGGCTGGCATGCCTGGAACAGGTCATCGGTCTCGAAATCCTTGCGCACGACCGTCTCTGCGGAGTCGAGGGCCGCGATGAGATCAGCGTACTGCGTCTCGTCGAGCGGGCAGTTCAGGTAGTCAGCCCCTCCCCCCTTGTCGTGGCGCGATGCTGCGAACGCGATCGAGCGGTCCACAGACTCCCCCTCCACGACCGGTGCCGCAGCGTCGAAGAAGGAGAGAGCCGCTCCGCCGACAAGAGATGTCAGTGCGGGATCGAGAGCCGGACTGCTGAGGGGCCCTGTGGCGATGATGACGCGTCCTGGAGGCAGGTCGGTGGCTTCCCGTCGTACCACGGTGACCAGCGGATGCTCCTCGACCGCGGCTGTCACGGCCTGAGAGAACCCTTCTCTATCCACAGCGAGAGCAGCTCCTGCAGGGACACGGTTCTCCTCGGCAAGTGCCAGAAGAGCCGAGCCGAGGGTCTTCAGCTCGCGCTTCAGGGTGCCGGTTGCCGTCCGAAGCTCCTCCGACTTGAAGGAGTTCGAGCAGACGAGCTCGGCCAGACCGCCGCTGTGGTGCGCGGGAGATGGTACTCCCGGTCGCATCTCGAGGAGCGTCACCTCGACCCCTCGGCGGGCGAGCTGCAGCGTCGCTTCGGAACCTGCAAGACCGCCGCCGATGACGGTGACGTGGCTGCTCGGGGCCGAGCTGTTGTGAGAGGACTCGGGTGGGGTGGTCTCCTGTCTCATGCTGCGATTGTATCTGCACGCCCACGCTACGTCTCACCCGGGGCCGTAGCGCCCGTCGCTGTACTTCGCGAGAACCCCCAGACGTTCGTGGCGCGACAGGGAGCGGGCGACTTCCACGATGGACATCCCGAGGAGGTGCGCCAGATCGTCGGGTCGCGCTGGGATCGGCCAACGCAGCGCGCAACACAGGGTCCTTTGCGGGCTCTGTGGGTGTCTCGTCGGCAGCGGACGGGATGTCGAGCTCCAGCGCGAGATCGTCAACACCGGTGACCGGTGATGCGCCCTGTCGTATGAGGCGGTTGGCTCCTCGGCACTCCGGCGCGAATATCGAGCCCGGGACGGCGTACACGTCACGGCCTGCCTCGAGGGCACGGTCCGCGGTAGAGAACGTGCCGCTGGGCAACGAGGCCTCGACGACCAGACACGCCTCGAGCCAGTCCCGCGATGATGCGGTTTCGCCGGGAGAAGGTCCAACGCTCGCGGCTGGGTGCCCCACGGGAGTTCCGACACGACGACTCCGTGGGCGCGGATTCGGTCGAGCAGCGCGCTCGATCGCACCGGGTAGTCGACGTCCGCGCCACAGCCAAGCACGGCAACGGTCTCGCCCCCGGCTTCGAGTGCACCTCGGTGTGCTGCCTGGTCGCAGCCGAGTGCCGCTCCCGAGATGACTGGCAGACCCGCCCGAGCCGCCCAGGAAGAGAAGATGGAGGCGCATCTGAGTCCGTACGGCGTCGCACGCCTCGCCCCGACGATCGCCAGGCCCGGGGCAAGGATCGAAGGATCACCGATACCGTAGAGGGTCGGCGGAGGGTCTGGGATGGACTCGAGCGCCATCGGGTAGTCGGGGCTGCCGAGGTGGAGTTCGAAGCGGCTCACGAGGGCATCGCGGGCCCCTCGCTGCCTCTCAGTCCAAAGGCCTCGTCGATGTGGTCACAGAGGATCTCTTCACTGAGTTCGAGATCGGCGATGCTTCGAGCGACCCGGATGAGTCGGGTCAGAGCACGCCCCGAAAGAGCCCTCCGGTCCTCGAGGTCGAGAAGAGCCTTGATTGCCGAGGAGCTGACAGCGGCGCTCTCGACAAGAGAGGGACCTGAGAGATCAGAGACATCCTCGTGAGTCGCACGAGCGAAGCGGCGAGCACGCGCAACGCTCTCTCGCATCGACTGCGAGCTTCGAACGGAGCCTGCATGTAGCATCCGCTCGGACCGCTCGGGGTCGACCCTCATCCTGATGTCCATCCGGTCAAGGAGAGGGCCGCCGAGACGCCGATGGTAGCGGTCGATGTCGGAGGCGCTACACGTGCAGGTATGGCGTGTGTCGCCGTGGTAGCCGCATGGACAGGGGTTGGCCGCCGCGACGAGCATGAAGGCGGCTGGGAACGAGTACGTTCCATCGGCCCGCACGAGTCGGACCATCTTCTCCTCGAGTGGCTGCCTGAGAGCCTGGAGAGTGGCGGGGCCGATCTGCGCGACCTCGTCGAGGAAGAGGACTCCGTTGTGGGCGAGACTGATCTCTCCTGGAGTAGGAGGAACGCCTCCCCCACACAGTCCGGCGGTGGTCGCGCTGTGATGAGGGGCGCGGAAAGGTCTGTATCCTGCGAGCACGGAGGCGACGTCGAGCCCGGCGACCGAGTGGACCAGGGCGGATTGGCGACGCTCCTCTCTGGACAAGCGTGGCAGGATGGACGGGACCCGGGCAGCGAGCATGGACTTCCCCGAACCGGGCGGGCCGACCATCAGCACGTTGTGAGCCCCGACTGCGGCCACCTCGAGCGCACGCTTGGCGCCCTCGTGCCCCACGACTGCTGCGAAGTCGTTTCCTGCCTCGACGCCGCCGTCTGCGCGGGCACGTGGTGTGAAGGTCGGCTGGGCATCCAAGGAAGCTAGGTGCTGGATGGCGACGCAGCGCGCTCCAGCGGCCGCTGCGCTCTCGGACACCTCGGGAGGTCCAGCGACGGCGAGGTCGGCCCGTGCAGCTCCCGTAGCGTGTGCCAGCAGCCCAGCGACGGGGTGTACGCCGCCATCGAGAGCCAGCTCACCCACGAACGTCCGTCCGAGAGTCGCGCTCGGAGGAACCTGCCCCGTCGCAACGAGGATCCCTACGGCGATGGGCAAGTCGAAGCCAGTACCATGCTTGCGTAGCGGGGCCGGTGCGAGGTTGATGGTGAGACGAGCGCTCGGCAGCTTGAAGCCGGCGGCTCTCAGGGCTGAGCGCACGCGGTCCCTGGCCTCGAGCACCGCAGTGTCGGCCAGCCCCACGATGACGAAGGACGGAACACCGGGCGAGACATCGACCTGCACCTCCACGGGGACAGGCACGACTCCCCTCACAGTGAAGGTGGACACGGTGGCCTGTGCGCACACCGTGGTCATCGGAGTCCAAACGCATCTCTGTGGTGGCGCAGCAGCGCCCGGTCGTCCCCGAGATACTTGATCGCGATCACGTCGAATCGAACCGAGACGTCTGCAAGGCCCGCTGACGCGAGATACATCTCCGCCAGCGAGCACAGATGAGTCTGCTTCTGCGCGTCGACCGCTTCCTCCGGAGACCCGCACCTGTCGCTCGAACGGGTCTTCACCTCGGTGAAGACGATCTCGGTACCGTCGAGCGAGATGATGTCGATCTCACCGGACCTGCGCGTCCAGTTCCGTTCAACGATCGTGTGGCCTCGGCGTTCGAGGAACTCGGCAGCTGCGTCCTCTCCTCGGGCGGCTAGCTCGTGTGGCTCCATGTCGCACCTCCGAGCTGGAGGATGCGGGAGAGGCCTTCACCGGCTCTATCCGTCGTCCAACCCGGCGTGGCCTAGGGCGGTGGGAGGCGCCAGAGCCGAGGTGCGTGAGTGGGCTAGAACAGGGTGGGTTGGTCCACGCAGGGCGCGAACGAACGGCGGTGCACGTGGCTTGCGCCAAGCGAGCGTATCGCCTCGAGGTGCGGCGGGGTGCCATACCCCTTGTTGATCGTGAAGCCGTAGCCGGGGTACTCGGCATCGAGTTCCGTCATGAGTCTGTCCCGGGCGACCTTGGCGACGATGGAGGCCGCTGCGATCGCCGCCACGGATGCATCTCCATTGACGACGGCGGTCGAGGGCATGCCGAGCTCGACGGGCAGACCGTCGACGAGCACGTGCTCGGCGGGCGTGTCGAGGGATGAGAGCGCCTGTCGCATCGCCTGTGTGGTCGCTGCTGCGATCCCGATCTCATCGATGATGTCGGCCGCGACGTGGCTGATGGTCATGCACACGCACACCTCGCGGATGCATCCATCGAGGCGGGACCGTGCATCGGGAGAGAGGCGCTTCGAGTCGTCGATACCCGCCACTCGCACATCGTGAGGGAGAATCACGGCTGCGGCCGTCACGGGTCCTGCGAGCGCCCCGCGGCCCACCTCGTCGACGCCTGCGACCACGGTGTACCCCTCGGCGAGCAACGAACGCTGCAGCGCGCCGAGTGAGGCGAGCCGCTCGCTCTCCTCCTCGGCCGCGAGAAGACGCTTGTCGTGCGAATCGACGAGGGCAGCCACACCCGCGCGGTCATCATGGCGATACGCGTCAATGAGAGAAGGCAGCTCCTCTGGAGCCGCCTTCGATAGCTTCTCTCTGATCTGGGCGATCGTCTCGCGCTGCATCGGCCTGCCTCGACGCGGGGGCGTTCGCCTCAGTATAGCTCTGCCTCAGCTAGCGCTGTTCCTTGAGGCGAGCAGCCTTGCCGACCTTGTCACGGAGGTAGTAGAGCTTGGAGCGGCCTGACCTTCGCGCGGGAGACGATCTCGATCTCGGCGATCTTGGGCGAGTGAACCGGGAAGGTCCGCTCGACACCGACGCCGAAAGAGACCTTGCGGACCGTGAACGTCTCACGGTTGCTCGCACCGTGCCGGCGGATAACCGTGCCCTGGAAGATCTGGATACGCTCGCGAGAACCCTCGACGACGCGGTAGTGAACCTTGACGTTGTCGCCGACCCTGAAGTCGGGAAGATCGTCGCGGATCTGCTGCTGTTCGATTGCGCGGATGGTGTCCATTTCCTGCTATCCCCTATGTCCGGGAGGTGGCTGTCGTCGTGTCACAAGACACGGCTGGACAGTATACCCAGCCACGCCGAGCAAAGCAACGCGGCGCGCGGTCAGGCTACTCGAGCCTGCCGATGCGGTCGAGCGGCCAGTAGGTGGCGAACGCCCGAGCGTTGATGGCATCGAGCGGCTGGGCACCGAGGAAGCGGCTGTCACCACTGTTGGGGCGGTTGTCGCCCATGAGCCAGAGCTGGCCCGCAGCAACGGTGGTCGGCAGGGGTTGAGTCCCTGGTTCGGTGATTCACGTTGTCCAGGTAGGGCTCGCTGAGCGACCTCGCCGTCGACGAGGACCACGCCCATCCTGGCATATCGACCGTCTGCCCCTCCACCGCGATGACGCGCTTGATGAGTTGTGGATGACGTGCCTGGGGATCGTCGAAGACGACGATGTCACCGGTGCTGCGGGTCGGCGAAGTAGTAGGAGATCTTCTCGGAGAGCACCCTGTCCCCGGTCATGATCGTCGTCTCCATGGAGCCGGTCGGAACGACGAACGGCTGCATGACGTAGGTCTTGATCCCCTGTGCCAGAAGGAACGCGAGAGCGACCATCGCCACGGTCTCGAGCAGCCAGCGGAAGGCACCGCCGCTCTTCTCGTCGGTGGCCGAGACGGGCTGAGGGCCGCGGACTCGTCGGCTGTCGTCATGTCCTGACCGGGAGCAACGTGCTCGTCGGCGGCGTTCTGCTGCATCCCAGGGTCTCGGGACTCATCGGTCATCGTGTTCCAGCCTCTCGAGTTCGTCGGCGACGATCCGCCGTTCGTCGTTCGGTAAGCGAAATCCCGTCCAAGAGATCGGGCCGCACACGTGCAGTCCTGCGGATGGACTTCCTCACGTCGATACGCTGCGATACGGGCATGGTCGCCGCTCAGGAGGACCTCCGGGACCTCGCGATCCGCGTAGACCGGAGGACGCGTGTACTGAGGATACTCCAACGAGCGAGTCTGCGAAAGACTCGTCGGCCGAGGACTCCTCGTGGCCGAGTACGCCGGGAAGCAGCCGAACGACCGCGTCGATGATGACCATCGCCGGGAGCTCGCCGCCCGTGAGGACGTAGTCGCCGATGGAGATGACCTCGTCGGCACGGTCGAGGATGCGCTCGTCGAGGCCTTCGTAGCGGCCCGAGACCAGGATGAGTCGTGTCCGAGCGAGAGAGGCGCCGAGCGTCGGCCTGGGTGAAGCGGTCTGCCCGTCGGCGCGAGGACGATCACGTGGGGTGGCTCGGCGAGCGCTGACGACGGCATCCAGAGCCTCGTAGACGGGCTCGGGCTTCATGACCATGCCGGGACCCCCGCCATAGGGGGCGTCGTCGACCGTGCGATGGTTGTCGTGCGTCCACTCGCGCAGGTCGTGGGCGTGAAGCTCCCACAGCTTCGCTTCGCGCGCGCGCCCGAGCATCGAGACGCCAAGATAGGGCTCGAAGACCTCAGGGAAGACCGAGATGACGTCGATCCTCATGACTCGTCCTCAAGAAGGCCGGGCAGGAGTCTGACGCTGATCGTACGGGACGCATCGTCCAGCTCGAGGACGACCTCGTCGATGACTGGCAGGAGGACCTCGCCGAGCGGTCCGTGGACGACCCACACGTCGTTGGCTCCCGTGACGATGATCTCGTCGATCACTCCGAGGTCTCCGCGGTCAACGTCTGTGACGCGGTATCCCACGAGGTCCTCGTTCTCGATGAGCACCTCATCGGGGAGATCGTCGCTCGGCACGCAGATCGACGAACCGACCATCTCTCGTCCGTGAGTCGATGTCGTCGACACCCTCCAGCGTGACCAGGGGCCCTTTGGGACCGGAGCGGACCTCCGAGACACGGTATGGCTTGCGCGATGCCGTACGGGCGGCACGACCCAGACCTCAGTGTCGAGGAGCGCGTCGAGTGCAAGGGACGTGGTCTGTGCGACCGATAGCTCGCCAGCGACACCGTGTGTCTTGACGATGCGGCCGACTGCGATGTACGGCGGTGCGTCCATCGGCACTAGCCGAGGACGTCTACGTCTACCTGGTCGCCGTTGACGCTTCCTGCGGCACGCATCACGACGCGAATGGCCTTGATGATGCGTCCCTGGCGTCCGATGACCTTGCCGACGTCATCGGGGTGCACAGAGATCTCGTAGGCGATCTTGTTGTCCCGGTCCTCGCGCTCGACGGAGACATCGTCAGGGGCGTCCACGAGCGACGTGACGAGTTGGTCGATCAGCGCGTCGGTGTCTGCTGTTCGTGTCATCAGGGCCGCTACTCGGCAGCTTCGTCGTCGGCAGCCTCTTCGGCTTCTGCGTCAGCGACCTCTTCGACGACCTCTTCAGCCAGTGTCTCTTCGGCGGCCTCTTCGACGATCTCCTCGGCAACGGCCTCTTCGACAGCCTCTTCGACCACTGCCTCTTCGACCGCTTCCTCAACAGCTTCCTCGACGGCCTCGTCTACGACTTCTTCGACGGCCTCTGCCTCGGCAGCATCTCGGCTGCAGCAGCCTCATCAGCCTTGGCCTTCTCGGCAGCTTCCGCGTCGGCCTTGGCCTTCTCGGCGGCCTTCTTGGTGAGCTTGGTCGGCTTCTCGGGCACCTGGGCGTCCGGGTTCTTGGCGATCTCGTAGATCTTGGCGCAGCGCTCGGACATCTGAGCGCCCTTGGCAATCCAGGCCTCGGTCTTCTCGACATCGAGCTCGATCATGCTGGGCTCGACGCGGGGATTGTAGCGACCGAGGATCTCGATGAAGCGACCGTCACGCGGCGAGCGGGTATCCGCGGCGACGATTCTGTAGAACGGCGCCTTCTTCGCACCAGCTCGGGCTAGACGGATCTTGACTGCCAACAGTTACACCTCCGATAGAAGTGGCCGCCTTGTGCGGCCACGTGTAAGCAAAACGATTGCATATTCTACGTGATACCCCCACCCCGGTCAAAGCTCGCCACGCACGTCTCCGCAGGTGTTCGGGGAGTTTGGGCGCAGGGGTCTCGGCCGAATCGTGCGTTCTAGCCCAGTCCTGGCGGCAGGCCGAGTCCTTTGAGGCCCTTCCCTCCCGACTTGGTGAGCTGCTTCATCATCTTCTTGGCCTGAGCGAACTGCTTGAGCAGCTGATTGACCTCGGTGACAGATCGTGCCAGAACCCCGTGCGATCCGCTCACGGCGCGAGCCGTTGATGATCTTGGGCTGGAGGCGCTCCTTCGCGGTCATCGAGTCGATGATGGCGTTGATGCGATCGAGCTGCCTCTCGTCGATGTCCATGTTCTTCATGCCCTTGAGCTGACCAGCGCCCGGCATCATGGCCAGCATGCTGCCCAGGCCACCCATCTTCTTGATCTGTGCGAGCTGGGTCTGGAAATCGGCGAGCGTGAACTGCGCCTTGCGCAGACGCTCCTCCATCTCCTCGGCATCCTCGGGTATCCGCAGACTCCTGGGCCTTCTCGATCAGGGTCACGACATCGCCCATGCCGAGGATGCGCTTGGCCATGCGGTCGGGGTGGAACTCCTCGAGCGCGTCGAGCTTCTCTCCCGACACCAGCGAACATGATGGGCTTGCCCGTCACGCTCTTGACCGAGAGCGCAGCGCCGCCACGTGCATCACCGTCGAGCTTGGTGAGGACCACGCCGTCGAAGTCGACCCGCTCGGCGAAGGCCTGCGGCGCGTTGACCGCGTCCTGGCCGGTCATGGCATCGACGACCATGAGGATCTGGTCGGGCCTGACGGCGGTCTTGATCGCCTCGGCCTCGTCCATCATCTCCTCGTCGACATGCAGCCGTCCCGCCGTGTCGACGATGACGACGTCACGCATGGTGGCGACGGCCTCTTTGACGGCCGCCTCGGCGATGGCCACGGGATCGCTGCCCTCTGCCGAGTAGACAGGGATGTCGAGTTCCTTGCCGAGCGCCATCGAGCTGATCGATAGCGGCCGGGCGGTAGACGTCGCACGCGGCCATCAGGGGTCGGCGACCGCTCTTGCGAAGCCCGTTGGCGAGCTTGGCGCTCGCGGTCGTCTTGCCCGAGCCCTGGAGACCGACCATCATGACGACGTTGGGGACTCGCGAGGAGAACACGAGCTTGGCATCGACTCCGCCAAGCAGCTGGGTCATCTCGTCGAGAACGATGCTTACGACCATCTGCCCTGGGGTGAGGCTGTTCATGACGTCCTGGCCGACGGCGCGCTCGCGCACTGAGGCCACGAACGACTTCACGACCTTGAAGTTGACGTCCGCTTCGAGCAGCGCAAGCCGAATCTCGCGCATCGCGGCGTCGACATCCTCCTCGGAGAGGCGTCCTTTGCCGGTGAGGTTGGCGAAGATGTCTTGGAGTCTGTCGGAGAGGTTCTGGAACATGCTGAGTCCTCAGGTCGCTCTGGCGTTGCGTACGTCGAAGGCTATTCGGTGAGGAAGGGCTCGTCAATGCGCCCGATACGCGAGAACGGTGCGCACGATGACGCTGTGCCTTGCCGACGACGCGGTCGAGGGGGACCGGGCCGTAGTGTCGGCTGTCGAGGGAGACGGGGCGGTTGTCCCCCATCGTGAAGATGTGACCCTCGGGGACGACGAGTGGCAGCGCTCGAGGTGTCCCCCTCCGCGATCGTCACGCAGTAGTCGCAGACCTCGGTGGCGCCGTTGACGATGGCAGTACCGCTCACGACCTCGACGGTGTCACCGGGGACGGCGATGACGCGTTTGACGACCTGTATCGGACGTGCCGTCGAAGTCGCGTCCCTCGTAGACGATGACGTCGCCGCGCAACGGATGCTCATAGCCTCGCTCGACGAGCAGATAGTCGCCGTCCTCGAGCGTGGGGAACATGGACACGCCGTCGACCAGCGCGGTGGTGAAGAGCACGTAGAGCAGGATGATGACGACGACCAGGATCGGCCGACAAGGGGGATGAGTGTCCACGCCAGTACGGCTTGACGCTCGCCGGTGCGTACCACCCTGCTCGGCACCCATCACGCGCCCTGGAGGAGCGCTCGGCTGAACTCCTGCGGGTCGAAGGGCCGCAGGTCGTCGATGCCCTCCCCGACTCCGATGCGTACGATCGGCAATCTGGAGCTCGCGTGCGATCGCGACGACGATGCCGCCCTTTGCGGTGCCGTCGAGCTTGGTCAGGATGATCCCGTCGAGACCGAGGGCGGCGTCGAACTCGCGCGCCTGCGCAAGCCCGTTCTGTCCGGTCGTCGCGTCCATGACAAGCAGACGTCCGCACAGGTGCTGCACTCTGGTTCTCCGTGACACGTGCGACCTTCTTGAGTTCGGCCATGAGGTCCGGAGAGGTGTGGAGACGCCCGGCGGTGTCGATGAGCGTGAGGTCGACACCGATCTCCCGTCGCCCGCGCGACGGTGTCGAAGGCGACAGACGCCGGATCGGAGCCGCGCTCGCGCTTGATGACGGGAACACCCGCCCGGTCGGCCCACACGTCAAGCTGCTCGAGGGCGGCCGCCCGGTACGTGTCCGATGAGCCGAGGAGGACCGAGCGGCCGGCATCCACCGCTTGCTTGGCCAGCTTGCCGACGGTCGTCGTCTTGCCGGTGCCGTTCACGCCGACGACGAGCACGGTCACGGGTGTCTCGGCCAGCGGGTCCTCGACGTCGGGGAACTCGGCGGCGAGCTCATCAACGAGCGCGTCGAGCACGGCGGCCGCGTCGGGCGAGCGCCTGGCGCTTGGCGTCGTCGCGAAGGCGATCGACGATCTCGGTGACAGCCGTGACGCCCATGTCAGAGGCGATCAGGGCATCCTCGAGGTCATCCCAGAAGTCCTCGTCGACATCCGGGCCGCGGTTGAGGAGGACGTTGATCTGACCCTCGAGCTGCTCGCGGCTCTTGGACAGTCCGTCGGAGAGCCGTCTATACCAGGGCTCGGTCATCTTCCTCAGTCTCCGGGGCATGTTCGCGGTCGAGGCGCTGGCTGACGACCTTGCTCACGCCGTCGGCCTGCATCGAGACGCCGTAGAGGACGTCGGCCATCTCCATGGTTCGCCGCTGATGGGTGACGACGAGGAACTGGGTGACGCTGCGCATGCTGTCGACGAAGCCGAGGAACCGGCGCAGGTTGGTGTCGTCGAGCGCCGCCTCGACCTCGTCGAGGATGTAGAAGGGGCATGGGCGCGTGCGGTAGACCGCGAACAGCAGAGCGAGCGCGGTCAGCGACTTCTCGCCGCCGGACAGAAGCGACATCTTGTTGAGCCGCTTGCCTGGAGGCTGGGCCGCGACCTCGACGCCCGTGTTCTCGGGGTCGTCGGGCATCGTGAGCGCAAGCGAGGAGCTGCCGCCCGGGAAGAGGACGGAGAAGATCTCCTGGAAGTGCCCGTCGACCTCCTCGAACGTCTCGAGGAAGCGGTTGCGGATCTTGCGGTCGATTGCGGCGATGATCTTCGAGAGGGCCTTGCGGCTCGCGACGAGGTCCTCCATCTGGGCCTCGAGGAACTCACGTCGGTTCTGGAGAGACTCGAACTCCTGCATGGCGATCGGGTTGACGGGGCCGAGGTTCTCGAGACGCTTCTCGAGGCGATGGACGTTGTCGAGGGCTTCCTGCCGGTCGCCGAGCTCCTCTGCCGGCAAGCGCAGTCTCGAGCGGCGTGCCGAGCTCCTCGACGATCCGCTCGACCGCGCGACTGACCTGGATCTCCATCTGGCCCTTCTCGACACGCAGATCACTCATGGACTCGTTGTGCTTCTCGATCTCTGTCTGCGCGTCGCGCACGGCGTCCTGGGCGTCGTAGATCGTCGTACGCAGGGACTCGGAGTCGGCCTGCTCGAAGCGCGCCCGGTCCCGCAGCTTGACCGCCCAGTGCTCGGCCTTCTCGAGGAGGGCCTGATACAGGTCGTGGACGGGTGTGACTCGCTCCCGCAGGATCTCGAGGGCCTCCTCGGTCTCGCGCGACTGCTTGATCGTCGCCTCGAGGTCATCGACCTCTGCATTGATCGAGGTGATCTGTCGCTTGATGTGGATCTCGCGCTCCGAGATCGTGGCGATCTCGACCTGACAGGAGGAGAGACGTTCGTTGATCGCCGCCTCTTCACGGAATGCCGAGTCGCGCCGCTCCCGTCGCCTCGGCCGAGTTCTCCTCGTGCTCGGCCAAGACGCGCTCCAGCTCGCCGATCTCCTTCTGGTAGGTGCGACGCGTGGGCTCTTCCTTGTCGATGCGCTTCTGGGTGTCGGCGACGCGGCCAGCGATCGTGTCGACCTCGTCGTCCAGGTGCGTGAGCGACTGCTCGAGACGGCCGACGTCCTCGCGAATAGCGTCGCACTCGCCGGTGAGCGCCGCACTGCTTCTGCCCGAGCTCGAGTGCGTCCTGCTGAGCCGCGTCGAGCGCCTCCTCGGCAGCCGATACTGTCAGCTCGGTCTGGCCGAGGGCGGATTCGAAGGACTCCAGAGCGTCCTTGAGTTCGTTGAGCCGGCGCTTGCGCGCAAGCACGCTCGCGTTGTCAGAGACGACTTTGCCGACCGTGACCTTGCCATGCGGCCACACGACCTCGCCGAGGCGAGTCGCGACGCGCAGTCCGGGGCGGACCGCGTCGTGGGCCTCGCGAAGGGTGTCGACGACGCGGACATCGCCGAGGAGTGCGGTCAGAGCCGGACGCACCGAGTCCTCACAGTCGATGAGAGAGACGAGCGAGACACCGGGAGCGTCGTCGGGTATCGGAGCCGCCGCAGCGTCCAGAGGGATGAGCGAGACCTCGCCCTCGGTGGCGTCGCTCAGTGCATCGGCGACCTTTCGCGCGGACGAGGCGTCCTTCACGACCAGAGCGAAGAGGTCCGAGCCGAGAACGCGCTCGACGAGCGTCTCGTGCTCCGGGGGGACCTCGATGAGCTCGGCGAGCGGTGCCGACGATCCCAGGCAAGTCGCGCTCGCGTGCCATGGCGAGCGCCAGTCCCGGGGCAGCCGATGCGAAGGCGCGATCGACCTCCTCGAGGCCACGGACCTCCGCCCGCGTCTCGGCCAGGTCTCCTCGCGCGATGTCGAGATCGCGCCGGCGGCTGTCGAGCACGCGAACGCGCTTGTCGACCTCGGCATCAGCAAGCGCGCGTTCCTTGGAGGCGTGCGCGAGAGCACCCTCTGCCTGTTCGAGTCGGGTCCTGCGACCAGCGAGGGTGGCGGCGCCTTCGTTGCGGTCCGCTTCGGCAGACTCGGCACGCTCCTGGAGGAGCTGCACCTCGAGCCGTGCGGCCGAGAGTGACTGATCGAGCTCGGAGACCCGGGTGCGACTGTCGTCGAGCTCCTTGCGGGTGCGCATCACATCGCCGGTCAGCGACGAGAGGACCTCGTCGGCGGCCATGCGGCCCTTCTTCGAGGTCTCAGCCTCGCGCCTCAGCTCGCCCAGCATGTCGTAGTGAGCCTTGAGGCGTCCGTCGGTCTCTCCGCGCTCCTCGAGCAGGCGCTCCAGTTCTTGCGTTCGGGCGACCACCCTGGTCTCGCGTGGTGGAGCTTCTGGCGCAGATCGGAGAGCCTCTCGACGAGGTTCTTGCCCTTCTCTTCGAGCAGCAGCAGACCGGAGTTGAGCCGCTCGAGAATGGACTGGAGGCGACGACGCTGCTCCGAGAGGTCGCCGACGAACAGGCCCTTCTCCTCGAGGAGCGCCTGGAACTTGTCGAGCTCGCGCTCCTTCTCCTGGAGCCGGTAGCGAGCCAGGTCGATCTCGGCGTCCTGCTCCTTCTCGCGCTTGGAGACGACGTCCCACGAGGCCTGGAGCGTGCGGAGGTCATCGACGGCCAGTGCGAGACGCGAGCTTCTTGAGGTCCCCGGTGATCGCCGAGTGCTGCTGGGCCCGCCCGGCCTGACGCTTGAGCGGTCGCAGCTGTCGGTCGATCTCGCCGACGATGTCCCTGACCCGCTCGAGGTGGGCGTCCATCCGGGTGAGCTTGCGGACCGCGCGCTCCTTGCGCTTCTTGTGCTTGAGGACGCCGGCGGCCTCTTCGATGAGCGCGCGCCGGTCCTCGGGCTTGGAGTTGAGGACCTCGTCGAGCTGGCCCTGGCTGATGATCGAGTGGGTGTCGCGGCCTAGGCCGATGTCGTGCAGCAGCTCGTGGATGTCCATGAGGCGGCACGGCGTGTTGTTGAGCAGATACTCGCTCTCGCCGCTGCGGTACATGCGGCGAGTGATGGTGATCTGATCGAACTCGAGAGGCAGGACGTGGTCCGCAGTTGTCGAGCACGAGGTCCACCTCGGCGACGCCGACCGCTTGCCTGGCCGAGGAGCCAGCGAAGATGACATCTTCCATGGCCTGGCCGCGCAGCGCTTTCGCCGACTGCTCGCCAAGGACCCACAGGATGGCGTCACTGATGTTGGACTTGCCCGAGCCGTTGGGTCCGACGACCGCTGTCACACCCGGCTCTACAGATATGACGCTGCGGTCCGCGAAGGACTTGAAGCCTTTGAGTGTGAGTGATTCCAGGTGCAATGACGTACCTTCGAATCAGCGGGTCTGCCAGGAAAAAGGCAGGTCGCCGAGAACCTCGGCAACGGAGTGGATTCTACCATACGCCGAGGGAGCGGATGGACGTTCGGGCACCGAGCGGGAAGGCTACTCGCGCCCCATATCCTCGAGCGCCTGCTCTGCGGCACGCATCTCGGCTTCACGCTTCGAGCAGCCGTCGCCCTGACCCACAGTCACACCGCCGATGAGCACGCGTGCTGAGAAGCGACGATCGTGGGGCGGGCCCTCCTCGGCGATGATCTCGTAGACCGGCGAGACACCACGCGACTGAACGATCTCCTGGAGGCGCGACTTGGGGTGTTCGAGCTCGTCGACGGCATCGCGTGTGATGAGGTCGCCAAGGGTCTCGAGCACGAACGTGCGTGCTGCGGCCAGCCCGCCGTCCAGGTACACGGCGGCCACGAGCGCCTCGAAGGCGTCTCTCGAGGGCAGACGTCATTCCGCGGCTGCCCGTGCCCCGCTCGCTCTCGCCCAGGAGGAGCAGGTCGCTCGAGACCGAGCGCCGCAGCTGTCTCCGAGAGCGTCGCTCCCGAGACTATCGCGATCTTGATCTTGGTCAGCGTCCCCTCGGGCAGATCGGGGAATCGGGTGTAGACCTCTTCCGCGATCGATCAGTCGCGAGGACGGCATCGCCGAGGAACTCCAGCCGCTCATAGTCGACCATCGCATGTGGTTCGTCGGTGTATGAGGGGTGGGTCAGAGCGAGCGTGACGAGTGCCCGGGTCACCGAAGGTGTGCCCCGTGAGGCGTTCGACCGCTTCCAGGCGTTCGTCTGGGGTGAGTCGAGCCATGGGTCAGGGCAGCTTGAAGATGAGCGTGGCGTTGTGACCGCCGAATCCGAACGAGTTGCTCATGGCTGCTGGGATCTCTGCCTTGCGAGCCGTGTTGGGCACGTAGTCGAGATCACACTCAGGGTCAGGGTTCTCGAGGTTGATCGTCGGCGGAAGCAGACCGTCCTGCATCGCCTTGACGGTCAGCACGGCCTCGAGGGCTCCAGCACCGCCGAGGAGGTGACCCGTCATCGACTTCGTTGACGAGACAGGGGGTGCATCCGCGCCGAACACCGCCTTGATCGCTCGGGTCTCGGCCACATCGCCAGCGCCCGTCGACGTTCCGTGAGCGTTGATGTAGGCGATGTCGGAGGGCTCCATGTCCGCTTGCGCCAGTGACGCCTCCATCGAGCGGATGGCCCCAGAGCCGTCAGGTGCGGGTGAGGTGACGTGGTACGCGTCGGCCGTGGCACCATAGCCTACGAGCTCGGCGTAGATGTCGGCGCCCCGCGCTACTGCGGAGTCCCACTCCTCCAGCATCACGATCGCCCCGCCCTCGGCCATGACGAAACCGTCGCGGTCTGCATCCCACGGCCGAGATGCGCCTTGCGGATCGTCGTTTCGGGTCGAGAGGGAGCGGGCAGCTGCGAAGCCCGCCAGGCCAAGCCTGGTCACGGCGGCATCGACACCGCCGGCAAGCACAGCATCCGCGGTACCTCGGCGAATGGCTTCTCCGGCCTCGCCGATGGCCGTGTTGCCTGTGGCACACGCCGAGATCGGGACAGTAGTTGATGCCCTTGGCTCCGAGATGCATGGAGACGTGCCCTGCCGCCAGATCGGCGATCATCATGGGCACGGTGAACGGCGTGAGGCGGGAGGGACCCTTCTCCAGGAGGATCATGTGCTGCTCCTCCATGAGCTGAAGACCGCCGATGCCCGATCCGACGATCACGCCGACGCGGTCTGCGTTCGAGTCGTCGATAACGAATCCGGCATCGGCGATCGCCTCGTCGGCGGCGACGATCGCCATCTGCTGGAAGCGCGACATGCGCCGCGCTTCCTTCTTGTCGAGGGAGACGAGCGGGTCGAACTCAGGAACGTAGCCCGCGATGCGCGTCGTGTACTCGCTCGCATCAAAGTGCTCGATGCTCGAGATGCCGCTCTTGCCGGCCGCCACGGACTCCCATGCCGTCTCGGCGCCGATGCCGACAGGTGAGACGACGCCGAGACCTGTGATCGCTACGCGTCTGCTCATGCGATCGCCTCGCAGGCCACTTCGTACTCGTCCTCCAGTCGCGTCATCAGCTCCGCGACGGTGGGGATGTCGTGGACTCGCGCCGCGGCGCTGCCGGCGAAGACGAGCCCGTCTTCGATGTCGCCCTCTTGCGCCCGGACGAGGCGATCTGCGATGCAGAAGTCCTGACCGCACCGGCGCAGGCATGTCTGGCACGAGTCGATCCCGATCTCCTCGCCGGCTTCGAGACGGCGAGCGAAGGGGTTGCGGAGAGCTCGTCCGGGGAGCCCGACCGGGCTCTGGATGAGGAGGACGTCATCCTCGGTGGCAGTCCACATACATCTGCTTGAACCCCTCGGGCGCCGATGACTCGGTGGTCGCAGCGAATCGCGAGCCCATCTGGACGCCTGCCGCGCCCTGATCGAGAGCGTTCTTGATGTCAGCCCCGGTGACGATGCCTCCCGCAGCGACGACAGGGATGTCGACTGCGTCGAGGATCTCGGGGAGAAGGTCCAGCATGTAGCGATCCGTGCCCAGGTGCCCGCCCGCTTCGTAGCCCTCGACGACCACGGCAGCTGCGCCGAACTTCTGGCTCAGCGCTGCCACACGGCCCGAACCGACGATCGGGACCATCGGGGTGGCGGCCTCACGGCACCAGCCGAAGACGTCACGGGAGAAGCCGGCGCCCGCAACGACGAGATCGATGCCCTCTTCCAGAGCGGCATGAACGAGCTGCTTGAAGTTCGAGACGGCGACCATGATGTTGACGCCGACCACGCCATCGGTGTCGGCGCGGGCTGAGCGAATCTCCTCGCTGAGCTCCTCGGGCTGCATGCCCGAGCCTGCGATGAGACCGATGCCGCCGCCTTCCGCGACAGCTGCGGCGAGTGGCCAACGGGAGATCTTCACCGCCATGCCCCCCTGGATGATAGGAAGGCGCGATGTGACGGTTCCGATCGTGAGAGGCGGCATGGACACCGTGAACTCATCCTCCAGTCAAGAGTGGAAACGGCGCCGGACGAGCCTGATCGGCCGCCCGGCGCCGGAAACGGGTTGGATCAGGTGTTGGAAGTGATGTAGGTGACGGCGTCGCCGACGGTGCGGATGTTCTCCGCCTCTTCATCGGGGATCGAGATGCCGAACTCCTCCTCAAGCGCCATGACGAGCTCGACGATATCGAGCGAGTCGGCACCGAGGTCATCGACGAATGCGGACTCGGGTGTGATGTCTGCAGCGTCGACGTTGAGCTGCTCCGCGATGACTTCCTTCACCTTGTCGAAAAGCTCCTCATTTGCCATAAGCGTTGACACCTCCTTCCTTTGCGAAAACGGTGTACCTTCGACGGGACACTCTAGACGAATGTCATGCCCCCGTCGACCGCCAGGACCTGACCTGTGATGTAGTGCGCTTCTTCCGCACACAGAAAGGCGGTGGCAGCGGCGATATCCTCCGGCGTGCCAAGCGCGCCGAGAGCGACTTGCTCACGCACGCGGTCACGAATCTCCTCGGACAGATCGGCCGTCATATCTGTCTCGATGAAGCCCGGGGCGACCGCGTTGACACGTATGTTCCTCGGCGCCAGTTCACGTGCTGCAGACTTGGTCAGCCCGATCACTCCGGCCTTCGCTGCGGCGTAGTTGGCTTGACCGGCGTTGCCCACGCGTCCGACGACAGACGTCATGTTCACGATGGCGCCGGAACGTGCCTTCATCATGGGGCGTGCAGCAGCCTTGGTCATGGAGAACACTGCCGTGAGGTTCGTGTCGATGACTGACTGCCAATCCTCTTGAGACATGCGGACGAGCAGGCCATCGCGGGTGATCCCGGCGTTGTTGACGAGCACGTCGAGGGCGCCGAAGCGCTCGATGACCGCATCAACGAGCGCCTGACAGGCTTCCGGATCACTCACGTCGGCCTGGAAGGCCTCCGCCTCACATCCGCCATCCTCGATGGCGGCGCACACGCTGCGGGCGGCCTCCTCGCTGCCAGCGTAGTTGACCGCCACACGCGCGCCTTCGGCGCCCAGCCGACGAGCCACCGCGGCGCCGATGCCGCGGGACCCACCTGTGACCAGCGCTACCTTGCCTTCGTACCTTCTCACGAGCAGACCTCCTCGAGTATGCGGCTCACGTCGATCTCCTCGATAGGCAGAGCCGTGATTCCTTCGACTCCCCGGGTCAATCCCGCAAGCACTTTGCCCGGCCCGGCCTCCACCAGCGTGATCGGTCCGTCGGCAGCGAGGTTGTGCATGGTCTCGGTCCACCGGACCGGTGATGTGATCTGGCGTGAGAGCCGCTCGCGGATGACTCCAGCGTCCTGCGTGGGCGTCGGGTCGGTGTTGCTCAGCACAGGGATGGAAGCGTCGTTGAGCTCGGCCTCATCAAGGATGTCCTGGAACGCAGAGGCGGCTGGTTCCATGAGTGGCGAATGGAACGGCCCGGCGACCTTGAGCTCGACGATGCGTCGGGCTCCCGCGTCCGATATCGCCTCAGAGGCAGCCAGGACCTCGTCGGTGGCACCGGAGATCACGACCTGTGTGGGCGAGTTGTCGTTGGCGATCCAGACCGAGTCAAACCCGGCGATAACCTCGGCGATAGCATCCGAGTCCATGCCGATGACCGCAGCCATCCCACCCGGGACAGCGGCGGCCGCCGTCGCCATGAGCTTGGAGCGCTCGATGACGAGTTCGAGGCCGGCTTCCGGCGAGTAGACACCTGCGATGGCAAGCGCGGTCAGCTCGCCGAGGCTGTGCCCTGCGACCGCGTCGGGAACGAGGCCCTCTTCGAGTGCGGCGACCCCCCAGGCCCAGTCGGTGAGGTAGAGCAGGGGCTGTGCCACGCGCGTGTCGGAGAGGTCCTCGACCCCGCCGATCGATGCGATCTCGCGAAGCTCGAGCCCGGAGAGTGCCTCGCCTGCATCAAGGAGACGCTCGAAGGCATCGTTGCTCGGGCACCTCATCGAGCATTCCCGGGCGCTGTGAACCCTGGCCCGGGAAGACGAGGGCGGTTCTGCAGGTCATGGACACTCCCTACTCGAGAGAGGCGTCAAGCGAGGAGATGGTCTCCTCGGCCTCGCTCATGAGTTCTTGGATGATCTCGGCGGCCGGCTGGACCCTGTCGACCATGGCGGCGGCTTGGCCGGCCATGATGCTCCCGTGCTGGATGTCGCCGTCGCGCATCGCAGCGGCGAGCTTGCCTGTGCCCGCCTCCTCGATCGCGGCGGTGTCGCCGGTCTTGTCGAGCTCCTGAATCTGGCGGGTGAGCTTGTTCTTGAGCGCGCGAACCGGATGGCCGGTCGAGTGCCCGGAGATGACAGCGTCGCGGTCCTTGGCCGAGATGATCCGCTGCTTGACATCGTCGTGGATCTCGCACTCGTCGGCGCACATGAAGCGAGTGCCGATCTGAACGCCGGCGGCGCCGAGCGCGAAGCGGCGGCGATCGCCCGGCCGTCGGCGATGCCTCCGGCTGCGATGACCGGGACGTCGACAGCGTCGACGAGCTGCGGGGTGAGAACCATCGTGGTCAGGTCGCCGATGTGGCCGCCTGCCTCCATGCCCTCGCCGATGATCGCGTCTGCGCCGACGTTCTCGAGGCGTTTGGCCAGAGCGGTCGTGGGAGCGATAGGCAGCACCTTGATGCCCGCGGCCTTGAGGGAGTCCATGTAGGTGGCAGGGTTGCCGGCGCCGGTGGTGACGACGGGCACCCTAGCGTCGATGACGACCTGCATGAGATCGTCGACGTTGTCTGCCATGAGCATGATGTTGACGCCGAACGGCCTGTCGGTGCCGGCCTGTGCCTTGGCGACCTCGGCGGCGAGCACGTCGGCGGGCATGCTGCCTGCACCGATGATGCCGAGCCCGCCCGCGTCACTCACGGCTATCGCCAGCTCTGCGGTCGCCGTCCAAGCCATGCCGCCCTGGATGATCGGGTACTCGATGCCCAGGAGCTGGGTGAGCCGAGACCCGAGTGTCATTGCGTCTCCTTGCTAGGTCGTTCCTTCGTCCAGCGGACGACGGCTGCTCCCCAGGTCAGGCCCGCCCCGAATCCAACGAGTCCTACGAGGTCTCCAGGCTGGAGTTGCCCGCTAGTATACAGGTCGTCTAGGGCCAGCGGTATCGACGCCGAGGAGGTGTTGCCGTAGTGGGAGATCGTCGAGACGATACGCTCCTGAGGCATGCCGAGGCGGTCGGCCATGGTGTCGATGATGCGCTGGTTGGCCTGGTGCGGGATGAGCCACGTGAGGTCTTCGACGCCGAGGTCTGACTTCTCGAGTGCTTCGCGCGTCACAGCGGGAACGACGCGCACGGCGAACCGGAAGACCTCGTTGCCGTTCATCCGGAGGTAGTTGTCGCCCCTGTCCAGGACACCCTGGTCTGCCGGCATCGCCGAGCCGCCGCCCGGGATACTCAGGACATCGGCTCCCCCGCCGTCCGCACCGAGAGAGATGCCGAGGACACCCGGTTCCTCGGAGGCGCGCAGCACGATCGCACCCGCTCCGTCGCCGAAGAGGACGCACGTGGTCCTGTCGGTGAAGTCGATGTGCTTCGACAGGGCTTCGGCACCCACGACGAGGACGGTGTTCGCGCGACCCGACTCGATCATCGAGACCGCGCTCTGCATCCCGTAGACGAAGCTTGCGCACGCAGCTTGGACATCGTTGGCGGGGCAGCTCAGGCCAAGCGCATCCTGAACGAGGCAGGCCGTCGACGGGAAGATCATGTCGGGGCTGGACGTGCCCACGATGAGCATGTCGATCTCGTCAGGGGACACTCCCGCATCAGCGATAGCGCGACGTGCCGCATGCGTGCCGAGCGTCGAGCTCGACTCGTCATCAGCTGCTATCCGTCGCTCCTTGATGCCGGTTCGAGACGTGATCCAGTCATCGGAGGTGTCCACCATCCTCTCGAGATCGAGGTTGGTCAGACGTGTCTCAGGAAGATAGGAGCCAACACCGATGATCTCGGCGTGGTGGGTCATGCGTGTGTTCCTCCCCATGTGCGAACGATACCCGCAGGCGTGCGGAGTAGTGTACACACGCTTGTGCACAAGTGGAAGCGGCTACGTGGCCGAGGTCGCCTCTCGGATGCGCTCAGTCAGGTCGCTGCGTGCCGCCCGAGCGCTGACCCGCAGTGCGGACGCGACGGCCTGGCGGTTCGAGCTGCCGTGTCCGACGAAGGAGAGACCATCGACGCCGAGCAGAGGCGCCCCCCCATACGTGTCGGGATCGAGTCTCGCTGCGAGGTCCCGGAGACCGGGTCTCACGGCCATGGCTGCCAGGCGTGTCGTAGGTGAGGACATCAGGACGTCCTTGATCTCGCCGAACAGAGACTTCGAGAGACCCTCGAGCAGCTTGAGGGAGACGTTTCCGGTGAAGCCGTCGGTCACCACCACATCGGCCGCACCCGTCGGGATGTCGCGTCCTTCCACGTTGCCGATGAAGCCGGGAACACCGGCGGCCATGAGGGCGTGGGCCTCGAGGGCGAGAGCGGAGCCCTTGGACGGCTCCTCTCCGATGTTGAGGAGTGCTACTCGTGGGTTCTCGACCCCGAGCACGATCTGCGCATACGCCGCGCCCATGTGAGCGAACTGAAGCAGGTACTGCGGCTTGCAGTCGGCGTTCGCTCCGGCGTCGAGGAGGACGACTGGAGGTCCCGCCGTGGGGATGACTGTTGCGATAGCGGGGCGTTTGATGCCCGGGATACGCCCGATGCGGAGGGTGGAGGCTGCCATCCACGCACCGGTCGAGCCAGCGGTGAAGAACGCTTGCGCCTCCCCGTCCCTGACGAGCTGACAGCCCACCACGATCGAGGAGTCCTTCATCGAGCGGACCGCGGAGACCGGGTCGGCATCCATGGGGATCGTCTCGGTCGTCGGGCGGGCACTGCAGCGCTCGAGTGAGTCTGCCGGTGCGCTGACGACGTCTTCGGGTCCGGTGAGAATGACCGCGAGGTCCGGGTCGTGCGAGAGGCCGATTTCCACTCCGGCGATGATCTCATCGGGGGCGTGGTCACCGCCGACGGCGTCCACGCAGACGGTCACGCGCTGGGGTCCAGGCATGGCGCTACTCCATGTCGGTCACAAGACGGTACGGCCGACGTGCGCTACTCGGTGTCGATGACCTCTTTGCCATCGTAGTAGCCGCACTCGGGACAGACGCGGTGCGGCATCTTGGCCTGGTGGCACTGCGGGCAGCTGGAGATCGCAGGCGCCGATATGGAATGCGTCGCGCGTCGCGTGTCTCGCTTGGTGCGCGTCGTCTTTCTCTTCGGGACGGGCATCGTGCAGCTCCTCTCGATCGCGCGTTACGCGCGGAAGTTCATGCTGGGCACACAGCTGATGGCCGTGCACGAGCGGACATGATAGCACAGGTGGAGGCGGGAGGGTCACTCCGAGTCGTCGGCCTCGAGCAGGTCCTTGAGACCGGCGAAGGGCCCGCTCTCGCGTGGCTGGTCTGCGCATTCACAGGATTCCTTGTTCATATCCACGCCGCAGGTCGGGCAGATGCCCGCACACTCGGCGTCACATGCGGGGGCAAGAGGCATCTCCACCCGCAGAGCAGACTCGACCACGGGAGCGACATCGATGTTGTCACCGTCGAAGGCGATGACGTCCTGCTCCTCGTCGTCGGGCTCGGACGCCTCGTCCACGTACAGCGTGTCCACATCGGTCGAGACGGTGAACACGAAGGGCGAGAGACAGCGAGAGCACTCGACGTCGAAGTGAGCGGTGATGGTGCCGTGCAGGAGCAGTCCCTCGCCGCTGTTGGTCAGCGACGCGGAGAGGCGGCCGGGTTCCCGAGGAGTGTAGACAACGCCGGACACGTCGACTTGATCCAGGTCGACGGGTGCCGAGACATCCACTGACATGCCGGCGGCCTCGCGTACTCCGCAGGCGTCGACGGTGATCGGCTTCATGGCTACTGGCGCTGCGAGACCTTGCCCTGGAGGCGGTCTCGGCCGCGCTGCACGGCGGTGAGCAGTTTGCCAAGGTTGACCTCGAGGTTGGCGAGCATCTCATCGGCGTAGTCCTCAGCGCCGAGGCGAATCTCGCGCTCCTTGTTCTTGGCATCATCGAGAATGGACGCCGCCTGCTGCTCAGCGAGCTTGACGACCTCCTGCTCGTTGGCCATGGCCTGTGCGCGGTCCTGAGCCTCTTCGAGGACGCGGTTCGCTTCCTTCTCGGCCTCCTCGAGCATCTCCTGACGCTCCTTGACGATCCAGCGGGCCTGCTTGAGCTCGTCGGGGAACTGGGCCCGTATCTCGTCGATGATCTCGTAGACCTTCTCCGGGTCGACCAGCTTGGAGTTCGTGAACGGCAACGAGCGGCCGTTGTCCACGAGCTCCTCGATCCGATCGATCAGGGCCATGATGTCCATGAAACATCCTTCCTCAGCGCGATGTGCCGAACCGCTCCCTCAGGGCGCGGCTGACGACTTCGGGCACGAGTCCTTCTACTGATCCGGCATGTCCGGCGATCTCCTTGACCGCCGATGAACTCAGGTACATGTACTCAGGTATGGCCATGATGAACATCGTCTCGATCCTGCGATCGAGGCGGTAGTTCAGCTGCGCCATCTGGAACTCTCGTTCGAAATCGGTGACAGCACGAAGCCCCTTGATGATCGCTGTGGCACCCACCTCATGTGCGAAGTCCACCAAGAGGGTATCAAAAGGACGCACCGAGACGTTAGTGACATGCGTCGTGGCCTCTTCGATGAGCGCGACACGCTCGTCGATCGTGAACAGCGGGCCCCCGCCTTTGTCCGGGCTGTGCGCCACGCCGACAACGAGTTCATCGAAGAGCGCGGCTGCGCGTTCGATGATGTCGACATGACCCGAAGTCACCGGGTCGAAGGTTCCTGGGCACATGCCTCGTCTCATGGACTACTGCTCCGAGTCGGCTTCGTAGACGGATACTGCGGTCGTGCCGTACGTCTTGGTTCCGAGAGAGCGCCAGCGTGCACCGGGGTCGATAGGTGTTCCGCTGTCGTGCTCCCAGACCAACAGACAGCCGAGAGCAAGGGCGCGATGCGCGACAAGTGAATCGATGACCTCCCTGACCTCGGCATTCTCGATTCTATAAGGAGGGTCGAGAATGAGCAATCCGAAAGGCTCCCCTGCCACTGCGCCGCGAGAGGTGATCCGTGACGTGTCCCCCTTGATCACCGTGGTGTCCGATTCGACATCGAGTGAGTCGATGTTGGCTTGCGAGCGCGCTGAGCGCGCCGCGGTCTCTCTCGATGAAGGTCGCGTGTCGCGCGCCTCGGCTGAGCGCTTCAAGTCCCATCGCTCCCGATCCAGCGTAGGCGTCCAGTACGGAGCGGTCTTCGATACCGCCGGGAGTCGATTCGAGTCGGCTGAAGAGAGCCTCGCGGACGCGGTCGCTCGTGGGTCGTGTCTTCGTTCCTCGCGGTGCTTGAATGCGTCGCCCGCCGAGGGAGCCCGCGATGATCCTCATCCGCTTCCCACCTTCTCCGCATGGGCTTGCAGGCTCTGTGAGATAGCGATAGCGAGCGGCTGGCACTCCGGGGATTCCAGGTGCGGGTCGGCCTCGATCAGAGCGTGGGCATCGGCGCGCGCCTGCGAGATCAGTTCGAGGTCGTCGATGAGTGAGAGGAGGCGGAGTGCCGGTAGCCCGCTCTGCCTGCTGCCAAGGACATCTCCCTCGCCCCGCAAACGGAGGTCTTCCTCGGCCAGCTCGAACCCGTCCGTGGTGGAGACGATCGCCTGCATCCGGGTTCGCCCCTCATCGGTCTTGGGGTCGGCGAAGAGGATGAAGTGACCGGGGTGCTCGCCTCGGCCCACCCGACCTCGAAGCTGGTGGAGCTGTGCGAGACCGAAGCGCTCGGCGTCCTCCACGATCATGACCGTTGCGTTGGGGACGTCGACGCCGACCTCGATGACGGTCGTGGAGACGAGAACGTCGAGGTCGCCTGCGCGGAAGCGGTCCATCACGTCGGACTTGTCAGCTGGCTTCATGCGCCCCGTGAGCAGGCCGACCGCGAGGTCGGAGAACACGTCGGTCGCAAGGCGCTGCGCTTCATCGACTGCAGCCTTGGCCTCGGTCTCGGTGCTCTCCTCCACCAGCGCACAGACGATGTAGGCCTGTCGTCCAGCGCTCACCTCGGAACGAACGAGACCGTAGGCATCACTTTGGGCCGCACGAGCGACAAGGCGCGTCTCGACCGGAGGGATGCTCTCGGCGTTGGGTTTCTCCCGGAGCGTTGAGGTGGTCAGGTCACCGTAGAGCGTGAGTGCAAGACTGCGCGGGATGGGTGTGGCCGTCATCACGAGGAGGTCGGGGGATGCCCCCTTGCCTCTCAGCGCAAGCCGCTGATCGACGCCGAAGCGATGCTGTTCGTCGACGATGGCCAGGGTCAAACGGTCGAAGACGACATCCTCCTGAAGCAGCGCGTGTGTGCCGAACGCAACGATGGTCTCCCCTGACGCGAGGGCCGCGAGCTGATCTCGGCGCGTCGGCGGCAGACGTCGAACCGGTGAGCAGGCACCACGGTATCTCGGCCTGGTCAAGGAGAGGTCCCACCTTGAGGGCATACTGTGTGGCCAGCACCTCCGTGGGCGCCATCATGGCTGCCTGGGTGCCGCTGTCGGCCGCGGCCGCAAGCGCATGCGCAGCGACCACCGTCTTGCCGGTGCCGACGTCTCCCAGCAGGAGCCGGTTCATGGGGTGCGGCGCGCGCATGTCGGCGAGGATGTCGGCTGATTGCCGCGTCCTGCTCGGGGGTGAGCGTGAATGGGACGACGCTGTGGACGTTGGCCAGATAGGCGCCGTCGGTCTCGTGGGTGAATCCCGGACGCTCGTCGACGGCTGCGTACCGCCTCATCGCGAGCGCACACTGGGTGAGGAAAGCCTCGTCGTACTTGAGCCGGTCCATGGCGGTGGACAGCTCTTCTCGCGAGTCCGGGAAGCTGGATGTCGCGGAGGGCCGCTCGCAGGGACACGAGTTCCCGTGAGAGGCGCAGAGTCGAGCGGGAGCGGGTCGGGCACGTCACCGTAGTCCTCGATGGCCGACTGGACCAGGCGCCGCATCCAGTTGGTCGTGATGCCCTCGGTCGTCGAGTGGACCGGAAGGATCCGGCCCAGATCTGCGGGGTCGTCGGTGGTGCCGAGCTTCTCGACGAACGGATTCTTGATCTGCTTCATCCCGTAGTCGAGCTCGATCTTGCCGGCGAAGGCAACGCGCTCCCCCTCGGCGTAGCGCTGGGCGACGTAGGGTTGGTTGAACCACACGCCGAGAAGAACGCCCGTCCCGTCCACGATGGCGACCTCGACGATGGTGAGTCGTGGGCGCGACCTTCTTGACCTTGACTGCGTGGACCCGGCCGACGACCGTCGCCTCGGCTCCGATGGGCGCTTCCAGGAGCGAAGTGACCTCGGAGAGGTCGAGATAGCGACGCGGGTAGTGAGTGACGAGATCGCCGACGGTCTCGATGCCGAGCTTCGCGAGTGCTTCGGCGCGTGTCGCGTCCACGTAGCGCGCCTCGCGCTACCGGGTTGCTCCAGCGCAGCCAGGGCCTCGACGCCGCGGACGTTGAGCGACGGCGTCATGGACGGTCAGTCCAGCGGATAGAAGGCAAGTCCCACGGCGCTCGGTCCGGCATACGTGCCGATGACAGCACCGACGGAGCCGACGGAATCAAGGTCGTAGGAGGCGCCGGCCGCGTCCAGGGCCGCGATGAGCTCATCGGCCAGGTCGGGGCTGATGGCGTGGAAGACCGTCAGGCGGAGCCGGTTGGTCGAGCTTAGCTCGGCAACATGCTTGCGCGAGCGCCGCGTACGCCTTCTTCGTGCCGCGCTCCTTGCTGAAGGGCTCGATGGTGCCTTCGTCGTTGAAGATGAGGACGGGCTTGATGTTCAGCACCGACGCGGCAAGCCCGGAGGCCTTGCCGGCCCTCCCGCCCTTGACGAGGTACTCGAGGGTGTCGAGAATGAAGAAGAGCTGGGAGTCCTTGGACGTCTCCAGGGCGATGGCCTCGATCTCGGCACCGCTCTTCCCGGCGTCCCGCGCTTCGACCGCGGCCTTGACGACGAGTCCCGTGCCCTGCGTGACACGGTTCGTGTTGACGACTCGGACCGGCACGGGAGCGTCCTTGGCTGCCATGGTCGCTGACTCGAACGTGCCGGAGAGGGCCGCGGTGAGATGGATGGAAACGATCTCCTCGGCTCCATCGTCGGCAAGGCTCTGATACGCCGCGGAGAACTGGGCGGGCGTCGGCTGCGAAGTCGTGGGCAGCGTGCGGGCCTTCTCGAGACGGGCGTAGAAATCGGTGGGGTCCAGGTCGACCCAGTCGAGGAAGGTCTCCTCGCCGAACATGACCTTCAGAGGGACCATGACCACGTCGTTCTCGTCGAACCACTCCAGGCCGAGGTCGCATGTGCTGTCACAGACGATACCTACGCGGGCCATCGACGACTCCGTTCTACTCGGCTGCCATGATCACTGGATAGAGGGGCTGATCCCCACGATGAGCTTCGACGTCGAGCATCGGGTGTGCCTCGCCGATGACGGGCGACGAGCGTGTCGAGGTCCGAATCACTCAGGTCCTCTCCGGCAAGGATGGTCAGGGTCTCGGCCTCGTCAACGAGTAGCGAGTCGCAAGCTCCAGGCAGACATCGATGGTACTCTCGCCCGCGACCTCGATCTCGTGGTCGGCGATGCCGATGATCTGACCCTCGCGGATGTCGCCGAACTTCGCCTTCGAGTCCTTGATGGCGGTCGTGACCTCGCCCGTCTTCACGTGGCCTGCCGCCTCAGTCATCGCCTCGAGATTCTGCTCGAGAGAGGCATCGGGATCGTAGGCGAGGAGGGCGGAGAACGCCTCGGGGATCGAGCGCGTCGGAACGACGGCGATCGGGAACTCGGAGACATCGGCCGCCTGCTCCGCAGCGAGCTGGATGTTCTTGTTGTTGGGAAGGACGATGACCTGGTTCGCGTTGATGCTGGTTGCGGCCTCGAGCAGCTGCTTGGTCGAGGGGTTCATCGTCTGGCCGCCGCTGACGACCAGATCTGCCCCGAGGCTCTCCAGGATCGATCGGGTCCCATCACCGACAGCGACCGTCACGACGCCCATGGGCTCGGAGCGTCTGCCGCCTCGGCATCCTCGCGAAGAGCCGATGCGCGCGCGGCGGTCTGAAGCCGCATGTTGTTGATGTGTACCTCGGATACCTCACCGAACTGCAGAACGTGGTCGAGAACGGACTGCGGGTTGTCGGTGTGGACGTGGATCTTGAGGGTGCTCGGCATCGCCCACGACCAGCTCGGAGCCACCGGCCGAGGTGACGAACTCGTTGATCGCCGTCGCGGTCGAGGTCCTCGCCGTGCAGGAGGAACTCGGTGCAGTACAGGTACTCGTCATCGTCCCAATCATCGTCGGGGCTCGTCTGTCATCTCGGGTTCGCCTCCGGTCCGGATCTCGCCCACATCGATGGGATGTCCGTGGTAGGCCGTGAGCATGCCTTCGGCAAGGATCGCGAGTCCGTAGGCTCCGGCGTCGACGACGTCGTTCTCCTTGAGGACCGGGAGAAGGTCAGGTGTTCGAGCCACCGACGCGAACGTCTCGCGGACCGTGCCGTCAAGAAGGTCGTCGAGCGGCATGTCGTCATCGACCGCCGCTGCGTGCGTAGGCCGCCGAGTCCTCGAGAACGGTCAGCATCGTGCCGGCGACAGGCTTGCGAACGGCCTGGAAAGCGACCTCCCGGGAGCGCTCGAGTGCTCGCGCCACCAGATCGGTCTCGAAGACCTCGGCGTCGATGATCTCGTCGCACAGCCCACGGATGATCTGGCTCAGGATGACGCCGGAGTTGCCGCGCGCGCCCATGAGCGAGCCGTGCGTGATGGTCTTGCAGATGCGTCGCGACCGAGGCATCTGGGGACAGGGCCGTGAGTTCGCTGATGACGGCGTCCATGGTCAGCGACATGTTCGTACCGGTGTCGCCGTCCGGCACCGGGAACACGTTGAGCTTGTTGACCTCATCGGAGCGCTGCTTTGAGTGCGTCGGCCGCTGCGGTCACCAGTTGGAGGAAGATCGGGTCTTCGGACATGCCCACTCTCATTGCCTAGGCGTTCAGGACCGCACCTTGATGCCCTGCACATGCACGTTGACGGAGAGGACCTTGACGTCGGCCATCTTGGTCAGGACGTACTCAACGCGCTCGGAGAGGTTGTGTGAGACCTCGGAGAGATTGGTGCCGTGCTCGATGACGACGTAGAGGTCGACGGTCACGCCCTCGCCATCACTCTTGATGATGACGCCCTTGCGGAGCTTGTCTCTCGACAGCAGCTGCGCGACCCCGTCTGCTGATCGACGGAGAGGCCATGCCCACGATGCCGTAGCACTCGAGCGCAGCGTACCCCGCCATGTCCGCCAACACGTCGTTGGCGATGTTGATGTCACCTTTGACGTCGGTCATCCGCGATCGTGCCCCTCACCTCGTCAGCACTGCTCGACCGCCGAGGAAGGGAGGTTGGCGATCGGGAGCCAGTGCGCTTCGCGAACCGTCATCTCGAACGTGGTCCGCGTCCCCCGCGCCGCGCTGTGCACGGCCTCCTCGGCTGGTGCAGGGACAAGTATATCCCGAGAGGCTACGTGGGAAGCGGCGCTCGAACGGAGGCAAGGACACGGCCCCGGGCGTGTTGTAGTTGACACCTCGCCTGTGCTAGTATCGTCCCGTTTTGCGCAGGAATCGATGCGCACGCTGGCGCAGCGCCGCGTGCTTGACCGAGAACGGAGAGCGACCATGTCGAAGGTATGCAGTGTGTGCGGCAAGAGCCCTGCTGCCGGTCGCAACGTAAGCCACTCGCATCGTGTGACCAACAGGCTCTTCCGGCCCAACATCCAGAAGGTGAACGTCGTCGTGGACGGCACGCGCAGAAGGTCAACGTCTGCACGAAGTGCATGAAGGCGGGCAAGGTCACCCGCGCCTAGCGCTGGCTCAGATCGTACTACTCCGGAGCCCGGCTCGCCTCTCCCCTGACCATCTCTGATGAAGATGGTCACGACGGAGGGATCGAACTGGGTTCCTGCTTTTGCCTCGAGTCTCCGCGAGCGCCTGCTCTGTCGAGAACGCCTCCCGGTACGCTCGCGGCGACGTCATGGCGACGAAGGCGTCTACGATCGAGAGCAGCCGCGCGCCCAGCGGGATCTCCTCACCCTCGAGCCCCTCGATGTATCCTCGGCCGTCGTAGTGCTCGTGATGGTGATAGACGATCGGGACAGCGAGCTTGAGCGCTGGTGCCTTCTGGAGGATGTCGGCGGCGATCTTGGGATGCATCGTGACCAGTCCGCGCTCCACGAGTGGTCAGCGGGCCGTCGGCCGAGCGCACAGCTCCCGGCCGGTAGTCCATGCCGATGTCGTGCAGGAGCGCGGCGATCTCGAGCGCCTGGAGTTCGTCCTCGTCCAGTGACCATACGCTCGCCCAGCGCGACACACAGGTCGGCGACGCGCTCGGTGCCGCCCTGCGCATAGGGGTCCTTCGTCTCGAGCGCGACGCAGCCAGCGCACGCAGCGAGCCGTAGAACATGTCCTCGGCCACCGCGAGCGCCTCGGCGTTGCGCAGCGCGACCGCCGCCTGCCTGCCGAGAGACTCCAGGACATCGAGGTGCTCCTGGTCGTAGTGGGCGGGGTAGGCGCGAGAGCCCACGTTGAGCACGCCGAGCAGGCCGTCGTCATCTGCGATGGGCACCGAGACCGCCGAGCGGACACCGTGGCGCTCGCCTCGGCCGTCGCGACCCGGCAGGTCCTCGACGAGAAGCGGCTGCTCGGTCATCGCGACCCATCCCGCGATACCCTCACCGACCGAGATGCTTGTCGACTCGATCACGTCGCGTGGGAAGACCATGAGCTGCGGCGATGGTGAGCTGATCGTCGACGAGCAGCATGATGCTTGCGGTGGCGGCTTTGGAGATGTCGACGGCGGTCGTCGAGCGTCTCGTGGATGACATCATCGGGATCGAGTCTGCGCGACAGGGCATGTGCGACATCCACCAGCGCGCGCACCATGTCCTCGCGTCGCTCCGCGATGGCGAGCGAGACCGCGCCGGCAAGCGGTGCGGCCATGGACGCCGCGACGCGGTTCATGTTCTCGGAATGCGGCTGGTTCTCGTCCCCATGAAGTCCACAGCAGCCACAGTTCGCGGCCCTGCGTTCTTGAAGCGGGAACGCGTAGCGCCAGACGGTGCGTTGCTCAGCAGGCGTCGTGATACGTCGAAGCTGTTCGAGGCGCGCCTGGCCCTCGGTGACGACGGTGCCGAGGATCCCTCGGCGAGGGGCTCGGGTGCCGTTGGAGGAGGCATGAGGCCTGTGGCTGCGATCAGCCGGAGTGTGCCCGAAGCGGTGTCCTCGACCCAGATATGGGCAGCGACGGGGTCGCCGGCCACGTTGGCGTTGGTCAGCAGTGCCTGGACGACGGCGTCTGGAGTGGTGTCGACTGGAGTCACGAAGGACGGCGGGGTCCTGCGCTGGGTGACGTCGGTCGGAGGCAGGCGCGGCTGACTCCGGTCGGGGCGTCTTGAGCTGCGGGTTTGGGGACAAGTGCGGGCGCAATGAAGAAGGCGATGGCTCCTCCGGAGAGGAGCGACGCCACCGCGGCAGCGGCGGGTTGGCGGCGTAACGGCATATGCCGCCCACGACGCCAGTGCGAGTATCAGTGAGATGTAGCGGATGGCCCGCGGCGCTGACACGTTTCCCCCAGCATCGGCCTGCTGTCGTATCTGCAGGACCTAAGGTTCTACTCGTGACGTAGCGTAGCCGATGGCGGGAGGAAAATCGAGGCGAGGGCTGAGCACGAGCGCCGAGCCCGAGTGCAGGATGATGGTCGCCGGCACCGAGAGGATCACGTTGCTCACGCCACGCGGATCGAAGGGCTGCGAGGCTCTCTGCCGCCAGCGGGTACTCAAGGCCCGAAGTCGTGGCCGTGGCGCCTTCCGACCAGGCCAGGATCGAGACAAGCGCGCCTTCACCGGCAAGTTCGAGCTCAGCCGGTGACATGAGGGGCCATGCGGTCAGGTGCGGCTCCCGGATCATCCAGGCGTTGGGGCGGGCGGCGAAGAGCGCGCCGAGAGCAGCGAGCTCGTGGTCGGTCCTGTTGCCGAGGACCCCTGTCGCCTCGTACCCGCCAGGATGAACATCTTCTGCGGTGGCGATCGCAACCTCGAGATCGGTCTGGTCCTTGTGGACATCGAGTCGCTGGACGCGAGTGCCGCTCTCCTCGGCCCACGCGATGTCTTCCGGGTCCGCGGAGTCCAGGTCGCCTACGAGATACTCCGGAGGCAGTGCCGGCCCAGCGACACGCGGCAAGACCCTCGTCCACCGCAACGACGCAGTCGGCGGCGGCGATGAGGTCGCGGTAGAAGCGCTGGGCTTGGCGTGTCGAGAGAGGCGGCTATGACGAGGGCGGGCGACACAGCGCTATCGTTCCGTGGCCGGTTGGGGGGCCTGGACACCGACGTTGCGAAGCGCAGGGAGCAGAAGCATCGCGCCGACAGCGCAGGCGACGGCTGAGGGCAGCATGTACGTCAGGTTGTAGACGGCCGAGTAGATGAGGATGGGTTGCCCCTCGGGTGCGTACTCGGCGAAGAACACCATCCCTGAGACGACGTGCATGACGTAGCGGGCTCCGGCGCCGAGCAGGGCGGCCGGTAGCACGGTCGTCCACACAGCTCGAGCGGTCCGTCCCTCGGCCACGGCTCGGTGCCACGAGGCCGAGAAGAGACCTGCGAGGCCGACGGCGGCGAAGGCGACCGGGTAGTCGAGCAGTGGCTGGATGGGGTGGACGACGACGGGAAGCATGAGGTAGTCGAGCACTCCGTAGAGAGCACCTGCGATCATGCCGGGCACGACGCCCCGCCGAATCGCGACGACCATGAGGGGCAGCATGACGAGGGAGAACGCGCCGCCTTGCGGCATGAGGTGGAGGCCCAGATAGTTGAGGACCGCCGCCAGTGCGATGGCAAGGGATATCTCGGCCAGGGTCTGTACTCGGGTCGTACGCATGTCGCCTCCCGGTGTTCGGTGACTGTCACGATCCGGGTCCAGCGATGTGCGCCGGTGAGTGGTCCGGTTCCGTGCCCCGCATTACCGGGGCCGTCGGTTCGGTCGCGGCTCTCGCCGCCTCTCAGCCGCTGAGCGGCTCCCGATCGGTACTGCGTGACCATCGTCGCACAGCGGGTGGCCGGGGGCAACGAAGGTCGGCGGGCGGGAGTGCTACATCTGCTTCAGATAGGGATAGGGATTGACCGCGGCTCCCCCGCCGGGATGAATCTCGAAGTGCAGATGAGGTGCACCGCCGCTTGCATTGCCCGTGGAGCCGACATATCCGATGGTCTGGCCCGGCGCTGACTCGGCCTGACGTGACTTCCCATCCCTGGAGATGCGCGTAGTAGAACTGCCAACCGTTGTCGGCCGTGAGCCAGATCGTCTTGCCGCCGAGCCCGCTGCTCTTGGAGCGGACGGTCCCCGAGAGCACAGCCGCGCATGGGGTGCCGTGAGCGGCCATGATGTCTGTCCCCTTGTGGCTGCGTCGGCCGCCAGAGCGCGAAGCGCCCCAGGTATCGCTGTAGTAGTTCACGCCTTGGACCGGGAAGACCATGCCGTTGGGTCCCGGGACGTAGCGTTGGCCTGTTGAGCGCGAGGACGAGGATGCCTGTGCGGCAAGCTTGGCTTTGACGGCCTCGTACTCCTTCTTCTTGGACGCGAGCTTGTCGGCGAGCGCGGCCTTCTGGTTCGCGAGCGACCTTGACCGCAGCCGCTCGCTCCTCACGCTCGGCCTCGGCTGCCGCCTGTTCCCGAGAGAGCTTCGCGGCCAGAGCGGTGCACTCGGCGATGACCTCCGCGTCGGCTGAGCCGATACGCTGGAGGTAGTCCAGTCGCGTGGTCATGTCCTGGAACGAGTCCGCCTCAAGGAGAACGCCGATGTAGTCAACGGCGTCGTTGCGGTACATCCGAGCGACACGCTGAGTGAGGAGTCCTCGAGACCGCTCGAGCTCGGCCTCGGTTGCGATCATGTCTTCCTCGATCTGCTTGAGGCGGACATCGGTCTCATCAAGGCGCCAGAAAGCGGCGTCGTAGTCCTTGCCAGCCTGCGCAAGGTCGCCGCGAATCGAATCGAGCTGAGCCTCGAGACGCTGCTTCTCCGAGGCACCGTGTGCAACGGTCGGCAGAATCAGGAGGAGCGCGATGACGAGGATGCAGGACTCGACGCGCGCCGAGAACGATCTCGTTATGCGATGAACGAATGTCCATGACTGCACATTCTAGCGCGGTTCTCTATCTGGAGCCAAAACGCTCGCCTAGACCCTGGTAGATCGCTCGAGCGACGGCGTCTGCCCAGGCGGGGTCTCTGAACAGCGCCATGTCGTCATCGGAGGAGGTGCTGCCAAGCGTCGTGCGGGCACCCGCACCCTGTGCAGCCGACAGTGCGGCATCCGCGGCGATCTCAGTGCGCTTGACCTCGTATCCCGCCTGCTGCATGGCGGTCAGGAGCTCGTCACCGAGCGCGGTAGAGGCGTCATACGCATCCCCCGCAGCCGCTTCGTCGAGCGTACGAACGGTCATGCTCGATCCCGAGGTCGCGACGTCCAGGCCGATGAGGGCCGTGACCGCTGAGTCTGGGATCGCCGCAAGGCGCTGCTCTTCGGTCGTCGAGGTGTTGGCCGCAGAGCGGGTCGCGATGACTTTGGCGCCCGAGGCCTCAAGGAGGGACTGCAGACGGCGCGAGACGTCGAGTGGGACATCGAGCCCGTCATCGGAGGTCTCGGAAGGATCGATGACGAACGTCGCTCCCGTGAGGGAGTACGGGAGCAGCGCGTCGCTCGCGCTCCCCTCGGCAGCGATGGTCACGCGCACGATCTCGCCGGTACGCACCTCTGCGCCGGGCGAGGGATTGGTGGAGATGACGGTGTCCTTGGGCAGTTCGGAGTCTTGCGCATCAACCTTGACCAGCAGGCCCTCGGACTCGAGGCGAGCGCGGGCAACGCGGATGTTCTGCCCGACCACATCGGGCATCTCGACGAGGTCTGAGCCAGCCGAGACGACCAGTCCGACCGTCTCTCCCTCCTGCACGACCGTGCCGGCGGCGGGGAACTGCTCGATGACCGTGCCCTCGGGCGTGTCGTCGAAGCGACGCTCGGTGATGTTGCTTTCGAGGCCGACCTCGGAGAGCTTGACGTCGGCGAGTCCCTCGTTGAGCTCGACGACTTCGGGGACCTCGACCTGTGATCCGACCGAGAGCCAGGCCACGACACCGCTGCCAAGTACGAGAAGTGCGACTGCGATCGCCAAAGCGATCGGTATCCAGTGTGGGACGATGGGCCTGCGCTGGGGCTTCTCGGCTGCGGGCTGTGGGATCGAGTCCCAGAGGGGCTGCTCGTCGTCGGCCGCCATCGCTGTGTCTTGTGTAACGCCGTTGTCTTCCATCCACCAAACCTAACTCAGTGACGTTGAACATGCGGTGCGCTCAGAGTATCCTCTGCAACTCACGGGTCAACGAGTGCCGAGAGAGGATTCCCGAAGTGCCAGCTTACGACTTCCGCTGCAGCGAATGCCAGACCGTGTTCGAGGTGGTCCGCCCTATTCGCTCCACCGAGGCCGAGACCTGCCCCGAGTGCGGCGGGGACACCAAGCGTGTCTTCTCTCCCGTGGGAGTCGTCTTCAAGGGATCCGGCTTCCACAACACCGACTATCGGCAGGCGCCCAAGGAAACGTCCGGCGACGCCCCGAAGGACGACGCCCCGAAGGACGACTCCTCCAAGGAGGACTCGACCCCCTGCTCGAGTGCGGACGCGAAGTCGAGCGCGTGCTCGGACTGCCCGTCGGCACCCGGAAACGACTAGTCCATCCGGACCCAGAACTTCTCCGCGCCTGCTCCGTAGACCGTTTCCACGAAGCGCACGGTGTGTGTGTCGGCATCCATGACGACCGAGTGAGTACGGGCGCCCTTCCCGAAGTACTTGACCCCGCGCAGCATCTCCCCGTCGGTGACCCCGGTGGCGATGAACGCCGCCTTGTCCGTGTTGACCAGGCAGTCCATGTCCAGGACCCCGTCGATATCGCACTTGGTCATCTTCTCGGCGCGCGCACGCTCCTCGTCGTTGCGGAAGGCGAAGCGGCCCATGAACTGTCCGCCGATGCACTTCATGGCAGCACACGCCAGCACACCTTCGGGCGCAGCTCCGATACCCATGTAGAGGTGGATGCCGGTCCCCTCGATCGATGTGGCGACCGCTCCGAAGACATCACCATCGGTGATGAGGCGGATACGAGCACCTGCCTCTCGGACCTCGGCGATCAGCTCCTCGTGGCGATCGCGCTCGAGGATGCACACGACGATGTCCTCCACCGGGCGGTCGAGAGCTTGGGCGACCGCGCGGATGTTCTCCGTGGGGGTCGCGTCGATGTGCACAGCGCCTGCGGCCATGGGACCGGTAGCGATCTTGTTCATGTACGTGTCTGGTGCGTTGAGCAGCGTGCCCTGCGGGCCGAACGCCAAGACAGCGAGCGAGTTGGGCTGGCCATCTGCGGTGAGGTTCGTGCCCTCGAGCGGGTCGACAGCGATGTCGATAGGCTCGCCCCCGGCTCCGACCTTCTCGCCGATGAAGAGCATCGGTGCCTCGTCGCGCTCCCCCTCGCCGATGACGATCTCTCCGTCGATCTCGAGCTCGCCGAAGTGCAGCGCGCATGGCATCGACTGCCGCACCATCAGCGGCGTGCTTGTCTCCCTTGCCCATCCAGCGTCCAGCCGCTAGAGCAGCGGCCTCGGTGACCTCGAGCATCTCGATGATCTGCGCCTTACGCATGGGTCCCCTCCTGTGACGTCCTACTCTTCCTCATCGCGCCTCAGTACGGCCGCGAAGTGTCCGTCGGGGCCCCCGATCGTCGGCAGAGTCTGCAGACGGCCCCGATCGCTCAACCACATCCGAAACTCCTCGGGCACAGCGCTCTCGAGCATCTCGTCACTGAACCCGGCTCCCCCCTCGGATGCGAGGAAAGCGTCCACCACCTCGTCGTTCTCGGCTGCGAGAACAGTGCATGTCGAGTACACCACGAACCCGCCAGGGCGAACAAGGGACGCAGCGTTTGTCAGCATCCCGAGGCCGAGGGAGGCCATGGTCGCGATGGCGTCTGGCTCGAGGGTCCAGCGCTTCTCCGGGTGCCGCCGCAGCGTGCCGAGTCCGCTGCACGGAGCATCGACAAGGACGGCGTCGGCTGTCGAGTCGAGCGCCGGATCGAGCGGCCCGGCGGCAGCGTCGGTGGTGAGGATCGCTGGAGCCGGATATCCCGCTGCGACGACGCGCCCGCGAAGCGTGTCGAGCTTGCGGTCGTCGATGTCTACACAGGTGATGCGCACCTCGCGGTCGAGGCGGCGCCCCTGAGAGTGCATGACGATGGTCTTGGTCCCCCTGCCTGCCCCGATCTCGATGACGTGACCGTCTCGGCCAGGGAGGGCAAGCTGCGCAACCACCTGGGCGCCGGCATCGGAGGCAACCGCGCGGAGGTCGTCGAAGACGCCGGAGGCTATGGCCGAGGTCGCATCTCCGGCCTCAAGGCAGCCGGGTGCACCGTACGGTCGCGGAGATGCATCGGCGCGCTCCAGGGCCTCGAGAAGCTCCTCGTCTGAGGCGCGCGCGAGATTGGTGGCGAGATACAGGGGCGGTGGCGTGTTGTCGGCCTCGAGCATCGCGGCCGCGGCCTCGCGACCCAGGTTCGTTTCGACAGCCTCGACAAGCCACTGCGGATGGCCTGTAAGGAGAGCGAGTCGAGTCGAATCGTCTGCGTCATGCCAAGGGAATCCGGCCGCGTGCTCCGAGATGCGACGAAGGACCGCGTTGGCCAGACCGGCTGCGCGCGGGGTGTCGACACGGACGGCCTCGACCCCCTGGTCGACCGCTACCTCATGTGGTGTGCCCATGAACAGGATCTCGTTGGCCGACATGCGCAGTGCGTCGCGCACCCTCGGCTCGATCCGGGAGGGCTTGTCGGCGAATCGGTCTATCGCGTGATCGAGGGATCCAAGCATCTGGGTGGTGCCGATAGCCAGTGCCCGGGCGAACGCAGCATCCTCGCGCGAGAGTGTTGCCTTGGCGATCGCCGCGTCGAGGACCGGTCGGACCCAGGCATCGCGACGTCGTACGTCACCCAGTGCAGTGAGAGCGACGTGGCGAGCCGGTGTGAGACTCACGAGGGGCACTCCCAGGCGGCTTCGCCCTCAAGTCGAGCACCGCGAGCAAAGCACGCACCCTCCATCGCAGCCCGGCCCGCGGGTCGCACAGAGACAAGGTCGAGATCACCGTCGGCCATGCCGATGGCGAGACGGTTCTTCTCGGCAAGGACAGCTCCGGGATTCAGGCCGCATGCGCAAGCGGCGGCCTCGAGAACGTCGAGTGTCTCTCCATCGACACAGACCTTGGAGCGCGCACTGCGAGTGGAAGCGCGCACCCGACGCAGAGCCTGGTCGACGGTGAGGTCTGGGGACAGGGCAACGTCTGCCGCTGTCACCTTGTCCGCGTACGTCGCCCGGGCATCGTCTTGCGGGACCCAGGTCACGCCACCCATATCGATCTGGTTGAGGACCTCGGCGAGCGCCTCGGCACCGAGAAAGGAGAGGGCCTCGGTGAGCTCCTCAGCTGTCTTGTCGGCGACGAGTATCTCGCGCCGCAAGGCGACGGGGCCCGTATCGAGACCCTCTTCCATGAGCATGATAGAGACACCAGTGGCCGCGTCGCCATCGAGGATCGCGCGATGGATAGGTGCGGCCCCCCGGTGTGCCGGGAGGAGCGAGGCGTGAACATTGATGCAGCCCTGAAGCGGCATCTCGAGCACTTGCGGGGGTAGGATCTTGCCGTAGGCGGCGACGATGATGGCGTCGGGCTCGGCGCGCTTGATGAGCGCGAGGGTGGTCGGGTCGGAGAGCGTCTCGGGCTGATAGACGTCGAGGCCGAGCTCTGTGGCGGCTGCCTTGACCGGCGTGGTGCTGCGGTTGCGCCCGCGCCCTCGCACACGATCGGGCTGCGTGATGACGGCAAGGACGTTGTGTTGAGGGGTGAGGCGGGTCGAGCGATCGGCACGGCGAACTCCGGCGTGCCCATGAAGATGATGCGCATGTCCTCCCCCTCGATCGGCCGCCTATCGTAGCGCCGCGTTGGCTTCCCGGTAGCGCTTCAGGGCGGCCTTGCGCTCGTCCTCGGATGCACGATCGATGATGAGGACCCCGTTCAGGTGATCCACCTCGTGCATCAGCAGACGTGCGTGCAGCCCCTCAGCTCGGAGCTTCACCCCGTTGCCCTTGAGATCGATCGCCTCGCATGTCACCGACTCGGGCCGCTCGATGTCGATCGTGATGCCCGGAAACGAGAGGCAGCCCTCCTCGTCGGATACGGTCTCTTCGGACTCCTCGGTGATGACGGGGTTGCAGAGAGCGACGAGGCCGTCGTCCATATCGTAGATGATCACCCGTTTGAGGACGCCGACCTGTGGCGCGGCAAGACCGAGACCCGGCGCCTCGTACATGGCGTCCGCCATCTTCTTGACGAGCGTGATCAGCTCATCGTCGCTCTGCGGGTCGACGTCTTGAGCGCCCTGTCGCAGGGCTGCGGCTGGATGACTCAGGATGTTCATCTTCGTAGTTCCTCCGGCACGACTGTCGCGAGTTGTCTTCGTGGCTGCATTCCACCTGTGAACGCAGCAAATCCCTTGCCCGTGGGATTGTACCCTCGCCGATGCTACATCATGTCGTGCGCGTCCACATCGGTTGAGACCCGGACTCCTTCGGGGGTGGTCAGCCGCGCGAGCGCCGAGGCAAGAGCGGGCCCCACCGCAGCGCCTTCCGGCGCCCGGAGCAGTAGCTGGTAGCGATAGACGTTCTTGACCCGAGCGATCACGGCATCCGTGGGCCCCAAGACGGACCAGCCCTCCGGGACCGACTCCTCGAGGAGCGCGCCAAGCTGGGCCGCGTGCCCGCGCACGGCCGAGACCGACTCGCCCGAGATGAGCACTCGCGCCAGACGTCCGAAGGGCGGATAGCCGAGTTCCTCGCGGACGGGTAGCTCGGCATCGGCGAAGAGTCGCCGGTCGTGAGCGGCTGCAGCACGGATCGCGTAGTTGTCTGGCCAGTAGGTCTGCACGATCACGCGTCCAGGGGCCTCACCGCGGCCAGCGCGACCGGAGACCTGGGAGAGCAGTTGGAACGTGCGCTCCCCTGCCCTGAAGTCAGGCAGGCGCAGACCGGTGTCGGCGTCGAGGACTCCGACGAGCGTGACATCGGGGTAGTCGAGTCCCTTGGCGACCATCTGTGTGCCGATGAGCACGCCGGACTCAAGCGCTTCGAACTCGGCGAGCCGCAGCTCGTGCCCGCCCTTCTTGCGCGTGGTGTCGGCGTCCATGCGCACCGAAGCGATACGTCGGGCAGCGCGTCGGCAAGCTCCTGCTGCACGCGCTCGGTGCCAGCGCCGAACTGTCGCAGGTAGACCGAGCCGCATTCGGGGCACTCCACCGGCGGAGCTGTGCGTGTGTCCGCAGTGATGGCACTGCAGTACCTTGCCCCCCTGATGGGCTGTGAGAGAGACCGAGCAGTGATCGCACTCGGGGACGTACCCGCACTCGCGGCACAGCAGGAACGAGGCGAAGCCACGGCGGTTGAGCAACAGGACAGCCTTCTGCTGTCGCGCAGCGACCTCTTCGAGTGCGGTGAGCAGTGGGCGCGAGAACATGGAGCGATGCCCCTCCTGAAACTCCACAGCCCATGTCGATCGACGCGGACCTCTGGAAGGGTGCCTCCGGCGACACGCTGGGTGAGCGCGCGCACCTCGACCCTGCCCTCAGCGGCTGCATGGAGGGTCTCGAGACTCGGAGTGGCCGAGCCGAAGGCCAGTGCCGCGCCTGTGGCCTGCGCGATGCGCTCGGCGACCTCTCGTGCGTGGTAGCGGGGGGAGGAACCCTGCTTGTATGAGCCATCGTGCGACTCATCAAGAATGATGACGCCGAGGTCCTTCACCGGCGCGAAGAGTGCGGAGCGGGGTCCGATGGCGACATCGGCCTCGCCGTTCTTGAGCCGCCACCACTCGTCGTAGCGCTCCCCTGCCGAGAGCCGGCTGTGCAGCACCGCGATCCGCTCCCGAACCTCGCACGGAACCGACCGACGGTCTGGGGCGTGAGCGCGATCTCGGGAACCAGCATGATCGCGCCGCGTCCGCGAGCGATGTGCGACTCGATAGCGCGCATGTAGACCTCTGTCTTGCCCGAGCTCGTGATGCCGTCGATGAGTATGGGGGTCGACGTGGTCCGGCCTGCGATGAGCGCCTCGACGGCGGAGCTCTGCTCGTCTGTCAGGACCACCGGATTGTCTCTTCTCGCACGGCTTGCCGGAGCGCGTCGTCTCGCGCGTTGCTCGATCCGGACGACTCCCAGCTCCTCAAGACGCCTGAGCGATCCGTCGACCGGGCCGAGTGAGGCGGTCAGGAGTGAGACCCGCACGGGGCCCTCGGCCAACGCATCGAGCACTGCGCGCTGCGTGAAGGCGTTGGAGCGAGGTGTGTAGTCGGGCGTGACCAGCTCGGCGACGCGTTCTGTTGCAGGCCCGAGGGAGGGGGCCGTGAGCGTCCACTCCCCGTCTCCGGCTGGCTCGACACGTGGCACACCACCGGGTGGGAGGAAGAGTCGCAATGCCTCCGAGACGGGAGCAACGTACTCCTCGGCGATCCACGAGGCGACGTCCGGGGCCCACGCGGGAAAGAGCGGCGGTGTGAGCACCTGCTCGATCGGCTTGACTCGCTCGACCTCGGTGATCTCAGACAGGCTCACCACGTAGCCCCCCACGAACCGGGGCCCGAGAGGAACTACCACCGTGCATCCGGGAAGGACCTGATCGGCGATGTCGGCGGGTACCGAGTAGTCGAACGGCGCTGTGAGTGCCCGAGTCGGGATGTCTACTATGACCTGCGCGTACGTGGCGAGCTCCGATCTCTGCAGACGGCCCTGGCGAGGTGTGTCACGAAGCGACTCTCACAGCATACAGAAGGCCACCGACACGAGCGTGCCGGCGGCCCATCGGACACATACGTCCGTCTGTTCTGGTCGGATGGCTCTAGTCGTTGAGACCGGCGGCCTCGGCCAGCTCCTCGGCGCGATCGGTGCGCTCCCACGTGAAGTCCTTGTCGGCGCGGCCGAAGTGACCGTAGGCAGCCGTCTTGCGGTAGATCGGACGGCGCAGGTCGAGATCGCGGACGATGGCGCCCGGGCGGAGGTCGAAGACCTCACCGACAGCCTTCTCGATCGCGCCGACGCTGACCTTCTCGGTGCCGAACGTCTCGACGAGCACGGAGAGCGGGTGGGCGACACCGATGGCGTAGGCAAGCTCGACCTCGCAGCGATCGGCAAGACCGGCTGCGACGACGTTCTTGGCAACCCAGCGCGCGGCGTAGGCGGCCGAGCGGTCGACCTTGGTGCAGTCCTTGCCCGAGAACGCGCCGCCGCCGTGACGACCGAAGCCGCCGTAGGTGTCGACGATGATCTTGCGACCGGTGAGGCCGCAGTCGCCCATGGGTCCGCCGATGACGAAGCGCCCGGTGGGATTCACGTAGATGTCAGCGCCCTCCCACGGGATGTCCTCGTCGTTGAGGACGGGCTTGATGACGTGCTCGATGAGGTCGGGCTTGATCACCGTCTCGACGTTGGCTGACTCGGCGTGCTGGGTCGAGACGAGGATCGTCTCGACCGACACGGGCTTGCCGTCCACGTACTTGACGGTGACCTGGGTCTTGCCGTCGGGACGAAGGTAGTCGAGGATGCCGGCCTTGCGCACGTCGGTGAGACGCTGTGCGAGGCGCTGCGCCAGGTGGATCGGCATCGGCATGAGCTCCTCGGTGTCGTTGCACGCATAGCCGAACATCATGCCCTGGTCACCGGCTCCCACCAGATCGATGGGGTCGACGCCCTCGCCGTGCTGGACCTCGTACGACTCGTCCACGCCCATGGGCGATATCCGAGCTCTGCTCGTCGATGCTCGTCATCACGCCGCAGGTCTCGTAGTCGAAACCGTACTTGGCGCGCGTGTAGCCGATGTCCTTGACGGTCTCGCGGACGATCTTGGGGATGTCGACGTAGGCGTGCGTGCGGATCTCGCCGGCCACGACAACGAGGCCGGTCGTGATCATCGTCTCGCAGGCGACACGCACGTAGTCCGGGCTGGCCTTGGTGCCCTCGGGACCGACGAAGCCCTCGTCGGCAAGCTCGGTCTCACGCGTGATGATCGCGTCGAGGACCGCGTCTGATATCTGATCGCACATCTTGTCGGGATGACCCTCGGTCACCGACTCGGAGGTGAACAGGTACTCGCGTCCGGCCATTTGCAGCTCCCTTTCTTCCACGGGACCATCCGGCCCCGACATCAAAACGACCCTTGCCTGATCAGACAAGGGTCCTCGTGCGGGCGCTGCGTCACGCCGACGATATACCCTCATCTCTCAGGCGCCATGCCTGTCGCGATGTGGCACCGTGCGCCTGTATGGGGCGTCGGTTGCCGGGGTGTCGTAGGGCGCGATCCCTCGACCCTCTGCGGTCATCCGTGGACGACCGCCTCGTGATGAGAACGTGTGCCACGATATCACGCGCAGGCGGTGTGCGGCAACGCCGCAGGACTCCTCCACACGATGCTCACAGAGCGGCCTCGCCGTGCGGTCTTGCGAAACGCCTGCGCGGGTATTCAGGTACCATTGACGAGTTTCGCCGCGACGCACGAAGACCACTACATGCCGAGGAGATCCGCACACCCATGAAGCCACGCGTGAGATTCGCTCCCTCGCCCACCGGTCACCTGCATATCGGTGGCGCCAGAACCGCTATCTACAACTGGGCGTTCGCGCGTCACCTGGGTGGCGACTCTCGTGCTACGCATCGACGACACCGATCCTGAGCGCAGCACCGAGGAGAACGTCCAGGCGATCATTCGTGCCATGCGCTGGCTCGGTCTTGACTGGGACGAAGGCCCTGAGATCGGCGGCGAGTACGGCCCCTACTATCAGACGCAGCGCGTGGACAGCTATGCGCCAGCTCTCGAGAAGCTCAAGGAGAGCCGGGCACGCCTACGCGTGCTTCTGCAGCCCCGAGACGCTCGAGACCAAGCGTGCTGCGGCTCGCGAGGTCAGGCGGCTTCGCCGGCTACGACAAGACCTGTCGCAACCTGCCCGCCGAGGAGGTCGCCGAGCGCATCGCCGCAGGCGAGCCCCACGTCTGGCGAGTGAAGGTGCCCGAGGACCGCGGAGACATCACCATCGACGACGTGATTCGCGGGGAGGTCTCCTGGCCCGGCGACATGATGGACGACTTCATCATCGCCCGTACCGACGGCTCGGCCACGTACAACTTCGCCACCGTCGTGGATGACTGGCAGATGGGCATGACGCACATCATCCGAGGCGATGACCACCTCTCCAACACGCCACGCCAGATCATCGTCTACGAGGCGCTGGAGGCACCGGTACCCCAGTTCGCCCACATGAGCCTCATCTTCGGTGCCGACGGCAAGCGCCTCTCGAAGCGTCACGGCGCGACCTCGGTCGAGGCGTATGCGCGAAGAGGGCATCCTGCCCGAGGCTCTGCTCAACTACCTCGCGCTGCTGGGCTGGTCACTGGATGAGGAGACCGTCTTCAGCAAGGAGACGCTTGATCGAGCGCTTCGATCTTGAGCCGCGTCTCAAAGAACCCGGTCGTGTGGGACCCCGAGAAGCTCGAGTGGATGAACGGTGTGTACCTGCGCGAGATGGCGCCGGAGGAGTTCGCGGCGCTCATGCAGGCCGAGATGGCCGCGGCAGGCATCGCGCGATGCATACGCGTGACCGACACGACGCCGCGTGGTGGACCGAGCTCGGACCGCTGGTCGCCGAGCGCGTGAAGCTCGTGACCGAGATCGTCCCGACGCATCGCGTTCTTCTTCACCGACGACCTCGAGATCGACGAGACGCTCGTACGAGAAGGTGCTTGCCAAAGAGGGCGCCAAGCGAGGCACTTGCGGCTGCCCGCGAAGCACTGGCAGCTCTCGACGACTTCGATCCCGAGCCCATCGAAGCGGCACTTCGTGAGGTGCCCGAGAAGGTCGACCTCAAGCCCAAGATCGTCTTCCAATCGGTACGTGTTGCGACCACCGGATCGATGGTGAGCCCTCCCCTTTTCGAGTCGCTGGCGCTTCTCGGCAAAGAGGTTGCTCTAGAGCGTATGGACGCTGCTCTGAGCGGTATGAACTGACGGTTTGACACGCTCTGGGCAGGTCGGTAGCATGATGCACCGCGCTGGTCGTCCAGGCGCAGCGATTGTTGGGGCATGGTGTAATTGGCAACACGCTGGCTTCTGGTTCCAGATAGTCTAGGTTCGAGTCCTAGTGCCCCAGCCACATCAACAACCTGAGGGGCGGGCCTCCAATGAGGGTCGTCCCTCGGCGTATCTGCAGGTAGTTGCTACAATCGGGTTTGGAGTGGGCCGGATGGTCGCACGGGCGCTTCGGCGTGCGTGAGGAAAGTCCGGACTCCACAGGGCAGGACGCCTGCTAACGGCAGGGCGCGGTGACGCGACGGAAAGTGCCACAGAAAAGAAAACCCCCCGCGGCTTGCCGTGGAGGAAAGCTGAAACGGTGCGGTAAGAGCGCACCAGCGTCAGGGAGACCTGGCGGCTTGGCAAACCCCGTCCGGAGCAAGGGTGAATAGGAGCGATATCGGCCGGCCCGGCCGTCGCTCGGGTTACCCGCGTGAGGTCGCAGGCGACTGCGATCCCAGATAAATGGCCGTCCACGACAGAATCCGGCTTACAGGCCCACTCCACCCACCTTGCACAGTAACGAGGAGGACCAGCCACCGTCCCCGAAGCGCGATCGCGCCTAGGGACCTCTGCGATGCTAGCCGTGGACGCGGTCGCGAACGGTGGCTGCTATGTCCTCCCCGGTGAGGGTGTGAAGGCGGATGTACTCGGCATCGGCCGCCCGCGCAAGCTCGCGAGCGCCCGGTCGAGGTGCTGGAGCCGGTGTCGATGACGACGGTGTTGATGTCCTCGGCGCGCAGCCGCGATGCCATGACGCGCGCATCCTCGCTGCCGAGACCCCCGTTGAGGCCCACATTGGCGCGGCCGTCGGTCACGAGCACGAGCCACTGGACGATGTCGGGATTGCGCGCCTTCTCAGACGCGACGACCTCGAGTGCGCGCTCCAGTCCCGCCGCAAGCGGCGTCGCTCCACCCGTGGGCAGGGAGCGCATCTTGATCTGAGCAAGCTCTACACTTGCTGTGGGCGCCAAGATGATGTCGGCGCGGTCTCCGCGGAAGGAGACCATACCCACGCGGTCCCTGCGCTGGTAGGCGTCGACCAGAAGCTCCATGATGGCGGCCTTTGCGGCATCGATGCGTGACTCCGCACCCATCGACCCGCTCGCGTCCACGCAGAAGACGATGGAGGCCCCGACCTTGCGCTTGCGGACCTTGGTGCGGATGTCTTGCGATGTGAGGTTGACTGCGAGGTCGCCCTCTCTAGTCGGACTGGTACGGCGCGGCCGCCCGGATCGTCGCATCCAGAGCGAGGTCCGGGTCGGCTGTCTCGGTGGCAGCGCGAGCGCGCACGTAGCGTCCGCGGCGATCATCGGAGATCGTCTCCTGGCGCTTGCCGCCGATAGCGCGGCGCGTGCGGTCCATCGCGAGTTCGAAGTCGGGCTCGGGCAGCCGCGGCTATCTCGGCGGCCTGGCTCTCCTGCAGGTAGCGGGTGCTGACAGCCGTCTCGCCGTCTGCCGAGTCGCCATCCGGCGTAGGCCGGCGTCTCGGGAGAGTCGCCCTCTTCAGATCCGAATGCCTGCCCAAGAGCCTCCTGCAGGTTGCGCTGGGTCTCGCTCTCCTCTTCGAAGGGAGTGCGTCGCATGCGGTGAGCCAGGACGAGCGGAGCGACCTTGGCGACATCGTCGCGGTTGACGTCGGTGCGTCCATCGAGGCACGCGTAGGCAGCAGCAGCACGCGCCATCACGAGGTCTGCGCGGTGTCCGTCGACCTCGAGATCGGCGCAGAGAGTCGCGATGCCGAGGAGAAGCTCGTCGCTGAGCTCGACCGAGGGTAGCCGCAAGCGGGCGTGCTTGAGCTTCACGGTGAGTTCGTCCTCACGGATCGACCCAGTCGCGCAGGAACGCGGTGGTGTCCTCCTCAAAGGCCCTGCGGCGTTTGAGGATCTCGACGCGGTCGCCTGCAGCTCGCTCTCCCCGTACCTCCACACACAGCCCGAAGCGGTCGAGGAGCTGGGGGCGCACGTCGCCCTCCTCGGGATTCATCGTGCCGACGAGGATGAAGCGCGCCGGATGTACGAACGCGACACCTTCGCGCTGGACGGTGTTGACGCCCATGGCAGCGGCATCGAGCAGGGTGTCGACGAGATGATCGTCGAGCAGGTTGACCTCATCGACGTAGAGGATCGAGCGGTTCGCATCGGCCAGCAGCCCGGGCTCGAATCGGCGTTCCCCATGCTTGAGGACGTGCTCGATGTCGATCGTGCCTACGAGCCGATCCTCGGTCGCCGAGACAGGCAGGTCGATGACTGCGGGCCTGCGGGTGGTCTTGGGAAGAGGGCCGTCCTCTCGGCGCTCGCGGCACTCATCACACCACGAGCCGGGTTCTGCCGGATTGCACGCGAAGCGGCACGCATCGACGACGTCCATGTCGGGAAGTACGGCAGCAAGCGCTCTGACCGCTGTGGACTTGGCCGTCCCCTTCTCGCCGCGTACGAGTACGCCTCCGACCCGAGAATCAACGGCGTTGAGAAGAAGGGCCATTTTGAGGGTCTCTTGGCCGACGATGGCTGAGAACGGAAAGATGTGAGCGGGTCGACTCGTCACATGACCCCCAGGACGACAACTGGCCTAGACCACAATATATCGTAGGTTGGCCGGTGGCGCTACCGCATATTTGGGGGTTTCGGCCCGAAAAGGGGACGTCTGACCTAGCCTGACTTCCACTGGAAGGAGCCGCAGGAGGCCGGGTCGCTCTCACCCTTCTCGATCTTGGGGCACGTGTTCATGTAGACGCAGTCTTCACAGGTCAGATCGGCGATGTCGGAGTCGCCGCCTTCGAACCCGGGCGCGGTGGACTCGTCCTCGGTTCCCGCCTCGGTCAGAAGGTCGGGCGTCTCAGGCTTCTCGTTCTCGGCAGGAGCCTCGGCTATCTCAGCAGGAGCCTTCTCATCAACGATCGGAGGTGTGGGAATCTCAGCCGCCATCTCGGGAGGAACCTCGAGGGCGGGCGGATCCTCCACGGTCGGCTCGACACTCATCGGCTCGGCGATCTCGAGGTCTGCAAGCACGCTCTCGAGATCTGCTGCTGCCTTGGTGTTGGCGGGTGCGGCGACAGGCTGCCCGAACTCAGGCCCGCCCGGCTCGGAGTCAGCGAAGTCGCGTGCCGGGTGGGCTCAGGCGCTGGCTCGGGCTCGGGCGCCGCTTCATCGGAGGCATCCTCCGCCGCCGATCCCGGACTCCTCGTAGGCACCCATGACGACCGTGCGGGAAGCATCCATGCTCGGCGTCTGGCGTTGCGACCATGTCACCGACTGAGACTGCGGGTTCTTCCAGGGGATCCGGGACGAACTCGGGAGGAGGCACCTCGGTGACGGCCTCGGTCTCGATCGCGGCTTCCTCTTCGGCGGCCACCTCTTCGATCGACGGCTTCTTCGGCGACCGCCTCTACGACAGCTTCCTCGGTAGCGACCTCAGCTGCGGCCTCCTCGGCCACGCCGACGCCTGCAAGCGCCTCGTCGAGCTCGGCCTCGGCGACCTCCTCGGCCGGAGGCTCCTTCTCCGAGTCCCAGGGCCAGGCCTTGGAGTCACCTTCGGCGGGGCCGATCGATTCTGGTGCGACGATGCCCTCACCCTCAAGTGATGCCGCAGCGCCCTTGAGAGCTCCATGGAGGCCGGTGCCCTCGTCGGTCATCGCGCCCGCTTCGGCCTCTTCCACGATCGCGTCTGCAATCGCAGGATCAGCCACCGACTCGTGGGCCGGCTTCTTCTGGACGACGACGACAGGTGTGGCTGCATCGATGTCGACTGCGAAGACCTCGGATTCGAGGTCGGTGGGGACGTCTATCTCGGAGAGGCCGTCGATGGCGTCTTGGCGCGATTCGTAGAGGTCACTGTTGATGAGCTGCAGTGCTCCGGTGTCGCGACGTTTGCCAATCAAGAAGAACCCCATCAATCCCCATCTCCTCAGTGGCGTCGCCTGCGGACGCAAGGTGTATGTCCCCGCTCGACCCATGCTAGAACCGCAGGCCGCAAGCATCAACCACCAATGTGCACACAGTCAGAGTTTCGGCCTACTCGCGTGCCGCCTTGAGCACCCCGATGTTGACGGCGTCCTTCTCGGGCACCTCGCCCGGCATCTCGGTGATGGCGGGGACGTCCTCGATCCCCGGCGTCGCAAGCATCGCGGCGAAGCCTTCAAGACCGATGGTCCCCTCTCCTATCCAGGCGTGACGGTCCTTGTGCGAGCCGAGAGGGGACGTGCAGTCGTTGGCGTGGATCGCCCGCCACGAATCGAGCCCGCAGGTGCTCTCGACGACCTCAGTGAGAGCCTTCCAGTCATCTGCCGAGGAGACCGGGATACCCGCCGCGTGTGCGTGACACGTGTCGAGGCAGAAGCCCAGACGGGTGGACGGGCCCGGCTCCACAGCACAGATGACCTGGCCGAGCTGCTCGACTGACTCGCCGAACGTGTCACCCGCGCCAGCCGTGTTCTCGAGCAGAAGCGGGGGCGCATCGTCGGGCACAAGCGAGAGCACCTCTTCGATCGCTGCGATGACGCGAGCCATCGTGGCGGCCGGATCATCACCCTTGCCCGAACCGGTGTGTGTGATGACGCCGTCGGCTGCGAGGATCCGTCCGCGCTCGAGTTCATCGGCCAGCGCCGCGATGCTCTTGGCGCGCATGGCGTCATCGGGCGTGGCGAGGTTGATGAGGTAGGCGGTGTGAGTGAAGACGGGGCCGAGCTCCTTGGCCGCTGCGATACTCGATGAACTCGGCGGCCTTGCCCGGATCGATAGCATGTCCCCGCCACTGCCTCGGGCTCTTCGCGAAGATCTGGATGCACTCGCATCCCACCTCGAGTGCGTAGTCGACAGCCTTGTCATAGCCGGCGGACACCGAGACATGGGCACCGATTCGCACGGAGACCTCCTTGATCGTCGTCTTGCGGCATTCTAGCCGAGTGCGACAGATGTCGGCGCGCGCCACTACACTGATTGCCATGAGCGAATGCGGCGACATCGTCTGGAAGCCCCGCGCCATCCTGCACGTGGACATGGACGCGTTCTTCGCCGCCGTGGAGCAGCTGGATCATCCCGAGTGGCGCGGCAAGCCCGTCATCGTCGGTGGCAACCCCGACAAGCGCGGTGTCGTCTCGACCTGCAGCTACGAGGCCCGCGTCTTTGGCGTGCGCTCGGCGATGGCATCTGCCAGGGCCAGGGTGCTCTGCCCCGACGCGATCTGGGCCCCTCCCCGATTCGAGCGCTACTCCGAGTTCTCCCACAAGGTCCGAGACATCTTCGCCGAGGAGACACCTGACGTGCAGCCCGTCTCGGTCGATGAGGCATACCTCGATGTGACGCCGGGCAGATACGCCGGTGAGGATCCCGTGGCCGTGGCCAAGCGAATCCAGGCCAAGGTGGCCGAGCTCGGGCTCTCGTGCTCGGTGGGGCTTGCGAGCGTCGAAGACGGTGGCCAAGATCGCGTCTGACTTCAAGAAGCCTGCTGGGCTGACCGTCGTCTGTCCCGGGGAGGAAGCGCGAGTTCCTCGCTCCCCTCCCCGTGCGTGCGCTACCGGGGATCGGGCCCAAGAGTGCGGAGCGTCTCGATAGCGCAGGGAGTGCACACCCTCGGCGATCTGGCGGCTCTGGATGAGCAGAGTGCTGCGGCGCTGGCCGGTTCGATGGGCGCCGGTCTGGTGGCTCGAGCAAGGGCATCGATCAGCGAGATGTCCATGACAACGAGCCGAGGAAGTCCATCTCGAACGAGCGGACGTTCGCCGCCGACCTGCACGATCGCGGTGAGGTGGCAGACGTGCTGAGCTTCCTGGTGGCCAAGGTCTGCTCGCGCATGAGGAGCAAGGACACGATGGGCAGCACGGTCTCGGTCAAGGTCCGCTACGGGGACTTCACGACCCGCAGCGCACAGAGGACGCTTGATGCTCCCACGTGCGATGAGCAGATCGTGCGCGACGTGGTCGACGACCTGATCGAGTCGCTCTGGTCAGAGGGTGTCGGGGTCCGTTTGCTGGGTGTGGGGGTCTCGGGATTCGATGAGGCTGGCGCGCAGTTGCAGCTGACGTCTCAGGAAGAGAGTGTGGAGACCGAGCGCAGAACCGCTATCGTTGAGGACATCGATCGGATCAACGAGAAGTTCGGCGCCGGTACGGTGTCGAGGGGAACGCGCCGTGGACGCGATCCACGCCGACGCGATGAGGAGCTCTAGACGTGCGGGGACTCAGAGTGGTCATAGTCGTCGTTGCGCTCGCGCTTGCCGCGCTTGTCACCGGGTGCGTCGGCGATACGCCGGACAAGGCGATACCCGAGCCCGGTCTCACCCCTATCGGCGAAGGTCAGGCCGAGGCGGTAGGGATTGTGACGTACGTGAATCTCGAAGGTGGGTTCTGGCGGATCGCCGATACGGCGTCAGCGCGCCGCGCCGAGAGTGCGGGTACGGTCGTCGTGATCGCCAACGCCGGTGACCTCACCAACGGCCCCTCCTCCTACGAGGGCAAGTACGTGCGAGCGACCGGTGAGCTCTTCGATGGTGCGAGCATCCGCATGGCGGGCCAAGAGATGATCGTGGACCGGATCGAGGTCTTTCCAGAGGCCGAGTAGTGGGATAGCGCTGGATATCGGGGATATCCAGACTGCAGAAGCAGGGGTTAGGCGGATTGTCAACCGACAGGACTCCTCGGGTAGGAACCCACACAGTGGTCCCAAGATGCGAGGAGCTCAAGATGGCAGCGATCGGATCCGGCACTCAAGATGACCCATGGGTTCTCAAGACACCGCCGGGCACCTCGGAGTACTCCATGTATCGCGACGAGACGGCGGACCCGCCAGCTCTCGTCTGCGTCGTCGGCAAGACCAAGCTCGGCTATCGGCTTCGCGCGATAGAAGACCTGCATGCCTGGCTGAAGGAGCGAGGCGACTGGGTGCCGCTCGGCGCAGCTGACGAGCAGAAGCCCGCGAAGCCCGGGACCGTCGAGGAGTGGGGCCGCTCGAAGGACAACCCCGTAGGTGGCTGGTATGGACTCAAGAAGGGTCTGCGGGGACGCTTCGGCATGTACATGCCGCCATTGCTTGAGGCGCTGGGACTCGCTGAGCTGGAGCACAACCCCCGCAACAACCACATGCGCGCGCTCTAGGCGGAGAGGCAACCGCCCAACAAGCGCTTCGACCTGACAAGACTCGGCAATGAGAGCTACGCTCTCCCACGACGAGGCGGTGCCTCGTCTTGCAGGTCAAGCGCTACAACGTTGGCTGTACACGCCACACCGGAGGGAGGGCCATGGGCGAGTATGACCCGGAGCGTGGTCCCGATCCTGAGTGGTGGCTGTCGTTGGATGAGTCGGAGCGGATGAATCTGGTGCAGGGGTCCCAGGGCGACGACGAGGAACTGCAGAGTTCCAGGTTGCACGCAGCCATCCATCTGGTGGTCGAGAACCAGATCGCGATGGGAGACAAGACGCTTGTCGCGGCCACGCTGCAACGGCTGCTCACAGAGGGTCTCGGCCGCCATGACGCCATCCACGCGATCGGCTCGGTGGTGGCGAAGCGCATCCACCAATCAGTGGAGTACGATTCCGTGGCCGCCGTAGGCGCCGACGACCCCAACGAGTCCTACTACCGTGAGCTCTGTGAGCTGCGCGCGGTGAAGTGGAGGCATTCCCGCTAGCCCCGGCTTCGAGCAGACGGTGCGACCGCTAGAATGGCGACAGTGCTTGACCGCAGCCGAAGCGCAACAACGCTAGGCGAACGACAGGGAGTGCCACATGCACTTCGAACTCTCTGTGCGAATCCGTCGCCCACCGGAGGATGTCTTCCGCTTCCTGCGGGACAAGGACCGCTACCCTCAGGAACCGGACTCCCCTGTTCTCGCCTTGGAGAAGATCACCCCGGGTGAGGCTTGCCTGGGCACTCGATACCGCGAAGTCGTTCAGATGGCACCGTTCGTTCGACGGGGAGTTCCTCTCGGCGATCACACGATACGAACCACCGCACTTCCTCGAAGAGGACTTCGAAGGTGCTGGCATGCGCGGGCATCTGGCCTACGAGTTCGTATCGGATGCAGGCGGTACGCACCTGATCCAGCGTGAGACGCTCGATGTCCTCGGCCCACTCAAGATCTTCTCGGTTCCTATTCGGTGGATGCTCGCTCGGCAACTGAGGAAGCGGCTCGACGGAATCAGGGACGTTCTAGACTCGGGCTGGAAGGTCGATTCATGAGGCTAGCGCTCGCCTAGCCCACGCTTCCAGCTGACTCACGGTAGCGCTAGGCTGAAAAGAGGCGTTTGCCCGCAGCTGAAGCGCAAACACGCTTGCGCAGACGCTGGAGCTGCGGGCACTCAGGGAAGGACGGACGGGATGGCCAAAGAGGAACTGGCTGGACAACTCGAGGCGATCCTCCTGGGCTATGATCCGACAGCGCCAGGGGCAACCGCCGACAAACTGCGTGACCTGTGGCTTCAGTCCGATCCGAAGAGCATGGACGTGATCAAGGCAGGGCTGCGGGAACAGCAAGAGACGATCGGCATCCCAGTTCCTGTGCTCAGGTCGATCGGCAAGGGAATCGGCAGGATGGCGCGCACGCGAGTCGATGACTACCTGCCGCTGACACAGCTGCTCTGGAACGACTACGGCCGAGAAGGACGGGTCGTTGCGGTGGTCCCGTTGGGAGCGATGGAACTGGTCGACCCGAAGAGGGTCGTTCCACTTCTCAAAGACATGTGTCGCACCTGCCTGACGTGGGAGGATGCTGATCGCTTCGCGATGTATGCACTGGAACCCATTGTGCGCGAGCAACCGGATGACTGGCTGAGTTCGGTAGAGCCGTGGCTAGAAGATGAGAGCGTATGGGTGCGACGAGCCGGCGCCATAGTGGTTGGACGCCTACCGATGAAGCAACCGCAGTACGCCGAGCATTGCCTGGCACTCCTAGAGCGATTGCTACTCGCGGAGGAAGTCGATGTCAGGAAGGCTGTCAGTTTCGCGATTCGACTCATAGTTCCGGTGGATCCCGGTGCCGTACGCAACTTTCTCGTCCAGAACGTTCCCCCCGAGGACCCAGCGGCTACATGGGTACTGTGCGATGCCATTCGAAGCATGGGCAAGAAGCATCTGCCGGAGTTCGTGGGTCTGCTGCCCCTGTACGAAGAATGGGGCGCTGACGAATCGCTGGATTCGAAGGAGCTTCGCTCCATCGACAGCGCAGCGAACGCACTCAGAAAGGTGGAAGCCTAGCCTGCGTGCTGCCTAGCCCGCGCTTGCACCAGACAGACCTCGGCATGGAGAGCTATGCTCTCCCCGAGGCCGATCGGCGGCCTCGTCCTGCAAGCCAAGCGCAGACACGTTCGGCGGTCCGTAGGGGTGAATCCGATGGGGCAGGCTCACGTCCGGGGGGAGGTAGGACACGGTGCCCGCAGTTGGATGGAGTAGCCGTACGCAGTGGTCGGCGTACGCAGCTATCGTGGCGGTGGCGACCCTCCTGGCGATGGTTCCGGCCACTGGACCCTACTTCGCGTGGTTGTTCGGAGAACTCAGCCCGCCTGTCGTCGTCCTGGCCGCAGGAGCAGTCGGTGCTATCTGCCTTGCCGCGCTGAGACGCCTCGACGGATTCGAGATCCTCAGCCGCGGCTCGACGATGCGCGGCGTGGCTGTGGGCGCCGGCCTCGCGACCGTGCTGGGCATCGCCATCGTGATTGCGGACCTCGTCTTCCGATACCCGGAGGACATGAACGCCCCGATTCCACAGGCCCTCGCCTTCTATCCAAGCGTGGGCTTGATCGGCAGAGGTTGTCTTCCACATCCTGCCCCTCACGCTGGTACTCATTGCACTCTTGCCGTTTCGCGATCGCCTCGGAACCCATCGTGCGACGTGGATCGCCATCACCTTGGTCGCCGTGGCCGAACCCACCTTCCAGGTGTTCTTCGGAGGCGAGGTGCCTCCACTGGCCGTCTACACCTGGATACATGTCTTCGCTATCGCGTTTCTTCAGCTCTACGTGTTCCGCCGCTATGACTTCGTCTCGATGTACTCGCTTCGACTCGTCTACTATGCGTTTTGGCACCTGATATGGGGTGCCCTGCGACTGAAGCTGCTGTTCTAGGATGCGTGCCGCCTAGCGTGACCGGCGTGGGGACGCCGGAGATCAGGGGGGTCTTCATGAGCAAGCCAATAGGAGCTGTACTGTTCGTGATCGGGGTGGCGATTCTTGTCGCGCACACGGTGGTCCTGTTCGTGTGGTGGACAGCATTTCGGGCGCCCTACCCGCTCTACTCCACGTCCGGGTTCCTGTACTACCTCTCTGGCTTCACGCCGATGATCGGTCCCGCCGTCATGGTCGTGGGCGGTCTGGTCTATGGGCGTCGTACCCAGGAGGTATCGTCATGAACTATCCTGCGACTCATCCCACTTGGATGTGGTTCTACTTCGGCGGACTGAACTCGGTTGGCCTCACCCTCTACGTCGCGGTCGCATGGCAGCTGACGAAGTCGTACGCAGCCAGCCAGGGGCGCGTCCGGTCGGCGGCACGATGGGCGATGTTCGGCTCCGCGTTCATGTTCCTTGCCCTGTGGTTCGCCTGCGGGATCGGCGGGCCTCCGGGCAACATGCTGAGCACCGACGTGGCGACGCACAGCCTGGAGTTCGCGACCAACGCTGCAGTCGGCGCGACACTCTTCAGCGTGCCTGCTTGGGGATGCCTACTGGTTGCGCTGAGGAAGGTCTCAGGCACGCGTGAGGCCGCCTAGCCCGCGTTTGGGCCTGAGGTCTGCGCCCGACAGCTCACACCAAAGACGCTGGCCCTACCGATACAGTTCGCCGCAGCTCTGCCAGCAGGGCCGTGTGACACTATGTAGCAGAGCATCCGGCGATTGGGAGGCCACATGCCCGATATCCCTCGATGCATGAGCACACAGCATCCGGACAACGCCACCGTTCCGTTCTTCGCCACCTCGTCGGTGCTTGCTGGTGAAGACGAGATACGTGAGGCGTTCTACGCCTACTCGCACCTGGGTTGCGACGAACAGATGTGGGATGTCGAGGGCAAGGAGATCGACACCTACGTCGTCAAGAAGCTGCTCTCGTTCTATCCGGAGTACTTCAACGACCACGTGCTCGGCGAGGACCTTCGACTCACGTTGCGGGTGCCCAACCCGACCGTGGAGACCACTGAGGCCAAGGTCCTCCTCGAGACGCTGGAGAGCATACCTCGGTCCTACGATGCCGCCCGGCTCTTCTACGGTCGCGACGTCGCACCGATCTTCGAAGTCATCCTGCCGATGACGACCTCGGCGCGCTGCATCGATCGGATCTACCGCTACTACGCCGACCACATCGTCGGGCGTCAGCACGCCAGCTTCGGCGATGACGACATCACCATCGCCGAGTGGATCGGCGAGTTCCGCCCGGAGCGCGTCGACGTCATTCCCCTGTTCGAGGACGTGCCGACCATGCTTCGTACGGCGGACATCGTCGAGGAGTACCTCCGCGACAAGGACGTTGCGGACCAACGGGTGTTCTTGGCGCGCTCCGACACCGCGATGAACTACGGCCTCGTGTCCGCCGCACTGTCGAACAAGATCGCGCTCGCCGGACTCGACGAGTTGTCCGCGCGCATCGGTGTGAGAATGCACCCGATCCTGGGAATGGGCTCCGCTCCGTTCCGCGGAGGCCTGTCGCCACTCACGGCCGAGCGCACCGGCCGAGAGTACCCGAGCGTCGTGACGTTCAGTATCCAGTCGGCGTTCAAGTTCGACTACCCTGCTGACCGGGTGAAGGCGGCGTGTGACCACCTGAAGGAGCGCGAGATCGGAGCCTGCCACGCCAGTCGACGTCGACGCGCGCATTGCCGATCATCGAGCGCTACAGCGATGCGTATCGCCAACGCATCGTCGAACTGGCACCGCACATCAACCGCATGGCGAAGTACGTGCCCGCCCGCCGCGCCCGCAAGCTCCACATCGGCTTGTTCGGCTACGCTCGCGAACTCGGTGAGGTGACGCTGCCGCGGGCGATCTCGTTCACCTGTTCGCTGTACTCTCTCGGCCTGCCGCCGGAACTCATCGGCTTCGACTCACTGACAGACAGCGACCTCGCCCTGGTGCACGAGGTCTATCCCTCGTTCGAGGCGAAGATCAGCGAGGCGCTGTGCTTCACGGACTTCGATGGACCCCTGATGACGAGAGTCGCTGCAGAGACGCGCTTGACCGTGCCGGGTTCAGCTTCTCGCAGAACACCGAGCACCTCGATCTCGTCCGCAAGATGCAACCGGGCTCTGCACGACGAAGAGACCGCGCAGTTGAGTGAGCTTGTGACCCAAGCGGCACTCCTCAGGCGCTTCCTCGGGTAGTCGCGCTCGAAGTCGGCGGGTGCTCCGAGGCCATCCCGCCTTCAGCAGGAATGTGTGCGGCGAGGGCGGTAGAATCGTGGAGCGAAGGAGAGCAGATGTCCATCGAAGGCCTAGACAGTGTGATCGCAGTGGTACCCGTGACGAGCCAAGTCACGGCCGTCAACTGGTACAAGAGGTTGCTTGGGCGGGAGCCGGATGTGGTTCCGACAGATGATGTCGCAGAGTGGCAGCTCGCCGAGAAGGCGTGGCTGCAAGTGACCACCGACCCGGATCGGGCGGGCGGCACGACGGTCATCCTCGTTGTGGGCGATATCGACGCGCAACGCGCCGCCTGCGCGGAAGCAGACGTGGCACTCGGCGAGATAGTCGAGTACCCGGGCATCGTCAAGATGGTCGACGCGGTCGACCCGGACGGGAACAAGATCACCTTCGTCCAAGATTTGTCGGGTGAAGCCAGGTAGCATCACGCGCAGCTCATCCGCACATAGTCTCAACTCAACCAAGGGGGTACCTTTGTTCGAGTTCCTGCTTGAAGTGAATCGACGACCGGAGCCGTTCGCAGAGTACACGGCTCGTGAGCTGTGGACCGACCCGCACACGTCGGAGCAGATGCTCGCCTACCACCTCAACGAGACCGTGGATGCCGCGTCCAGGAACCACGCGTTCCTCGACCGCTCGGCCGATTGGATCGTGTCGCACTTCGGACTCGGTCTGGGGCCAAGGTGGCCGACTTCGGATGCGGACCGGGACTCTACGCACAGCGTCTCGCCCGCGCGGGTGCTGGACGTCACGGGGATCGACTTCTCGGCCAACTCGCTCCGGTACGCACGCGAGACGGCCGCGGACGAGGGGCTCGACATCGAGTACATCGAAGCGGACTACCTCGGCTTCGAGACCGACCGCCGCTTCGACCTCATCATGATGATCATGTGCGACTTCTGTGCGCTCAGCCCCGATCAGCGAGCCTCGCTGCTGCGCAAGTTCCGCTCGATGCTCGCCGACGGCGGCGCGATCCTGCTCGACGTCTACTCGCCGCAGATGTTCGACGCGCGCGAGGAGAGCGCGACATACGCCGTGAACCTCCTCGACGGATTCTGGTCGCCTGACGAGTACTTCGGCTTCCTCAACACGTTCAAGTACGACGAGGAGCGAGTGCTTCTGGACAAGTACACCATCGTCGAGCGGAATCGCACCCGTCGCGTCTTCAACTGGCTCCAGTGCTTCACGCCCGCAGAGGTCGAAGACGAGTTCGCTGATTGTGGACTGCAGGTCGTGGAGCGTTGGGGCGATGTCGCCGGAGGCGCGTACGATCCCGACGCGAGCGAGTTCGCCGTTGTCGCAAGGCGCGCTGGCACCGGCTAGCGCGAGGCGCATCTGGTCCAGGTTTCGAGCGGGCGGGGCAAGCGCTAGAGTGAAGTGAGGATCGAAGACCGGCCGGGAAACCAAGAGCGCCAGCCGTCTAGTCCGGGAGTGGCAGTGGAGAAGCTCGATCTGAAGAAGCAGCTTGCCCGCCTGTATCGTCCCTCGTCGCGCGACGTCGGCGAAGTGGACGTGCCGGCGATGAACTTCCTGATGATCGATGGAGAAGGCGATCCGAACACCTCCGAGTCCTACGCGCATGCAGTCGAGGCGCTCTTCTCCGTCGCATACGGGATCAAGTTCGCGGTCAAGAAGGGCCCAGCGGCGATCGACTACGGCGTCATGCCGCTCGAAGGCCTGTGGTGGGCAGAGGACATGTCCAGCTTCGCGTCGGGCGACCGTGCTGCGTGGAAGTGGACGATGATGATCATGCAGCCCGAGTTCGTGACCGCCGAGCTGGTCGAGACCGTCATCGCGGATGTCGCGGAGAAGAAGAGCCCGGCCGCGCTTCCCTCGATGCGCTTCGAGGCGATTCGACGAGGGCCTCTCGCGCGCAGATCATGCACATCGGACCGTTCGCGGAGGAGGCCCCGAACGATCGAGCGGGTCCACGCGTTCATCGAGGAGTCCGGTCGCCAACGCTTCGGCAAGCACCACGAGATCTACCTGAGCGACATCCGCCGGGCCGATCCGGCGAAGTGGAAGACGGTCATCCGGCAGCCCATGCGCTGATGGGCACGTTTCGGCCGACTCACAACAGCGCTGGGCTGCAAGGAGCTTCGTTCTTCGCTCGGCCGGTGAACCTGGGCCAGGCGGTCGCCAGTAGGGAGGCGCACATGGGGAAGAAGGAACCCGCGCGTCCCGACTCGCTGACCGTGAGCTGATCGCTCCGTGCGGGATGAACTGCGGCATCTGTATCGGCCACCTTCGCGATCGCCGACCGTGTCCCGGCTGCAACGACGAAGACGACTCCGCCAAGCCCAATCACTGCGTCGTGTGCAGAATCAAGCGGTGTGAGTTTCGGTCCGCAGACCCGGACGCTCACTGTGTCGATTGTCCGGAGTTCCCCTGCAAACGCTTGCGGCAGCTCGACAAGCGCTACCGCACGAAGTACCGGATGAGCATGATCGAGAACCTCGGAGAGATCGATCGCCTCGGCACAGAGGCGTTCGTTGAGCAGGAGCGTACTCGGTGGGCATGTGGGCAGTGCGGGGCGCTTCTGTCTCCGCATCGCACCGAATGCCTGGCGTGCGGTGAATCCGCTGAGGACAGCCACGGCACCGGCGTGGTCGTTGATGACTGACATGAGAAAGTCAGTGCTCATACTTGTCCTGCTCGTCACTCTGCTGTCCGGATGCACACAGGCCGTGACGACCCAGGACTCCCCCGTCACGGGAGATCAGGCGGCCTCTGAGGCCTACGAGGAGCGTCTGAGCGGCGTCCAGATGTCGGGCGAGGGTGTCGTGGAGCGGATTCTCTCCGACGACACCGAGGGAGATCGTCATCAGCGCTTCATCCTTCGGCTCTCATCGGGCCAGACTCTGCTCATCACCCACAACATCGACATTGCGCCACGGGTCGCAGCGTTGGAGACGGGCGATCCTCTCGAGTTCTACGGGGTGTACGAATGGAACGAGGAGGGCGGTGTCGTTCACTGGACACACCATGATCCGGACGGCGAGCATGAACCCGGCTGGCTCAAGCATGATGGCGAGACCTATCAGTAGGGCAGCCGGAACCACCCAGGAGGCCGGTGCCGAGTGGCGGAGGATCATCACAACGTGTACGTGATCGAGCTCGATCCGGCGGTTCGAGAGGATCGCAGTTTCGCTGCTGCCAACTCAGACTGCTCTGAGGAACTGCCCCCTGTCTACGTCGGCGTGACGGGGTTGACGCCGGAGGAGCGCTTCAAGCGACACAAGGCAGGAATCCAGCACTCGCGCATCGTGAAGCGGTACGGCGTGAGGCTCCTTCCGGCCCTGTATGAACACCTGAACCCCATGCCCTACGAGGCGGCAGCTCAAATGGAGATCGACCTGGCGCAGGACCTTCGAGACGAGGGGCACGGCGTCTGGCAGCACTAGGCAGGCGACGGCGTCCAACGGCGCGCCCATCGAGGATGAGTTCGAGTACGAGCTCCAGCTCGACGAGAACCAGCTCTCCCCTGACTCGCTACAATCATCCGCATGGAGATCACCGAGACAGTCTATGCAGCCGATCGCGATGAGTGGCGCGCCTGGCTCGAGGCCAACTACGACTCGAAGTCAGAGATCTGGCTCGTCTCCTGGCACAAGGACACGGGACGTCCGACCATTCCCTACAACGATGCGGTCGAGGAAGCGCTCTGCTTCGGCTGGATCGATAGCACGGTCAAGGCCATCGACTCCGAGAGCAGTGCCCAGCGCTACACGCCCAGACGCTCGGGTAGCCCCTACTCCCAGATCAACAAGGAACGGCTGGCCCGACTCATCGAGACGGGCAAGGTCATCCCCTCGGTGCTGGAGGCCGTGGTGAACGAGCGTCCCGAGGAGTACGTGATCCCCGACGACGTGCTCTTCGCCCTCAAGGCCGATGAGGACGCGTGGCGCTTCTTCTCCAGCACGTCCCCGTCCTATCAGCGCATCCGCTCGGCATACGTCGAGACCGCCAGGAGCCGTCCGGAGGAGTTCGAGAAGCGCCTGAAGCGACTGGTGGAGAAGTCGGCGCAAGGCAAGCAGTTCGGGTATGGGATCGAGGACTTCTACTAGGGCCGGCGTAGCGACTGGAGAAACCAGTGAGTCAGGAATCGATTCTGAGAACCGCCGTATTCCGCAATGGGTTGCTGCTGATACTCCCCGCAATGGCTATCACGTTCGGCCTGTGGTCGCAGCTGCCTGACGCGTACGCAGCGGAGTCCTTCAACAGCGGTGTCCCGACATGGTTGTTGCTTGCCGAGAACGTGCTGAGGGTCGCCGTCTTCGCTATCCCGGCGTTCCTCTACTTCGGCGCCAGGGACGTCTTGCAGGCTCGGGGATGGTTCGTCTACGGACTCGGCATGCTGATCTACTTGGGCAGCTACCTCGCGCAGATCTACACGCCTGGGAGCTCATGGAGCACGAGTCTGCTCGGTTTCACAGCTCCAGCATGGACGACCCTGCTCTGGTTTGTAGGCATCGGTCTTGTGTGCGCGAACACATGGTTGCCGGTGCGTGGCACCGCGCCGCGTACCTCTCGGTCGCGGTGTGCTTTGTCGTCGTGCACGTTGCCCACGCGTCCCTGGCCTTCTTCGCACATTTTTTTTTTTTTTTTTTTTTTTTTTTTTTTTTTTTTTTTTTTTTTTTTTTTTTTTTTTTTTTTTTTTTTTTTTTTTTTTTTTTTTTTTTTTTTTTTTAAAAAAAAAAAAAAAAAAAAAAAAAAAAAAAAAAAAAAAAAAAAAAAAAAAAAAAAAAAAAAAAATTTTTTTTTTTTTTTTTTTTTTTTTTTTTTTTTTTTTTTTTTTTTTTTTTTTTTTTTTTTTTTTTTAAAAAAAAAAAAAAAAAAAAAAAAAAAATATATATATAAATATATATATATACGCAGAGGCAGGCCCAAGCCCTTGAAAAAAAAATTTTTTTTTTTTTTTTTTTTTTTTTTTTTTTTTTTTTTTTTTTTTTTTTTTTTTTTTTTTTAAAAAAAAAAAAAAAAAAAAAAAAAAAAAAAAAAAAAAAAAAAAAAAAAAAAAAAAAAAAAAAAAAAAAAAAAAAAAAAAAAAAAAAAAAAAAATTTTTTTTTTTTTTTTTTTTTTTTTTTTTTTTTTTTTTTTTTTTTTTTTTTTTTTTTTTTTTTTTTTTTTTTTTTTTTTTTCGTGGCGCGGCCTAGCCCTCAGGCTTAACGACCTGACAGAACTCGGCGTAATGTAGTTAATTTTTTTTTCTCAACATTATTAAAAGTCCGCGCTCACCGTGGCGAAATACGAGGCCAATTTTTTTTTTTTTTTTTTTTTTTTTTTTTTTTTTTTTTTTTTTTTTTTTTTTTTTTTTTTTTTTTTTTTTTTTTTTTTTTTTTTTTTTTTTTTTTTTTTTTTTACGTTTCTACCGTCCGCGTTATTCTACGATGTGCGACGAGTAGGCGCAGTAGTCTTATCGTCGCTCATTGTCGATTACTTTTTGGCTGTCACAGCCATCGATGTGTTCTACCGGGCGCTCGGCTACTTCGCGCAGACGCTCGCGTTGTCATTCCTTCCGTGTGCTGCGGTTGCGATACGGTGGCGCTTCGACGGAGAACAATCTCGATCTGCTTCGTCGCAGTGGACTGGCGGAAGCATTCGCCGACAACCGTCACTTGGGTGACCTCCTCGTCCGAACTCCGCTCCACACGGTCGGCGGTGAAGTCAATCTGGAAGGCGGAATCTGGCTCGGCGCTCACCTCTAGTTCGGTCCCTACTGCACCTTGATCAGCGAGTCGGTCGGCGCATGGGAGTCGGTGAGCACAGGTACATCAGCCAGCGGGATCATCTCGGTGTAGAGGTCCTCCCCCATCGCGTCGAAGCCCGGGAATCGTCACGATGCCGCCGGCCCGGTCCTCGATCGCCGCGAGCAGCTTCCTCACCGGCGATGTCCGCGTCCGAGGCCAAGACGATGATGTTGCGGCGGTCCTCAGCGTCCCCGTCCTCACTGATTCCGATGGGGAAGACCCACACGTTGTCCCACACGAGCCCGGCCGTGCGATACATGCTGCGGAAGAGCTCGCTCCCGTCTCCTTCGACCGCGGAGATGACGTTGTAGGCGACCACGCCCCCGGGTGCGAGGCGGGCATCGACCTCGCCGAGGAACTCCTGGGTCGTGAGGTGGTATGGCAGCGAATCGGAGTAGTACGCGTCGATGATGACGAGGTCGTAGGTCTCGTCCGTGCGCTGCACGTAGCGCCGCGCGTCCTCGGTGTAGATGCGGGAGCGCTCGTCCTCAGGAAGGTCGAAGTAGGTCCGCGCGACATCGACGACAGACGGGTCGATCTCGACGGTGTCGACGATGATCTCGGGTAGTCGCGCCACATCCGTTTGGTCGATCGCTCCGCCGCCCAAGCCCGAGAATGAGCACGCGCTCTGGCTCAGGGTCGAGCGCGAGCGCGAGGTGGAAGTAGTCCGGGTATCTGATGCGGCTCTCGTAGGGGTCGTCGAGTGCGACAGCTGACTGGTGGCTCTTGTCGAAGCGCAGGTGCCGGGCCTCCTCGTCCTCGGTCACCGAGATGCGGTGGTACTGGGAGTCCTCCTGGTAGAGAACGGTCTCCCCGTACGAGTTGGTTCCAGGCGGCGGCGCGATCGCGATGAGGACGTACGCGCCGAGGAGCGCGCCCACGCCGACGAGCGCGACCGTCCAGATGGTGGTGGGTCGCATGCGGGCGGAGATGTCGGTAGTCGAGGTGTCCTCGGGATCGGCGGTGACCGAGCCGGGCGCGGAGAGCGGGAGCGTGAGGGCGGCGAACGCGGTCACCGCAAGCACGACTCCGATGGCGACGATGAGCGGCTCGATGGAGAGCAGCGGGATGAGCCAGAACGCGGTGAGCAGCGTGCCGAAGATGCTGCCGGAGGTGGAGACGGCGTAGAGCCCGCCGGCCGAGCGCCCCACATGCGACATGCCACGCGCCGCAGCGATGCGGACGCCGAGCGGTGAGACCATGGCGAGCAGCAGCGCGGGAACGAAGAAGATGAGTGTCGCTCCCACCAGCGAGCCCACACGCGGTCCGAGGTCGGCGATCCACGGCAGGATGAGCTGGGCCACCACGGGGGCGGCAGCGGTAGCGGCGGCGGCACCGGCGATCACGGCGGGCAGGATGCGGGCGGGCCCGTAGCGATCGGCGGCGTGCCCGCCAAGCCAGTAGCCGAGCGCAAGTGCGGCCATCACCGTGGAGATGACGGCGCCCCACACGTAGATCGAGTTGCCGAGTGCGGGCGCGAGGACGCGCGCTGCGACGATCTCAAGACCCATGAGGCAGGCACCGCAGGAGAACACGATCACGTTGAGCACGTCAGACCTCCTTGGCGGCTCGATTCTTCGCGGGTCGTGGGAGTCCTGCGCTGCGTCGGTGAGGAAAGGCCGCGGTGCGAGTGCGGCTGTGAGGACACAGACGAGCTGTCTACTCGCCCTTCAAGTCCTTGAGCTGCTCATCGGCAACGGACTTGAGTACCTGCGCGCGGGCGACAGGATCAAGTGCGTCGAGCTCGGCGAGCACTCTGTCCTCGGCACCCTCGATCTTGACCTGGCGCTGGAGAAGCATGGTGCCGCCTGCGACGGCGAGCCCCAGAATGGCTATCGCGATCGAGACCCGCGCGTGTGGCTCCGCCACGATCGCCCCGCGCCCAGCCGAGGAGGAATCCGATGACGCCCGTGATCATCATGCCGGTTCCCGCTTGTGTGACCGTCTCGTACGGGAAGTCTGTCGGGGACTCTGTTCGATGAGTGCTGTGTCAGACATGGGTTGTGGCCCTCTCGGTCCGGTCCTGGGTCGTGGTCGCTCGTGACCTATGGAGGAGTATTCCCCAACTGTGCCGGGAGTGTGCGCACCCTCGTGAGCCGCTCGCTCGTGAGCGACAGCTTGGCCTTCCGCCACCTCCCACGACTCCTCTTCAGGTGCTCCCGCTCCCCCGCGTGTAGGCCCGAGTGGTCCTGCCGCCACGCCGCGCCGGAGACGTATCGGCTCACCCGAGCCGGTCCTCACGATGTAGGGATGGATCGTGTCGGCGATGATCGCGAGGCCGCGCTCGGTGTTGTTCTGCAGCGTGCCCTCGACGAGATAGCAGCGGTGTTTGACGATGACGTCACCGGCCTTGTCGAGCGCATCCTCGAAGACGACGACATCGAGGAGCCCGGTGGGGTCTTCGAGCGTGAGGAAGCACGTGCGCTTGCCCGAGCGGGTCCGTGGGTGTCTGCGCACGTTCGCGAACGCCGCAGACGGTGACGCGAGCGCCGTCCTCGACATCTCGCAGACCGCGCGCCCACGTGACGCCACGCGACTCGAGGTCCTCGCGTGCGAGTTCGAGCGGATGGCAGGTGAGCGAGAGCCCGGCGACTTCGAGCTCGCCGAGAGGCGCCGAGCCACCGACCAGCCGGATGGATGGCTCGCATCCTCGACCGGCGCGCACGGCGCCGGGGCCAGCACGAGCACGTCGTCGCCCGCACTCCCCTCGCGCGCCAGTACCGCCTTGAGCTCCGGGAGCGAGTGCGAGCAGCTCGTCTCGGCTTGGTGGGCGGTCTTCTTCGGTCACACCCAGGCCGTCGAGCGCGCCCACACGGATCAGGCTCTCGGCCTCCGGTGCGCTCGACGCGGGTGCGGCGCAGGAAGTCGGCGAGATCGCGGAAGGGCCGCACCTCCTGCTCGGCGACGATCGCCTCGGTGCCCTTGGCAGAGAGGTCGTGGACATCGCGAAGGCCCACGCGGATCGCAGCGCCCTCGTCCTCGACGGTGTACTCGGCTCCTCGACTCGTTCACGTGCGGCGCCAGGATCGCGATGCCGTGTGCGCCGAGCGTCGTTGACGACGTGACGCGCGCTGTAGAAGCCCATCGGCTCGTTGTTGAGGATCGCAGCGGCGAACTCGGCCGGGTAGTAGGTCTTGAGCCATGCGCTCGCGTAGCTGATGACGGCGAAGCACGCCGCGTGCGCCTTGTTGAAGCCGTAGGCGGCAAACCCTTCGAGCTGGCGGAAGACCTCCTCGGCCACGCCGAGCTCGACACCGCGACCGAGAGCGCGCTCGATGAAGTGGCTCTTGATGCGCTCCATCTCGGCTCGGCTGCGTCCTTTGGTCATCGCGCGGCGCAGCGAGTCGGCCTCGGCGAGATCGAAGCCGGCGACGGCACGCGCGACGAGCAGGACCTGCTCCTGGTAGACGATGACGCCGTAGGAGTCCGCAGAGCACCTCGCGCATGCCGGGATGCGGCACGTCGACGGGCTCGATGCCGTGACGGCGGCGGATGAACGGGGTGATCATCTCGGCCTCGAGCGGGCCGGGGCGGAACAGCGATATCTGCGGCGATGATGTCCTCGAACTCGCTGGCGCGCAGACGCTGGGAGAGGTTGCGCTGGCCGCTCGATTCGAGCTGGAACATGCCCGACCGTGTCGGCGCGCCGCGATCATCTCGTAGACGTGCGGGTCGTCGGGCGTGAGCTCGAAGGGCTCCGGTACCGCCTCGCGCCCCACACGCTGCCGCGCAAGCTCGACCGCATCGCTGATGGCCGAGTGCATGCGAAGGCCCAGGATGTCCATCTTCACGAGCCCGAGCGCCTCGATGTCGTCCTTGTCGTACTGGGAGACGACCACGCCCTTGGCCGCCCACTGCAGCGGCGTCCAGGTGTCGATGGGCTCGCGCGTGATGATGAAGCCGCCGAGGTGCGTGCCGAGGTGCATCGGGCAGGAGTCGAGCTCTTCGGCAAGGTCGACGATCTGCGCGTGGACGCGGCTCTCTTGAGCGGATGGTCGCGGCACTCCGGATACGTCTCGAGCACCTCGCGCAGCCGGCGCGCCGAGACCCAGGGCAGATAGCGCGAGAGCGCGTTGACCTCTTCGATGGGCAGGCCGAACGCGCGGGCGACGGTACGCACCGCGCTCCTGGCCGTCATCGTGTTCACGGTCGCGACCATCGCGACGTGCTCGTGGCCGAAGCGCTCGGTAGATGAACTCGATGACCTCATCGCGCCGGGCCGAGTCGAAGTCCACGTCGATATCGGGCATCTGACGGCGCTCGGGGTTGAGGAAGCGCTCGAAGAGCAGGTCGTGGCGGATGGGGTCGGCATCGGTGATGCCGAGGGCGTACGTGACGATCGAGTCCCCCGCACTCCCCCGCCCCGAGTAGCGGATGCCGTGCTCGCGGGCGTAGTCCACGATCTCTTTGACGATGAGGAAGTACTCGGGAAAGCCGAGGTCGTTGATGATGCCGAGCTCGTGCTGGAGCCGCGCGACCGCCTCAGGCGACATCGTGTCGTAGCGGTCGCTCGAGACCGCGCCACGCCATCTTGGAGAGCACCGAGTACGGGGTCTCGCCGCGGGGTATCTCGGCAGCCGGGAAGTGGAAGTCGCCGAGTCCCAGGTCGAGGTTGCAGCGCTCGGCGATCTCGAGCGTGGCGTCACACGCACGCGAGATGCCGGCGAAGAGCGCGCGCATCTCCTCGGCTGGCTTGAGCCAGAGCTCTCCGTTGGGACGGTCATACGGGCCGGGAAGCTCCATTCGTGCGCCCGCCGAGGCGAGAACGTCGTGGATGCGAAAGCCTCGCAGGCGTGAGGTAGTGGACGTCGTTGGTCGCAACGACTGGCAGGTCGAGCGAGTCTGCGAGGGCGACGAGTGCGGCGATGTAGCGAGGGGACTCGGGCGTGAGCAGGTGCATGAGCTCGATGTAGAAGTCGCCAGGGGCGAAGCAGCGCGGTCAGGCGCGTCGCGGCTGCGCGGGCTCGCGCGGGATCGACAGAGTACGGATGCACCCACCTCTCCTGCCGGACACCCCGAGAGCCCGATGAGGCCCTCAGAGCAGCGCTCCAGGTCGGAGAGCATGACGATCGAGTCCTCCTCCCCGGAGCGCACGTGCGCGCGGGAGAGGAGCCGACACAGGTTGCGGTATCCGGTGATGTCCTTGGCGAGCAGTGTGAGATGGAAGCCGCGTCCGGCCGCACGCCCGAAACCTGTGGGCAGCGGCATGGCGACGCGTTCTTCGGGAGGGAGGTCGGCCTCCGAGCCCGGGATACCGGCGGTCTCGACGACGACCTCGGCGCCGATGATCGGCTTGATGCCGGCAGCGAGCGCCTTCTGGTAGAAGCGGATCGCGCCGTAGAGTCCCTGGTGATCGGTGAGCGCGACAGCGCCTGCGCCCGACTCGGCGGCTCGCGTCGACGAGCTCATCGAGGTCGCTCGCGCCGTCCATGAAGCTGAAGCGCGAGTGGACGTGGAGGTGGACGAAGCCGGCCATGGCGCCCCTCAGTCCTCGATGCCGAGGAGGAGCCAGCGGCTCTCGAGACGGTCGTAGGCAAGGTCGTAGGTGCCGCCGCGCGCGATCACGCGCCAGTAGCGTCGGCTGATACGCCTGCGGGGACTCCACCAGAACCGCTCGACCGCCCAGACCTGGATGATCGCGTCGATGCGGTAGGCGCGCGCCTCTCGCTCAAACGATGCAGGGCAGCGACGGCGAGCGTCCCATGCGACCGCGATCGTCTCTTCTCGGCGCTTCGTGGCCTCGCTCGAATCGTCGCGGACGAGCTCGGAGGCGCGCATGATCCACGGCGTCTTGAGCAGTTCGAGAACGACCGGCAGGCGCCCCTCCTTGGATGAGAGCAGGTCCATGGTCTCGCCGGTCTCGGTTGCGTCGAAACGTTTGATCGAAGCGTTGCGGCCCATGGGAGATCTTCGACCTGTCCTCTCGGAAAGGAATGCCGCGGAGAAGGGGGTTCCCGCGGCCACCCCAGTATATCGAACATATGTTCGGTATACAAGACGGGTCTGACACCGATCTCGATGCGCGAGGGGTCAGCCGGAGAGGATTCCGAGTGCCGGCAACAGGCGTGCGAAGATGCCGCCTGCGAGCAGCGCGACGCCGATCGTGATGGCGACGATACTGCCCGCACGCGCCCAGCCCACCGTGCGGCCGAGGACGGCCACGGTGGAGATGCACGGCATCGCAAGCGTGTTCACGAGTGCGTAGACGAACAGGTCCACATCGGACATGAACGAGGTGAGGTCTGCCGCACCCGCCCCCATCGTCGCGATACCCACAGCGACAAGGAGCTGGAGCGCGAACTCCTTGCGCAGCAGGCCGAAGAGCAACGTGATGCCCGCGATCGCTGGCAACATGAGCCATCCGGTGACGATCGGCTCGAGCGGTTTGACGACATCGAAGATGAGATCGGTCTCGTAGAGGAAGCCGAGGACCATGCTGCCGAGCACCACGAGCGGTGTTGCGACGAAGAGGAACTCCCTGAACTGAGCCCAGGACTTGCGGGCCACGATACGCACGTTGGGGCGGCGAAACGGGAAGATCTCCATCACGAGTCCGGTGGATGTGCCCGGCATGCCCCTGTTGAGGATCAGCCCCACCCCGACCGTCACGAGGAACGAGACGAGGAAGACTCCGAGCGCGGGTCCGATGCCGATGAAGTGGCCGGCCGCGCCCAAGATGACCGCGGTCCGCGCGCTACACGGGATCATGGAGATGAGCGTGCTCGCGATGTAGCGCTCGCGAGCGGTGCCAAGCGTCTTGGTTGCGAGGACGGCGGGCACGCTGCAGCCAAGCCCCGCCACGAGCGGGATGATGGAGCGGCCATGCAGTCCCATCCGGTGCATTGCCCGGTCGGTGAGAAACGCAACCGCGTTGAGATAGCCGGAGTCCTCAAGGATGGCGAGCAGGAAGTAGAAGGTGAGGATGTACGGGATGCCGATCGAGAGCGCCGCTTCAAGCCCCGCGTCAAGTCCCCACAGCAGCGTCTCGGAGAGCGTGGACCCGTCGCCGAAGAGAGCCGTGATCGCACTGTTGATGAGCGGCGAGAACAGCGCGCCCCACACGGTGGAGACGATAGAGGCCAGGAACTCGCCGATGAAGAAGAGCAGCGCGAAGATCGCTCCGAGGACGAGGAGCAGGATAGGTATCCCGGTCAGCGGTCGCGTCGTGATCGAGAGCAGGTCGGGTCGGCGGGGGCGGGTGGCCCTCGTCGTCACCGAATCGGCGATCACTCCAGCAAGACCGTGGCGGCCACGCCTGAGCGCAACACGGGCGTCCTCGCTGGTATGTGTCTCGAGCGCCGCACTTGCCTCTCGGGCGACACGAAGGAGGCTTGGCTGGTCGGTCAGGGCCGTGGTGATGTCGCCATGTCCTTCGAGGAGCTGTATCGCCGTGGGGCGAGGTGCGAGGCCGTAGGGCGCGACACCGGCGAAGGTGACGGCTGCGGTCAGCGGTTTGACCGAAGACTCGACCGCTTCCCCGTAGTCGGGATCCTTGGTCTCGGGCGAAACGACGCCATCAACGAGAACCGCGACGTACTCCATCACCTCGGCCACGCCTCGGCCATCGACGGCGACCGTGGGGAATGCGGGTACGCCGAGAGCCTCGGTGAGTGCGTTCGCGTCGATCTCGACGCCTTGCCTGCGCGCTTCGTCACCGAGGTTGACGGCGGCGACCACCGGCATGCCGAGGTCCAGCAACTCCAGCAGGAACACGAGGTTGCGCGAGAGGTTGGTCGCGTCGAGTACCACGATCACGGCGTCGGGATGGTACTCGAGGAGAGCTCGGCGGTTGACCCACTCGGCCTCCGGGGTCTCAGCGGTGCCGTAGGCGCCCGGGAGGTCCATGACGGTCAGGTCGGTCTCCCCGACCTTGGTCGTGCCGATGTTGATCTCGAGGGTCTTGCCCGGATAGTGCGCGGTGGTGACGCCAAGGCCTGTGAGGTGATTGAAGATCGTCGACTTGCCGACGTTGGGATTGCCGACGAGTGCGACCAGTCGTTCGGGGCGACCGTCCGAGAAGAGGCTCGGGGCGGTCCCATCCAACGCTGGGGTCACGCGGACTTCTCCGAGTCGGCTGCGACGAGGATCTGATCGGCCACTTCTCGGCCGAGTGCGTATGTCGAGCCGTTGACCTCGACCATGAGTGGGCCCTTGAACGGAGCGACCTCGCACACCGAGACCTTGGTGCCCGGGAACATCCCCATCGAGCCGAGATAGGCCAGCATGGCCTCGTCATCCTCGGCAACAGAAACGATCCTCACATCAGAGCCCGAGCCGAACTCGCACAGAGACGAGCCCTTCTGGACCGCGATGGTGCCGTCCTCACTCGGGATGGGGTGCCCGTGAGGACAGACCTCGGGGTTGTCGAGATACTCCTCGAGCGCCGACATCACGCGGGGTGAGAGAGCGTGCTCGAGAAGACACGCATCCTCGTGCGCCTCGTTCCAAGGAATCTGGAGAACGTCGACGAGGAAGCGCTCGGCCAGTCGGTGCTTGCGGACGATATCGAGTGCCTGGGCGGTTCCCTCGTCTGTGAGGAGGACGGCGTTGCCCTTGCGCGTGATGAACCCCTGTGACTCGAAGACGCTTGAGCGTCGCAGTCACCGTGGGACCCGAGACACCGATCGACTCGGCTATGGGCGTGGGTCGAACCTCGCCTGTGAGCGAGAGTTTGTAGATGGTTTCGAGGTACTCTTCGAGTGTCGGACTGGGCATCGCGATCTCCTCGGCCGGAGGGTCATCGAGGTGGAGATTTCGGGGCATCTGCGAACGTCATCGGTTAGTCTAGACTAACGATTCCCCGGCGTCGACCGTCCGAAACGAGCGATTCCCGCTAGGCAGCCCGCAAGTGACCGTTAGGAGTGCATATAGCACCCGCTAGTCGCAAGATGGGGTAATCTTCGAAAAAGCTCTTGACCCCCCTGAGCGGGTGGTCTAAGGTACGTGTTGTCCCGAGAAGTTGGACCCGGCGAGTTCCGGAAAGCAGCGTACCAGTAGCTGCCGGCGAGGGGTCGAGAGGGCGGACACAGCGCGAGTTGGTTCGCAGTATCGGTGCCTCAAGGGTGGGAAACGGGAAGCTGTGGAGTAGGAACCACGCAGGCGAGGTTTCTCGGGACACTTGCGTTCTCTGGAGTCCGGTTCCACGCGAACCGAGCGACTCCCCCCACACGAGATTCAGGGCGCTTCCCTGTGGCGTGCGCAGAGTGCGGCTCTTCTCGCACGCAGTCTCAGCCGCGGTAGGTGATCCGCGCGATCGGTGACTCCCACACAGCTACGGACTCCACGCTGATCTTCTTGCCGGTGGACTCACTCAAGGACTCGTAGATCACACGTGCGAGGTTCTCAGCTGTCGGGTTCAGCGTGTCGAAGGGCGGCACGTCGTTGAGGTAGGCGTGATCGTATGCCTCCAGCACAGCGCCGAGGTCGTTCTTGAGGTCCTTGAAGTCATAGACGATCCCGACCTCGTCGAGTTCCTCACCCTTCACCGTCACCTCGACATCCCAGGTGTGTCCGTGCAGCTCGCGACATTCCCCGGGATAGCCGAGAAGTGCGTGTGCCGCGTCGAAGTGTGACTTGACCGTCAGCTCATACATGGTGACCTCACTCGAAGAGGGATCCCTGCGCGTGCCGGCCGCCCCGTGGCACCGCGTCGCCGACATACCCTCGCTCATCCATGGCCTCGTTGGCCATCGCGTCGGCGAGTTCGTTGTCTTCGCGACGGACGTGCGTGAACTCGACGGACTCGAACTCTCTCACGAGCTCACATGCGCGCACGAAGAGCGGCTTGAGGTTCGCGTTCTTGACCTTGTAGGCGCCGTTCATCTGCTTGACCATGAGCTCGCTGTCCGCATAGACCGCGAGGTCGCGGGCGCCGATCTCAAGCGCGTTCTCAAGGCCCCAGAGCATAGCCTCGTACTCGGCGACATTGTTGGTGACCTCTCCCAGGTACGCGCCGCCGCGGACGACGATCTCATTCTCGCGCTCCAGGACGAATCCGGCGCCAGCAGGGCCGGGATTGCCGCGCGCTCCCCCGTCGGTGCGAAGGACCCACGCGCTCAAGACTACTCGGCCTCCTCTGTGCGACGCACGACGATAATGCGATGGCAGTGAGGGCAGACTCCGATGTCCGGGCCGGCTATGAGGAGCTCGACCTGCTCTGCGGGAAGCTCCATGCGGCATGCCGTGCAGGCTCCATCCGTGAGCAGCCCGGCACCCACAGAGCCCTTCGACTTCTTGAGTGCCTCGTATCGCTCGTAGAGCTCAGGATCGAGGGCGGCCTGTGCCGCGTCGCGCTCCCTCTTGAGGGACTCCACGCTTGTCTGAAGCTCGCCGCCTTTCGCCGTGAACTCCTCGGCGAGCGCAGCTTCCTTAACATCGAGCTGAGCCAGGGCGGCCTCCACCTTGCCGATCTGGCCCTTGGCCTTCTCGACGCGCTCCATGAGCTGGAGCTCCTCCATCTCGAGCTTCTCACGACGTCGCTTGAGAGCGTCGATCTCACGCGTGAGGTGCTGTATCTCCTTGGCGTTGGTGATGTCACCCGACATCATGCGCTGCTGCTCGCTGTCGATCTTCTCGGTCAGCGTGGTCGCTTCGTCCTCGTTCTTCTGGACCTCTCGCTGAAGACGGCCGACCAGCTCTTGCGACTTGGAGTAGAGGGAGTCGATCTCGCGACGCTTGGCACGCACCTCGAGGATCGCGCGCTTCTCGGGCATCTCGTCGAGCTGCTTCTCGGCGCGGCGGATCTCGAGTTCAAGGTCTTGCAGCCTGAGCATCGTCGAGCCCTGGTCCATGTCCCCTCCTAGGGAGTCCACCAGCCACGTTGGGCCGCTTCTACTGTCAAGAGCCCCTCTTCAAGACCCGGAGTCGCGCGCACGGCATCGGCCAGGATCGGAACGAGTGGCCACTCGGTCACGTCGTGTCCGGCCTCGATGACAGCAACGCCGCGCTGCACCGCGTCCAGAGCGTCATGATACCGCACCTCGCCAGCGAAAAGGACGTCCGCATCGGCCGCGACCGCGGCCCCGATGAGGGAGCCGGCCGATCCGGTTCCGGTGGCAACGCGCGCCACCTGTGAGGCGGGGTCTCCCCATACGCGAGGCGTGCAGTCGAACACCTCAGCGACCTGGTCGACAAGTGCTGCGAGGGACGTGGGCTGCCGGCATCTGTGCCAGCCTACCCAGGGCGACATCCGAGCGCGCTCGCCGGATCTCAGAGGTCGTGATGAGCGGGGTCTCGTAGGGATGGACTGCACGGACGGCCTGGGCGACAGCAGCCGAACGTCGGCGGGAGCACATACAGCCTCGATGCGGACCTCGGCCGCCTCGGAGGGCGATCCAGCGGGTGCCGGTGTGCGGAGTGGAGTCCATCCGCAGGCCGGAAGCGACCCTGACCTTCACCGGAGAACGAGCAGTTTCGGTAGAGGCCGATGCGGCCCGCACCGGCCTCAGCAAGTGCAGCGCGGATGTCATCGGCAGCCTCGGGAGGCGCGTAGACGGTGACCAGCGCATCGGGGATCGGCGAGGTCTCGAGGGGCGTGCCTTCGCCGAGATCCAAGGCGCGCGAGGAGCACTCCCGCCGCATGTGGGGCGCGGTCGAGGTTCGTATGGGCGGCGATCACGGCGACATCACTGGATAGCGCCGCGAACAGCGCCGGTGCAGATTGCGGACTCACCTGTTCGGAAACGTCGAGGAATGGCGGGTGATGCGTGACGAGAAGGTTCGCGCCTCCGGAGGCCGCGCGCTCGATCGTCGCCACATCGGCGTCGAGTGAGAGCAGAACACCCCGGACCTCGGCCTGGGAATCGCCCACGACCAGACCGACGTTGTCCCAGGGCTCAGCCCAACTCCACGGGCACGCGTCGCCGATGGCGTCGACGACAGCTCCAATGGTCACACTCATGAGTCGAGCGACACCTCCTGTGGCGTGCGATCAACGAAGTAGACGATGCTTTCATACCCGGCGGAGCGGAGCGCGCCAACGACTCGGTCGAAACCCCACCCGACATCGACCGGGCGATGGGCGTCGGAGGAGCATGTCGCCGCGACGCCGGCACGCGCGCAGGCTTCAAGGAAAGCTTGTGCCGGGTAGAGTTCGGCGCAAGGCTTTCGAAGGCCGGCCGAGGAGACCTCGATCGCGACGCCTGCAGCCGCGAAGTCGAGAGCGGCCGCTTCGTAGAGTCCCTGCGGGTCGAAGCTCGGCATGTGCGCGAACTTCTTGACGAGGTCGGGATGGGCCATGACATCGAAGAGGCCACTGCGCGCGGCCGCGCCGAGGAGTTCGAAGTAGCGCATCCAGAGTTCGTCCACATCCGTCTTCTCGTAGCGGTCGACGAGACGCGGATCGTCGAAGGCCCAGTCCCCTACGAAGTGGACCGAGCCGAGAACCACGTCGAATCGCGCGAGCGTCGTGTTGCGGGCCATGATCTCCGGGTGGTCCGGCAGCCAGTCCACCTCGGCTCCGCACAGGACACGGACGCCCTCGACACCCTGGGCCTCCCGGACATCGTCGAGGTAGGTCGGCACCGTCGGCGAGGGGCAGCGTGTACTCGCCATTGGGGTCCCAGCCATCAGGGATCGGCATGTGCTCGGTGAAGGTCACGACATCGACGCCCAGTCGGGCCGCGCTGACTGCGTAGTCGATCGCGCGGCCGACCGCGTGTCCGCTGAGTTCCGTGTGGACGTGGCTGTCGATCACCATGCCGATGAGATGACCCCCCCGCCGATGACGATATCTGCAACGTAGCATACGACGGACTGGCCCGGCGCGGGTGCCTCGATCGGCTCGTCGAACTCGACGACAAGCTCGTCCGCTCTCGAGCCTCGCGCGTCCGGGGCTGCGGCTCAGAGCGGTAGCGGACCTGGGCGGTGCACGAGGCCTCCTGGTCGGCCAGAAGCCAGACGGGGTCCACAGCGCGCACACCGGTCCTGAGGATCTGGCTCACGAGGTCCCACGGTCACGGTGCCCGTCGTGGGGTCCACACCGGTGACGTAGTACGGGCCGTCGCCACCAAGTCCCAGTCCTTTGCGCTGTCCGATGGTGAAGGCGGCCGACATCGTCGTGCTCGCCGAGTACCTGTCCCTCGGAGTCCACGATGATGCCCGCGCGGCCCGACAGAGTCCAAAGCGAACAGCTCGGGCATGCAGACGTCCTGGCTCTCCTTGGCAAGCACCGGAAGGTCGCGCCGTCGCGCCTCCTCGGCAACCGCGCTCTTGAGCCACCCGCCGAGGGGGAACACGCAGGAAGCCAGCACGCTCGGAGAGATGCGGTAGAGGAAGTAGGACTGGTCCTTGGTGGAGTCTGTCCCGCGGCCCAGACGGATCTCGCCCTCAGGGTCGGTGACGACGCGCGCGTAGTGCCCGGTGGCGAAGAGCTCGGCGCCACGTGCGCGACACTGCTCGAAGAACACCCCGAACTTGACGCTCTCGTTGCAGGAGACACAGGGGTTGGGAGTCGATCCGGCGTGCCGGGTCTCGTGGGCGGTGCGCACCAACGCAGCGAACTCGTCGCTCACATCGAGGACGCTGTGCGGTATGCCGAGCGCGGCGCAGACCCTGCCTGCTGCCTCGATGGATGCATCATGCTGCGCGCTCACTCCCGGGGTGGCGAGTCGCATCGTGGCGCCGGTGACATCAGCGCCCGCCTCCAGCGAGCAGTGCGGCGGCCACGGAGCTGTCCACGCCACCGGACATGGCGACCCAGACCGACGTGCCCGCAAGCTCGCTACTCGGCCTCACTGTCGTCCTCTTCGATCGCGTGAGGATCGAAGTCGGGGTCGTCGTGGGCCAGCCCTCCCGAGATCGGGTCGCGGCCGTTCTTGACGAGGTAGTCGTCGACGGCTGCCTTGAGACCATCTGTGGCCAGTACCGAGCAGTGCATCTTGGCAGGCGGGAGACCGCCGAGCTCATCGGCGACCTGTCTCTTTGTGATCGCGACGGCTTCTTCAAGAGACATGCCGCGAGCCATCTCGGTGACGATGGACGACGTTGCGATCGCGGCGCCGCATCCGAGTGTCTGGAACCTGATGTCGCTGATCGCGTCCTGGTCCACCTCGATGGTGATCTTCATGACGTCACCGCAGACGGGGTTGCCCACCTCGCCGACTCCGTCGGCATCGTCGATGACGCCCACGTTGCGAGGGTTGTTGAAGTGCTCCATGACCTTCTCGGTGTACACGCGCTCCTCCTCGATGACCTATGCGGTCGAACCGAACATCTTCTCGTAGACGGGAGACATCGCCCGAAGCTTCTCGACGATCGGCGGGAAGACATCGAGGAAGTACGTCGATGTCCTCCTCAGTCGTGAACCGGCCCAGCGAGATTCGCAGGGACCCGTGAGCCAACTCGGGTGGCCTGCCGATGGCAAGCAAGCACGTGGCTGGGCGCCAGAGAGCCCGACGAGCACGCCGAGCCGGTCGAGACCGCGACACCGGCGGCGTCGAGCTGCAGCAGCATCGCCTCGCCCTCGATTCCCTTGATGATGAAGTTGGCGATGTGTGGGGCGATCGACCTCGAGCTCACCGTTGAGCTCGGTGTTGGGCAGCGCGAGCAGTCCCTCGATCAGCATGTCTCGAAGAGCCCTGGAGGCGGGCCATCTCCGCGTCGAGCGACTCGTTGGCAAGCTCGAGAGCGGTGGCGAACGCTACCGCTCCAGCGAGGTTCTGCGTGCCCGAGCGCCGCTTGTTCTCCTGTCCCCCACCGATGATCAGCGGAGCGAAGGGAGTCCCCTTTCTCAGGAAGAGCACGCCCGTGCCCTTGGGACCGTAGATCTTGTGCGCCGAGAAAGAGGCGGCATCGAGGCCGAGGGCCTGGACATCGAAGGGGATCTTGCCCGCCGACTGCACGGCGTCGCTGTGCATGAGCGCGCCGGCGCCGTGGACGATCTCGGCGATCTCGGCGAGCGGCTGGACGGTGCCGATCTCGTTGTTGACGTGCATGATCGAGACGAGCGAAGTCTTGTCGGTCAGGACTGCCGCGACGTCCTCGGCATGGATCGTGCCGTCTGGCCGGGGCGCGACGAGGCTCGTCGTGAAGCCCCGCTTCTCCAAGGACTGCACGGCCTCAAGAACCGCCTTGTGCTCGATCGAGGATGTGACGACATGGTTCTTGCCGGTGCGGTTGCGCACCGCTTCTGCGATGCCGAAGATGGCCGAGTTGTCTGACTCGGTGCCGCAGCCGGTGAAGAGGATCTCATCGGGCCGGGAAGCGCCGAGTGAGCGAGCCACACGGGCGCGTGCCTCTTCAAGCTCGGTGAAGGCGCGCCTGCCGATGGAGTAGAGACTGTTGGGATTGCCCCAGTTCTCGGTCCAGCACGGGATCATCGCATCGACCACGCGCTGGTCGACCGGTGTCGTCGCCGCGTAGTCGAGATAGACGTTACGATCCATCCGGTTCCTCCTGTTGTGGGTCAGCTCGCATCGAGCGCCCGCTGCTGTGCAGCAAGCTGATCGAGCGTGGTGTCGTCGAACACGTCACGGACGGCGTCGGTGGCCCGCCCCCACACGACGCTTGCGGCACACGAGCCGGTCTTGCCGCAGTTGGCCGCACGGTCCCCATCACAGACGGTCGTTTGGAGCGGCCCTTCGAGCGCCTCGACGATCTCGAGGACAGTGACCGCCTCTGCCTCCCTGTCCAGGGAGAATCCTCCGCGGGCGCCACGAACCGAGGTGACGACACCCGCCCTGCGCAAGGCGACGAGCAGCTGCTCGAGGAACTTCAGCGGGATGCCCTGACGCTCCGCGATCTCGCGGGCACTGACAGGATCGGGGCCGCCCTGGGATGCGAGGTCGATCATCGCAAGAAGACCGTACTCGCTGCGCGCTGTGAGTCTCACGGGCCACCTCTCGAATCCCTACCGATACACTCGTGATTGAGACGATAGGGTCATGAGCAAGCCCTGTCAAGGCGATGCGCTCACTCGTCCCCCGAAGGAGGCCGCACGGAGATTGGCTCGACCGTCCGGAGGCCGACAAAGACCTCCCGTCAGGTCCCCGGTGAAACGTCTTGAGGAGGACGGACACGTTTGCTATGTTGTACGCCCGCCTCACGGCGGGAGGCGCCTACGAGTCCACGGTTGATAGCCACAGGGTGGCGAGAACCCGCTGGGCTTTCAGAAGGGGCCCCGGCACGCGAACTCGCACAGCCGGGGCTCTTTCATGGCAGTCTAGCCTGGCAGTTCCTTCATGAGGTTCGCCATCTCGATCGCGGAGAGCGCCGCATCCCATCCCTTGTTGCCGCTCTTGGTGCCCGCGCGCTCGACCGCCTGCTCGATCGTGTCTGCGGTGATAACGCCGAACATGACGGGCACCCCGCTGTCGATCGACGCACTTGCCACGCCCTTGGCAGCCTCGGATGCGACATAGTCGAAGTGCGGCGTGCCACCACGGATGATCACACCGAGTGCGATGACCGCGTCGTAGGCGTCCGGACTCGGCCATGCTGCGTGCGACGAGCGGCATCTCGAAGCTCCCCGGCACCCACGCGATGTGGATGTCGTCTTCCTCGACGCCATGACGCAGGAGCGCGTCACGTGCGCCGTCGACGAGACGGGTCGACAGCAGCTCGTTGAAGCGGCTCGTGACGATGCCGATCTTGAGCCCGGTGCCTATCAGGTTTCCTTCGAATGACTTCACGGGTCACCCCTTCCTGTCCGAGATGCCTCATCAAGCGTGAGGCTATGGTGCCATCTTCTCTTTCTTGGTGCGGAGGTACTCGATGTTCTGCGGGCACGACGGGACTTCGAGAGGGACCTGCTCGGTCACCTTGAGGCCGTATCCCTCGAGCCCGACGATCTTCGTGGGGTTGTTCGTCATGAGCCGCATGGAGGAGAGGCCGAGGTCGGCGAGGATCTGCGCGCCGATGCCGTAGTCGCGCAGGTCGGCCGGGAAGCCGAGCGCCTCGTTGGCCTCGACGGTGTCGGCTCCTTGCTCCTGCAGCTCGTAGGCTTTGAGCTTGTTGGCAAGCCCGATGCCCCGGCCTTCGTGGCCGACGATGTAGAGGATGACGCCCGTGCCCTCTTCCTGGATGCGGCGCATGGCTTCGTCGAGCTGGGCGCCGCAGTCGCAGCGCAGCGAGTGGAACACGTCGCCGGTCAGGCACTCCGAGTGGACGCGCACGAGGACATCCTCGGCATCCGCCGACATCGCCTGCGACGAGCGCGACGTGGGTCGATTCGTCGACCTGCGAGCGTGTAGGCGTGGGCGGTGAACTCGCCGAGCCGCGTCGGCATGGTGACGCGTGGCCGTTCGCTCGACGAGCTGCTCGTTGCGGCGTCGGTACCGGATGAGGTCGGCGACGGTGATCATGCACAGACCGCGTTGCTCGGCGAACTCCTCGAGCTGCGGGCGACGCGCCATCGTTCCGTCCTCGTTCATGATCTCGCAGATGACGCCGGCGGGATACAGACCCGCCAGTCGGGCGAGGTCGACCGCTGCCTCAGTGTGTCCTGCGCGCTCGAGGACGCCGCCGGGCTTGGCCCGCAGCGGGAAGACGTGACCCGGGCGGGACAGGTCCTCGGGCTGCGTTTCGGGGTCGATGGCCGCCTGGATGGTCGCGGCACGGTCGCCGGCGGAGATCCCGGTCGTGATCTTGTGCTTCGCGCCGATGGAGACGTGAAACGCTGTCTGCTCGGCCGAGGTGTTCTCGCTCGTCATCGGCGGGAGGCGCAGCTCATCGACGCGCTTGCCCGTCAAGCGGCATGCAGATCAGACCGCGGCCGTGGGTGGCCATGAAGTTGATCGCCTCAGGGGTGACCAGTCTGCGGCAGCCATGACGAGGTCGCCCTCGTTCTCGCGACCCTCGTCATCAACGACGATGACCATGTCGCCCCCGCGTATCCGCTCGACCGCCTCTGGGATAGTGGCGAATGGTCTCGTGCACTCAGGTGTATCCGATGGTCTCATCAGCTTCATCTGCCTTCGGCGAACTCTTTGAGCATGTCCCCAAGCCCACGCTTGCCGGGGGCCGGGGTCTCGTCAGAGGCGCCCACGTAGAGCGAGACGAACCGCTTGACGTACTTGGCCATCATGTCGACTTCGATGTTGACGTCGGCACCGGTCTGCATGCCTCCGAGAGTGGTGCTCTCCTCAGTGTGTGGGATGACAGCGGCGACGAAGCCGTCATCGCGTGACTGAGCGACGGTGAGCGAGACGCCGTCTATGGCGATAGAGCCCTTGGGGACCACGTACTCCATGATGTCGGGGCCGGCGGCGAACTGGTACACCGCTGAGTTCCCGGCGGGATGGCGCATCACCAGTCGGCCGATCGCCGTCGACATGCCCCGTGACGAGGTGGCCGCCCATGCGGTCAGACATCCTCAGGGCACGTTCGAGGTTGACCTTGGCTCCCTGCTGCAGATCGCCGAGCGTGCTCGCGTTGGTGGTCTCTTCCGAGACGTCGGCGAGGAAGGCCCCGCGGATGAACTTGACCACCGTGAGACATGCACCATTGACGGCGATGGAGTCACCGATCGCCATATCTCGGCCGAACTCCGGTGCATAGACCTCGATGCGCATCCCTCCCTCGGCGCGCTCGATCCGCGTGATGATCCCCTGTGCCTCTATGAGTCCCGTGAACATGTGCGGTCAGGTCTCCTCTTCGCTACGCAGCGCTCAAGTCTGCAGGTCGCCAAACAGTCACGGCATCCGCTCCGGCGATTCCCGCTTCCCGGATCGCGAAGGGGCGATCCAGTCTCGAGGCAGCCAGAAGGTCTGCGGTTCGATACGTGGGCGGAGCATGCGGGCCAAGGACACCACCCGCGTGATAGACGACGAGCTCATCGATGAGGCGATCGTCCCAGAAGGAGGTGAAGAGCCCGGGACCTGCCTCGACGAGCATGTGGACGACGCCCATGGAGCCAAGGACCTCGAGAGCCGAGGTCAGAGCCCCCGGCCCGATCGTAGGCGATGAAGTCCACGTTGGCCGGCCGATCGGCGGAGCCTTCGGGAATCGCGTTCGGGCGACACGATCGACCATCTGCGATCCGGGTTCTCGCCGAGGGCATGGGCAAGCGCACCGGGTGTGGTCGTGGAGCCGGTGCTCAGCACAAGGCGGATCGGCTGAGTAGCGTGAGGTGAAGGACTCTGCGAGATCGAGGTGCGGTCTGGTCGATCAGAGCCGTGCGCGCACCAACAGCGACAGCGGTGGCGCGACGGCGAAGACGCCATGGTGACGGTTCGCGCCTCTTCGCCGGTGATGAAGCGTGCGCGTGTCGTGGGTGCCGGTCGCATGGCCATCAATGGTGAGAGCGGTCTTGACGGTGACCCACGGTCGACCGGTCACCACCCAGGCGCGCCAGTCGGCGTTCTGAGCCTCGAAGATGTCAGGGTCTTCGGAGAGGTCGACATCGATTCCTGCGGCTCGCAGCGTATCGACTCCCCCACCTGCGACAGCGGGGTTGGGGTCGGTGCAGCCGATGACGACACGACCGATCCCGGCGTCGATGAGGGCAGTGGTGCACGGGGGTGTCTGACCCGTGTGATTGCAGGGCTCGAGCGTCACGTAGGCGGTCGCACCCTGGGCCCGCCCGCCGGCGTCCCGGAGGGCGATGACCTCGGCGTGCGGTTCTCCGGCCTTGGCGTGAAAGCCCTCGCCCACGATGGAGTCGCCATCGACGATCACGCAGCCGACGAGAGGGTTGGGGTGAGTAGCGCCCCGGGCCCGCTCGCGCAAGTCGAGTAGGCGCGCGCCAAGTAAGGGTCGGTGATCCGGGTAGTTGGCTCGTCGAACAGACGCACCAGAAGCGACGTCCTTCCTTCTCCCATCCGGACTCTAACCGTCGGCCTCGGAATTCCACCGAGTCGGCCCCTATCGGGGTTCGCGGGCTGTCACCGCCGGTGGGGAATCTCACCCCGCCCTGAAGAAAGTGCACGCCAGGAGTCTAGCACCGCTGGTCAGGGCGCTCAAGCGCGCGGTGACTGGTGCGATGCAGGAGCACGTGGCTAGATGGCCGCCTCGGCAGCCGACTCGAATCGCGTTCATCGCGGCGCGGTGGATCGTCAGCGCAGAAGATCGCCGATCCCGCGACGAGGACGCGAGCACCTGCCTCGGCCACCAGTGGAGCGGTGGTCTCATCGATGCCACCGTCGATCTGGATGAGCGGCGAGACACCCTGCTCGGTGCAGAGGGCCGAGAGTTCCCGCACGCGTTCGACGGTCCGAGGGATGAACTTCTGCCCGCCGAAACCGGGATTGACGCTCATGAGCAGCACCATGTCCACCTGCCCGAGGACCTCTGCCACATCTGCGATCGGCGTCCCTGGATTGAGGGTGACCGCCGGGCTTGCGCCGGCGTCGCGGATCGCTCTGGACGACGCGGTGGATGTGATCGCATGCCTCGATGTGAACCGTCACCGAGTCGGCTCCCGCATCGAGATACCACTGCACGGTCCAGTCAGCGTTGTCGATCATGAGATGGACATCGAGCGGCTTGGTGCAGACCTTCTTGAGAGCCTTGATGACGGGTGGGCCGATCGTCAGGTTGGGGACGAAGTGCCCGTCCATGACATCGACATGGACGTAGTCCGCCCCACCCTCTTCGACGCTGCGCGATCGCCTCACCGAGTCTTGAGAAGTCAGCCGAGAGGATCGACGGAGCCATCAGGACTCGGTCGCTCACAACGCTCCCCCTTCTCCGGGCTCAGCACAGTCGGCCTGATCCATCCCGTAGAGCTCCTCGCGGACCTCGCGGCCGAGCAAGGCGGCGTATGCCTGCTCGAGAGAAGCACCTTCGTGGAGCACCTCGCGGACCTGCCGGGTGATGGGCAGCTCGACGTCGTGCTGCTTGCCGAGCTCATCGAGGGAGACGCAGCTCTTGGCTCCCTCGGCCACCATGTGTGTCTCTGCGGTGAAGCTAGCCACCGTCCCGCCGTGGGCGACGTGCTCGCCCAAGACCGCGGTTGCGTGAGTGTTGAGACGTGCATGTTGCGATGAGGTCGCCCACGCCGGCAAGACCCATGTAGGTGAGCGGGTTGGCGCCAAGGCAGCTGCCCAGACGGCTCATCTCGGCCAGGCCCCGCGTCATGAGTGAGGCCTTGCTGTTGTCGCCGTACCCGAGACCGTCCGAGACGCCTGCAGCAACGGCGACCACGTTCTTGGACGCCCCGCAGAGCTCGACGCCGACGACGTCGGAGTTCGTGTAGACCCTGAACGTGGGGGCCATGAAGATGTCCTGGAAGAGCTGAGCGACCTCTTCGTCATATGCCGCGACGACCGTGGCCGAGGGCACGAGACGGGAGACCTCCTCGGCATGGTTGGGGCCGGAGAGCGCGGCGAGACGGTGCTCGTCCGCCCACGACATCATCGAGGACCTGGGTCATCCGAAGAAGCGTGCCCTGCTCCACACCCTTTGCCAGGGAGATGATCGGGGTGTCGGGTCCCAGGGCGTCTGCGAACTCGGCGGCCGTCGTGCGGACTCCGTGGCTTGGGGTCACCACGATCACCGGCATCCGCGCCAGCTACGACCTCGGAGACATCGGGGCTCGCGGTGACGCACTCGGGGATGAGGACATCTGGAAGGTAGACGGGATTGTGGCGCTCGGCATTGATGCCCTCGGCGATCTCGACCTCCCGGGACCACAAAGAGACCTCGATGTCCTTGGAGCCGAGCAGCCCTGCGACCGCCGTGCCCCACGAACCTGACCCTATGACGGCAACCGTCACGTTGCGTCCTCCTTCTCACAGGGGCTCTCATCGGGCGCGGCCGACGATGAGCTCATCTCGCCAAGTGTGTCGTTGAGTGACTGGGACCTCACGTCGATTCTAGCCTCTTCGCCGGAGAAGATGCGGGCGATGTTGCTTCGATGACGCCAGAGCGCGAGCGCTGAGGCCACGAACGAGGTGATCACGATGGCCGTGTTGTCGCCGTAGAGCAGAACGCACAGGATCGGAAACTCCATGGCCACGACGATCGAGCCAGCAGAGACCATACGCGTGATGTAGACGACGACCACGAAGCTGAAGAGCAGGATCGGCCACGCCCACGGCGTGACGATGAGCAGGGCACCAGCAGCGGTGGCGATGCCCTTCCCGCCCCGAAGCTTGACCCAGGGTGAGTACGAGTGACCCGCCATTGCGGCCAGGGCCGCTCCGATCACGACCCAGTCGGCTATCTCCGGTGTGACCTGACCGCGCATGAGGATGACGGCGAGACCGGCGGCTGCCGTGCCCTTGAGGACATCGAGGGTCCCGACGATCAGACCGGCCTTCCACCCGAGAACGCGGTAGACGTTGGTGGCACCTGCGTTGCCCGAGCCGTGGTCGCGGATGTCGCAATGGTAGACGTACTTGCTCACGATCACCGCGAACGGGATCGAACCGAGAAGGAACGCCCCACCCAAGGCGACGACGACTCGGATGGCGGTCTCCACTATCGCTCCTTGGGACGGAACTTGAGCACGATCGGCGTACCCGTGAGATCGAAGCTCTCACGCATGCGGTTCTCGACATAGCGTCGGAAGTTCTCATTGACAAGCTTGGGATGGTTGGCGAAGAACGTGAACCGTGGGGGGCATGTTCCCGTCTGCGTCATGTAGTGGATCTTGAGGTTCTTGCCCTGCTTGGAGACGGTATGGCCGAAGTCCCGCATCTCTGTGAGCATCCTGTTGAGCGCACTCGTCGAGATCTCTCGCGTGTAGGCGTCGTAGACGACATCGATCGCCTCGAAGATGCGTCCCACCTTGGCGCCAGTGAGGGCCGAGATGCGCAGAAGCGGCGCGTAGCCGACGAACCCGAGCTTGTCCTCTATCTGCCAGGCCAACTCGTCGCGTTCTTCGACCTCAGAGACCGTGTCCCACTTGTTGAGAAGGACGACAAGACCGCACCCACGCTCGCTGGCAAAGCGGGCGACGCGCTGGTCCTGGTCGGTGATGCCGATCGAGGAGTCGACGATAAGCAGCGCGACCTCAGCATCATCGATGGCCCTCATCGCCCGCACGAACCCGTAGTACTCGACCGGCTCGATCGATCTGCGCCTTCCGGCGGATCCCGGCGGTGTCAACGAGCCGGTAGGACGTATCTTCGCGCTCGATGAGGACGTCCAGTGCGTCGCGTGTCGTGCCCGCGACTTCGCTGACGATAGCGCGCTCGGTTCCCGTGAGGCGGTTGAAGAGCGAAGACTTGCCCGCATTGGGCCGGCCGATGATCGCGACGTCGATCGCGTCGATCTCCTCGGCCGGTTCGGAGTCCGGCAGGGCAGCGACGAGGGCATCAAGCATGTCACCCGTACCGTGTCCATGCGTGGCCGAGACCGGCCACGGGTCTCCGAGGCCAAGCGCCCAGAAGTCGTGGATCGGCTGGTCGTCCGCAGGGTTGTCCATCTTGTTGACGACCAGGAACACCGGCTGGGTCGCTCGCTGCAGTCTCCGCGCGATCTCCTCGTCTCCGTCCAGCCGACCGGTCGCCGCATCGACGAGCACGATGATGGCATCCGCCTGCTCAGCGGCGACGATCGCCTGCTGGGCTATCGACTCAGCGAAGGGGTCGTCTGGTGGAACGCTCGATGCCGCCGGTGTCAACGAGCATGAACTCCGTGCCAGCCCAATCGGCCTTGTGATAGCTGCGGTCGCGCGTAACGCCCCGCTGCTCATGAACGATGGCATCGGTCGCTTCTGCTATGCGATTGACGAGCGTCGACTTGCCGACATTGGGGCGGCCGACTACGGCTACAAGTGGGAGTCCCATGGTCCTCGCGAAGTCAGGCTTCCTCGGGCGGGCCGAAGAGAGCGTCTACCAGGGCTGTGGCGTCACAGGATACCAGAGTGAGCGGGGTGTCAGTGGCTTGATCTAGCTGGTCGAACGTCATGTCATCCAAGCGTCACGCCGTCGCTGTTGAAGACACAGTCGGGCAGGAGAAGGCGCTGCGCTGACATCTCCTGCTCGAGAGCGGCGATGATGTCTGCGCCGCTGAGGAGACCGGTGACCGAGACATTCCCGCCGAAGAAGCGGTTGTCTACCGCAAGCACTGTCACGGCGGGAAGCTGGTGGGCGGCGACCAGCGCACCGAGGACCGGGGCAAAGAGGTCGCCGGAGACCAGCGTGACAGGGTCGGAAGAAGCGTCGCGGCGTGGGGCGAGCGCGCCGAGCGCCGCCTCGAAGTCATCGATGAAGGCTCGGGCGAGGCCGATACCGTTCTCGTACTGGGGGAAGTCGGCGTAGTACTCGGCCCCCGGGACATCGCGACGGGCACTGAGAAAGAACTCGTCGGCCACCTGAAGCCACCCGGTGCCGCGTGTGCGGTCGAACTCAACCCGCCGCACCTGGAGCCAGTCGAGGAACCCGCACGCGGTCTCCGGATCGGAGTACGAGTTGGTGAGCGTGTGCTGGTGGTCGGTGTAGCCCACAGGGACGACGCCGACAGATGCGATGCCTGCTCGGTCGCCGAGCCACGCGAGTGTCTCGTCGAGGACCTCTAGGTCGTTGACGTCCGGGACGAGCACGATCTGTATGTGGATGACGATGCCTGCGTCGAGCAGGGCATCGAGGTTGGTTAGGGCGGTGTCGTCCCCCCGGGTGCAGACGAGGCGCTCTCGAACAGAGGGATCGACCGCATGGAGGGAGACGTGGAGCGGCGAGAGACGCTGCTCGATGATGCGCTGTACGTCGTCCTCATTGAGATTGGTGAGCGTAATGAAGTTGCCCTGGAGGAACGAGAGGCGGTAGTCGTCGTCGCGCAGATAGAGGGACGGACGCATGTCGGCGGGCAGCTGCGACATGAAGCAGAAGATGCAGTCGTTGCGGCAGACGCGAACCCCGTCGAAGACGGCCTCAGCGAACTCGAGACCCCACGACTCACCCGGGTCTCTGGTCGATGGCGATCTCTCGTGTGTGACCCTCGGGATCGCGGAACTCAGCCGATACGACCGGACCGTCAGCTACCCACTGCCAGTCGATGACGTCTCGCATGGCGATGTCGTTCGCGGACACGAGAACATCACCCACGGCGATGCCGGCGCGCGCGCCGGGACCTTGGGGCAGGACGGCGACGACTTCGGAACCTCGAGGCCGCGACTCACGCCCATACGAAGCGCGCGAGGCGGGCATCATCACGCCACCGTCTCGATGGCGGAGACCACATCCGCCATCTGCTCATCGGGTGTCGATGCTCCTGCGGTCACGCCGACGGTCTCAGCACCCTCGAACCAGGAAGGATCGAGTTCGGCCGAGGTCTCGACGTGGTGGGTCCGGGAGTTCTGGGTGCGCGAGATCTCGGCAAGGCGAGTGGTGTTGCCGGAGTTGTGACCGCCTACGACGATCATGACGTCGACTTCCCGGGCAAGCTCCTCGGCAGCCGCCTGACGCTTGGCCGTTGCGTCGCAGATGGTGTTGCAGACGCGCAGCTCGGTCACGTGGGGCAGCAGAGCCGCCACGACGGCTTCGAGGCGCGCGGGCGGCTGCGTGGTCTGAACGACCACTCCGACTCGACGCGCAGGCAGCTCGTCGGGAAGGTCCTCGGCAGACTGGACCACGATCGCGCGGCCTCCGGCGTGCGCCATGATGCCCTCGACCTCGGGGTGCTCCTCCTCGCCGACGATCACGACACCGTAGCCTCCCTCGGCAAGCTCTCGGGCGCACTTGTGGGCAGCCGAGACGAAGGGGCACGTGGCATCGATCACATCGAGACCTCGTCGTGCGGCGTCGTCGATGATCGCGGGGTCCACCCCGTGGGACCTGATGATCACGGTGCCCCCTTCGATCTCGTCGAGAGCGGCAGCTACTTCGACGCCTCTGTCTTTGAGACCGAGAACGGCCTGAGGATTGTGGATGAGCGGGCCGAGGGTGTGGACCGTCTCGTTGGACAAGGCGGCCTCGGCGGCCAGCTTGAGCGCGCGCTCGACCCCGTAGCAGACGCCGGCGTCTCGAGCGATCTCAACTCTCATCGTTCATCCTCTCACCACGGTCGAGCTCCGCCTCGATCGCGTCCATGACGGCGGCTGTCACCGCGGTCACCTGTTCCTTGCGGTCCACCATCCATGAAGTCCGCCGGATCGATAGGCTCCCCGATGACCATCGTAACTCGTGGGAAGCGAGGAAGCCGATGCTCGTCGGGCCATATCTTGTCGGTCCCGGCGATACCCATGGGAACGATCTTGACACCAGCGCGCATCGCGATGAACGCCACGCCCTCGTTCCCTTGGCCGAGCCCGGGCTCGCGATAGCGGGTGCCTTCGGGGAAGATGCCGACGAGACTGCCCTCGTCGAGGAGGCGGGTAGCCGTCTTGATGAAGGTCCGATCGACGCTCTCCCTGTGAACGGGGATGACGCCCACAGCATCCAGCACTCGCCAGAGCATAGGAACGTCCCAGAGCTCCGATTTGCCGACCACGTGTGTATAGCGCGGCGATTTGCCCCACATGGCGATCGGATCCACATACGAGACATGATTGGCCGCAAGCAGTGCGGGCCCATCGGGGATGTTCTCAAGTCCTACCACTCGAACGCGGTAGGCCACATTCACGATGGGCATGAGGAACTTCCGAGAGAAGCGTCCGAAGCGATAGTCCGTGGACGAGTAGGGGCGTGACCGGTCACTTGCGCGATTCTTGGTAGAGTCGCGTCCAGTGGTCACGAGGCTGAATCCACGAGCTCTGCGATCCGGTCGACGACCTGGTCGATCGTGAGGCCGGTGGTGTCCAGGATGTGTGCGTCCTCGGCGGCTGCCAGCGGGCTCACCTCGCGCGTCGAGTCCGCTCCATCACGAGCCTGGATCGCATCGAGGACCGTCTGCTGCTCGACGTCCTCACCTCGCTCGACAAGTTCGAGATAGCGACGGCGCGCACGTTCCTCTGGAGTGGCCGTCACGTAGACCTTGACCGGCGCGTCGGGAAAGACCACCGTCCCGATATCGCGGCCCTCAGCGACGAGGTCTCGGCCCTCTCCCACCGCGCGCTGCGCATCGACCATCGCGGCGCGCACGCTGGGGGGACGAGACGCCGCACTGACCGACGCGTCTACGAGCGGGGTTCTGATCGCTGCGGTGACATCATCGCCGTCAACGACGACTCGAGTCGGAAGAGGCTGACCATTCTCGTGCTCGAAGGAGATGACCATCGAGCTGGCAAGTTGACCCAGGGCTGCCTCATCGTCGAGGTCCACGCCCTCCTCGAGTGCCTTCCACGCCACGCTTCGGTACATGGCTCCGGTGTCGAGGTAGTGCATGCCGAGTCGCGTGGCGACCGCCTTGGCAACTGTCGACTTGCCGGACCCTGCGGGCCCATCGATGGCGACGATCAACGGCACGTCCAATCTCTCATCGGCGTTGGCGAACATAGTATCTCGCATCCCCCGAGCATCAGCCGCAGAGCGAGTGGAGATCGTCGAGGAAGGTCGGGTACGAGACATCGACCGCCTCGAAACCTTCGACCACTACGGGCGTCGTGGCACGAAGACCAGCGACAGCCCACGCCATGGCAAGGCGATGATCGCCGAGGGAATCAAGACGCGCCCCTGAGAACGAAGGCACGCCGCGAACACTCAGAACGTCATCTTCGACGTCTGTCTCTGCGCCGAGTGCGTGCAGCGCATCCTGGATCGCTGCGAGTCGATCGGACTCTTTGACCCGAAGCTCCCCTACCCCTTCGAACCTCGTGACCCCGCTCGCCGCGCCCGCAACGACTGCGAGGACAGGGATCTCGTCGATAAGAGATGGAACCTCGGACGGCCCGATCGTCGTGGGAGCGAGGGACGCAGGAGCCGAGATCCCCAGCGTGCCGACGGGCTCAGGGGCATGAGGATCGTGAACATCGATCTCGATGTCGACGCCCATCCTCTCGAGAACCCGGAGAAACCCAGTGCGTGTGATGTTGAGGGAGACGTTCTCGATGCGAATCTGGCTTCCAGGGACGATGGCCGCTGCCGCTGCGTGGAAGGCGGCCGAGCTCGGGTCACCGGGGACGTCAATCGTGGTAGCCGAAAGATCCTGTCCGCCGACCACCTCGACCGCTGACTGGTCGGCAACAACGTTGACCTTCACACCGAAGGCGGGAAGCAGACGCTCGGTGTGGTCACGACTGAGGGCGGGCTCGGTGACTCGCGTGGTTCCGGAGGCACGGAGGCCCGCGAGGAGAATGGCGCTCTTGACCTGGGCACTAGCGACGGGTGAAGCGTAGTCGATCGATTCCAGTGCGGCACCCCTGACCGTGAGCGGCAGGTGGCCCTCGGTCGTTGCGATGTCTCGCTCCCATCGCTTCGAGAGGGTTGGCGATCCTGCGCATCGGTCGCGTGGACAGAGATGCATCACCGGTGAGATGCGCGCGAACGGGCCAACCTGCAACGATTCCCATGCCGAGGCGACAGGTGGTGCCGCTGTTGCCGCAGTCGATGTCATCGACGACGACATGTGGTCCACGCCGGCCTCGGCCAGTGACCGTTCCGTGCAGGCCCCGAACACCGGGGTCGAGGGATACCTCGGCACCGATGGCGGCCGCGAAGCCGATCGACGAACGGACGTCCGCGCTATCCAGGACGCCCGTGAGCGTGCTTGTTCCCTCGGCGATGGCAGCGAACAGAACGGCCCGGTGAGACAGGGACTTGTCCCCGGGGGGCGTCACCGTTCCGGCCAGCGGGGTCTCCGCCCGCGATATCTCGACGATCAAGGTCATCCCTCCAGAGGCCGCAGGCGTGGTTCGAATCCCCTGTCGCCCAGATCGGCGACGAGGGACTCCATGTCCCCTTCGTCGGTCAGGACGAGCACGAGTACCGCAGTGTCCTCGGATTGGTGGTCGATCTCGATGGCTTCGATGTTGCAGCCGAACCGGCCGACAGCACTCGTGACCTCACTGATGACGCCAGGCCGGTCAGAGACCGGTATGAGCAGCTCGGTGAGGTCCTCGGTAGCCGGGACCCACTGTGCCGGCAGCGAACGGCGGACCTCGGCCGTATCTTCGAGCCAGGCCCGGACACCCTGTTCGTCTCCGGCTCGGACCAGCTGCGAGAAGGTCGCCAGCACGTCGGGTCAACTCATCGAGCCCGTCAGAGACGGCTGAGGCGTTGTCCAGACAGATCCCGGTCCAGAGCTCCGGACTCCCGGCGGCTATGCGGGTTGTGTCCTTGAAGCCACCGGCCGCAAGACGCAGCAGCTCATCGCCCTCCCCGGCGTGGGACTTGGCGAGGTCGACGAGGGCTGCAGCCGCCACATGCGGGACGTGACTGATGATGGCGACCGCCTCGTCGTGTGCGGCAGCATCGACCGAGATGACCCGGGCTCCCAGGGCAGACACGAAGGAGTGGACGCGCCGATAGGCATCCATGTCGGTCTCGGGAGTCGGCGTGAGGGCGTAGTACGCGCCGTCGAACAGGTCGGCGCGCGCTGCGCCGATCCCGCTGCGCTCCGAGCCGGCCATGGGGTGGCCTCCCACGAAGGAGGCGTCTGTCTCCGAGGTGGTCGCGCGCAGCCTGCAAGACGCCGCCCTTGGTCGATGCGACATCGGTGACGACGCCGGCGAAGCCTTGGTCGCCGAGTGCTGCGAATCCACTGCTCGGTGACGAGGGCAGGCGTGGCCAAGACCACGAGATCGACTCCCCCGGCGCTCGTCCACTGACGCGCTTGCTCCGAGTCGGGCGTTGCGGCCTCCGAGACGAGGCCCATCTCAAGGGCGAGGGCGCAGGCGTCGGCGTCCACATCGATGCCGTAGATCGTGGGCGCATCGGACCTGCGAGCGGCGGCGCCAGCGAACGAGCCCCCGACCATACCCAGGCCTATGACGGCAACAGAACGGAATCCCATCACACCCACCCAAGGGTCTTGGAGGTGAGATCCATAAGGGGACCCATACCGGACATCAGATCTTCGAACTCTGGAGGATCGAGCGACTGCGGACCGTCGCACTTGGCGTGCTCGGGATCGGGATGCACCTCGACCATGACGCCATCAGCTCCCGCGACGACGGCAGCTCGCGACATCACAGCGACGAGGTCGCGGCGGCCGGTCGCGTGGGAGGGGTCGACGATGACGGGCAGGTGGGTGAGCTGCTTCAGCGCAGCGACACCGGCTAGATCGAGAGTGTTGCGAGTGTAGGTCTCGAAGGTCCTGATACCGCGCTCGCACAGGATGAGATCGCGGTTGCCGCCCTTGAGAATGTACTCGGCGGCGGACATGAGCTCCTCGATCGTCGCTGCCAGCCCTCGCTTGAGGAGGACCGGCTTGCCCATCTTGCCGAGCTCGTCGAGCATCATGAAGTTCTGCATGTTGCGAGCGCCGACCTGGAGAACGTCGGCGTACTCGGCCACCGTCTCTGCATCTCGACGTCGAGGACCTCGGTCACGACGGGCAGCCCGGTCTCGTCCGAAGCGGCACGAAGCATCTTGAGGCCTTCGACTCCGAGGCCCTGGAACGCATACGGGCTCGTGCGCGGCTTGTACGCTCCGCCACGCAGCATCGTGGCTCCCGCAGCTCGCGCCGCGCGGGCCACGGTCATCATCTGCTCTTCGGACTCGACACTGCATGGTCCGGCGATGACGCCGAAGCTGCCTCCGCCGATCGACGGAGTGCTCGCCCACCTTGACGACCGTGTCCTCGGCCTGGAAGTCCCGGCCCACGAGCTTGTAGGGTTTGAGGACGCGGATGACTTCCTCGACGCCGGGCAGTCCCTCGAGCTCGAGGGCGTAGATGGTCTCTCGATCACCGATGACGCCGATGATCGTCTTGATCTCGCCCTGAGAGCGGTGCGCCTGGGCACCCGCCTCCTCCAGAACGTCGACGACGTGGTCGATCTCGATCGACAGACGCATGGTCCTTCATCACGACAAGCATGGGATCGGCTCCTCAACTCTGGTTGTGCTCACCGTTGCGTCGAATCTTGGACGCAACGGCCGTGCGTCGGCGCGACGATCTAGACTCCACCGAGCTCCTCGGCTACCGCCTCGAACGCATCTGCGACGAGGCGCATGTCGTCGGGTGTCCCGACCCCGATGCGGAGCGCCGGTGCGGTGCCGAAGTCCCGAGCGATGACGCCCTGGCCAAGCAGCGCCTCGAATACCTCGACCGGTCTGCTCCGTCGTGAAGTACACGAAGTTGGTCTCGGACGGCACGTACGAGACCCCGAGCCGGTCGAAGCACGAGTAGAGGTAGGTCTTCTGTTCCTGGTTCTCGACGCGTCGGCGTGTCACCTCGGCCTCGTCGGCCAGGGAGTAGTACGCACCGATCTGAGCGACCGAGTTGACGTTGAACGGCTCTCGGATCTTGTCGAGTGCGGCGACGAGCTGCTCGGGCATGATGCCGTAGCCGATACGTGCGCCGGCAAGCGAGTAGATCTTCGAGAACGTCCTGAGTACCACAAGGGGTCGCCTACCGTCGAAGTACTGCGAGCGCATCCGGGTACTCCGGGTCGGTGACGAACTCGAAGTAGGCCTCGTCAATCACGACGACAAGGTCCTCCGGGACGGCGCCGAGGAACCGCTCGAACTCTTCGCGGTGGTAGATCGGTACCGGTGGGGTTGTTGGGGTTGCAGAGGAAGATCATGCGCGTGCGCTCGGTCACTGCCGCCAGCCATCGCCTCGAGGTCGTGGACCTCCCCCTCTGCCAGAGGGACGCTTGACCGACGTCGCGCCGAACATCTGCGCGACCATCGGATAGACGACGAAGGATGGCCACGCAAAGACGATCTCGTCGCCTGGGCGGCACAGCGCCTGGGCGAGCAGGCGGATGATCTCGTTGGACCCGTTGCCAACGATAAGGTGGCGTCGGATCGACACTCAGCTTCTCACAGAGAGCCTCGCTCAGCGCGCGGGTCCCGCCGTCCGGATAGCGGTTGAGGCGCGGAAGGACGGCCTCCATCGCTCTGATGGCGCTCGGGAACGGCCCGCACGCGTGCTCGTTGCTGGAGAGCTTGAGGATCGGTGTCTCGCCCGGAGCGCTCGCGGACCTCACTCGACTCGCAGACCGGGCGAGTACGGGGTCATGCCATCCAATTCAGAGCGTATGGCAGAATCCCAGTCCACGTAGCCTCCCCTGCGCTACCGCCGCAGCTGCACGCGAACGGCGAGTATCGTGGATTCTCCCAGGTCGAAGCGGAGGGGACAAGTGGCTATGCCTGCACGAATCGCTCCAACATGGCCTGGTCTTCAACGATGCGAATCTCGGCGAGCTGGGCATTGCGGATGTGGAACGTCCAGATGTGTGCCAGAGGCAGGCCCAGGAGCTCGACCATCGCCGAGCGGAAGACCCCTCCGTGTGTCACGATCGCCAGGCGCGAGGAGGCTTGCCGCGCGTCGGCCAGCACGCGAGAGGTTCGCAACAGGATGTCGTGTCGGGACTCCCCGCCCGGGGCGACGGGAGCATGCTGGCTTCGAAACGCGAACTCGATCCCGCGGTCGACCGTCTCGTCGTAGGTGAGACCTTCGGCGTCACCGAAATCGAGCTCCGTGAGACGCTCGCTCGACGACGAGCGTAGCGCCGCATCGCGCGGCGGTCTCGGTGGCAACATTGAGCGCGCGCGGGAGCGGGCTTGACCAGATGGAGTCCGGGTCCCACTCAGAGATCGCTGTGACAAGACGGCCCGCCTGCTCGTCCCCGAGCTCGGTGAGCGGGGCGTCGCCTCGGCCCACGTATCGGCCGCTCACGTTGGCCTCGGTCTCGGGATGTCTCACAAGAAGGATGTGGCTCTCGGTACTCACAGTGTGCTCCCAAGCCCGGCGACGACAAGAATGATGGTCTCGGTGAGGAGGATGCTTGCGCCCATGACGTCTCCCGACACTCCGCCGATGCGGCGGGCGATGAGATGCGGCACGACAGCCGCGCAGACAAGAGCGATGATCGCCCAGATGAGGCCGGGAACCTCATGCGCCCGCCAGACGATCAGCATCGGGACCAGAACACCGATGAGCCAGATGACGAGCGCCGGCACGCTCGGCTTGCCCATGATCTGAGCAGCGAGTCCATCTGTGCGGAGCGGGTGACCGAGCCACGCGGCGAACGAAGCCGAGCAGCGGGCCATGACCGGGGCGGCGAACACGATGAAGCCCAGCCGGGCCGGAGAGCTGAAGAGCGCACCGTACGCCGTGACCTGCGTGATGGCGATCAGGGCCACCGCAGTGGCACCGAATGCACCGGTAGCGCTGTCGGACATGATCTCGAGCCTTGCGCGCCGCATCTCCGCCGCTCCAGAAGGCGTCTGCGGTGTCGGCGAGTCCGTCCCAGTGGAGGAACCGGGTCGCGAGTGCGGTCGATGCGACGATCAGGGCGCCGAGAAGATAGCCGCCCGTCGACAGTATCGAATCGCTTCCCCACACGGCCGAGGCGGCCCGCACGGCCTCGGCCGCGAAGATGGCCACGCCGCCTATCAGCCATCCGACCCACGGGAAGAAAGCAGCAACGTCGGGCGAAGTCTGGTGATCGTCTCCCCCACCCAGAGGAATGGCGGTCATGAGCGTGAACGCCGTTCGCATCGACGCGAAGAGGCTCACGACATCTCCCCCCGGGGCTCTTCGTCAGAGACGCCTGCCTCGGCAAACGTGGCCATTCCTGACATCACCTTGCATGCTGCCTCGACGATGTTCATCGCGAGCGCCGCGCCTGTTCCCTCTCCCAGTCGCATCTCGCAGATCGAAAAGGGGTTCGAGCCCAAGTGCCTCGAGGACGAGGGAGTGACCAGGCTCGACCGATCGGTGTGATGCGATCAGGTAGCCCGAGCAGTGCGGGCAGATCCTGACTGCCGCAAGCGCAGCGGCGCTCGAGATGAACCCGTCTATCACGATGGGCGTGTTCTCTGCCGCTGCTGCCACCACGACTCCGACGAGAGCCGCGATCTCAAGGCCACCGAGTGATGCCAGGACCCCGAAGCGGGTCGTCGGCATCGAGCTCGTTCACTTCGAGTGCACGTTCGACCACCGCGATCTTGCGTGCGACTCCGTCATCATCCAGACCCGTACCGGGTCCCACGACCTCTGAGGGTGCTGTGCCCGTGAGCCCAGCCGTAAGGGCTGCTGCGGCCGTCGTGTTGCCGATACCCATCTCACCTATGCCGAGCAGGGTAGTCCCCGCGTGAATGGCCTCGTGAGCCAGACCCGCACCGGCAGAGACGGCAACGGCACACTGGTCTCGCGTCATTGCAGGTCCGAGAGCCATGTTCTCGGTGCCGGCGGCGACTCGAACATCGACCACTCCAGGCCAGTGAGTGGCGTCAGCTGCGACCCCGACATCGGCGACGACAAGATCGATCCCGCTCGCCTCGGCGATCTGGTTGATAGCAGCTCCGCCGGATGCGAAGTTGGCTACCATCTGCGCGGTGACTTCCTGCGGATAGCGGGAGATACCCTCAGCCACAACGCCGTGGTCCCCCGCGGCGAGAATGAGGGTCTTCGCTCGAGACGTCAGGACGCACGGTCTTCTGGATGCGAGCGACATGGACCGCGATATCCTCGAGACGGCCGAGTGAGCGTGGGGGCTTGGTCAGGGAGTCGAGGTGGTCCCAGAAGACGCCGTCCTCGGCGGGATCAAGCGGGGCGACGTCGTCAACGAGTCGCGAGAGCTGGCCCTCCCGGTCACGGGGCATACGCCTAGTCACAGCCCTTTTCGTGCCATGGCCAGACGGCGTCGGAAGGAAGCCGCGTGAGCTCGATCAGACGGCCGGCGACTACGAGGTAGGACTTCTCTGCGCGATCGACCAGAGAGCGGTTCGCACGGCCGAGAATGTCGCGGAAGACGCGACCTGTGGCGTACGGAGGGACGATCCCGTCGCCCACCTCGTTCGTGACGACGATGGTGTGATCGATACGCCTGAGCAGCCATCCGACGATGGGTGCGAATCGACGCTGAACCTGAGCCTCGTAGCCGGGGGGCAGCTCGCTGACATCACCGAGTCCGCCGCCGCCCATCTCGCTCAAGAGTCTCTTCCATGACTCGGCCAAGCAGTGTGCCGAGACAGTCAAGGATGACCGTGTCGGTGGCGCATCGGTCTGTCCACTCCACAGAGGTCCGCGCCTCAAGGACGTGCCATTCCTCAGGGCGTTCCTCCTGATGGCGACGGATCCTCTCGGCCATCTCGGGGTCGGTGCGAGAATCACCGAAGACGACGACCTTGACATCGCCCGTGCAGCGCTCGGCCAGGCGGGCCGCGACTCCCGACTTCCCGCTGCGGGCACCACCAGTGATCACTACAAGACCCATGTCAGGGCTCCATTCCTACAGTCTGCTTGAGCTCGCGCCGACCTCGTGTGAGGTCGAGCTCTCGAACATCCCCTTCTGGAAGATTACCCAGAACGAGCGGACCGAACGACTCGCGGTGGAGATGGATCACACGGTGACCGACCTGATCGAACATCCTGCGCACCTGTCGTTTCCTACCCTCTCGCAGCACGATTCGGACGTCGGTGGCGCCGGTCGTCGGCTCGAAGGATCTCCACCTCCGTCGGTCGCGTGGGACCGTCATCCAGGGTGACGCCGCCGAGCGAGACGAGTGGCTTCCTCGGCCGTCAGGATGCCCCGAACACGGGCGCGGTAGACCTTGGTCGCGTGAAAGGACGGGTGAGCGAGACGATGGGCCAACTCGCCATCGGAGGTGAAGAGTAGAGCCCCCGAGGTATCCATGTCGAGGCGACCTACCGGGAAGAGCCGGGAATCATCCGGGATCAGAGTCGGTCACGGTGGCGCGCCCCTGCGGGTCGGACATGGTCGTCACGTACCCGGTGGGCTTGTTGAGCAGGTAGTAGGCGTGTTCGAGTGTCAGAGTGACCGGCTGGCCGTCTACCTCGACCCTGTCAGATCTCGGATCCACGGTCGTCCCGAGAACGGTCTCGACCTCTCCGTTGACCGCGACCCGCCCCGCAGATATCAGCTCTTCTGCCTTGCGGCGGGATGCCACCCCGGCTCGGGCCAGGAACCTCTGGAGACGCATCGAGGCCGGGGCGTCAGAACCTGGTCCGTCACTCGGCGCCTGCATCGGCGGGCTCTTCTCCGTCCTCGGTCTTCTCTTCGTCGGGAGATGAAGGCGGCTCGTCGGGAAGTTCAGCACTGTCGTCGGGGCCATCGACCGTGTCGCCAGAGTGCGCGGTCTCATCCTGGGTGTCGAAGTCAGCCTCGTCATCGAGATCTGGTGACTCCTCGCCGAAGGAGGAACCGTCCAGTGCGCTCAGGCGCTCACGAATCGCGCGCTCTGTCTTCGGGTCGGGTGCGAACTCCTCAAGCGGCGGCAGATCGCTCAGGTCCTTGAGGCCGAACTTCTCGAGGAAGGTGCGGGTGGTGCCGTAGGTGATCGCGTTGCCCTGGTTCTTGTCGCGGCCGACCTCGCGGACGAGGCCCTTGTCCACGAGGGAGGAGATGACGCCCTCCGAGTTGACTCCGCGCACGGCGTTGACGCCCTGGCGGGTCACTGGCTGGTGATAGGCCATGACCGCCAGTGCCTCGAGTGCGGCCTGGGAGAGCCGTCGCGTGTCCCACGAAAGGACGTACTGCTCGATGCTCTCGTGGTAGGCGGGGTGTGTGAAGAAGCGCCAGCCGCCAGCGACTTCGCGCAGCTGGAAACCGCGTTCGTTGTTCGCGCAGTCCTCGGCGATCTCGGCGAGAGCCTTGGAGACCTCGGACTCCTTGGCGTCAAGCACGCGGGCGATCCGGGCCGCGGACACCGGCTCATCCGAAACGAACAGAAGCGCCTCGACGGCGCCGCGCAACTGAATAGGTACACTCACCGCTACTCCTCGATCTTCCTCATCGTGCTGGCCAAAGGCATCGTCTTGGTACTCGAGGCCTTCCCTGTCGACCGCAGTCACGATGATATCGCCGTGCAGTTCGTCTTGGCGCAGGTCGGCCATCCCCCGCTTGTAGAGCTCCAGAATGGCCAGCAGCGTGACGACGACCAGCTCGGGAGTGGGATCGTCACCGAGCAGCTCCATGAAGCCGACGGTCCCTCTTGCTGCGAGAGTGCGCGAGACGCTCTCGGCGTGAAGCTCGAGGGAGATCGGCTGTGACGCCACATGCTCGGCCTGCAGCAGGAAGACCTCGCGACGGTGCTCGAGGTCGGCGCAGATGACCGCAAGACCGCGCAGCGTGATGCCTTCGAGGTAGTCAGGCATGAGCTTGAGGAAGTCAGACTCGAGCCCTGCCTGACGCGGGTGCATCCGTCGACTCGCGACTCCATCCGCGCCGCCAAGCTCACCGGAGATGTTCTTGAACTGCTTGTAGGCGAGCAGGCGCGCAACGAGCAGCTCCCGCGCGTCTTCGGGAGACAGGTCATCGAGCTCGTCGCCGGTGTAGTCGATCTCCTCGGGCAGAAGGCTTGCGGCCTTGATCTCGAGCAGCGTCGCTGCGACCAGCAGGAAGTCGCTTGCGACATCGAGGTCGAGTTCCTGCATGCGATCGACGTGCTCGAGGTACTGGTCGGTGATGTCGACGACCGAGATAGCTGCTCACGTCGAGCTTCTGCTTGGACACGAGGTGGAGCAGCAGGTCGAACGGACCCTCGAAGACCTGTGTCTTGACGGTGTAGGCCATCGGCGGTCCTAGCCGGCGTCTACGTGCATGGCTCGGCGCACCGACCCCATCAGCTCCGTCGACAGCAGGCCGGACACGTGCGGCACCGTCGCCGAAGAACATCCCACGCATACGATCAGGCTGGGCGGCAAGCTCCTGGCGACGGGCTCCGGAAGTCAGCCGAGGTACGCGTTGAGCTCCTCGGCGAGCGCCTTCTTGTGCGCCACACAGCCGCACGATCCCGCGCGGCAGCACGCGTCCCACTCGGCGATGGCCTCCGCGTCCCCGATGAGCTTGTGGATCTGATGCAGGGGACAGACGTCCGGGTCACCCGGGTCGTCCTTGCGCTTGCGCGCAGGATCGGTGACCATGCTCATGATCTTCTTGGTGGTCTCCTCGGCTGTCTCGGAGAGGTAGATGGCGTTGCCGTAGGACTTGCTCATCTTCCGGCCGTCGGTGCCCGGAACGCGAGCGCCCTCCTTGGCGATCTTGGCCGTCAGGCTCGACGAGCAGGTCGCCGTACGACGTTGTTGAATCGGCGCACGACCTCACGCGTGAGCTCGAGGTGCGGGAGCTGGTCCTCTCCCACCGGGACGACATCACCGTTGACGATGGTGATGTCTGCCGCCTGCAGAAGCGGATAGAGGAAGAAGCCGGCGTTGCCGAGGTCCTTGTCGGTGATCTGCTCGCGCTGCTCCTTGTAGGACGGCACGCGCTCGAGCCAGGCCATCGGCGTGACCATCGTGAGATACAGCGTGAGCTCGGCGACCTCGGGCACGTCGGACTGGCGGTAGATCGTCGCCTTCTCCGGATCGATGCCGGCAGCAACCCAGTCGAGGACCATCTCCTCGGTGTAGCTGCGGATGGCCGAGGTGTCCTGCCAGTCCGAGGTCAGAGCATGCCAGTCGGCGACGAAGTAGTACGCGTCGAACTCTTCTTGCAGCTCACGCATGCTGAGCAGGTTGCCGAACCAGTGGCCGAGCGTGAGACGGCCGGTCGGCCGGTAGCCGGTCAGAATGCGCTTCTTGGACATGTGTCGTGTGGCTCCCTGTGTGCGTCGTGGCAGGTCGATGTGTGCGAAACGGATTGTACCGCAAGGAGGGCGCGAGGCTCTCGGCTTGGCGAACGCTAGAGGCCCGTGAAGAGCCTCATGAGCGGTTCGACCGTGAATGAGAAGTAGGCGCCCACGGGATCGATATCGAACACCCGAGGAACGACCAGCAGCAGCCCGAAGATGATGATGAACCCGTAGCGACTCCAGCTTGTGATAGGCCGGCATTGCGCTATCGGGAAGGAACAGCGGAATGACTCGCGAGCCGTCGAGTGGCGGGATAGGGATCAGGTTGAAGAAGAGCAGAACGAGGTTGATCGAAGCGAAGAAGAACAACCCCTCCAACGCGATAGCTGCGATCGTCATGAATGTTGTGGACTCGCCCGACACCCGATACGAGGGACAGGCCGATCCTGAAGAGGAGTCCCGCCACTGCGGCCAGCGCAAGGTTCGTCGCCGGCCCCGCTAGCGCGGTGATGAACATCCCCTTGCGATAGTCCTTGAAGTACCTCGGGTTCACGGGCACCGGCTTGGCGTATCCGAATCCTGCGCCCAGTGCAACGATCATCAGAAGCGGCAGAATGATGGTGCCGAAGGGATCGATGTGCTTCAGGGGGTTGAGGGACAGCCGCCCCTCGTTCTTGGCGGTCGGGTCGCCGAGGTAGAGGGCTGCATAGCCGTGGGCGACCTCGTGGAAGACGATAGCGGGGACAGCGACCAGGAACTGCAATCCATACTGAAGAAGCGTGGACAGTTCCATGTGTAGGGCGTCAGTGCTCCTTCGACGTCCAGATTCCTGCGTACCAGCCGCTTGAGATTGGCGAGCTCGGCTTCCCTGCCGACAGCTTTGCCATCGAGTCGGTCGTCGAGCGCTTGAGAGAGTATAGCGGAGTACTTCGGCCCTGGAGGCACCCCCTCGGCCATGAGGTCGTCACCGCTCACATCAGGGCGGACCTTGCGACAGGACGTCGAGGAAGCGCTCGATCCGGCCACGGGCGCGCTCATCCCCTGACGACCACATGTAGACGAGGGTCTCATCGGGAAGGCCGTCGAGCGTCCGGTACAGGCGACTGTCCCTCATCTTCCTGCCATCCCGCAGCGTCTTCATCACAGCAGGCGCCTTCTCGGCCACCGCGATCGCTGGCTCCGAGTACTCGCGGCCGAAGCGGAGATGGTTGAGCCACTTCTCCGCATCCTGGCGATCGGAGTCGCTTGCCAGGGAGGCGACAAGGGTCACCCGACGGCGTGGGGTACGAGGGAATCTTCTGCTCAAGACCTTGTATCCCCGCGTGGTCAACGCGAGAGCCCCGATGCACTTCTCGGGATGGGCATCCTTCAGGGAGAAGAAGGGGCAGCACTCCGAGGTCTTCGAGCCGAAGGAAGACATCAGCGGGATGCTCCTCGTCGATGATGTCGAGCATCTCCTCCCGGATGCGGGCGCCGCTCACCTCGGCAAGCATGTTCATCTCGACGGCCCTGCGAGCGAGTTCCTCAGTGGAGGCGTCCATGGCGAAGTCATACCTGGACTCGAAGCGCGCGCCCCGGAGCACGCGCGTCGGGTCCTCGACGAACGACAGTGAGTGCGAGAACGCGTAGACTGCCGCGCTCGAGGTCGTGCAGTCCGCCGAAGGGATCGGCGATGGCACCGAAGCAGATCGGGATTGATGCAGGCCGCCATGGCGTTGACCGAGAAGTCGCGACGAAGGAGGTCTTGGCGCAGGGAGGACCGTTCCACGGTGGGAAGAGCCCCAGGGCGGGTGTAGTACTCGGTCCGCGCGCTGGTGACATCGACATGAAGCGTATGGGAGAGCACGAGGATGGCGGTGCCGAAGCGGCGATGCACTTTGACCCGCGCTCCCATCGACTCGGCGGCAGCCTCGGCGAACTCGACGGCGTCGCCCTCGATGACGACGTCGATGTCGAGATTGGGGTGAGAGAGGAGCATGTCTCGCACGAAGCCGCCGACGACGTGGGCCCGAACACCTCGCTCTTGGGCGAGCTTGCCGATGTCGCGCAGGGCCGAGCGGGCATCGGTCGGGCAGAATGGACTCCACGGAGGCGAGAAAGCGCTGACTCGACTCAGCATGTGCTCTGGGCAGTCTGCGATCGAGGTACTCGTCGCCGTGCTCGGCGCGGAGAAGGTCCTTGCGCGTGACGATGCCGATGATTTCGCGAGCCGACGACGACAGGAACGCGACCGATGCCCTGACCAGCAAGAATGCCCTCAAGGGTGGCGATCGATGCGTCCGGTGGAACGGTGATGATGTCGCGGGCCATGAATCCGGTGGCCGGGGCGTGGTCGAGTCCGTGCCGGCTGGCCTTGTCGGCGTCCTTGCGAGTGACGAGGCCCACGAGGGCTCCGTCCTCAACGACCGGGAGGCCCCCATGTCCCCATGTCATCATGTCTTCCTTGGCCTCGGCCATGGGCGTCTCAGGGCTGATCGTGCGAACGGGGCGGGACATGATGTCCTCGGCTACGAGCGGTGGATGGACCTCCGCCTCAAGGGCTTCCCTCACCCGTCGCGACGGCCTCCTCGAGTCTGACGTCCTTGAATCCCGCCGATGCCGCCTGAGCGTGTCCTCCCCCGCCGAGTCTGGTGAGCACTGCACCCACATCGACCTCATGCAGGCGGCTGCGGGCAACGATCTGGAGCCGCTCGGGCATCTCTACCACAGCGATCGCGACCCGGAACCCCATGTCCTCGACGATGTAGTGGGTCAGCACGCTTGCCGAGTCGACGTACTGGTCAGCGACGGCGGTCCCGACAGCGACGTCCTGGCCGTGTATGTCCCAGACCTCCAGTGAGTCGGTGAGCTCACGCGAGCAGTGCGCGCTGCTCCTCATCGAGTGTGCGGCTGAGGAACTGGTTCAGGACCTCCATGTCGGCGCCCTGGGTCATGAGGAACGCGGCGGCTTCGGCGTCGTAGGCCGTTGAACCGGGGTAGGTCAGAGAACCGGTGTCCTCATGGATGCCGAGCAGCAGAACGGAGGCCTCAAGCGGGGTCAGGGCGACACCCTGGCGATTGATCTCATGCACGAGAATGGACGTTGTTGCACCCACCTCCAGACTGCGGTCCTGGACCCCCGTGAGGTCGCCCTCGGCACTGGGGTGGTGGTCGTAGACGATGACCTCGACGTCCGGGTCGAGCGCAACGTCACGGAACTCGCCGATCCTGTCAGGGTCACGAGTGTCGACCATGACCAGGCGCTCGATGCGATCCATGTCGAGGCCGCGAAGATCGACGAAGTCGAGGAACTCCTCGTGGAGGTGATGAAAGGCGCGGACATTCGCGTTCTGGGTGCCAAGGAAGACCCCGACGCGATCCTGGGAAGAGCTTGGTCGCGGCCACGGTCGAGGCGTACGCGTCGAAGTCGGGGTTCGCGTGTCCCACGACTACCTGCACGTGACCTCCTAGAGCTGGTGGAAGAGCGTGGGCGCCTCGGCAGGGCCGGCGCCGATCCTGATGCTCGCGCGAAGAAGCGTCTCCGCGTCATCGAAGAGCGCTTCTGACGCTGCGTACATGGTTGCCAGTACGTCGCCGGCGTGCGACGTCATCGCCGATCCTCACGTCGAGAACCAGTCCCGCACCGGGATCGATGACATCCTCCTTGGTCCTGCGACCCGCGCCGAGGAGCATGGCCGAGCGCCCGACGCCCTCGGCATCGAATGACTCGACGACCGCCAGCCGACGCCGCTGTCACTTCGCGAGACTCAGACGACAGCGGGAGGAGCGAGGTGTCCTCGGCCACACGCGGGTCGCCGCCCTGGGCGTCAACCCATCTGGCGAAGCGTGTCGAGTGCCCGTCCGGAAGTGATGGCGTCTTCGAGAAGCGCGCGCGCCTGTGCGGTGTCCTCGGCCACTTTGCCCAGAACGAGCATCCGCTCGCCGAATACCAGGGACAGCTCGGTCAGGGCCTCGGGCCCCTCTCCGCGCAGCGTCTCGATGGCCTCGGTGACCTCGAGCGAGTTGCCGACGGCCATGCCGAGTGGCTGGTCCATGTCGGTCATGAGGCACTCGACGTCCTTGCCAAGGGCGTTGCCGACCCGCGTGAGCTCAGAGGCGAGCTCACGGGCATCGCTCTCTGTCTTCATGAACGCGCCGGAGCCCACCTTCACATCGAGGACGATGGCGTCTGCGCCTCCTGCGATCTTCTTGGAGATGATCGAGCCGACGATCAGCGGGATGGATGGAACAGTCGCAGTGACGTCTCTGAGGGCATACATCCTCTTGTCCGCCGGATCGATATCGGGACTCTGAGACACCACGGCGACGCCGACGTCGAGAACCTGCTGGATGAACTCATCTGGAGAGAGCTCGATGCGCATGCCGGGTATGGACTCAAGCTTGTCGAGCGTCCCTCCGGTGTGACCGAGCCCGCGACCCGACATCTTTGCCACCGGCACGCCACATGCTGCGACCAGCGGCGCGAGCACGAGTGTCGTCGTGTCCGCGACGCCGCCCGTGGAGTGCTTGTCTACCTTCACGCCGGGGATGCCGGACAGGTCGACCACCGTGCCCGATCTCACCATGGCATCAGTCATCCAGACGGTCTCCTCATGCGAGAGGCCGCTGAGAAGCGCAGCCATCATCCACGCGGACATCTGGTAGTCGGGTATCGTCCCGGCAGCGAACTCGAGGACGATGCGGTCCATCTCGGCCTGCGTGTGTGTGCCACCGTCTCGCTTGGCTGCGATGAGCTCGGTGAAGGCTGCCTCACTCATGCGTCGCGCACCTCACTCAGGAACGACGTACCCCGCCCGCAGGCTCCCGCGGCCCCGTAGAAGTCCAGAACCGTCTCGCCGATGTCGGAGAAGGTCTGCCGGGTACCCAAGATCGACCCCGGTGTCGACGCCCTTGATCTTCGCGATCAGCGGAGTGTACTCGCGGCTGTGATCGGTGGACCCGGTCGTCGGGTCGCATCCATGATCGGCCGTCATGATGAAGAGGTCGCCCTCGATCATGGCGTCCAGGAGCTCGGGCATCGCGGCTATCGACGGCCTCGAGCCCGCGTGCATAGCCCTCCACGTCATTGCGATGGCCCCACAGCATGTCGAAGTCGACCAGGTTGGCGAAGACGAAGCCCTGCTCCGCCGAGCCGACCCGCTCGACGAGCTTGTCGAAGCCGTCCATGTTGTCGGTGACATGCGGCGACTCGCAGATGCCCTGCCAGCCGAAGATCTCGCCGATCTTGCCCACGCCATACGACGTGATGCCGACCTCGAGCAAGCCTGTCGAGCACCGTGGGCTCGAAGGGTTTCACCGCGAAGTCGCGGCGCCGGTGCGTGCGCACGATAGGCACCGCTCTCGTCCGGGCCCACGAAGGGCCGTGCGATCACGCGACCGACCGAGTGCTCGCCGACGAGCATCTCTCGGGCGGTACGCGCACATCTCGTAGAGGTCCTCGATGGGGATGACGTCCTCGTGAGCGGCGATCTGGAACACCGAGTCCGCGCTCGTGTAGACGATCGGCTATGCCGGTCGCGACGTGCTCGTCGCCGAGGTCCTGGATGATCTCGGTGCCGCTCGCCGCGTAGTTGCCGAGCCACCCTCGGCCGGTACGCTCTCAGAACTCGTCCATGACCTCAGGAGGGAAGCCGTCCGGGTAGGTCGGGAACGCCGAGGTCAGGTGAAGCCCCATCATCTCCCAGTGGCCGGTCGTCGTGTCCTTGCCAGCAGACGCCTCGGCGTTCTTGCCCCACGAGGCAGTAGGGGTCGCTGTCGGAGGCACCCCGTCGATGTCCGTGATGTTGCCCAGGCCCATCGCCCGGAGGTTGGGCATCGCCAGTCCACCGACCGCCCGCGAGGTGTTGCCGATGGTGTTGGACCCCTCGTCGCCGTAGTCGGTCAGCATCCGGAAGCGCGCCGACGCCGACGCTGTCGAGCACGAGCACGATCGCGCGCGGAGGGCTGGCGTCATCTACGACCACCACCCGATCGATCTCTTCGAGGCTCGTGATCCCAGCCGCGACCTTGTCCAGAGCATCTCGCCGCAAGCTGACCATCCCTCGCTCCAGCGCCAGCTGTCGCAGCTCCTCTGCCGGCGCCTCGCTGCAGGAAGAGGCGTGTGATCTCATCGGTGAGCTCCATGATCTCGAACACGCCGATTCGGCCCTTGTAGCCGGATTGCGCGCACGGAGTCGCAGCCGACGGGCTCGTAGACCTCGACGAAGTCGATCTCTTCCTCCGCGAAGCCCGCTGCGAGAAGCGTCTCCTTGTTCATGCTCGACTTCTCCTTGCACGTGGGGCAGAGGATACGCACGAGCCGCTGCGCGACCACACCGAGAAGAGCGGAGCTCGTGATGTAGGAGGGAACGCCCATGTCCACAAGTCGTGTGAGCGCCGAGGGCGCATCGTTGGTGTGAACCGAGGTCAGAACGAGGTGGCCGGTCAAGGCTGCGCGGACTGAGATCTCCGCGGTCTCAGGATCGCGGATCTCGCCGACCATGACGATATCCGGATCAGAGCGGAGGACCTGTCTGAGGAGGGACGCGAAGGTCAGGCCGATCTTGGGATTGACGGCCATCTGCGTCAGGCCCTCCATGCGGTACTCGATGGGGTCCTCGATGGTGATGATCTTGCGATCCTGGCTGTTGAGCTCCTTGAGCCCGGCATAGAGGGTCGTGGACTTGCCCGAGCCGGTCGGTCCAGCAAGCATGATCGCGCCGTAGGGGCGGCTGAGCAGACGCTCGACGGTCTCGAGATGCCGGGGGTTGAGGCCGAGCTCGATCGAGCGAGTGGAAGGTGAGCTCCGTGTTGAGGATTCTCACCACGAGACTCTCGCCCTCGGGCGTGGGAAGGGTCGCCACCCGCAGGTCGACGGGCCGGTCCTTCACCTTGACGGCGATCCGGCCGTCTTGAGGCCGGCGACGCTCGGCGATGTCCATGTCTGCCATGATCTTGATGCGACTCGTGACGCCGGCTCTGGCTGCGATCGGCAGACGCATGACCTCGTGCAGAACGCCATCGACGCGGTAGCGCACGATGACCTCGTCGCTCCTCGGGCTCGATGTGGATGTCGCTCGCCCCGTCGACGACGGCTTCGCGGATGAGCTGGTTCACGAGACGAACGACGGGAACTTCCTCGCCCGCCGCGACGTCCTCCTCGTCTTCTTCCTCACTGCATCGCCTCGACGACATCGGCGTACGCGCCTGCAGACGTGACGTACTTGTCGATCGCGTAGTTGATCTGCGAGGCGGTGGCCACGACCGGTGCGACCTTGAGTCCGGTTCTCATCTCGACATCGTCGATCGTCTCGATGTCGAGTGGGTCGGCCATGGCGAGGACGAGCTCGTCCTCGCTCGAGCCTGTATCGCTATCGCGCTTCGAAGGCTCGCGAACCTCTCAGGCAGCAGGGCTGGTGGCGGCGCGATCGATGTCGATCGACGTAAGACTCACATGCTCGAGTCCCTTCTGGTCCGCCAAGGCCTGCGCGAGATCGTCCTCGGTCAGGATGAGCTCAGAGACGAGGATCTCTCCCAGCTTGCCACCGGAGACGCTCCTGGACGCTGAGGGCCTCACCAAGCTGGTCAGCGTGATCGTCTCGGAGGAGACGAGCAGCTCCCCGAGCCGCTCGTGCGAGTACGGTCATGTGCACTCCCTCCGGGGTGGATGTGGGCTCTGCCTGGTTTATGCCCTGTTGCGGGCGACGCTGAGAGCCCATTCAGCAACGATGAGAGTTCCGACCGTCAGCGCGGCGTCAACGTCGAAGACGCCACCGTATGGGGTCTTGATCGGCTCGATGCCAAAGGGAATGACGAGGTAGTTCGTGACGGTGATGAGGGCCTCAGCCCAGTGACTGCGAGCGCAAGGGCGCCAAAGAACATCGACGACGACCCTGCACGACCAGAAGGACTGCGAGGAAGATGAGGATGTTCATCACGACGGTGATGATCTGGCGAACGGGTTTGGCTGCGCTCAATTCGTGGCTCCTTGTAGTGCGGTAGCACTGCAGCGATTATCCCCGTCGCAGGTGCCCCGCACAAGGAGGGGCTAGCGAATGGAGTCCGAGATGATGCGCCCGATCATCTTCGGCGGCCACCTCAGAGCTGGAAGGCCCTGCACCATCGAGCAGCTCCCGCGCACTGTCAAGCCGATCGTCTCGAATGTCGGGGGTGGTCTCGATGACCGCATCGCGCACGCTCGAGGCATTCGGGAGAGACGCCCTCTGAATGGGACTCGGCGTGCGATTCGTCTGCTGTCTGCAGGTACTCGACTGCTGGCCGGACCTGCTCGTCTGAGATCTTCATACTGTTGAGGTATATCGGCCACGGAGGCGATGGACTTGATGCCCAGAACACGATTCACAGACTCTCCACGGGATGCCGGGAACGGGTGGCGGAGACCGCGGGGCTCGGGAGCGGAACCGAGGTGGTCCTGGTCGAACCGCCGAAGGAATGACCCCTACACAAAGGGGGAGCCCCAAGGCCGGCACCTTGAGGCTCAGGGGTAAGGGGTTGCACTTTGCATGCAACTCACTTGTGATTCTATTCCCAAGCCACAGGGATTTCAAGCCAACGCGCAAGGATACTTAAGCGCGCGTCAGCCGGAGTGCCAGCGTACCTGGGGGAGCATTGCGACAGGACGATCTAGAAGGCGAAGAAGCGGAAGAGCGGTGCGATGCCTGTGAACAGCGGCGAGATGCCGACGATCAGAGCAGGACCGCTGCGACGAGCGCGACCACGACCGTCGCCGCCCTACCGCTCGGGCTCGGTCTCCGGGAGCGGGTCCGGCGGGTCGTCCAGATACATGACCTTGAGGACGTTGCCGTAGTACCCGAACGAGACACAGAGCCCAAGAACCCCGACGAGCGCAAGCCAGACCCAGCCAGCCTCAGTCGCGGCACCGAAGACGCCGAGCTTGCCCCAGAAGCCTGCGGTGAGCGGGATTCCGGTCATCGAGAAGCATGATCACCGTCGTCGAGAGACCGAGCACGGCGGAGGTCGCGTCCAAGCCCGGCAAGACCAGCAAGCGATCCGTCCCAGTCGGGCCGCTTGCGTCTGACTGCCTCAGCGATCAGGAAAGCGCCCACGCACAGCGATGCCGTAGGCTGAGATCAGGACCGCGGTGGATGGGAAGACCAGACCCAGGTTGCTGCCGCCAGCCTCTCGGCCCGCCTCCCCGACGACGATGGCCAGCCCCACGAGCGCGTAGCCGACCTGTGCGATTCCCGAATACCCGAGCATGCGCGTGTAGGACGACTGTCGAGAGCCACCAAGTTGCCGAAGAGGATGGACGCGGTGGCTATCGCCGCCCAGACCGGAGGAGATAGTCATGTAACCCGTCGGCAGCTCGACGTCGGTGAACGTGAGGCCGAAGCCCCGGAAGAAGATGATGAACAGCGGAGATCGATCGCGGCGAGCTTGGGGGCCGATGCCAGGGCCGCACCAGAGGCAGGGGGTGCGGTCTCGAACGCGTCGGGTGCCCACGAGTGGAACGGGAAGGCCCCGAGCTTGTAGGCGTACGCGGCAGCAAGCAGTCCGACCGACGAGCATCGTCTGTGCCGCGTACTCGCGGGTGAGTGACTCGGCGATCAGGATGACGTCGGTGATCGAGCCGTGCAGCCCAAGGAAGATCGCGAGCGCGAGGACAAGCAGGCCTGTGGCGACCGAGCCCTGGATGACGTACTTGACGCCGGCCTCGCGCGACCTCGGCGTGCCCTGCCTGGGCGACAAGTGCGTAGCCGCACACAGCGAGAATCTCGAGCACGATAAGAAGGAAGACCAGATCCGTCGTGGCGGAGAGCGCTGCTGATGCAGCCAGCGACCAAGACGACAAGGGCTGCGGCTGCGCCCCCGCGGCGGCGACTCCGCGTACCAGTGCCAACCGCCGAGAAGGGCCAGCGCGCTCAGAAGGCACACGAGTGCAGCGGTAGCCGAGTATCCCCGACCGCCTACCATGACGCCCCCGATAGAGACGATCTCGGTGACTTCGTAGACGGCGTAGACGGCTGCCGCCCCGCAGACCACCAAGCCCGCCGACCCCGATGGCCACCGCGGCTTTGCGCGAGAACATGTCAGCGACGAGCACGAGCAAGACAGTGACCACAGAGCCGAAGACCGGCGTCCCGACAACGAGTGTGCTGAGCTCCACTGGCTCACAGCACCCCCTGCAGCATCGCAGCGACGGCGGCCAGACCATCGACGCATATGTCGGTCACGAGCAGAGGGCCACAGACCAAGAGCAACGATCGCCGCGATGAGAAGTGCGCACCGGGATCCACTCGCGGGACCGGAGGTCCTCGATCCCGACCCACTCGGTCGCCTCGGGTCCGTGGTTGACCAGGCGCACTGCGCGGAGGTTGTACGCTCCGCCGAGAACCACACCGACGCCGATGGGCAAGGATCCACCATCCGAACTGGCCGAATCCGGCCAGCACCGTGCCGAACTCCCCGGGGAAGCCGGAAAGACCAGGCAAGCCGAGACTGGCCAGGGCACCGAACGTCATCACGGTGGCCCAGGCAGGCATGAGCTTGCCGAGCCCTCCGAAGCGAGAGATCTCGCGCGTGTGGGTCCTCTCGTACAAGATGCCGACAAGGAGGAACAGGAGCGCGGCAACAACACCGTGACTCACCATGCCGAGCATGGCGGCCTGAAGGCCGATGAGGGTCCCGGCGGCGATGCCGAGAAGGACGAATCCCATGTGTGCGACCGAGGAGTATGCGACCAGACGCTTGAGGTCCTTCTGCGCCAAGCGCCATCGCAGCACCGTAGACGATCCCCACGATGCCGAGGATCGCGAACAGGACCCTGCCTTGCGCGAAGGCCGTGGGCGCCATGGGAACCGCGATCCGTATGAGGGCGTAGCCGCCCATCTTGAGGAGCACGCCAGCGAGGAGGATCGAGCCGGCGGTGGGCGCCTCCACGTGTGCATCCGGCAGCCAGGTGTGCAGCGGCACGACAGGGATCTTCACCAGCATGCCGATCACCAGGAGCCAGAAGACGAGATCGGCCGGCATCTCACCTGATGCGAGGATCAGGTCGTTGATATTGGTCATCCCGGTAGCAAAGACGGCGACAAGGATACCGACGAACATCAGGACGCTGCCTGCGAAGGTGTAGAGGAAGAACTTCATCGCCGCATGCTTGCGGTTCGCATGTCCCCAAAGACCGATGAGGAAGAACATCGGTATGAGAACGGCCTCCCAGAAGACGTAGAAGACGAAGATGTCCTCGGCGAGGAACACGCCCATGACCGCGCCCACGAGTGCGAGGATCATGGCGTAGTGCGGGCCAGGCTTGTCCTCGACGTTCCATGATGCAAGGATCGCGACCACTGCCAGGAACGAGGTCAGGAGCACCAAGGGGGCCGAGATGCCATCCAGCGTCATCATCCATATCGGCCACTGAGATGCGGCGGGAGTCCAGCCTGTCGTGACCGTGGAGAATCCACCCTCTGCTCCGAGTGCGACAGTCACGCCCGCGAGCGCGAAGGACGTTGCCAGAGCTACCCATCGAGCGTGGCGGCCGGCGAATGCGGCGACGATCGCTCCCGCCAGAGGAACCAGGATGAGCATGTCAACGAGGACCATGGTCAGCTCCCCATCGACAGGATCAGGGCAGCCAGGGCGACAGCCCCTGCGCCGATGAGTGCCGCATACCACTGGGCCTCACCGTTCTGAAGAAGCGCGAGGAACGCCCCGGTCTTGCGCGCCAGGGATGCGCTCCCCTCGGCGATACCGTCGAAGCCCTCGCGATCCACGACTCGGTACAACCATCCGCACAGCCAGAGCGTGGGCGCGACGATGAAGCGCGTGACGAACCCGTCGAAGCCATAGGCGTTGTAGAGCGTTCTCCATAGCCCGCCCATGCGGGTTTCCATGTCCGTTTCTGAAGCGGCGCCTTCGCGATAGGCCCACCAGCCAAGACCGATGCCCGCGACCGCGATCGCCGTGGAGATGAGCTGCCGTTGTGAGGTCGAGCGCCTCGCCATGCTCACCCAAGGCCTCGGCAATGGAGTGTCCCGCGAATCCGAGAACGACAGTGAGGCCCGCGAGTGTGAGAAGCGGGAGCTTCATGACCCATCCGCCCTCGTGAGGATGGCCCTCGCCACGGTACGCGCCGAAGAAGGCGAGCCGGGTGGCACGGGCGATGTAGAAGGCGGTGAGGAAGCTCGCGAGCATCAGAGCGATACCGGCCACTGTGTTGTTGGACCAGACCGAGTGGATGACCTCGTCCTTGCTGAAGAAGCCGGCGAGCGGCGGCACGCCCGCGAGTGCGAGCGACCCGATGATCCACGTACCGGTGGTGATCGGCATCGGCTTGGCCAGGCCGCCCATCTCCCGCATGTCCTGGGTGCCGGTGCCGTGGATGACACTCCCCGATCCCAGGAACAGCAGAGACTTGAACGCGGCGTGCGTCGTGAGATGGAAGATCGCAACGACCCAAGCTCCAGAGCCCAAGGCAGCGAACATGAATCCGAGCTGTGAGATCGTCGAGTACGCAAGGACCTTCTTGATGTCGGTCTGCGCAACAGCGACCGTCGCCGCCATGAACGCAGTGAACGTTCCGATGATGAGCACGACGGTGAGTGCGACCTCGGAAGCCTCGAAGATCGGCCACGCGCGAGCAACCAGGAACACGCCCGCTGCCACCATCGTCGCCGCGTGGATCAAAGCGCTGACGGGGGTCGGTCCCTCCATGGCGTCGGGCAGCCAGATGTGGAGCGGGAACTGGGCGGACTTGCCGGCCGCACCGACGAAGAGAAGCAGTGCGACGGCAGTGACGGTGTCGGGAGAAAGACCGCCGAGTGCAGCGAAGACATCGTCGTAGGCCAGAGACCCGACCTCGCGATAGAGCAACGCCAAGGCGAAGAGCAGCCCCACGTCTCCAACGCGCGTCACAAGAAACGCCTTGACTGCCGCGTTGGCGGCACTGGGCTTCGTGAACCAGAAGCCGATGAGGAGGTAGGAGCATGCGCCGACGAGTTCCCAGCCTGCGAAGAGGCCCACGAAACCCTCGGCGATGACCAGAAGCGACATGGATGCGGTGAAAAGGGAGAGCAGGCCGTAGTAGCGCGGCAAGCCTTCCTCACCATGCATGTAGCCGATCGAGAAGAGCATCACCATCAGCGCGACGACGCCCACGATCACCAGCAGCAGCCCGACAAGCCCGTCTGCAAGCCAGCCAGCGGCAATCGAGCCATCGTGACTGAAGAGCCAGTCGAAGGACGTGACACTCTCTGCCTCAGTGAGGAGGATCGCCGCTCCCGTGACCCCGACCGCGATCGGCGAGACCATCGACATCCACGGAACGACCGACTCGAAGTACTTGCCGAGTAGACCGACTATCGCGGCCAGGGCCAATGGGACCGCAACGACGACCCATAGGTTCGCTGTCAGCGCCTCCACTACCCCTTCACCTCCGTGAGTTCATCGGCGGCGGTCGTGCCGGTAGAGCGTGCAGCGGCTACCACGAGTGCCAGATCCCACAGCGGCCTCAGCCGCGAACGTGACGACGAGCAGCACAGCGATCGCCTCGGTCGTTCCGGCAGTAGCCGCGAGATCGGTGGTCGGCACCCGTGTGGCGAGCCCCACGAACAGAACGGAGGCGGCACCGAGCATGACCTCGACCGAGGCAAGTATCGAGACCAGGCCGCGCCGAGTCAGGATGCCGTACAGGCCAAGAGAGAACAGCGCTGCGGTGAGCACGATGAGCATCATCGGCGGTCACCACCGGTCACCGCGAGAACCGCGATCAAGCGCGGCCAGGAGAAGCACGCCAGCCGCCTCGAAGTGTGGAAGCATGGAGCCGAGAAGCACATCTCCGAGGGCGTCGAGCCCGCCGGGACTTACGGCCTCGTGACATGTCGGGCGTGGTGCGCCAGAACGCCAGGACGATCAGCGCGAACACGCCTCCGGCCACGAACACCGAGCCCACGTCGTGCCTGGACTCGAGTTTCGGCTCCCCTGTCTCTGTCGTCTGCAAGAGCATCACAGCGAAGAGGATGAGTACGAGCACTCCACCGACATAGACGAAGAGCTGCGCGACTGCGAGGAATGGCATCGCGAAGTAGAGGTACATGCCGGCAACAGCTACCAGGAACGCACCCAGACCCAAGCCCATTCGGAGAGTGTCGCGTGCGAACACAACAGCCACGCCGCCAGCCAACATGACCGCGCCAAGCACGATGAAGATGATGGTGGAGAGATCCCAACTCATTCCTGGGCCCCCCGACATGCGCGGTCCGGTGCATCGCAGCCTGTGGTGCGTGTGCCGCCAGGATCACGGCGCATCTCCTCGAGATCGAGCACCATGAGGTCTCGGTGATAGAAGCTCAGTTCGTACTGACCGGTATGGCACAGAGCGTCGGTCGGGCACTGCTCGGCGCACAGGCCGCAGTAGCAGCATTTCGAAAGATCGAGGTCGTAGCGGGTGACCTGACGTCCGCCCGGATCATCGACGCGCTCCACCTGAATGGCGTAGTCCGGGCACGTTCGAGCGCAGAACGTGCAACCGACGCAGACCTCGGACTGGCAGCGAAGGCACCTGGCTGCCTCGTTGAGACCCTCGAGATGCGTCATGCCGAGCTCGACTTGACGGTAGTCCGTCGCCCGCTCCTCGGGCCGGGCCATCGGCATCTGGATGCGCTGCCGGTTCTCCTCCACGCCATCGAGCGTGGCCTTCTCGTACTGATCGTAGACAGGGACCGGGCGTGCTACCCGACCGTCAGTGAGGGATTCTCCGCGCAGATAGCGATGGATGGAGGTTGCCGCTTCATGCCCCGTTGCGATCGATCCGATCGCGCTACCCGGTCCGGTAACGACCTCACCGGAGGCGAAGACCTGGGGCATCGCAGTCGAGAACAGTGTGCCGTCGACGGGGAGCAACCCGCGTTCTGAAAGAACCAGATCGGAGCCGGCAACGACGTCGGGCAGGTCGGAACCCGTGCCCACAGCGAACACCACGACATCGACGTCGAAGTCGCTCAGGCCGTCGCCATACTCGGGTGCAAAGCGGCCAGTCTCATCAAAGACCGAGAGGCACTCGCGCATGCGCATGCCAACGACCTTGCCGTCCTCGGCGAGTACGGCTTCCGGACCCAGGGAACACATGGCGATGACGCCTTCGTCCAGCGCCTCCTCGATCTCCCACGGGTGACACGGCATCTCTGTCTCGCCCTCAAGGCACGCGAGGCGCACTTCCGTCGCTCCCAGCCTCACACTGCACCGGGCCACGTCGACGGCCACGTTGCCGCCGCCGATGACGAGGACGCGCTTGTCCTTCACGCCGGCGTCACCACGCCAGTTGGCGTCCTTGAGGAAGTCGAGCGCGCCGCGCACACCCTCGGCGTCGCGGCCGGGGATCGGAAGAATCCTGCTCAGTTGGAGGCCCACGGCGATGAGAACGGCGTCGAACTCACCGATCAGGTGATCGATCGGGACGTCCTTGCCTATCTGGACGCCGCAGCGCAGATCCATCCCCATAGCCACGAGGTCGTCGATCTCCCCGTGGAGGACCTCCCGAGGGAGCCGGTATGAAGGGACACCCGAGTACAGGGCACCACCGGGTTTGGACTCCTTCTCGTACACGACCACGCTGTACCCTTCGCGCATCAGGTCGAGCGCGGCCGCTAGTCCGGAGGGGCCGGAGCCGATGATCGCGACCTTCTCGTCGCGCGTCACCGGGAGCGGTTTGACCCGCTCATCCCGTACCTTCTGATACTCCTCGTACGCCACACGGTGCAGCGGCCTGATCGCGAGCGGCTCGTCGTAGTAGTTGCGTCTGCACGCCGATTCGCATGGGTGATGACAGATCCTGCCGAGTACTCCGGGCATGACGTTGCGCTCGCGCACGAGCTCGTAGGCGCTCGTGGTGTCCCCCTCGGCAATGAAGTAGTTCTGTCCGCGAGCGTCCACGTTCGCGGGACAGTTGCCAACACACGGTGCCAGGCGGTCATCGCGATAGAGCGAATCGATGAGTCCGTTGTAATCGACTGGCGGCGACGAGAGCGTCTGGATCTCTTCTCGGCCGAGGACCCCTTCTAGGTGGAGCGGGCCGCGCCATCGCGGGGAGAGATCGACCTTCTCATGCGGATAGCGCAGCGTCTTGGTAGGGCCGATCGCGCGCGATCCCGTGATTCCCAGTCCGGTGAAGAGCGACTTCCACTTGGCCATGAAGCCGGCGATCCCGCCCGGGAACTCGTCTGAAACGCTGATGGTCATGTGCTCGGGCTTGTTGGCGACATCCTGGGCGGCCGCGGCACCGACGCTGCGTCGATCGTCTACAGCCATGGGACCACCAGCCCGACGATCAGAAGCTGCAGGAGCGCCATGGGAGTGAGGACCTTCCAGGCGGTCGCCATGAGCTGGTCAGCTCGCATGCGTGGGAAGGTCCACTTGACCCAGATGATCGCGGTCACGATCAGAACTGCGACCACGATGAGTGCGATAGTCCCGAAGACGCCCGGCAACCACCGCACGGCACCGAAGAAGAAGACCGCAGCGAAGAGCGAAGATGCGACGACGCCACCATACTCGGCGAGCATGAAGATCGCCCAGCGGATACCGGAGTAGTCCGCGAAGTAGCCAGCGACCAGCTCACTCTCCGCCTCAGGCATGTCGAACGGGCCGCGATTGACTTCGGCGATGGAAGCGATGAAGAACACGACGAATCCGATGATGTTGAGAGGGATCCACCACCACTCCCACGCCGCCATGATCTCGGTCGGCTGCATGCTCCCGGCGAGGATGACGATCGCGAGCACCGTGAGAGTGCGCGGCAGCTCGTAGGAGACCATCTGCGCAGCGCCTCTCAGGCCGCCTATCGTGGCGTATGTGTTGCCCGAGGAGAGGCCCGCGGCGAGGATGCCGATCACCGCCACGGATGGCACAGCCAGAAAGAACAGCACTCCGACAGACGCGTCGACCGGAGCCCAACCTGCCGCGAACGGGATGACGACCAGCGAGATCGCGACCGGTGCGAAGACGAGGAATGGCGCGATGCGGAACACGCGCGCGTCTGCGTGTGTAGGCGTGACGTCTTCTTTGAGGAGGAGCTTCACGACGTCGAGCACGGTCTGGCCCAAGCCGAACGGCCCGGTCTCCTCTGGACCGATCCGCATGTGGATCAGGCCGGAGAACCTGCGCTCCCACCACACGCCGAGGACCGTGGCCGTCGCGATGAGGATGCATGCGGCCAGACCGAACACTATGCCCCACCAGAACCCCGTCATCGGTCGACCTCCCCGAAGACGGGGTCAAGACTGCCGAGTGCGACCACCAGGTCAGAGAGCATGTGTCCCTCGGCCAAGAGAGGTAGCAGCGCAAGATTGCAGAAGGCCGGCGAGCGGAACTTCACGCGGTAGGGTCGCGGACCGCCGTCGGAGACGATGTAGACGCCGAGAGAGCCGCGAGCGCTCTCGATATGGTCGTAGGCCTCACCAGGCCGAGGAGCGAGGAGACGCGGTGCGCCTTCGGCCTTGACGCGCCCGCCCGGGCAGCTGCGCTATGGCCTGCTCGATGATCTTCACGGACTCGTAGCACTCCATGAGGCGTATCCGGTTGCGGTCGTAGGAGTCCCCGTTGTCGCCGAGCGGGATGTCGAACTCGAAACGAGGGTAGACCGAGTAGGTGTCGTCTTTGCGCAGGTCCCAGTTCACGCCGCTCCCACGAGCCACGGGTCCGGACGCGCCCCACGCAACGGCCTCCTCGGCCGTGAGCAGGCCGATGCCCTTGAGGCGCTGACGGGCGATCACGTTGCCGAAGTAGAGACGGTCCATCTCTGAGAGGGCTTTGCCGTGGTTGCGCGTGAAGTCGAGCACGCCGTCGGTCCATCCCTCGGGAAGATCGAAGCTCACACCGCCAGGGCGCACGTAGTTGTAGGTGAGTCGCGCGCCGCAGAGATCCTCGAAGAGCTCGACGATGCGCTCGCGCTCATCGAACGCGTAGATGAACATCGTCGCCGCGCCCGTATCGGCAGCCGAGGAGCCCAGCGACATCATGTGGCTCGCAATGCGCTGGAGCTCGCACGTGATCACGCGCAGATACTCGGCCCGCTCGGGGACTCTGATGCTGGCCAGGCGTTCCACGGCTCGGCAGTACGCCCAGTTCGCGTACATCGACCCCACGTAGTCGAGTCGATCCGTGAGGGGGACGACCTGGAGGTAGGTGCGGTTCTCGGCCATCTTCTCGATGCCGCGATGCAGGTAGCCGATGACCGGCTCGACCTTGGTGATCAGCTCGCCATCGAGATGCACGATGATCCGGCCCACGCCGTGAGTCGAAGGGTGCGAGGGCCCGACGTTGACCACGAGCTCCTCGACCGGAAGCCCCTCTGCGTTCTCGACCGTCTCCTTGCTCTCGATCTCTAGCGGCACGTCGTGCACCTCCCCTCTCGTGTCAGCGGGCTGCCTGTCAGATGTAGTCCGGTCTGCGAATCATCCGATCGTCCTCGTAGTCCTTGCGCAGCGGGTGGCCTACCCAGTCATCGGGCAGAAGGATCCGCCTCAGGTCCGGGTGACCTCTGAACTCCACGCCGAAGAGGTCGTAGACCTCCCGCTCCTGCCACAGTGCCGCCGGCCAGAGGTCTGACAGCGACTCGGTGGCCGGGTTCTCTCGCGGCACGTGGCACTTGAGGAAGATGCCGGCTCGCATCTCTCGCGACGTGAGCCGGTAGACCATCTCGAACGTCTCGCCCCGGTCGACCGCGGTCAGCATGCCCAGGCGGTCGAAGCCCAGATCGCGCAGATCGCTTGCCGCGCTGTGGACGCGGTCGCACCCGACCTCGAGGATCCCGTCGCCGAACTCGATCGAGAAGAGAGGGCACAGATCGGGGTAGGTATCGCACAGGTGATCGCGGAGCTCCTCGATGTTCATGAAGAGACCTCCGTCTCGTGTGTATCAGATGGAGTGTCGTCTTCGCGCGGAGCCTCGTCTGGGTTCGGCGTGCCCGGTGGGGCAGTCTCGTCGGCGTCACGCGTACGGAGTGCCGCCTCTCCGCGGGAGGGCAGCAGCAGTTCGCGCGGATGTGTTCGCGACTCGGATATCGACTCGGTAGCGATGAGCTCTCTGAGGCGGAACACCGCGTCCTGCAACGCTTCGGGGCGAGGTGGGCATCCCGAGATGTACACGTCTACCGGCAGGATCTCGTCGACTCCACGCATCGTGGAGTATGAATCGTAGTAGAAGATGCCGCCTGAGACAGCGCAGTTGCCCATGGCGATGACCCACTTGGGGTCGGGCATCTGCTCGTAGAGTCTCTTGACCGCAGGCGCCATCTTCCTGGTGATCGTGCCTGCCACGACCATGACATCGGTATGGCGCGGATCTGGCCGAGGGAACGTGCCGTGCCGGTCGAAGTCGAACTTGTTGAACGATCCGGCGATGAGCTCCATCGCGCAGCACGCCGTCCCCATCGGCATGGCCCACAGGGACTTGCCGCGGGACCAGTCGACGAGGGAGTCCACGCTCGTCAGGATGATGCCGCCGCCCTTGCCGGAATCGAGCGCGTTGCCGATGCGGTCTACAAGCGCCATTCAAGCGCCCCTTTGCGCCAAGCGTAGGCCAGGCCCAGGCCGAGGAGCAGGACGAACGCCCCGACCTCGACGGCCGCAAGCCAGCTACCACGGAGCCTGGATGCGACGGCGAAGAGGAGGACCGCCTCGGCATCGAAGAGAACGAATAGCATGGCCAGGGTCGCGAAGCGTATCCGGATCGGCGCCCAGGGCGGCCCGGCGGGTTCCATGCCGCACTCGTACGGCTCGTTCTTCTCGGCCGAGGGATGGCGAGGTGAGAGGGCTGAGTTGAGGAAGAAGACCAGGGCGATGAAGCCGCATGTGGAGACGGCGAGTCCTATGACCAGTGCCACGCTCTGAGCGGACACGCTCTGCATGTGCTCCCCCTGGCTTACGCCTCAAGACTCTTGTAACACTGTGTTACAAAGTCTGGCCGGTTCGACGCTTTTGCAGGTCAGACCCTCAGGTGTTGTCGCGCCCCCGCCCCCCGCGCGGGTTACGGCATTCTAGCCGTAACAGACAACACTTGTAAATCATGTTACAGATTGGGCTCGCGATTCCTGCCCGCCGGAGCGACTGGAGGCCGCTACTCTGCGCCCTCCAGTCGCTCTGCGAGGACGATCCACTCCCCCTCGGCATCGCTCAGGCGAGCTGCGGCGTCCGTGTACTCAGCCACGAGTTCGGAGAACTCGCTCTGATCACCGTAGGCCTCATCCTCTGAGAGTCGCTTCTCCAACTCGGAGACGCGCAGACGGAGCGCGTCGATCTCGGTCTCGAGCCTCGACATCGCGGCACGAGACTCCTTCGTTGCCCGGTACAGATCGTTCCTGCGGCGGGCCTCGTCGCGCTTCTGCTGCTGTGTCTTTCGTTTGGGCGACGCAGCTCTCGCTGCTCCGCCCTCGATCGCCGTCGCTCGTCCGTGTCGACGCCATCGGCGGCCGTTCGTTCGCTGCGCTTGAAGAGGTAGTAGTCGTAGTCGCCCTGATAGACCGTGACACGACCGTCGACCACTTCGATCACTTTGTCAGCGACGGCCCTGATGAGGTGCCTATCGTGGGTGATCAGAACGATAGTGCCCTCGAACTCGACGAGTGCACGCTCGAGCACGTCTCGCGAGTCGACGTCCAGATGGTTCGTCGGCTCATCGACGCAGAGCAGCGGTGCGGGCCGAGCCATCATCTTGGCAAGCGCAAGGCGGCTTCTCTCCCCACCCGACAGCACCGTGACCTTCTTCAAGACGTCGTCGCCATGGAACAGGAACGCGCCGAGCAGAGATCGCTGCTCCTGCTCGGTCCACGCGGGAGTCACGAGGTCGAGCTCTTCGAGAACCGTATGACGCGGGATCGAGCTCCTCGAGCTGCTTCTGGGCGAAGTACGCGGACTCCGCATTGTGGCCGAGCGTGCGCTTCCCGGCGTCGAACTCGAGAGCGCCGGCGATCAGCTTGAGCAGCGTGGACTTGCCCGCGCCGTTGGGACCGACCAGAGCGATCTTGTCCCCCCGATCGATGACGAGATCGAGGCCGTCGTACACGACGTTGTCCCCGTAGGCCTTCGCAACGCCATCCAGCCTGAGGACCTCCTTGCCGGTGCGCGGGGGCTGCCGGAACGTGAACTTCACGTTCCTCCGCTCCCCGTCCACCTCGATACGATCCATCTTCTCGAGCATCTTGACGCGACTTTGGACCTGCCGCGCCTTCGTGTCCTTGTAGCGGAACCGCTCGATGAAGCGCTCCTGCTCGGCGACCTTCCTGTCCTGGTTCTTGCGAGCGGCTATCTGCTGCTCTCGCTCCAACTCGCGCTGTTCGAGAACTCGGGAGTAGCTGCCCGTGTACGTTCTGACACCGGAGGTCTGAAAGTCGGCGACATGATCGACGAGCCCTTCGAGGAACACCCGGTCGTGGCTCACGACGACGAGCGCTCCCCGGAAGGTGCGAAGGAAGCCCTCGAGCCATTCCACGCTGGCAAGATCGAGGTGGTTCGTCGGCTCGTCAAGGAGCAAGATGTCCGGGTCGACGAGAAGAAGCCGCGCCAACGCGAGACGCATGAGCCATCCGCCGGAGAACTCCTCGGCTGGCCGGTTCATGTCCTTCTCTGCGAAGCCAAGCCCCATGAGGACCGACCGAGCGAGCGTCTCGCGTTCGTATCCGCCGAGGAACTCGAACCGCTCCCGGAGCGCACCGTAGCGAGCCAGCGTCGCTTCGTCAGCATCGCCAAGGGAAGCCTCGATCTCTGCAATGGAGCCCTCGAGATCGCTCAGCTCGGGACGTGCCGACATCACCATCTGGAGTGCGGTGACGCCCGTCGTCTCGATGGCTTCCTGCACGAGGTATCCAATGGTGATGCCCTTGCCGCTCTTCACGTCCCCCGAGTCAGGATTCTGCACACCGGCCATGATTTCGAGCAGGGTCGTCTTGCCGGTCCCGTTGGGGCCCACGAGGGCCCAACGCTGTCCAGCGTTCACCGAGAAGCTGACGTCCTGGAACAGGACGCGTTCGCCCACGGTTTTCGTCACTCTGTCCACGGAGATAATCACAAGCAGTCAGTCTACCAAGGGAGACCGGATGAGTGAGAAAGGACGCATCGTCGTCATCGGCAGCGGTGCAGCAGGTTCGGCCGCAGCACGCTCGCTCGCCGACTCAGGCTGGACGGTCACGATCGCCGAGAACCGCAAGGTCGGAGGCACCTGCCTGTGGCATGGCTGCATGCCGAAGAAGGCCCTCTACACCTCGGCCAAGGCTGCCCGACTCGTTCGCGGCATGGAGCAGTTCGGCGTCTCATGCTCGGCCGCAAGCGTGGATTGGCAGGGCGTCCTCGCCTGGAAGTGGCACGCGCAGGAGACCTACGCTGGAGATCAGGAAGGTCTGCTCAAGGAGCGCGGCATCGCGCTCGAGACCGGGTCGGCGCGGTTCGTCTCGCCCTCGGCTGTGGTCGTGGGTGATACGGAGCTGGAGTTCGACAGCGCCGTCATCGCCACCGGGTCTCTGCCGGTCGTGCCGCCGGTAGACGGGGCCGAGCTGGCCGACACGAGCGAGGATGCCCTCGGCTACGTCGAGCCGCCGAAGAGCATCCTGATCATCGGAGGGGGCTACATCGCCTTCGAGTTCGCGGGGGTCTTCGCGTCGTTCGGGACTCAGGTCACTGTGGTCGTTTCGAGTGCGCCGCTCAAAGCGTCCGATCCCGAAGTCGTCGCAGTCGCCATCCGCCATCTCGAGCGACTCGGCGTGGCCTTCGTCAATGGCTATCGTCTGGAGCGGATCAGCGGGGAGCTGGGCGACCTGACAGCGACGCTCAAGGACTCCTCAGGGGAGACGGTCGACATCTCGGCCGAGAGAGTGCTTGTGGCGACCGGCCGTCGTCCAGCGCTCGATGGACTGGAGCTTGCCACCGCAGGTGTCGACGTCGACGAGCGCGGGGCGCTGATCCTCGACGAGTCGCTCCAGACGACGAACCCGCGCGTCTGGGCTGCTGGTGATGCGACCGGCGGTCTCATGCAGACCCCGGTAGCGAGCTACCAGGGACGGACTGTCGCCAGATCCATCGAGAGCGGCGAGCCTCAAGCATCGGATACCACGCTCGTGCCGACGACCGTCTTCACGATCCCTCAGATCGCACAAGTCGGCTTGACGGAGTCGCAAGCCCAGGAGCAGGGCATCGCGTATCGCGTGGGCAAGGTAGGTTTCGAGTTCCTCGGCGCGGCGATCATCGATGACGATCGCGACGGCCTCGTGAAGCTTCTGTTCGCCGAGGATGACGGGAGGCTGCTCGGCGCCCACATCGCCGGATCGAGCGCTAGCGACCTGATCTACGGGATGGCGCTCGCCATGAAGACCGGCGCCACGGCCAACGACATGCAGGAGACTCTCGGCATACATCCCGGGTACTCGGAGTCCCTGAACTGGGCGAGCTACTAGGTATGGCACCTAGGTCATCCATTGTGTAGGAGCGCCGTATCGCGGCGTCGCTGGCGTCGCTCCAACGGACCACGCGCCTCAGCGCTACCCGCTAGTCTTCTCCGCCGGGGTAGGTTACCTGGTACGGAAAGGCCAGGTATGGTTCGCGATTCCATGATTTCGCCTGAGCGCGCATCAACTCGGCATGAGTCATGAAGGGTAGCGGATCGTTCTCTCCGTCGATCGACGCATGTGCCTCGGCAAGCCAGTAGCCCAGTGCCGGATTCCGGTGGATGTCCCTCTCGACTGCGTACATGAACGCGACCTGGTTCACATCGCTTCGAAGGAGGTGGACGGCAAGGCTCTCCGCGTCATTGAAGGTGAGCGGCGCACGCCCAGGCAGTTCCACGGTCAGGGGCCACTCTCCCTCTGAGGATTTGATCGCGGCGACCTGTTCTTCGAGCGACTCCACTTCGGCCTCGAGCGCGGCCGCATTCCGGTCGAGGTCGGCGACCCTTCCAACGAGAGTCGCACTGAGAGCCACAACAACGACTACCGAAGTTGCTGTTGCCAGACGGCGCATGCTGCGTGCTGCCATGTGATTCCCCTTGACCGGACAGACGGTGACCTCGTTCGGTGAGGCTTTGACAGCCCTTCCGCGCACCGAATCTGCCGCCCAGATTGGGGAGAGATGTCGAGCGACACTCCCTTGGTCCCCAAGAGAATCGATGGCACGATCGCTCGGTTCGACAGTCTGCCCCTGCCCAGCCCCTAGAGTTTACCCATGCCTAGAAGTGGCGGTGGTATGAAACAACTCCTCCGATGGTAGGAACGGTGCATCCTCCCGACGCACAGCAGCATATGGCAAGAGCCCCCGACATCCCCGCCCAGGCCTCCGAATGCGCTGGTGGGCCATGGTGGACGAGTTCCTGGATTGTCTTCTTCTGCGTATGTCGCTCCGAAGGGCCGTGCTTGACGAACGGCGTTGTTCCTCGACTCGCCGAGAATCCCTCGAAGGGATAGTCTCCGGCTTCCTCGACACGAGGACGTCCTGCTTCCCGAGCACGATCGTGCGTGCGTCCTGGGCGACGCTCACTGTTGTCGCCTGCCTGCTTCCCTTTCTGCCCACGTGAGCCTCGTTGAATGAGAACCAACGTGACCCTCGTTGAGGCCCTTGAGGCCATCGCCCTGGATTCACTGAGAAGTGGACGAATCAGGATAGACGCCACCCTCACGCTCGACTGAAGCCGTAGCAAACTACTTGTCCGAATTGAACTACTCTGTCTTTGCCTTCAGACATAGCAAATCCTACCTTCTCCCCCCCAAAGGGGTAAAACGAGACGTACGCGACTGCCGCTAGAAGAGCGGATTGTGTCTCGTCGCAATCCTGCAAGCCCCTTGTGACCCGCCTCAAAGAACGCCCATAGCACGTTTCGCTACGCCGACGCGAGGACGCTCGACACGTGCACGATTTTAGGTTTCTGACGATACATTGCTTCCAATCAATCTTGCATCTAAGGAATGTCTCACACGCCGACGACAGCGGACTCGAAAGCCGTCACCCAGACTCCGCCATGCGGACCACTCTTAAACAGCAGAAGGCCCCGTTCCCGGAGGTTCGAGACCTGTGAGTTATGGTGGGCGATACTGGATTTGAACCAGTGACTTCTACCGTGTGAAGGTAGCACTCTCCCACTGAGTTAATCGCCCGATCGTGCCGCCCGCAGACGGCGAGGGACATTCTAGCACCATTCCCTGTGATTTGAAGCCCTCAGGATGTGACTAGTGCCAGCGCCACGCATCGACGGTAATCGTCTCGATGTCGGGGCGCTCGGGCATTCCACCCGAAACGCTCGCGAGCGGCCTCAGCCGAAGCGACGAGCGCGGCGGGGTCACCTGGCCGGCGCGGCCCGAAGGAGACCTCGATCTCCTGCCCGACAGCCTCGGCGCACGCTCGAACCACCTGGAGGTTGCTGTACCCGTCGCCGTTGCCAAGGTTGTACTACGCCGCCCCCTCGCCCCCGCCGAGCGCCTCGACCGCATCACGTGCGCTCGGCCAGGTCGCACACGTGCAGGTAGTCGCGAACACAGGTCCCGTCGGGCGTCGGATAGTCGTCGCCGTAGACCTCGAACTCATTCCTGCCCTGCGGCACACGCCTTGAGCAGCCGAGGAATGATGTGCGTCTCGGGCTCGTGATCCTCGCCCAGCGTGCCGTCCGGCCACGCGCCGGCGACGTTGAAGTAGCGGAACCGAACGGCCCGCAGCTGCGGCCGACTCCATCCACTGCAGGACGTTCTCGAAGCAAGTTTGCTCGCCCCGTACGCGTTGATCGGCTCGTTGGGCGGTCTCGAGGATGGGAATCGTCTCCGGCTCGCCGTAGACCGCCGCGGTCGACGAGAAGACGATCGCGTCGATCCCCGCGGCACCATCTCCTCGAGCATCGCGATCGGTCGGCTAGGTTGTTCTCGAAGTACTTCGCCGGGTCGGCCTGGGACTCCGCGACCTCGATGTAGCCGGCGCAATGAATGACAGCGTCCACACCGGCAGTGCGTCAGCCACGGCGTGACGGTCGCCGACATCGCCCACGCGAGACGGCGCGCGAATCGACAGACTCCTGTGCCCGTTCTCCAGCGTGTCGAGCACCACTAACGTCTGCTCCCCGATCAAGAAGCGTGCGGACGGTAATGGACCCGATGTATCCCGCTCCACCAGTGACGAGAACGCGCACAGAACAGACTCCCGTCGATCGTCTCGGATACTCCGACCGCAGGATACCATCTCGGACGGCACAGCCCTGAGCGAAACGGCTGACGAGCCCTATGACGAGCGGCTTCACGCCACGCTTGAGCGCCTTGGCGATCCTTGGAAACCGCCTTGTCCCATCGTTTGGGGGCCTGCCAGGAGGGTGGACACCGCCATGCCTGGGTGACACGGAGCGAAGAGCGGCCGCAGTCGCCTCGGCGAGTCTGTTGGCACCGACCTCGATCGTCGCTCAGTACTCGGTCTCGGGTCGCACAGTCACGCACGGGGTGCAAACCATGCACGCTTCGACCTGGACGCCACCCGAGTCGGTGATGACACACCGCGAATCGCGTTCGAGGGCGAGCATCTCCAGATAGCGTACCGCCGGAACCAGCATCAGGTTGTCCGGAATCGCGATTCCGTGCTCTCAAGCGCTATCCCAGACCGGCGGAGTCGGGAATGACGACCGGCTCGTCAAGCAGAGCCGAGTCCCTCGATGATGCCACTCAGCCTCATCGGCGACTCCAGATTCTCCGGCTTGTTGATAGAGGCAAGCACGTACTGGTTTCGGCCAAGGCCGACGGTCCCAGCCGCGTCGAGCTTCTTGATGTCGTCCATGTGGCACAGGACAGACTCGGCCATCATGTCACCGACGAACTCAACGCGCTCGGTATCGACTCCCTCGGCCTCCAGATTGTCGATCGCGTCTTCGGTCGCGGCGAGGTGACAAGCGGTGACTCGCGAGATGAGGCTTCGGTTCACCTCTTCCGGAACTGTCATGAAGCCAGACCGCAGACCAGCTCCAAGATGAATGATCGGGATGTTCAGTTTCGACGGCCGCAATCGCGGCAGCGAGCGACGAATTCACGTCCCCGACGACCATGACCGCGTCTGGATGCTCCTCCGCAAGCAGGGTCTCAAGGGCTACCAGGGCTCGACCAGTCTGGACGGCCTGGGTCCCGGAACCCACATCCAGAAACCATCGTGGCGCGGGCACCGTCACCCCGTAGAACGTGAGCCTCGAATCCGACGCCGTCAGAACGCGAGCGCCCGCGGGAACCCGTGAATGCGACGTCAACAGGAATCCCTGCTGCCTCGAGCTCAGGCAGCAGGGGGCCGATCTTCACGAAGTTGGGGCGAGCGCCTACGACAGCGATGATGCGCAACGGACCTCCAGTGCAACCGGCTAGTGAGGGTCGTACCCAGAGTTCCGGTTGTGCTATCACGGCAACCCTAGTAGGCGCCCTTCGCGAGGACGACCGCGGGGACAGTCCGGATGATGATCGAAAGGTCGAGCCCAAGCGACCAGTTCTCAATGTAGAAGATGTCAAGGCGGACCATCTCCTCGAAGGTCAGGGAGGAACGGCCGGAGACCTGCCACAAACCTGTCATGCCTGGCACGACCTCAAGCCGTCGCCAATGGTGCTCTGTGTACTCGGAAGTCTCGCGTGGCAGCGGAGGACGCGGACCGACCAGGCTCATCTCCCCCTTGATAACATTGATGAGCTGCGGGAACTCGTCGATCGAGTACTTGCGCATCCAACGCCCGATGGAGGTTATCCTCGGATCATCCTTCATCTTGAAGAGCGGTCCACTCGCCTGGTTCGCGGCCTGCAGGTTCTTGAGTTTCTCCTCAGCGTCCACCACCATGGATCTGAACTTCAGCATCTGGAACGGTCGCCCTTCCTTGCCGATCCGCTCTTGGCCGAAGAAGACGGGACCGGGGCTCGTGGTCTTGATGAGGACGATCACCGCCAGCCAGAACGGCGAGCCGACCACAATGACTGCCGCAGACACGAGCAGGTCGAAAGCGCGCTTCGTGAAGAGGTTCGTCCTGGAAAGCGACAGACCCTTCACCGTGATCAGAGGAATCCCGCCAATCTCGCGGACGAAGACACGACGGGTCATCACCTCGAAGAGTCCCGACGAGATGTGGACGTCCACATCAACGTCACGCAACTCGGCGATCATGCGCGCGAGAATGTCATGGTCGAAGGCGGACGACGCAATGACAACGGTCTCAATGCCTCGCTCCGTCACGACGCCCCGAACCTCACGGGCGAATCCGAGGCACGGCACCTCCGGGGCACAGAAGTCCAGGCTGAGTCGCTCCGCCTGAGAAGATGCAAGGCACCCAACGACCATGAGCCCTTGCGCTCGAGATCCCAGCAGAATGCGGATGATGTCGGAGGCTTCCGGGTTGGATCCGACGATCAGCGTCGATTTGAGGGAGCGACCCTGGCGGTGTCGTCGCGACACGAGAACCCGTATCACGAGACGTCCGAGCAGCACGAAGACGACCGCGAGCAGCCAGTACAGCAGGAGCCAAGCACGGGAAAGGCCCGGCAGCTTGAGAACGTACGTGAGGACGATCACGCCGACGAGACCGAGCGAGAGAGCCCTCGCGACTCGTGTGAGCTCTGCGGAGCCCCAAGAGAGGCGGTCTAGATCGTAGAGGCCCTCGGCCCACAGGAAGACGAACCAGATAGGAACGACGATGAGGGACAGTTCTGTGAAGAGAAGCTCAGCGTCGTGTTCTCAAGAGAGGCTGCAACGCCGAGGTCTCCGAACCTGATGTACGTGGCAAGAATGCCAGCAACCACAACCGCAACGAGATCGGATGCGACGAGTGCCAGTCGCAGCCAACGTCGCCTGCGAGCACGAGACCCCGGGCGCGCCACCGCGTCGGGCATCCCGTCGCTTGAATCCTGGCTGCGTCTCTCCTCCACGCCCCCACCACAGTCGTCAGGCATCGGGACGAGTATATCGCTAGTGAAGCGCTGACGCTCTAGACTTGCATTGCGGCTTCCCACACCATGGAAGCCATGAGCAGCAACGTTGCACACGGACCCGGCCGACCACCATGATCGTGTGGACTTCCTGGGCCTGCCGCTCGATCGCACTCACGATGGAGGAGTCCGTCGATCGATGCATGGAGCTCGCGCGCGACGAGCTGCCTCACCAGCATGTCGTCCTGAACGCATCGAAGGTCAATCTGGCGAGCGACGACCCTGATCTAGCGCACATCGTCTGTTCATCGGACATCGTCAACGCTGACGGCCAATCCATCGTGTGGGCTGCGGCCTTCCTGGGCCGCCCTGTGCCGGAGCGAGTTGCGGGAATCGACCTGATGCATCGGCTGCTCGAACGAGCGGCCGCAGAACGTGTCCCTGTCTTCTTCCTGGGCGCGACTGATGAGGTGCTTGCGCGGTCCGTCCAGGTGCTCACCGACCAGTACCCGGGTCTTGCTGTCTCCGGGTCCCATCACGGCTACTTCGAGGACCCTCTCAGCGTCGTTGAGCAGATAGCGGATTCCGGCGCGCGGCTTCTCTTCGTAGCGATGCCCTCTCCTCAGAAGGAGCGCTTCATTCGCGATCACGCGGATGCGATGGGGCCGCTCCTGGCCTTCGGTGTCGGCGGTAGCCTCGACGTGGTAGCAGGGCGTGTGCGCAGGGCGCCGGAGTGGATGCAGCGCGCGGGGCTCGAGTGGTTCTACCGATTCGTCCAGGAGCCCGGGCGCATGTGGCGACGCTACCTTGTCGGCAACAGCAGGTTCGTACTGAGAGTAGTGTCGGCGAAGGCTTCAGCGACGTGGGGCGCTCGACGATAGAGGATCAGCCCGCGCTCCTTGCGGGCTGTGCGTGCCTCGCGGCGCACCCAGAACAATGGCCACTCGGTCTTCTTCCGTGACGAATCTCACAAAACGGCTAAGGTCGCTCCCCCCAAACGACGACACATATATGTAGGACGCGCTTACGCGCGCGTTCGTGCGTTGTGCCTGAACCGGCGGAGGTGTTGTGGGTGCGGACGCGAGTGCTCAGCTTGAAGACAGTACTGGTGGCGTTGTTCATCCTATCCATGATCGCGGCGTTCGCGGCACTGCAGCCGTTCACCGCCCATGCGATCTACCCCGCGGCGCTTGACACGTGGGAGTACGAGACCAGCATCGGGGAGGGCCGCGGCGGCTTCCCTGAGGGCGTCACATGGGTAGACAGCAGCACCATCATGATCACCGAGAGCGACTACGGCGACGCGGACGGGCCTGATCCCTCCGAGTTCAGCCAGGTCGCGAAGTACTCGCTCTCGAGCACAGCCACGCCCTCCGCCACGTACGGCACGGCCGGCAGCGGCACGAACCCTCCCAACTTCGATTGGCCGGCACACGTCGCCGTGTCTGAAAGCGGTGACATCGTCGTCGCCGACTCCAACAACAACCGCATCATGGTCCTGACATCGACCGGATCCTACAAGACCAGCTTCGGCACGTACGGCACGAGCATCGGTCAGTTCGCCTATCCCGATGGGTGTCGCGATCCAGGAAGGCAGCGGCTCCACCTACTACATCTACGTTTCAGACACTGAGAACGGACGAGTCCAGAAGTTCTCCAACGGCGGCGCCTTCCTCGGCCAGTTCGGGCATTCCTGTTCCGAGTGGCGAGACAGGCTACTGCTATCCCGGACGGGATCGTCGTCGACGACCTCGGCAGCATCTATGTCGCGGAAGCATGGGTTCGGCAGAGTCTACAAGTTCCCGTCGAGCAGCGTCGTGAACACACAGACCGTGATCGACGGAACGCCTACGATCGAGATCTACGACTGGGCCTCCGGCACCGACAGTCTCGGCAATGCCCAGGGCGTCGCGGTCGATGACGATGGTGCGATCTTCATCGCCGACACGGCAACGACCGTATCGTCGTCTGCGAGTCGGACGGCGACTACGTGACCGACTTCGGCTCCTCCGGATCGGGCGAGGGCGAGTTCTCGCTGCCCGAGGACCTGATCGTGGACGACGCCGGCAACATCTACGTCGCCGACACTGACAACGACCGAATCGTCAAGATGGCCTACTCCCCCGACACCAGCGACGAGACTCCGCCCGTGACCACCTCGAACATCCCCGACTGAGTGGACGCAGGGACCGTTCGGCCTCGCGTTGACTGCCGTGGACGCAAGCTCACCGTCACCGGAACGTACTACTCGACGGATGGCACTACCCCCACGGTGAGCTACACCACGCACGGTCACCGTCAGCGACGAAGGAACGACCACCGTCAAGTACTACTCTGTCGACGCTGTCGGCAACGAGGAGACACCGACCACCGAGGCGCTCAGGGTCGACAGCACCGCGCCAGTGACAACCACGACGGAGTGAGCGGTGTACGTCGAGACCGCGGTCATCAACTTCACGGCCACGGACGCGCTCTCCGGGGTCGCCAACATCTACTGGCGCCTGGGCGCCCAGCAGTCGTGGCAGAGCAGCAACAAGCTGACCCACAGCAGCGAGGGATCCTACACCATCGAGTACTACGCCGACGACGTCGCGGGCAACGTCCAGCCAACGCAGTACTTCCATTTCGACATCATTCCCGAAGACGACGATCCTCCGGTCACCATCTCCGATATCCCGCTCTCCTGGCAGAGCCAGCCCGTTACGGTCACCCTGTCCGCCTCGGACGTGATCACGGACGTGGAGCACACGTACTACTCGACTGACGGCACCACCCCGACGGTCGAGTACACGGATCCGTTCAACGTGAACACCGAGGGCGAGCACGCTATCAAGTACTACTCGGTCGACACCGCCGGCAACGAGGAGACCGTCAACGAGGACACCCTCAAGATCGATATGACCGATCCCCAGACCACATCTGATGCCCAGAGCAGCTACGTGGAGTCCGGAACCGTCATCCTCACACCCTCGGACAACCTGTCGGGGATCTTCGAGACCAGATACAAGCTCAACAACGACCCCTGGTCGGTGGGCACGACGATCGCGCTCTCTGGTCGCGGCAAGCAGACCATCGAGTACTACTCGGTGGACAACGCCAACAACACCGAGAACAGCCACATCGATCAGATCGACATCCTCCGAACCGGACGTCGATCCGCCGGTCACGAGCTCCAACATCCCGTTCGGCTGGACGCCAGGCAATCCCTACGACCTCGAGCTCCTCGCCTTCGACGCGGTGTCTGGTGTGTTCGAGACGGTCTATGTGATCGACGGAGTGACGACCACGGTCGAGTACTCGGTCGAGGAGACCGAGACGACCTACGTCATCGACATCCCGGTCTACAACGAGGGCACGCACACCGTCGCGTACTACTCGACGGACGCCCGAGGCAACACCGAGACGCCGACCGTTGAAGAGCCTCAAGATCGACAACACGCCGCCCGTCTCCTCGACAGATACCACCGAGGGCGCCGTGTTCGTGGAATCCGGCCGCGTCAACTTCTTCTCAAGCGACGCTCTCTCCGGCGTGGCCAACACCTGGTACAGCCTCAACGGCGGAGCCTTCGTCCCCGGGCAGTACGTCGACCTCGTCACCTATCAGGAGTACGCGATCACGTACTACTCGCGGGATGGCGCCGGGAACTCGAGACCACGAAGACGGTCAACGTCATCGGTCATCCCGCCCGACACCGATCCGCCGATCACCACCTCCGACATCCCGACGGGCTGGGTGGACACCACGGTCACGGTGAGTCTGGTCGCAACGGACACCGAGTCTGGCGTCGAGCGGACCTACTACTCCGTCAACGGTGGACAGAGCTACGACATCTACTACGCACTCCGCTTCGACATCTCGACAGAGGGCATCACGAACGTCGGCTACTACTCGCGCGACTACCGCGGCAACATCGAGTCCCCCACGATCTCGCCTGTGAAGATCGACTACACCCCACCCTCGACGACCTCTGACAACGCGGGCCTCTACTTTGACGAGGCCCTCATGACCCTGACGCCTGTCGACGCGGGCTCGGGTGTCGCCGAGACCTACTGGCGAGTCCGCAGCTTCTGGGGCGGCGACACCGGCTGGACTACGGGTACGTCGTGCAGTACACCAGCTGGGGATATCACACGCTCGACTACTACTCCGTAGACGAACTAGGGCACACCGAGGGAGTCGTCTCCGAGCCGTTCACGGTCCGATTCCGCGAGGTCGACTACGAAGAGGACCACGAGACGTGTCGTCCTCCAGAGCCCGTTCCTTGGCAGCTGGACGCGCGAGTACGACTCGCAGTCCTCGGCAGACTACTTCGCATGGACCGACGACGACGGAGCTCAGGATCCACCTCTACTTCTCAGGCGTCGGAGTCACATGGTACGGCACGGAAGGCCCGGACTACGGCACCGCTGACGTCTGGCTTGACGGCGCATACCAGGGCGAGATCGACCTCTACGAGCCGACGCAACAGGAGGATCGGGAACTCTGGTCCGACACCTCTCTCGACAATGACTATCACCACGTGCTCATCGAGCGGACCGGGGACAAGAACCCGAGTTCGTGCGGAACGAAGCTCTCGCTTGACCGCAGTCACGATCGAGGGCGCGATCCAGGAGGTCCCGGACACTGTCGCCCCCGTCACCTCGAGCGACGCACCGAGCTGGTTGGACCCCGGGTCCGGTGACGATCACGCTTGACTCCACGGATGCGACCACCGGCGTGGACTACGTGCTCTACTCCCCCACCGGCGGCACGCCCGACACGACATACATGGCCCCCTTCGATCTCTGGTCCGAGGGAACCAACATCCTCAAGTACTACGGCGTGGATGTTCGCGGCAACACGCGAGATCCTCCACACCGAGTACGTCGAGATCGACGACACCGCTCCTGTGACCACCGAGCGACGCTCGGCCGACTACGTCGACCACGGCCTCGATCACCCTCACTCCGACCGATGCGCTCTCCGGCGTCGCCTCGACCTACTGGCGTGTCGACGGCGGCGCCTGGACGACGGGCACGGCACTCGATCGTCTCCGATGCCGGCGAGCACACGCTCGAGTACTACTCCACCGATGTCGCCGGCAACGCAGAGACGACGCAAGACGTGGACTTCTTCGTCAAGGACCGCTTCGAGGAGACCGAGTCGCTGCTGCTGTTCAAGGGCGCGTGGGCCGACGCGTACCAGCCCGGCGCTCTCCGGTGGCGTCTACAAGTACGCCTGGACAGACCGGACGCACTGCGCATATCGCCTTCGACGGCGCGAAGCTCGACTGGATCAGCCACCAAGGCGCCCAACTACGGTATCGCCAAGCTGTCTCTCGATGGAGGCGACCCCGTCAGTACGTCGATCTGTACTCGCCCGACCTACCAGTACAAGTCAGCTGGTCTGGAGCACCGGCGAGCTCGCAGCGGGACGCCACGAGATCGCGATCGAGTGGACCGGTACGAAGAACGCCGCATCCGCAGCGGCTCAACGTCGGCATCGACGCCCTCGATGTGGCCGGACGTCCTGCTCGAGGCCGACATCTACGACCCGGTCACCACCTCCGACATCGACGAGGCCTGGCAGAACGGGCCTGTCGACGTGACGCTCAGGCCGCCGACGACGTCCTGCCGGTGTCGACGACGACCTACTACCGCATCGACGGCGGGGCCGACACCACCTACACCGCCCCGTTCGAGATCAGCGGCGAGGGCACGACCACCGTCGAGTACTGGTCGGTCGACGTGGCCGGCAACGTCGAGTCCGCCACGAGCACGATGGCTCCGCATCGACGACACCGACCCGGTGACCATCTCCGACATCGACGAGGCATGGCAGAACGGTCCGGTCACGGTCACGCTCACCGCCGATGACGGGGTCCTCTCCGGCGTCGAGGAGACCTACTACACGCGTCGACGGCGGGGACGCACGACGACCTACACCGCTCCCTTCGACGTCTCACGGTCGACGGCACGCACACCGTCGAGTACTGGTCGGTCGACATGGCGGGCAACGTCGAGGACGCCACCTCCGAGGACCTGCGCATCGACGACACCGACCCGGTGACCACCTCCGACATCGACGCGGCATGGCAGAACGGTCCGGTCGACGTCACACTCGACCGCCGACGACGGCGTGCTCTCCGGCGTCGAGGAGACCTACTACCGCATCGACGGCGGGGCCGACACCACCTACACCGCCCCGTTCGACGTCTCAGGCGACGGCACGACACCGTCGAGTACTGGTCGGTCGACGTGGCGCGGCAACATCGAGGACGCCACGCTCCGAGGACCTCCACATCGACGACACCGACCCGGTGACGCTCCTCCGACATCGACGCGGCATGGCAGAACGGTCCGGTCACGGTCACGCTCGACCGCCGATGACGGCGTCTCTCCGGCGTGGAGGAGACCTACTACACGCATCGACGGCGGGGCGACACCACCTACACCGCACCCTTCGAGATCACGGTCGACGGCACGCACACCGTCGAGTACTGGTCGGTCGACATGGTGGGCAACATCGAGGACGCCGCACTCCGAGGACCTCCACATCGACGACACCGACCCGGTGACCATCTCCGACATCGACGCGGCATGGCAGAACGGGTCCGGTCGACGTCGCGCTCGACCGCCGACGACGGCATGCTCTCCGGCGTCGAGGAGACCTACTACCGCCTCGACGGCGGGGCAGCGACACCACCTACACCGCCCCCTTCGACGTCTCAGGCGACGGCACGCACACCGTCGAGTACTGGTCGGTCGACGTGGCCGGCAACGTCGAGTACAGCCACGCTCCGAGGACCTCCGCATCGACGACACCGCCCCGGCGAGCGTCCTCCGACATCGACGCGGCATGGCAGCACGGGTCCGGTCACGGTCACGCTCAGCCGCCGATGACGGCGTGCTCTCCGGCGTCGAGGAGACCTACTACCGCATCGACGGCGGGGCACGACACGACCTACACCGCCCCCTTCGACGTCTCAGGTCGACGGCACGCACACCGTCGAGTACTGGTCGGTCGACATGGTCGGCAACACCGAGGTCGCCACCTCCGAGGACCTCCACATCGACGACACCGACCCGGTGACCACCTCCGACATCGACCGGCATGGCAGAACGGGTCCGGTCGACGGTCACGCTCAGCGCCGACTGACGGCGTGCTCTCCGGCGTCGATGAGACCTACTACCGCATCGACGGCGGGGCACGACACCACCTACACCGCCCCCTTCGACGTCTCCGGCGACGGCACGCACACCGTCGAGTACTGGTCGGTCGACGTGGTCGGCAACATCGAGTCGCCACGACTCCGAGGACCTCCGCATCGACGACACCGCACCCGGTGACGCTCCTCCGACATCGACGAGGCATGGCAGACACGGTCCTGTCACCGGTCACGCTCACCGCCGATGACGGCGTGCTCTCCGGCGTCGAGGACGACCTACTACACGCGTCGACGGCGGGGACGCAGACGACCTACACCGCGCCCTTCGAGGTCTCCGGTCGACGGCACGCACACCGTCGAGTACTGGTCGGTCGACGTGGCCGGCAACATCGAGGACGCCACACTCCGAGGACCTCCACATCGACGACACCGACCCGGTGACCACCTCCGACATCGACGAGGCATGGCAGAACGGGCCTGTCACGGTCACGCTCACCGCCGACGACGGCGTCTCTCCGGCGTCGAGGAGACCTACTACCGCATCGACGGCGGGGACGAGACCACCTACACCGCCCCGTTCGAGATCTCCGGCGAGGGCACGACCACCGTCGAGTACTGGTCGGTCGACGTGGTCGGCAACGTCGAGGACGGCCACTAGCAGGACGCTCCGCATCGACGACACCGCACCCGGTGACGCTCCTCCGACATCGACCCGGCATGGCAGACACGGTCCGGTCACCGTCACGCTCACCGCCGATGACGGCGATCCTCTCCGGCGTCGAGAGACCTACTACCGCGTCGACGGCGGGGACGCAGACGACCTACACCGCGCCCTTCGACGTCTCCGGTCGACGGCACGCACACCGTCGAGTACTGGTCGGTCGACGTGGTCGGCAACATCGAGGACGCCGCTCCGAGGACCTCCACATCGACGACACCGCACCCGGTGACCGACTCCGACATCGATCCGGCATGGCAGACACGGTCCGGTGACGGTCGACACTCACCGCCGATGACGGCGTGCTCTCCGGCGTCGAGGAGACCTACTACCGCGTCGACGGCGGGGACGACACCACCTACACCGCGCCCTTCGACGTCTCCGGTGACGGCACGCACACCGTCGAGTACTGGTCGGTCGACGTGGTCGGCAACGTCGAGGACACCAGCTCCGAGGACCTCCACATCGACGACACCGACCCGGTGACGACCGACGATGCCGAGCCGACTACGTCTCCTCGGCCACGATCACCCTCAGCTCCGTCCGATGCTCTCCGGTGTCGCCTCCACCCATTGGCGACTCGACGGCGGGGCAGTGGACCACGGGCACCTCTTCGACGATCCCCACGAGATCGGTACGCACGCCCTCGAGTACTACTCCGTCGATGCTGTCGGCAACGACGAGGCGACACACTCGGCGACTATCGACATGGTCCAGCGCTATCGAGCAGACCGACGACCGTTCTCTCTACGAGGCTACTGGGCTACACCGGTCGAACATCGCAGCCTCTCTGCTGGCTCTACACCTGGATCACGCCAGGGTCACCTCGCCTACATCCCCTTCGACGGGCACCGGGATCGACTGGTATCGCGACCTCACCGCTCTACGGCATCGCCAGGTCTCGCATCGACGGCCGCCCGCACCGCCGTCGATCTCTACTCCTCCGTCTGGTCATCTACCAGCAACGTCTTCTCGATCTCGGGCCTCGACGACACCACCCACACCATCACATCGAGTGGACGGGACACAAGAACCCTCGCGCCAGCGGCACCATCGTGAGCCTCGACGCGCTCGACATCGCGGGGACGCTCGGGCCTGCGACATCGACGGCACCTGCCACGACCTCTGACGACGATCCTCGACTGGCAGAACGGTCCAGTCGAGGTCTACGCTTTCTGGCCACAGACGACCCTCTCCGGCGTCGGACGAGACCTACTACGGCATCGACGGCGGGGACCGACACCACCTACACCGCACCGTTCGAGATCTCCGCCGAAGGCACGACCACTATCGAGTACTGGTCTGTCGACAAGGTGGGCAACATCGAGGCCACCAACACCGAGCACCGTCCACATCGACGACACCGCACCCGTCACGTCCTCCGACATCGATCCGGCCTGGCAGACCGGTCCGGTGACCGGTCACCCTCGGCGCCGATGACGGTGTGCTCTCCGGCGTCGACGGGACCTACTACCGCGTCGACGGCGGGGACGACACCACCTACACCGGCACCTTCGACGTCTCCGGTGACGGCACCCACACCGTCGAGTACTGGTCGGTCGACACGGTCGGCAACATCGAGTCCACCAACTCCGAGGACCTCCACATCGACGACACCGCACCCGTGAGCTCCTCCGACATCGATCCCGCCTGGCAGACCGGTCCGGTAGCCGGTCACCCTCGCCGCCGATGACGGCGTGCTCTCCGGCGTGGACGAGACCTACTACCGCATCGACGGCGGGGACGACACCACCTACACCGGGCACCTTCGACGTCTCCGGTGACGGTACCCACACCGTCGAGTACTGGTCCGTCGACACGGTGGGCAACACCGAGTCCACCAACTCCGAGGACCTCCACATCGACGACACCGCACCGGTGACGACCGACGATGCCGAGCCGAGCTACGTCTCCTCGGCCACGGTCACCCTGAGTCCGTCGGATGCTCTGCCGGTGTCGCCTCCACACACTGGCGACTGACGATGGCGGATTGGACTGTCCGGCACCTCTTCGATGACCCCTACGACATCGGGACCACACCCTCGAGTACTGCTCCATCGATGCTGCTGGGCAACGCAGAGGCGACACTTCGGTCGACATCGCCATGGTCCAGCCGCTACGAGCAGACCGACGACGATCTCTGGTACGAGGGCTACTGGTACACGACGAACAACGCGAGTCTCTCTGCTGGCTCGGACACCTGGATGCACAGCCAAGGTGCCTCGCTCGACATCGCCTTCACAGGCACCGGGTTCCACTGGTATCGACGACCTCCCGTTCTACGGGATCGCCAGTGTCTCCGTGGACGGCGCGCCCGCACAGCACGTCGATCTCTACTCCTCCTCTGATCATCTTCCAGAACCGTGTCTTCTCGATCTCGGGTCTGGAAGACACCAGACACACCCTGCACATCGAATGGACGGGTCTCCAGAATCCTTCCGCCAGCGGAACGAACGTGAGCCTCGACGCCCTCGATGTCGCCGGGGAGCTCGGGCCTGCAGACATCGAGGCACCTGTCACGACCTCTGACGTCGATCCCGCCTGGCAGAACGGTCCTGTCGAGGTCACACTCCTGGCCACAGACACCCTCTCCGGCGTGGACGGGACCTACTACCGCATCGACGGCGGGGACGACACCACCTACACCGGGACCTTCGAGGTCTCGGTGACGGCACACCACACCGTCGAGTACTGGTCCGTGGACAACATGGGCAACATCGAGTCCACCAACTCCGAGGACCTCCACATCGACGACACCGCACCGGTGAGCTCCTCCGACATCGATCCCGCCTGGCAGACCGGTCCTGTCGAGGTCTCACTCCTGGCCCCAGACGGCCTCTCTCCGGCGCGGACGGGACCTACTATCGCATCGACGGCGGGGACGACACCACCTACACCGGGACCTTCCAGGTCTCCGGTGACGGTACCCACACCGTCGAGTACTGGTCCGTGGACAACATGGGCAACATCGAGTCCACCAACTCCGAGGACCTCCACATCGACGACACCGCACCGGTGACGACCTCCGACGCTCTCGAGACCTACGTCAACCAAGCCTCGATAGCCATCCTGGCCGAAGACATCCACTCCGGAGTTCATACAATCGAGTACAGTCTCGACGATGGACAGTGGCAGACCGCAGCCGCGCTGGAGACTTCGGTCACCGGTCTTCACTCACTGGAGTGCCGCGCTACTGATGCAGTCGGAAACACAAGCTCCTCCGTCACGACCACATTCGCAGTCCTTTCCCGCTACGAAGAGACGAGCACTAGGATTGCGTGAGGGCTCCTGGTCCGTGACGCAGAACGGGAGTCTCTCGGACGGAGCGGACATCTGGACCGATTCATCTGGCGCGGCGGTGAACATTCTTTTCGCTGGAACCGGTCTCGATTGGACGTCCCTGAAGGCACCCTTCTACGGCATCGCGCATGTCTACGTGGATGAGGGCGAGGCCCAGACAGTCGATCTCTATTCCCCCTCTGTGGCCTACCAGCAGTCGGTGTTCTCTCTCAGGGGCCTCAGCGACGGTGAGCATACGGTCCGGATCGAGTGGACGGGCGAGAAGAACCCTGCCCTCCAGCGGAACCGTTGTCAGGGTCGATGCGATAGACACTCTGGGTACACTGGACCAGTACTACACACGGCATCAGCAGACGGCCGATCAGCTGCTCTACGAGGGTGCATGGGCCCAATCCTCAAACGTCTCGCTCTCTGGAGGAAGCGATACCTGGACGAACTCCTCAGGTGGTGCCGTGCAACGTTGCGTTCACTGGGACAGGGCTCGACTGGATCTCCAGCCGGCGCCCTTCTACGGCATTGCAGAGGTCACCGTCGACGATGGTCAGCCGCAGCAGGTCGATCTGTACTCGAACAAGGTCCAGTTCCAGCAGGCTGTCTTCTCGCTGCGCGATCTTGCGGAGACAACGCACACCGTTCGCATCGAATGGACGGGACGGAAGAGACCCCAGTCACAGGGCACCGTCGTCAGGGTCGATGCTCTGGACGTCGGCGGCACCTTGGACGAAGCAGTCATTCCCGACGACGGCTCCGTCAAGTACGAACAGACCGAGGACCTGATCGTCTACGAGGGCCTTTGGTCGAGCTCTAGCAGCGGGAGCCTATCCGGCGGAAGCGACAAGTGGGCCGATTCATCAGCCGCCGCACTGAACGTCGAGTTCACCGGAACCGGGTTCCACTACATCACGACCAAGGCACCGTACTACGGCAAGGCCGCCCTTTCCGTCGACGGCGGCGAACCCCAGGTCGTGGATCTCTACGCTACCGCCGTTGCGTATCAGCAGCGAGCCTTCACCGCAACTGGACTGTCAGACACCACTCACACCGTTCGAATCGAGTGGCTTGGAGAAAAGCACTCCTCCTCAGCCGGGACGGTCATCCGTTTGGACAGAGTGGACGTGTTCGGCACGCTCGCACAGGCGACAATACCCGACGACGGGTCTGTGAAGTACGAGCAGGACGAGGAACTCCTTGTCTACGAGGGTCCATGGTCCGCTACGAGCAATGCCAACCTTTCGGGCGGTACGGACGCCTGGACCAACTCGAGTGGCGGAGCGGTCGACATAGCCTTCACCGGCACCGGCTTCCACTACGTGTCCACCAAGGCACCCTACTACGGAAAGGCCAGCGTCTCGGTCGATGGTGGTGCGCCCGTACTCGTGGACCTGTATGCTCCATCGGTCGCCTACCAGCAGAGGGCATACACGGTCACAGACCTCAGCGACACGACCCATACTGTCCGTATCGAATGGGCGGGAAGAAGAACGCCTCCGCGAGCGGCACGGTCATCCGGATCGACCGTCTCGATCTCTTTGAGTCGAGTGCCGACTAGCGGGAAGGTGTTTCTTGAGCGCGGAGCAGCGCTGTCTCAAGGGCGTCCGCGACTGGGCCCGGCCCGTAGGCTCTGTCCCAAACGTCTCGAGCACGGGATGCCTGGGCATCCCACAAGGCTGGGCTTCTGCACAGGCGGTCTCCGAGAAGAGCCATTCCTGAGTAGTCACCGGGAGTCACTGCAAGCTCAGCAGAGACTTCCGTCACCAGCGAACCGATGGACCCCTGTGCGAACGCGACAACCGGAGTGCCGCACGAAAGCGCTTCCAGAAAGACCATGGGCATCCCCTCGAGGCACATCGAAGGCAGGAGTAGGACGCGAGAACCTGCCACAAGCCGAATAGCATCTTGACGCGAGACAGGACCTAGTAGGCGCACATTCGGCCTATCCTGAGCCGCCACTCTGACGGCGTCCTCGGAAGGTCCCGAACCCGCCACGAGCAACGGGTGATTGTCGAAGGCCATGCCGCGATCAACTCGACTATCCCCTTCTCAGGCGACAGCCTTCCCACGTACGCGGCGCGATCCGCTCGATGCTCCGATACGGCAGCGCCTGCAGCATAGTTTGGCACGAGACTGACGGACCTGCGACTCAGCCCCCTCCCAACGTACCAGTCCACCATGAACTGACTCGGCAGAGTCACCTGAGGGACCACCCCCGACGAGAGACAGTCCCACAGTTCAGTCGCGAACCGTGCCATGACCACACTCTGCAACCGACTACCGCGGTAGCAGCCCAGGCGGACACCCGGCCCATGCTGACCAGGCACACACCTGAAACAGGGCTTGCCGGCGCGGACGTGTGTGCCAGCGATACACGACATCCGGTAGTTGTGAACGGTACATAGCACGCCGCACCCGTTCCGCGAGAACGTCTCCATGAAGCCCAGACCGAGCAGCGGAAAGAGGTTGTGCACATGGACGACATCCGGCGCGTACGCTGCAATCGCGTCCACCGCAAGCTCCGAACCATGGCGGTGATTCGCCGGCCGCGCCGCGATGCCAAGCTTGCTCGGCCACGGAAGGGAGTCGAACTCACTGCTCATAGGATTGAGCAGATGCACCTCATGGCCTCGATCCTGCAGCAACGACACCTCAGACTCCGCAGCTGCGTCCTCTCCGCCATACTGGCGGTATCCAACGTGCGCAATGAGTACCTTCATGCAGGGAACTCGGAATCAGCACGAAGGGACCGTGCGAAACGCCACAGCCATTCTGCGACCAGGACGGCCAGCAGGAAGCGGGTAGCTGGGTGCCAAACCAGCGCCCCAGACGTGAAGAATGACCTTGCGGTCTCAAGCGCGAGGACGCCCGCCATCTCAACACCCAGCCTTCGCTCAGCGGGGCTACCCGCCAGAGATCTGATTGCTCCAAGCAGTCGAGCCCACACCGACAACACCAGAGCGGCCAACAGGGTCAGACCCAACAAGCCGACCCCAACTGCGACCTCGACCCATGCGTTGTGAACGCTTGACACCTCATCACTGCCGACGACTGCCAAGACGGCGAACCGGCCCGCAGCGTATGCACCGAGCCCGAGAACAGGGGACTCAGCCAGCAGGTCTCCTGCGTACTCCCAGTACGCGAACCTCCCGGACAGGGACCGAATGAGTCCGACCGACTGCCCTCGACCAAGGTAGGCGACTATGGTGTCAACGGCCTCTGTCGCGGCAAGACCGACAGCGCCGAGGAGGATCGCCCCAAGCGCCCTAAGCCTCCCGTTCATCACGAGGACTAACAAGGTTCCCAGGACGAATCCAAGCCATGCCGATCTCGTCTGTGAGATGAGGAGAACCCCGGTGGCCACGATGAGCAGCATCCACCAACGCCTCGATGTGCCGGAACCAGATAGCCGGGAGACCGACACGACGCCGAGCAGTGCGGAAATGTCTCCGACGCCGTTGCTGGCAATCGCAGGGAACAGACCTCGCACCTGATAGCCGAGCAGACCCGCGCTCGGGAGAAGCGCGTTCGACGGACTCACGACCACGCCTATCGCCACCGTCACCAACAAGATACCGAAGAAGACCCAGGTCATGTCAACCAGCGTTTCCAGGTCCCTCGTGCTGTTGCACTCTGCAAGGATCGTCCCTGTCAGGAAGATGGCCACCATGTACTCAAGAGCCTTGTACAGAGTCCAGGCAGGATAGACCGACCAGATAGTGGAAACGAGGAAAAGGACTCCAAGCAGGAGCAGTAAGACTACCGATCGCGGAGGCGTTCTCCGGCTAGACGAGTAGTCGCTCGCTGCCCGGAGCAGAAGCGCTGCCGCGAACACCACCGACTGCGACTATTCGGAACACGGCCGCTGCGTCGATGGACCGGGCTGGATGGCTCCCAGACCACGAATGCGCAAAGTCACACCACTCACCAACAGCAGTAGCCAAGCCCAGTGCCACCACCTGAGACTCGGGAACCTCCTCTCACCCGATGACACAGAGTCCGGGCCGACGCGAACAGAGCCACAACCACCATAACGAGAACAGTCGCGACGGCGAGCCCCAGCTTCCAGTCAAGCGCAACAGCCATTGCCACAAGGACACCAAAGAACAGCCCCGTGGCAGTCGGTCTACCCTTCATGAGGTAGCAGCTTCGGGCGAGCCGGCCGTACGTGCGGCTTCAAGTATCCTGAGCATATCGGTGCCATGCGCCGCCCATGAGACGTCGTTGACGACCGCGGCACGCGCATTCATACCAAGCTGCAGTCGGAGGCGCGTGACGAGGCAAGCTCGCGAAGAGCTATCTCGATCCCACGCACCGCAAGTTCTGGAGAGTCCGCGCCGACGAGCACACCAGTGTCAGTCGTGACGCGCATGCTAGATCCACCAAGATCCATACATATCACAGGCTTCGCCGCCGACATGGCCTCTAGAATGGCCCATCCTCCGCTTTCGTGAAGACTTGGATGAACGTACACGTCGCATCCGGCCATCTCCCTCAGCGCGTCATCCCTCTCCAGCTGACCCAGAAACCGAACGCGATCCTGGATTGCCCAGCGCCGCTGTCGCCTTTCGGAGCCTGCCCAAATCAGGACCGTCCCCGACTATAGCGTACTCCCATGACACATCATCGAGCCGCGCAAGCGCTCTCAGCACGAGGATGTGGCCTTCGAAGTGCAGAAGCCTGCCGACCGTTGCCAGCTTCAGACGCAGCGGTGGAAGTACGGGCGGCGAGGTCTTCTCGTATCCGGTCGACCTCGAGCCGAGTCAACCCGCTGTCGGGATGAACCAGGACGTGAGTAGCGCCGAGGCCTGCGGCACGGCGGGCGTTCTTGGGAGTCGCACCCACGACGACAGCGGCCCTTCGCGCTCCCAGACGAACGAACGGATCCCTCAGCGCAAGCTCCCTCGCCGCTATCCGCAAGATCTCATACGCGGTACCACGCGGTCCAAAGCAGAGGCCAGAACGAAACCAGGGCATCGTCTGCCCCACCAACCGGCGCCAAACGTCGGGGATGCCGCTCCAGGCGAGAGCGGTGGGCGCAGCGAGCTTCACGAAGGTGGTGTGCAGCCCGACATCACAGGCTCGCGTCTCGCGCGATTCTGCGGAGCATAGGTGCTGCGGTGAGTTGCCAGAGGTAGTAGTAGGCGTGAATGCCTCGATGCCCTCGCTTCCAGAATGTCGTCAGCGAGGCAAGTCATGATAGTGGACCCTGAGACGAGAGTTGGGATGTCGCAGGAGCTCTCGTTCGATCGAAGGGCGGTTATTCGCGCGGGTCGCACCTCGACCTGTGCAACGGATGTCAGGGCCACCGCCGTGTTCCACCCTGTCCCCGGTTCGGATCCATACCCAGGCTCACATGCGTAGGCTGGACCCCAGTACCCTCATCTTGGACCTTCCTGGCTCGCCAGAGCGCGTAGGGCCTTCTGCCTAAGCAGCGACCCGCCACTGTTGAGCTCTGTGCGCATCGGGGGATGCCTCTCTGCGCGGCGTTCAGGTGGGCAAGGCAGGCCCCAAGAAGACAGGTGGCAATGGCGTCTCGTTGAGACTATCCGGTCTCCACGAGCAGGCTCCGTGCACGTCGCAAGTACCTGCCGAAGGGTCGTCATGTCGAACAAGACATCCGATCTGGAGGAGATAGTGCGCTTGATCGATACCCGGCATGCCGTCTTGGGTCGCCATCTCCCAGTCTATGAGAGCTGGGCCGCCGCCTCCCAGGAGGACGTTCCAGGGAGACTCACCGTGTATCCCACGCACCTCAACGTCTCGCCCGTCGACTGCCTCCCTCATCGCGCGGACTTCCCGGGATATCCCAGCTCGTCCATGGTCGAGAGCCACGGGTGTCTGACGTGCCGCGCTCCGGCCCCGGACGGGCATAGCCTCAAGAGCGTCCCGGAGCTCCGGGCTGAGCTCATAGCTAGCGTCGGGATGCTCGCCACCGATCCGCTCCAGCCCCAGCGCCGTCAGCGACGAGGTCTCCGTGAGGAACAGAACCGACGGCGCCAAGTTCCCGAGGCGCCCACTGAAGCCCGCACGCTTCCCTTCCTAGACGGGCGGACCCGGTACCTTCGGGCTCCATCTTCACGGCACACACGGGAGAACCGGCCGTGTCGACGAGTGCCACCACTGCGACGGGGGCCACATCGTGGATCGGTGTGAGAACGGCTCCCACCGTGAGGCTTCCCGCCCCCAAGACCCAGAAGCTCATCGGTGATCAGTCGGAGCGCTTGGCCGTTGCCTGTACGTGCGACCCCGGGCAACAAGCGACCCACGGGCGGCGAGAGTCTTGGCGGAGCCCGCCCGACGGACACCGACACTCCGAAACAGTCCTGGATCTCACCCATCTTTCCTGAAACGTGTCGCCCGATACAGCAAGGCCCGTCAAAGGAAGAGACCAGATATCTGGAGCCTTCTTCGGAGTCGATCGGAGGGATGCACTAGTCTGTCCCGATCGCTCGAATCTGGCGTGCAGGTCCTCGAGGATCGCCGCTCGTTGCCGATTCTGTCGACTCGCTCTAAGGCGTCATCCGTGCATAGCACGCGCCATCCCTGCGATTCTGCGAGCGCGCGCATACGTCCTGAACCTGTGCCTCGAGCTCGCTTACGGACGAGTTCTTGCTTGAGGTCACGCAAAGTCTTCTTTCCCGCAAGGACAACGAACACTCTAGAGGGTCTGGGCGCGCTGCATCAGTTGTCTCAGAACGGACTGGGCTGCCACCGTAGCGAAACCGAAGGGGATCTACCAGGAGGTCGTAGGCGTATCGGTCACCCAGGACGAGATGCGATCGGACGAGAGAGGGCCTGACTCGGACGAGCGAACCTGCTCCGTAGCGAAAGAGAACGATCGCGAGCTTCGCGTAGGACAAGACGGGCCATAGGGGGCTTCTCGTGGGGGAGCCATAGGCTGGCTGCACCGTGCAGCCAATGTCCTGGGAACAGATGGCACGCCGCAGTTCCCCGAAACACCGGGGCGAGAGTCTTCCCAACGAAGCGATAAGAGTCGACTTGCCTGCTCCGTCCCGGCCCGATGAAAACGACATGGTAGCCCGTCTCTCTCACGACTCGAGCGGCACCCCGCTGCAGGTTCCGTCCCAATCCCCCCATATACTGCAGCGGGTTCCTCACGGCAGATCGCCGGCGCCAGGAAGGTAGTTGCCGTTTGCACGGCTTGCACGGCTTGGGCCCACTCGCCGCGGGCGGCGAGGCGTGCAACCTGCTCGGCCAATCCCGCTCCGTACGTCGATCGCACGGCCTCGACGCTTCCTTCCGGGTCAGAGATGATACAGTCCGCGCGAGATGGCCGAGGGCCAGCACTCATCCGCAACGCCCTTCATGGCCTTCTTGTGAAGGTAGTAGATGAACTCGACCGACGGCGACGCCACAGGACCGTACGGCCCCTCTGACCCTGGCTGCGCATATGTGGTGGCCTCTCAAGATCCAGGCGTCCGCGGACCGTGTAGTCTGTCGCAAGATCCAGGCGAAGGTAGCGCTGCGCGTCGGCCGCCGGTCCAGTTCAGAACCAGGTACGACGACGTCGACTCGTGGCTGATGTTCTGGACTACCCGGGCTCCCACGGACCTGACACGCCTCCGCAACGATGCCTCGCGCTTCCTCTGAGGGAGACCCCCGCGATCACGACATCAACGTCGGACCCCTCGGCCAGTCGGTCTCGTCCCGTTCATCCCGACCACGCACGGGTGCCCACCGGCGGCCTCCAGGGCGTCACAGCATGCTCTCAGAACCCGAGTGTCACTTGTCGCAGGAGACATCGGCCGTGAGACTCCTGGCGTCGCGGTTCATCTCTGTCGCCAAAGTCACGTCCCCTTCCGTCAGCTTCCCCACTCTGCGCCTTGCGAAGACTTGCCCGCGCCAACACACCAAGAACCGCAAGTTCTGCCGCGGTGCTCGCGACCTGGCCAAGTCCAGCCCCAACGATCCCGATCGTCTGAACGAGCCAATACCCCTGCGGCGTAAGGGTAGTCGCTGCGCCCACGGTCTGGCCCACAAGAACAAAGCGCGGGGAACGAGCCGCCTTGAAGAAGATGTACAAGCCTTGGCGAGCAGAGGCGAGAAGTTGTGTGATTCCCAGGAGGAGGACGAGCAGCCCGTATCCAACCGTCCGGTGGAGTCTGGCCAGTTCCAGAACACGACGAGGCGCTCGCCCGTCAGCCGGGCTGAGCACGGCGAGGATGCGCGAAGGCCACAGCAGTGTTGACACCGACCAGTTTCCGCAGCCGCCGACCCGAGTCGCCAAGGCCGTGCAGCTCGGTGCTGGCGTGCGAAGTGCGGCAGCATCACCAGGCCCACGGCGGTCATGGACTGCCTGCAAGCCGGCATGACGAGATTTGCCATCGCCCGATAGGCGCCTGCCTGTTCAAGTCCAAGCTCGCCACACGACGATCGGCTGGTACACGGTCGACGACAACCGCCCGACGATGAATGATAGTGCAACCCACTTACCGTAGTCCCAAGACCTCAGCGGCGAATCAGAGCGCTACCCGCGGGCTCCAGGGCTGCCTGACCCAGGCCGCTCCGCTGACGCAGGAGTAGGTATCTGCGAACGCGCCTGCTCCCCGTGGCGATGAAAGCGGAGGCCGGCGAAAGCGTGCCCGCAGATGCAAAGACGACCAGGAACGCTACATAGACAGCTCCATACACCGCGCTCGCGCGGGTTTGGCGGTGAGACTCTCTACACGATTATCCGCCGCGACGCAGCAGCGTGGAAGATTCAGGAGGAACGGGAGGGCCAACGCGAGAGAGAACAACGCTACGCGTCAGTCGCGTTCTGTGAATGAGAGACCCAGGGCGACTAGGAACAC
>CAWKMJ010000003.1:0-230786 GCA_963850695.1 uncultured Actinomycetes bacterium
AATACTTTTCTGCGCTTAACAGGAGTCGCGAACGGAGAGCAGCGCCGACCGAGATGCCTGCTCCCCCCGTCGCGGTTCCTCTACTTCAGCGCGTTCTCTATCGCCGTCGTCACAGCAGGCGTCACGCTCTTGGTCCCGCCGAAGACACGACATCCGTAGACATAGGACTTGTACGTGCTGAGCCAGCTCTTGGTCGCCGGCGTCAGCGTGTCGCTCTGTGTGAGCAGCAGTACGTCACCGATCAGCTCCTACCGCCGAGCCTCCTGTGAGCGACCGGTAAGCTTGGCTGCAACCCCAACCTCCTGGCGCGCGAGCCAGCCCTTCGCAACAGCTTCGTTCGCAATCTTGGTTGCCGTCGAGTAGCGGTCGGTGCCTGACCACCGCGTGGCGCCGAGCTGGTTCCTCACCTTGTCCGAAACGGTCATAGGTCCGCCTCCCACGACGCGGGTTCCCGGCATTCCGAGCTCCGTGATCGCCGAGGCGGTCGCGGCGGGCACCTTGTCGTACTCCACGAGCAGGATAGGAGCCCCCTGTGCAGCCGAGATCGGCGAGAGCGCGAGCGCATCGAAGAACTTGGTCGAATCCGCCCCGTTAGCGAAGAGCGCGACGCCAGGCATGTCGAGAGCCGGGTCGGCTGCGGCCACGGTCTTCATGCGCTTGGCGATCGCCCGCGCCAGGTCATAGCGGTTGCCACCTGTAAATATGCGGTCCTCGTGACGTTGCCTGCGCCCACGTAGCTCTTGATATCGGCTATGCGGGCATCCGGGACCGACATCGTGCCACCCACCACATGTAGGGTGACCGGCCCGTTGGCGTTCACGATGGCCTTGACCGCGCTCTTGACCGAGGACGGCGTGGCCGAAGACTGAACGAGCAACATGGGTGCGTCGTAGGCCCAGCAGAGCCCCGCGGCGGCCAGAGGGTCTGCGGCCTCACGGTCGTCTCCTGAGGCGATCACGACGTCGGTCACGCCGTCCATCCGGGGAACGAGTCTGCAGCGATGTCGACGGCGGTCGAGAAGCGGTCATTGTCGGCAAGGCGTGTGGTCCCCGGCGGGACGTACTCCTGATAGCCCATGTCGTCCCTGGCTACACCGTTGCCGTCGCCGTCGACCGGCCGAGCGGTGCCGAAGAAGTCGTCCGGCGCCGAGTGTGCCGAATCACCCGCATCGATGCAGGGTGAGTCACCGCGCAACCGGGCATCGTGGCCTGCGGGATCCAGAACCCGGGGTCACTGTGGATGACCCCGGTCCCCGTGAGGCCCGAATCGTACACGCAGCTGTACTCGAACGGTCCGCACCCTGACATCGGTGAAGGAAGCCGGGTTCCAAAGAATCGAGTTGTCGATGTTGAGGATATCCGTGCTCGGCGCATGTACCGCCTCCTCGGGGCTCACGTTGTCGACGATCGTCTCGTTGCGCAGGTACAGAGCAGCGCTATCGATGCGCCAGGCAGCACCGCTGTCGACGGCCGTGCAGCCCCCGATCACGTTGTTCTCCGACTCGACTGAGGAGAACGACGCGTATCCGAATCCCCCGTCATCGCCAGCGTCGTTTCCTCCTGCGTCGTTGCGGTAGACCTCGAAGTTGCCGCCGTACAGCCAGAGTGCCCCGCCGTCGACGCCCGAAGTGTTCCCAAAGAAGGCATTGTCGGTGATCTTGTGGAATGCACCACTGCTGAGACTCATGTCCACAGCACCGCCGTATGTAGTGGCCTCGTTCTCGATGAACGCGTTGCCCACAACGGTCTGAGTCTCATCGATCGCGTTGCAGAAGTACGCCCCTCCATACTCGGCTTCGTTGTCTGCGAAGAGATTGTCCTGCACGGTAGCGGCGACATGATTGCTGACGATGAGAGCGCCGCCGCTGAAGTTCGCCTTGTTGCCATGGGGAACTCGTTGTCCTTGATCAGCGTATGGCGGGGTGCGCCCGTCGCGAACACGGCGATCGCTCCACCGTCGAATCCCGTCGTTTCGTTGTTCCCTGAAGATGTTGTTGGAGATGATCGGTGCGTCGGGGGCATCGGTCCAGTTGAGAAAGACGCGCATGGCACCACCCGCTGGGTACGACACGCCATTCTGGAAGGTGAACCCATCGATGGTGTCGCCCTGGGTGAACTGCTCACAGTCCATGAGCCTGTGGAGACCGCCACCATCGATGATCGTCACATCAGGACCATGCGTACTCAGGATCGTGTCCCCGTACACCATGAGCGGGAACGTCTCGCCGTTCGCCGTGTCGTAGGTCCCGGGCTTGACCATGATGGTGTCGTCACCGTCAGTCTGGGACAGCGCATATGTGATGGTCTTGAACGGCAGTGCCTCCGAACCAGGGTTCGCATCTGGCTGCCTGTCGTCATCGACCCAGAAGGTCTGGGGAGTGCTAACGCCGCCTGCCACTGGTGCAGCGAGTGGCATGATCATGACCGCAAGTACGACCGTCAGGGAAGATGGCCCAGATGCGCCGGGGGATGGCGCCGCGCGCTTGAGATAGCGTGTGCATGTGAGATTCCTCCTCTAGACTCCACCTTCGCGTTTCACCCCCCGCAGCACCGTACATAGGTGATTCCCGAGGACGGTGGGACGCAAAAACCGGGCGAGCCGAGAGGCTAGCAGCAGCGGTGTGGCTAGTACCCGACCATCGGCTCGATGCCGCTGCATCGAGCGCCTCGCCGATTCGCGCGCCGACCTGGTCGTCCCATCGCTCGGGCCGCTCCCAGTCGCGGCTCGCAGTCAGCGCCTCGGCCAGACCCGCCGAGGATCGCTTCGCGCTCTGCCGAGACGAGCCGGTTGGCTCCCACCTCGACGGTGATGCCGCGCTCGGTGTTGCGGCGCACCGTCACACACGGCGTGCCGAGCATGCACGACTCCTCCTGCACGCCGCCGGAGTCGGTCACGATCGCAGCCGCATCTCGCTGGAGCGCAAGCATGTCGAGGTAGCCGACCGGGTCGGTCAGCACGATGTTGGCGCTGCCCTCGGTCATGCCGTGCTCGGCCAGCACCGGCCGCGTCCTGGGATGGACCGGGAGGAGCACCGGATGGGGTGCCTCGGCAAACGCCGCGGCGATCTGTCCCAGCTTCTCGGGGTGATCGGTGTTCTCGGGCCGGTGGATCGTCGAGAGCACGTAGTCGCCCGGCTCCAGCTCGAAGCGCGAGCAGACCTCGCGGCCCTCGATCTCGGCCACGTGCCGCAGGACCGACTCGGCCATGATGTTGCCCACGAAGTGGATGCGCGACTCGTCGACGTTCTCCGAGACGAGGTTGCGCCCGGCCTCGGGCGTCGGCGTGAGATGCATCGCCGAGATCTGGTCGGCCACGAGGCGATTGACCTCCTCGGGCATGGACATGTCGAAGGAGCGCAGTCCCGCCTCGAGGTGGATCGACCGGGATGTGGACCTTGGATGCGGCGAGCGCGCCGGCAAGCGTCGAGTTCACATCGCCAACGACGATCACGGCGTCCGGCTTCTCCTCGACGAAGAGCTCTTCGAGCCGCATCATCGCCGTGCCGGTCTGGACCGCGTGGGTTCCCGAGCCGACGTTGAGGAACCAGTCGGGCTCGGGGATGTCGAGATCGTCGAAGAAGACGTCGGACATGATCGCGTCGTAGTGCTGGCCGGTGTGGGCGATCTGGAGCTCGTGGCCCGCCTCGGCCATGGCGGGTACGAGCGGCCCGACCTTGATGAAGTTGGGGCGCGCCCCGACGACGACGATGAGTCGCATGAACCGCTACAGCCCCTTGAGCGCGGTCGTCGCGGCCTCGATGTAGGCGTCGATGTCCTCGTCGGTGTGCGCCGTGCACACGAACGTCGCCTCGAACTGGCTCGGCGCGATCGTGAAGCCCGGCCTCGAGCATCGCGCGGAAGTACGCCGCGTAGCGGTCCGTGTCGCACGTGCGACGCCGTCGTCCAGTCGGTGACCTCGAAGTCGGTGAAGAACATGCACGACATCGAGCCGACGCGCGTGCAGTACGTCGTCGATGCCGGCCTCCTCGGCCGCGCTGCAGCAGCCCCTTGGCGAGCCGCTGCGCCCTTGCGATCGAGCTCCTCGTAGACGCCGGGCTGCTTGAGCGCCTCGAGCGTGGCCAGACCCGCGGTCATCGCGACCGGGTTGCCCGAGAGCGTGCCCGCCTGATAGACGGGGCCGGTCGGGCGCGAGCTGATCCATGATCTCGCGCTTGCCGCCGAAGGCGCCGACCGGGAATCCGCCGCCGATGATCTTGCCCATCGTGGTGAGGTCCGGCGTCACGCCGTAGAGCTCCTGCGCGCCGCCGAGCGCCACGCGGAAGCCGGTGATGACCTCGTCGAAGATGAGCACGACGCCGTGCTTGTCGCACAGGTCGCGCAGGCCCTGCAGGTAGCCCTCGGCCGGGCGGCACGACGCCCATGTTGCCCGCGATCGGCTCGAGGATGATGCGCGGCGATCTGCTCGCCCTCGTCCTCGAGCGTCTCGGCCACGGCATGCAAGGTCGTTGTAGGGCAGCACGATCGGTGTCGGCCACCGTGCCCTCGGTCACGCCCGGGCGTCGACGGGATGCCGAGGGTGACCAGGCCGGAGCCCGCCGCGACCATGCAGCGAGTCCGAGTGGCCGTGGTAGTTGCCCTCGAACTTGATGTACTTGTCGCGGCCCGTGTAGCCGCGCGCCAGGCGGATCGCGCTCATCGTCGCCTCGGTGCCGCTCGAGACGAAGCGCACCATCTCGACGGAGGGGACGGCCTCGACGACCGCCTCGGCCATCGCGACCTCGATCAGCGTCGGCGCACCGTAGCTCGTGCCGCGGTCGAGCTGCTCGCGCACCTTGTCGAGCACGGCATCGGGCGCGTGGCCCAGGATCATCGGTCCCCACGAGGCCACGAAGTCGATGTACTCGTTGCCGTCGACGTCCCACACGTGGCTGCCCTTGGCGCGGTCGTAGAAGATCGGGTCGCAGCCCACGCTCTTGAATGCGCGGACGGGCGAGTTGACGCCGCCCGGGATGGTCTTGCAGGCACGATCGAAGTACTGCTCGGAGTTGGGGATTCTGCATGGTGGTGATGACTCCTGGGATAGGGTGCGAGTTCGACCTAGAGATTATGCCACGCGGGACGCCACCTCAGCGGTTCGCGCGTGTCCCGCTACGCTGGCTGCACCCCGAAGCTCACGATCGTACCGTCGCTGATCCAGCCGACGATGCGCTCGCGGACCCACTCGGCGGTCACATCGACGCCTCGGTACTCGAGCAGCTCGTGCATCTCGTCGTAGGGATGCTCGCTGCTCGGGATGTCCACGAGCAAGGATGCGAGTTCCTGGTCCGCAGCATCCGCGGGATCGAACGACTCGGCGAACACCGCTCCTAGCCGCGGCACGACGCCCGTCATCCGCAGCTTGAGGACGATGTTGAGCACGTCGATCTCGTTCTGGCCGATCTCCTCGCCCAGATCGCAGTACGGCGCCCAGCTCACCGGGAACTCCCGGCTTGCCGCGTCGAACACGGCCTGCTCGGCGGCTGTCAGATCTGCACGGAATCAGTCCATGTGCGCTCCGTTCCTCGGTATCGTCCTGTCCAGTTTGTACCCGACCACTGCTGCATGGTCTATCCCCGCGACAGCCTGGGAGCGCGAGCCCTACAGGCGACGGACGAGCTCGGCGAACTGCGCCTTCGACGCCTCGACGACCGCGGGCAGACACGCCTCGATCGCTGCGCTGCACATCTGAGCGCGCCTCGAACAGGGCTCGCATCATCTCGATGTACTGCTGCGGATCGTGGTCAGCGTAGTCGAAGGACCACTCGCGCCAGGCCGAAGGAGTCCATGACCTCGGCGTACTTGTGGCTCCAGCCCATGACGGCGACGGGAACGCTCTCGGCCAGCGCGCCGACCATCGCGTGGAATCGCGAGACGCCGACGACATCGCAGACGCGCACGAGCCGTCGAAGCTCCGCTGCGCACGACATCGCCTCGACGCCACAGCAGCCCATCAGATGCCGCGAGGCCGGTGGCCGCGGCGACGTCGCGGATCACCGGCAGGTCGTTGTTCCGCAGGGCGTCGCCCGGCGTCCGCGCGGGTCGCGTTGGGAAACAGCACCACGAGCCGGCCGTCTGCAACGAGCGTGCGCACGACCTCGGCCAGGAAGCCGACGTAGTCCCAGCCCTCCTTCGCCGCCTTGGAGGCGATGACCGAGCTCGGGCAGATGCCCGATGACGCCCCCGCGGCGGTCGCGCCTCGACGAGGTCGAGCAGCGGCGTGACCTCCTCGGCACCCTCGGCCGACAGCGAGTCCTGCTCGCGGAAGCAGAACGCGGTGTCCGGTGCCGGGAAGACGGCGGTCGGCAGGGATGCCGAGCTCGCTCACGTGCTCAAGCGTCGTCCGGCCCGCGTGGCACGAGCATGCGGCAGCGCTTGAGCAGCGACCGGCTGCCCGGCGGTTGAGAGTCTGCCGGAACGGTCCGACCGCCTGCGAGAGCTTGAAGACCGGCACGCCCATGAGCATCGCCGGCCAGATCGTGAGGATGTTGAAGGGCAGGAACTTCTCGCGCCCGTCGATGAAGGAGACGCCCGCCAGGTCGACCAGCGCGTCGGAGCGCGAGAGGTCGCGCACGGAGGCCGGCAGCAGTCCGGAGACGTCGACGCGCAGCAAGCCGCAAGAGCCCAGCGAGGAGGCCGAACGGGAGGTGCACGAGCACCAGATTGGCCGGCGTCGACGAGTGGATGGCTCACCGAAGGGTCGGTGAGCACTCGTGCATCGGCACTCGGCGTGTACGAGTAGACGACGAACTCTGAGCCGAGGGTCGTGCGTCGCGCAGGCGGCCGACGGTGGCCTCGAGCATGGCCTCGGCCCCACGGTTGCCGCGTGATGGTGGCAGCGATGATCGCGTAGCGGCTCATGACAGCGACTCCAGTCCCTTGAGGACGTACAGCTTGATCTTGAGCCACCTGCGCGAGGTCGCTCATGACCGGGCGCGGCCCTCCGGTGTGGTGGTCGCCAGGTAGTTCTTGATCGCCATCCTCGCAGCTGCGCGCTCGTGCCAGCGCACGCGTTGGCCGCGCGACGGGATCTTCATGCCCGAGCTTGGCTCCGGCTTCGTGCCGGGCGGTGACGTTGTAGTGGAACGGCGCGGTTCGCCGCTGGCCGTCGAGGATGTCGCACGCGTCGAGGAACGCGTCGTGAGGAGCGCGCTCCCCTCGGCCGCCTCGAGCGCACTGTCGCCCCGCGCGCGTCCGCGTCACGATCGCGGTGTGCTTGATGGGCTCGTCCTTGAACTCCTGGGTCCAGATGTCTCCGGCGCAGACATCGGCGTCATAGCCGAAGTGGTCGCCGCAGTAGAGACACTTCTTGGCGCAGAAGTAGTAGAGGTTCTGGTAGAGGCTGTATGCCGAGAAGGGCTTCTCGACCGCGGTCCCGTCGGCGAAGCCGACGCGTCATCGCGCCGCGCCAGTGGCCTCGGCGGAAGCGGAAGCCGCGAGCGGGCTGCCGGCCTCCTCGCGAGCCGCTCTCGGTGATGGCGTCGACGAGCCGGGCTCGGTCGCGTGTCCGCAGAAGAGCGCGACCGTGAAGGCGACCTTGTCGGCGAGTTCGGGGCGCTTGGCGAGCGCCGTGATCTCGCAGGGCAGGGCGACGACCGCGAGGCGGCCCTCGAACGACTCGATGAGCGGGATGGCCTCGCCGACGAAGTCGCCGAGGACGTACGTGCTGCCGCGCGCGGCAAGGAGCGCTCCCTGTCGGTGGCGATGCGGTATCGAGCCCGCACGCGCCCGTCCTCGACCGACGTGGCGCAGACGAGAGCGCCGTCGATCGCCCCGAGCTCGAGCGCAGCAAGCAGCAGTGCCGAGACAGCGCCGCCGGAGGCCGCATCCGCCCGGACGTTCTCCTCGGCAGCATAGCGCGACGCAGGTGCGCGCGATGCTCGCCCAGCATCTCGCGTGATGTCGGACTCGGACCACGTGCGGGCGGTGAGGCGCTCTCGGCAGCGCGCGACTGCGGCGTCGCTCATGACGTCGCCGCCTCGCCTCGGCGGTCGGTCGGCGCTGCGCGCTCCTCGCTGGCAGTCGCGAGGTCGATGCCGGTCTTGCGCTGCAGGTAGAGCGTGGCCGGCACGCCAAGAAACAGCAGCCACACGAGCATGACGGCACGATCGATGACCGAGACGGTGAGGCCGACTGCGGCTGGCATGCCCACCATCGCTGCGCCTGCCGCTGCGCCGCCCTCCTTGAAGCCGAGTCCGCCCGGGATGACCGACAGGCGCGCCGCGAAGATGCCGACGGCGGCGACGACGAGCGAATGGCGAAGCCGGCGTCGATCGAGAGCGACTCGAACGCCCACATGGTACGCAGTGCAGCCAGCACGACGAGCACGACGTTGATGAGCGGCCTCGATGAGCAGCAGCCGGCCGCTCGAGTAGATGAGGCTCATGCCGTCCACGGCGCGACCGAGCGCCCGCACGAGCCGAGATGCGTGCTCGTCGAGACGTGCCGCCGGGGTGAAGCCGTCCCCAGATCACGAGTGCGGCGACGACAGCGGTCGAACCGCCGACGAAGAGCCACGCGAGCCCGTGCTCCATGCCGAGCGCAAGCAGAGCGATACCGGCAAGTGACATCGCCATCCACAGATGGATGACGCTGCTGCCGGCGACAAGCGCCGTGAAGTGCGCGAAGCTCACCCCGTAGCGCACGCGCATGAGCACGCCGTTGAGCATCGTGCCCGTCTTCATCGGCAGGTAGTTGAGCGTGCTCACCATGAGGCCCGAGCAGCAGCGCGTCCTTGAACGGGACGTGCTTGCCGAAGCGGCCCGCCAGCACCTGCAGCTCGATGCCGTTGATGAGGAACGTGCGATGGCGCTGATCGAGATGAGGACGAAGAGCCTCGGGGTGAGGTCGAACGCCTCGGCCAGCTGCTCCTGGTTCTGAGAGATGACCCACGCGACGAAGCCCAGCGCGAGGACGATGGAGATCCACTGAAGCACACCGGCGCGCGTGCGCAGCGTTCGACCGAGCCACGATCCTGAGCCGCTCTCACTCATCGGCAGCTGCCGCGCCGTCGGAGTCGTACTCCAGACCCGAGTGCGCCACTGGACGTCCTCGAGCAGCTTGCGGTTGTTGCCCATGAGCTCGGCAAGCAGGCCGAAGAGGGCGAGCTGGACCCCGATGAGCAGCAGGACCGCCAGGAGGATGAGCGACTGGATGTGGCCGGAGCCCTCGCCGATGGCGACGAAGTACAGGTAGCGGACGCCGATGAGCAGCGCCGACGCCAACGAAGATGAGCCCCGGCACCATGAACGTGCGCAGCGGCTTGTACGTCATGAAGATGCGGAAGATCGTGAGCAGCGAGCGCTGGACGTATGACGGGATGCTCTTGACCAGGCGCGAGGGCCGCAGGTCATCGTTGACCCGAACGGGCACCGACGTGATCGCCATCCCGCTGCGGCCCGCCTGGATGATCGTCTCGATCGTGTACGTGTAGCCGTTGAAGACGTTGAGGCGCAGCGCCGCTCGCGGCTGATCGCGCGAAAGCCGCTCGGCGCGTCGGGGATATCGGTCTCGCTGGCGACGCGAACGGCCCAACTACCCAGCGCTGCAGCAACTTCTTGATCGGCGAGAAGTGCTCGATCGTCTGGATCGGCCTCGCGCCGACGACGATGTCGCTGGCCGGCGCCAGTACCGGCGCGACCAGAGCCGGGATGTCGTCGGCGCAGTACTGGTTGTCGGCGTCGGTGTTGACGATGACGTCGGCGCCGAGGCGCAGGCACGCGTCGAGACCGGTCATGAAGCCGCGGGCCAGGCCGAGGTTCTGCGCGTGTGAGACGACGTGGTCGACGCCGCTCGCGCGCGACCTCGACGGTCGCATCGGTGCTGCCGTCGTCGATGATGAGCCACTCGACCACGTCGAACCCGGGACCGCCGCGGCAGCTCGGCCAGCGCGATGGCGAGTGTCTCGGCCTCGTTGTAGCACGGTATCTGGATGATGAGCTTGGTCACGCCGCGGTCCCCTCAGTTCATCGCGACGCCGGAGCCGGCCGTCTTCCGGTGACCTCCACGTCGTGAGCGTGTCACCTCGAACCTGAAAGATGACACACAGACGATACCAAGACTGCGTCGCGCGTGCCGCCCTAGGCCTCGAGAGTCGCCTCGGGAGTCTCGGCCGTGGAGGCCGCCTTTCCCGATACCTGGTACCTGCCCAGCAGAGCGATCGCGGCCAGCACCGACGTGCCAAGCAGCATGAACCCGATCGGCACCACATGGAATGACACCCTGTTGAAGCTGTCGCCCCACCCGATCCTTCCAGGATGGGACAGCGCGTGAACCGCGATCGCCACGGCGAAGAACTGCAGAAAGGCAACGGTGAGCCATCGAACAGAACGGTCCTCGACCCACAGCCCTGCAAGTATCGAGACTGCGGGGACTGCGAGGAGGAAGTACCACATCGGCCCGTTCCTGCCTTCGACGAGGAGGTTCGTGCGCATGCTGGCCATCGTTCCCATCGTCTCCTCTGGGTCGAGGAGGACCACGGCCCCGACCGCTGTCGCGAAGAGCGCGAGTGTAATGGCGATGGCCAGATCGTGGCCTCTGAGGCGGTCGCCCCACAGACGCTGGATGCCAACGGTCACAAGAGGCGCCAGCGCCAACAGCACAAGCAGGCCAAGCGCCTGGGCCCCTGTGAGCTTCTCCGCTTCGGTCCACAGCCCGTAGCGCGCGAACGTGCCCGCCATCACGAGAGACGGGAGACCGACCGCCGGCATGAAGAAGGCCGCCAGCACCTTGTGGTCCGGTGCTCGGCGCAAGCACGCGCACGCGAACATCGATGCCGGCACGAACGCGTAGGCAAGACCATCCGGACGCGCCAGGATGAGGCCCGCCGTGGCCATACCGGCCATCGTGGACCACGACATGAGCGAGGCGGCATCATGTGATTCCGCAGCATCGCTGACCGGTGCTCGCGCGACGACCAGCACGCCCAAGATCGCCATCGCCAGATACGCGGCGCTCGCGGTGTGGCTGTGGACGAGCTGCCACTGCACCGCGAACACGCCGCTCATCCCCATCAGGATGGCGGCACCCCCCGCGAGAACGGCGCGGACCGCCTGCGAGATGCGGCCGCTTCCCATCCGGTACGTGACGTAGGCGACGAGGAGGAGAACGTGCACCGCGATCATGGGATAGATCGCGTACAACCAGTCACCCCCGAGCCAGCGATTCGCCGCAGCGAGCGAGGGTAGGAGGGGCGCTCGCGTGCCGACGAGTCCTGCGGCGAGCAGACCGGTGTCGTGCAGCCACACCCCCCACGATTCGTAGAACAGATAGCTGTCTGCAGTAACGCGCGTGGTCTCACTCCCGACCACGTACACGGCCAGCCCGCAGAACGCGGCACCCCACGTCGCGTAGGTCCAGAGTGCGACCGGAGAGCCAGCCTCCTGCGATCGCGCCGCCCACCACACGAAAGCGAAGCCAAGAGCCGCGAACCCCGCGATTCCCACAGCTACCGCCCAAAGGCTGTATGGGCTCCCGACTGCCGTCGTCACGGCAGCGACCCCCGGCCACGCTAGCAGCCCGACCGGGAAGGCCAGGAGATGATAGCCGAGGGTGCCCAAACGCTCGCGCGCCGGCCACAGAGTGACCCAGCCCACGCCGAGCGTCAGCACGAGAAGAGCAAGGTTGGCGCTGGCTAGGTTCGCAACGTTCACGGAACGACCACGTCCTCGTCGGCGCTGAGCGGGCTGAGCGCGCGCGGGACCACATAGACAGCCGAGTTCGACTCGTCGGCATGAAGAACGAAGTGGCCCTCGGCAGCTTCGCCCTCGTCGTCAGCGACCACGACGAGGATGCCGCCCGGGTGGACTTCGACGCTTCCCTGTTCCAGGATCGCGCCGAGGTCCTCACTGCTCAGGCGGGGGTCGTACTCGGCCAGGCGATAGGCACCCCCGGTCAGGTTGCTGATGGTCCTGGCATTGAGGATCGAGACCAGCCTGCCGTCCACGACCACGTCCGGCACGGTCGCCAGGCCGATCAGCTCGTGGGGCGCGATGACCTCCTCGAGCTCTCCACCGGCTGCGTTTCGGAGCGCGAGTCCGATGTGGACGGCCGCTGCCCGCTCCCGATCGACCTCGGTGGCGAGCAGGAGGTAATCGTCGCCGACTCTGAGCTCCTGGGCCGTCGAGGGCACGGAGTCGAAGAGGCGCGGCGAAAGACTCTCGACGGCGAAGCCGAGAGCGAGAGCAGCGAACAGAACCAGCGCGATCAGGCCACGAGCGGAGCGGAGACCTGATCGGGCCCCGGCCGTCACCCTAGTCGCCCTCGCCGGTCCAGCCCGGCGGCTCGTAGATGCAGTAGGGCTCCTCGGCCAGGTAGTCGCCGGTGACCTCGAGCGCACGGGCACGACAACCGCCGCACACCGCCTTGTACTCGCACGCGCCGCACTTGCCCTTGAGCAGCGAGTAGTCGCGCAGGTCGTTGAAGACCTTGGACTCCGTCCAGATCTCGGAGAACGGCTGCTCCTTGACGTTGCCGAGCTGCATGTCGAAGTAGCCGCACGGCTGCAGGTCGCCCACGTGGCTGATGAAGCAGAAGGTGATGCCGCCGAGGCAGCCGCGCGTCATCGCGTCGAGACCGTACTCCTCGCGCGTGACCTTCTTGCCCTCTTCCTTGGCCTGCTGGCGGATGATGCGGTAGTAGTGCGGCGCGTCGGTCGGCTTGAAGTGGAGCGGGCTCGTCTTCTGGCGGTGGTACGCCCACGTCAGCACGCGCTCGTACTCCTCGGGCGGGAGCTCCTGCTCGAGCAGGTCCGCGCCGCGGCCCGTCGGCACGAGCATGAAGATGTGGAAGGCGTCCACGCCGAGCTCCTCGGCGAGGTCGTGCATCTCGTCGACCTTGTCGGCGTTGAGCGTGGTGACCGTCATGTTGATCTGGACGCCGATGCCGTGGCGCTTGGCGATCTTGATGCCCTCGATGGACTCGTCGAAGCAGCCCGGCTGACCGCGGAACTTGTCGTGCTCGGCGGCGGTCGGGAAGTCGATCGAGACCGAGATGCGCGGGATCTTGTGCTCGGCCATCTTGCTCGCGATCTCGTCGGTGATGAGCGTGGCGTTCGTGCCGATGACCGGCATGGCGCCCTTCTCGTGGCAGTAGTCGACGATCTCCCAGATGTCGGGACGCATGAGCGGCTCGCCGCCGGTGAGGATGATGATCGGGTTGGAGATCGTGACGATGTCGTCGACGACCTCCTTGATCTTGTCGAGCGAGAGTTCGCCGTGGTAGTGGCCGAACTCGGCCGCCGCGCGACAGTGCGCGCAGGAGAGGTTGCAGCTGCGGGTGATCTCCCACGCGATGATGCGCGGAGCCTTGATGCCCGTGCGCTCCTGGTACGCGATGGCCTCAGGCCCGCCGCCGGGACGGAAGCCCATCGAGCGCGCGCCGCCATGGCGCTGGCGCTCGCCTGGTCCGCCGGGAACGCCAGCGGGATGGCCGCCCGGGTGACCGGGACCGCCGGGGACGCCGGCGGGATGACCTGCGGCGGCCGTTGAGGGATGACCGGAAGGAGTCTCTGCAGCCGCCTCCGGCGGCGAAGCCAGCGACTGAAGTCTCGCTTCGCCGCGGAGCGGCACGACGCCGACCTCGCCGCATCCGGCTTCGGCCTCGGCCATCTCCTGCTCGTTGATCGTTCCCTCTTCTTGTTCCTCGGCGAAGTCCTCCTCGAGATCGAGGTCAGGACGCGCGTCGGGGTTGCCTACGTTGTCTGTCACGGGGAGTGCTCCTTAGCTCTGTGCGTGTCGTGTAAGTCTAGTCGGTCTGCGTCGTGTTGCCGAGGGTAGCTTTGGCGCCCTCGCGGGTCTCGAAGATCACTCCGTCGGTTCCGACGTAGCCGATCCGAATCACGTTGAGATAGTCGTCCACCAGGATGACCACGCCTGTCCTCTCTTCCCCACCACGCGCGAGGGTCTCGCTCGTGACGGGTGGATCGGCGGGCCAAGCAGCGAAGTTGCGCCCGGCATAGTAAGTGATCGTGGCCGGTGGCAAATACGTCCCGCTCGAGATGAAGATGACTTCGTCGGCTTCGGCCGCTTCAGCGATGGCAGCGCCAAGGCTCTCGGGTTCCGATTGCACGCTCCTGTTGCGGTAGTCAAAGGCGTTCACCGAGTTGCCAATCACGAGAACCATCAGCACGAGAACGGCCGCAATCGGCCACCATAGGGCTACAGGCGGCTCCTTCGTCGCATACCGGGCCAGCAAGCGGCCAACCAACACGCCGATTGCCAAGGAGAGGAACACGCTCCACTTGAGCATATCGAAGTCATGGATGACCGTGTGGTCGAAGAGCACCACGTGGTGAATAAGCACCGGCACGATCGAGAGCAGTAGGATCACGGGGATGGGCGCATCGCCCGAGCGGAAGCTCCTCGCCTTGCCTCGGCCAAGCAGGCGATCCCAGACCCAGAGCACAGCGGACGAGGACGGCAAGGTAGCCGACAGACCTCGTGTACTGGTAGGCAAGTCGCTGCCAGGATGCGGCCTTCCACAGCGTGTAACCTCCGCCGCCCGAGGCGCTGAGACCGCTGCGGATGGCGTAGCGATCGACCGCGTGATCGACCATCTCGGACATGCCGAGTGACAGGGAGTACTGTACCGCAGTCAGTATCAGGGCCGCGCCTGCGCCCAGCGCTCCGGCGGCAGCAAGGCGGCGCAGCGTCGCATCCTTGCGTCGGAACATCCATATGATCATGGTCACGGCAGCGAACGCCACACCGAGCCACTCCGTGTAGCTCATGAGCGCACCGCGATGCCAAGAGCGCGGCCACAGCCACGGCCTGGACTGCCTGGGACGTACGCATACGTTGCCGCAAGCAGCGCGGCGATGAAGAACGGTTGAACGGCGCTGGCGCTCGTATATGCGTTCGAGTGATACCACAGCCCATCGGCGTGAAGACGTACAGAGTGAAGGCCACGAGCGCAGCGAACCGGGACCAGAGGTCAGGGAGGCGCTTGAGCAACTCCCTGACCATAAGATAGATCATCGATGCGGAGAGGAACCCGAGGACAAGGTTCATCACGCGAACGCTCGTCACCGTCGGCACGAGCCGATAGCGCGATGCGCCATGAATGCCCACAGCGGGTGGCCCGGCGGGAACGAGTAGTAGTAGATGTTGCCGTCGTCGGCTGCACCGGCCGTGAGGTACTTGTCGCCCGGGCTCGACAGCGTGCGGCTCATGATGAACCCGCCGGCGCTAGGGCCCTCCTCCCACCACGAAAGCGAGTGGACGAGCGTGCGCGCCGTGCCTTCCTCGTGATGCAGGCCCATCGGATGCGAGAGAGGTATGGCAGCCTGAACCAGACACTCAGCGCGTAGAGAACCACGATGGCGCAGACCACGGCGACCGAAGGCCACACCGAGCGTCGATCGGGGTGCGGCGGCCCAGGCTGAGATCGCCTGGCAAGGCTCCTGTGCCGCGGCCCTGGTACCCATCGATTCACCCCCTGACCACTGATGTGAGTTCGTGCGTCACTGCGAGCGACCATCCTGCAGCAGGCCGAGTCCCACTGCAAGAATCACACCGGAGATACCGACGCGAGCCGCCCCACGGCCTAGTGACGTCTTGCGGGTGAGTAGGACGAGCGTGCGACCTGAGCCTCACGCTTCGCGCTCGATGCGCCGAAGCACTAGAGTGGTAGCACAACCGTGACGGGTTTCACAAGCAGCCTACCGCAAGGAGGACCCTGCCCCGTGCGACTCCGTACGCGCGTGACAGTCTTGCTGGTCGCCGCGATGCTGCTCAGCGGGATAGCAGCGCTGGTTGTCGCGTACGCTGTGATCCTGGACAACGCGAGTGATGTCGAGGAGCAGACGGTCACCGCCAACGTGGCGCGGGTCGAGCACGCCTTCGACGCCCGTCTCGGCGCCCTCAGCAGCGTCGTGGGTGACTGGGCACCCTGGGACGACACGTACGAATTCGTCCTCACGCTTGATGAGGACTACCTCGAGAACAACATCGACCCATACACGCTCGACAACCTCGGCATCAACGCGTTCCTCTTCTACGACATCGACGGTGAGCTCGTCCATGAGTCGGCCTACGACCTCGACAGCGGTGATCCAATCACCATTCCCGATGCCGAGATCATCCCCGAGCTTCTCGCCTGTGAGTTCGAGCTGACCTCCGACGACGAGTGCTCGGCGTTCCTCAGCACGTCGGACGGTCAGGTGCTGATGGCCTCGGCTCTGCCGGTTCTCACGAGCGACTACGAGGGCCCCGCGGCAGGCATGCTCGTCGCAGTCCGCTACGTCGACCAGGCCATGGTGGACGAGATCTCCGAGGGCACCGATCTCGCGGTCGTGGCGACCCCCGCCGAGTCGGGTGACATCGAGCCAGGCGAAGTCGCTATCGAGGAGAAGGGGCCCGACGAGATCACAGGCACTACCGTCATCCAGGGCCCCGACGGCAGCCCGGTGATGGAGATCGAGGCCGGCTCCGAGCGAATCGCTCGTGCTGCCGCCGAGCATGCCATCAGCGTGTTCGTTCTCGGTCTTGTTGCGGTCTTCGCTGTCACGACGATCGCTATCGCCGTGCTCATGAATCGGTCGATCCTCGCACGCGTGACCTCCCTCGGCCTGCAGGTACGCCGCGTCCAGACCGAAGGCCCCTCGGAGCCGGTGAGCGTCCCCGGCAGTGACGAGCTGACGGTACTGGCCGACGACGTGAACGACATGGTCGACGCACTCGAGGAGTCGACGCAGTCGCTCATCGAGGCGAGAGACGGACTCGAGGATACCGTCGCCGAGCGGACGCTCGAGCTGCAGGCCGCGGTCATGCAACTCGAACGGGAGATCGAGCAGCGTGTCGCCGCGGAGAAGGCACTGAGCGCATCTGAGAAGCAGCACCGAGCACTCGTTGAGAATCTCGTGGACATCCTGCTCATCCTCGATCCCAGCGGACTCATCACCTACGCAAACCCGGCGACCAAGGTCTCCCTCGGCGAGCTCCCACGTGAACTCGTCGGCAAACACATCTCCGACGTGCTCACGGAAGACTCGGCCGAGGAGATGCAGCGCGCGCTCGAGAGAGGCCGGGCTGAGGGCTCCTTCTCGGAGCTCGAGATGACCGTCGTCGGCAAGGAGAGTACCCAGCTGATGATGGAGTGCTGCGTGACCAGCCTCGAGAGCGACGGGACCGTGCAAGTCATCCTGCGAGACGTGACACTTCGCAAGCGCTACGAGGATGAGCTCCTCTTCCTTGCGGGCCACGACCATCTCACCGGCTTGTTCAACCGAAGGAGGTTCGAGGAGGAGCTCGAGCGCGCACTGGCCGAGTCGATTCGCCGCGGCACACATGGAGCGCTGCTCTGGTTCGACCTCGACGAATTCAAGGAGGTCAACGACGTTCTCGGCCACCACGTGGGCGATGAGATGCTCGTACAGATCTCCAAGTCCCTCGCTCACGAGGTGCGGGACGAGAGCATACTCTCGCGCCTTGGCGGAGATGAGTTCGCGGTTCTGCTCCCCGTGGCCGACGCCGTGGAGGCCAGGCACGCCGCCGACAGGATCCTCGCAGAGATCGGCCGCACGGTCTTCGATGCTGGGGACCGCACGTTGCGCATGACGGCCAGTCTCGGCATCGTCCTCTATCCCGATCATGGCTCGACCGTGGATGAGCTGCTGAGCCATGCCGACATCGCGATGTACCGGGCCAAGGAGACGGGACGCTCCAGGTGGACGGTCTACTCGCCCGACGAGGACTGGCACGACGAGGTCGAACATCGTGCGACATGGGCGAATCGGATACAAGAGGCGCTGGACTCCGACGGCCTCATCGCATTCGCCATGCCCATCCACGACCTGGAAATGGACAAGGTGACCCTGTTCGAGCTGCTCGTGCGCATGCAAGATGATGACGGGTCGATCATCCCGCCGGACAGGTTCCTGAGCGCTGCCGAGCGAGTGGGGCTCATCCGCGACATCGACATCTGGATGCTTCGGCAGGCGATAGGGCTCCTCCGGCGGTACGAGAAGGAAGATCTCTATCTCAACGTGAACGTCTCGCCGCGCAGTCTGGCCGATGGCGTCTATCTCGACATCGCGCGTGCGGCGCTTGTGGAGGCGGGCATCCGACCCAAGCGTCTCGGTCTCGAGATCACCGAGACTGCGATCGTGAGCGACATGGGGCGAGTCAACGACGCCGTCCGCGTGATCAAGCAGATCGGCTGTCGACTGGTGCTCGACGACTTCGGCTCCGGGTTCTCTTCGTTCTTCTACCTCAAGCAGATGGCTCTGGACTCGCTCAAGATCGACGGCAGCTACGTGCGGCATCTGTGCCAGAGCACTCAGGACCAGCACCTCGTTCGGGCAATCGTCGAGATGGCCCGAGGTCTCGGCATGCTCACGACCGCCGAGTACGTGGAGAGCGAAGACGTGATGGTCCAGCTCAGGTCGCTCGGCGTGGACCTCGCCCAGGGCTACGCCATCGGCCAGCCGAGCGAGGCGCACGCACTCATCGCAGCGCACATCAAGGCCCACCCCACGACTAGGGCAGTCCCGGCACCCCGAGCGCTTCGAGCACGGCGACTCGGTCCGTCTCCCCCTCGAGGATCGGAGTGACCTGCACCGCGTGCCGGTCGAGAGCGGCAGCCCGGGAGGCGGCCTCCTGAGCGCGTCCGGCGCTCTCCCCATCACCTCGGGAGACGTCCGATGCGAGGAGCGCCGCGTGCCACGCGTGGCCAGCATAGTCATTCGGGTAGCGCGCGAGCATCTCTGTGAAGCGGGAGTCTGCGCGAACGAACGCGCGCAGCACGCACGTCGGCCGGTGCCGCGCCAGCCATGCCGGCTGCCATGTAGTACTCATCGGCAACGACCTCTGCGAGGCCCCTGTCGTACTTGACGCTCAGTGGATTGAGCGCCACGGCTCGCTCGGCGTGTTCGATGGCATCAGCATCGAGCTGGCCCCGGTATGCCGCGCGAGATCGCAGGTACGCCGCGTCGGCACGAACCAGGCCGAGTGAGGCAACACCCGCAACAGCGAGGAGTACGCCGAGGGCGACAGCAATCCCACGCCATGCGGCCGTGCCGTCCCAGCGCGGACTCCACGCTCGGCACGCGGGGACGGTCAGGCGGCGAGCATGACCCAGAACGGTGTCGTCACGCCATGGACGGCGACGTTGGCAAGCATGTGGACGAGATAGCCCACACAGCCGACCCACACGCCAGTGAAGACCAGGTCACTTGCCGACGACCGCGCGTCCGAAGTCCCAGGGTCCGGAGACGCGCTGCGCAGCGAGCGGACGCCCGACCACAGCGCCAGGCCGACCGCCGCCACGAAGACGACCATGGCCGGCACGCCGACAGTGGCTGCGATCTGCAGCGGCCATGAGTGAGCGTTGCTGGTCGTGCCGGCCAGTCCCCCGATGTCGGCGTACGCGTCGGGCCGGTGAAGACGGAAGGCGGCGAGGAACGAATCCGGACCGTAGCCGAAGAGAGGCCGTGCGAGCGACGCCTCGGCAGCCGCCTGCCATCCGAGGAGACGATCAAGAACGCCGGAGCGGACACCGCCCGAGAGCCGAGCGAGAAGATCGATCTCGCCTCCTCGGCCGATCGAAGCAACTCCGACCACAAGCACGAGCGCTGCGACGAGGGCCGCGCCCCATCGTGCGGGGCGCTGCAGTCGGACGCGCCCTGACGCCAGCAGCCAGACCATCACAAGCACTTCGACGAGGAGCGCGGCAAGCGCGCCTCGGGTGAACGTCAGCAGGAGCGCGACCACGATGAGCGCAGTGACGGCCCACAGGCCTGCGGCAGTCCCCGCCCTGCGCTGGCGAGAGGCCAGCGCCGCCGCGGGGGGCACCGCCAGTACCAGCAGTCCAGCGAGGAAGTTGGGGTTGCCGAAGGTGGCGAAGGCACGGCGGAGATCGAAGCCGGGGTTCGCCACGAGGTAGTCGGTGGGGTCGACACCGAGCCACTGCATGATGCCGTAGCCGGCGCTCAGGGAAGCAGCAGCGACGAGTGCCGAGGCGAGCAGTCGCACATCGCGCGATCCTCGGACCACCTGCAAGGTGACGCCGAAGAGCAGCGGCGTAGACGACGAAGGCGACGACCCCCTCGAGACGCTCCGACTGTCCCAAGACACCGAGTCGCCAGTCAGAGGCGAAGGCCAGCGAGGCGAGGGAGAGCGCCGCGAGCAGGGAGAGCGCGACAAGCGGCCAGTTCCACCGCACGGGCAGCGGGTCGCGGGCCTGCCCGACGGCCCACAGCAGCAGCGCAAGCAGCACACCGAGGGCACTCAGGACCAGCCGAGGGAGCTCGATCGCATCGTAGAGCCAGGGGAGCGCAAACCCCAGACCAGTGAGGTTGGCGGTGACGAGCGGTGTCAGGAAGACCAGACCCGCGAGCACGTACAGCGGGCCTCGTGATGGCGCGCCAAGGGACGTGCCAGTCGCAGGCGACGTGCGCTCCTGCCCCCCGGCACCCACGTGTTCCTAGTCCTCAGCCAGCCAGCGGGCGGCGTCCTTGGCGTGATAGGTGAGGATGAGGTCGGCGCCGGCACGCTTGAAGCCGAGCGAGCGTCTCGAGCACGACGCGCTTCTCGTCGATCCAGCCCTTCTCGGCAGCGGCTTTGACCATGGCGTACTCGCCGGAGACGTTGTACGCGGCGGTCGGATAGCCGAACTCGTCCTTCACCCGGCGGATGATGTCCATGTAGGCCAGCGCCGGCTTGACCATGACGATGTCGGCGCCCTCGTCGATATCGAGCGCGACCTCGCGCATCGCCTCGTCGCTGTTGGCCGGGTCCATCTGGTACGCACGGCGATCGCCGAACGTCGGTGCGGAGTCGGCGGCATCCCGGAACGGACCGTAGTAGCGCCGAGGAGTACTTGGCCGCGTAGGCCATGATCGGGACGTCGGTGTAGCCCTCGGCGTCGAGAGCGGCGCGGATCGCGGCCACTCGGCCATCCATCATGTCGCTCGGCGCGACCATGTCGGCGCCCGCCTCGGCATGGCTGACGGCGGTCTGAGCGAGCAGCTCGAGCGTCACGTCGTTGATGACGCAGCCGTCGTCGTCGAGCGCACCGCAGTGCCCGTGGCTCGTGTACTCGCACATGCAGACGTCGGTGATGACGTAGAAGTCGGGATCGTGCGCCTTGATGGCGCGGATCGCCTGCTGCACGATGCCGTCCTCGGCATACGCCCCGCTGCCGGCTTCGTCCTTGGTCTCGGGCAGCCCGAACAGGATCACCGCGGGGATGCCGAGCGACTTGAGCTCGTCGATCTCGGCCGGCAAGCTGATCGAGCGAGATCTGGAACACGCCGGGCATCGATGCTGACCTCGTCGCGCAGCGCCCTGCCCGGGCTTCACGAAGAGCGGGTAGATGAGGTCGCTCGGCCTCAGCGCGTTCTCGCGCACCATCGCACGGATGCTCTCGTTGGCGCGAAGCCGGCGCGGCCGGTACTCGGGAAACTGCATGTCGTGGTACGCCTCCTACTCGACGAACTCGTCGATGTCGACCGGCTCGCTCGACGGCATCGTCGTGCGTCTGCGGCTCGTGTCTGGGCCGGCGGCCGCGGCCATCAGCGTCGCTGTGGCTCCGATCTTGAAGTCGACCAGCCGCTTGAACAGGACGACCGCGTAGATCGGCGGCTGCCGCCAGGGCGAGCCAGAAGATCAGCTGGCCGAAGAAGTAGACGATGTTGCCGTACTGGTTGATCCAGACCTCGATGCCGGTTTGCTGTGCAATCTCGACGGGCATGTGAACCCTCCTCCTCGTCCGCGCAGCGCGGGCACGGTCTGTCGTCGTCTCCGTCTCTCGCAGTACTCGTCTGCCCGATCTACTCGTCTGTGACGCCTCGTGCGTTCCCTACCCACAAACGACCGCACAGCGGCCTCATAGCAGTCGAGACGCCCTGTCGTCACAGGCCGCCCCGACAGATACTGGTTTGGTGGAGATGAGCGGATTCGAACCGCCGACCTCTGCGTTGCGAAGGCAGCGCTCTCCCAGCTGAGCCACATCCCCATATATCGCGCTGTGTCCCAGCATGCACCGTGCCACGTGCGCATCCGGCTCAGAGCACACCATAGTCTGCCGAGCGTCACGCTCTTTGTCAATCGTAGGCAGCTACGTTCGCCCGCCCACCTGCCACAGAACGCGTCCGAAGCACTCGCCATGCTAGACATCGCGAAGTACTCCTCGATCGCCTCACGAGACCCCGGCCGTCGACTCCGTCGCCTCGATCTCGACGTCTGATGCCCTGCGCCCGCAGAGCCCGGGTCGTCACCGGTCCGATGCTCGCCTTGCGCGTCGCGTGCAGGAACGTCTCGGCGTCGACACCCGCTGTCGCAAGCACCGCAACGAAGTTGTTGACCGTGGAGGGACTGGTGAAGGTGACGACATCGGCTCCGCTGGTCTTCGCAGCCGCTCGAGGACCTCGGGTCGGGCGTGGCCGGAACGGTCCGGTAGACCGGCACGACGTCCACGTGGCAGCCCATGTCGTGCAGGGCTTCGGGCAGGATCTCCCTGCCCTTGAGGGCCCGCGGGATCAGGAACTGCACTGCGCATCGCCCTGGTGCGTCGTCAGCTCGTCGCGCGAGAACAGCTCGTAGAATGCCTCGGCGAGCCCTCGCCCGTGAACTCCTCGGGCATGAGATCCGGCTCGAGCCCTTCTCCTGTAGCCGCTCGGCGGTGGCCGCGCCGACAACGGCGAGCCGAGCGTCGTCCTGCCGAGACTCACACCGCGAGCCTCGAGGCGCTCGAAGAACCGGTCGACCGCGTTGGTCGAGCTGAAGACGATCCAGTCGTACGCGGCGTCGGCGGATGGGCGGCCAGCGTGAGCTCATCGTCCTCCGACGCGCGTGCCCTGCTCCGCCGCGATGGTGTCGATGGCCGCGTCCGCCTCGGCCCAGTCCTCGGGTTCTACAGTCTGGATGACCGGGAAGGCGAGGACGTCGGCGCCCAGCGCCTCGAGCGCTGCTGATCAGCGCTGCGGACTGCGCGCGGGCGCGCGTGACGACGACGGTCCGCCCGGCCAGGAGGCCCGCCCGTCACGCGTCTGACACGATGTCCCCCTCGGCGTCCATGCCGCGCTCCCTAGGTCTGCAGCAGATCGTCCACGTCCGCCGCGCTCGCGCACGTCCGCGAGCACCTTGTCCGCGCCCATCTCGACGCAGCGCTGCCACCATCGCCTCGCCAAGACCCACCGGGTCCTCGGCAGGGCCCTCGAGCTGCTTGCGCAAGGATCGTCGTCGCCATCGACCGAGCCGACGAAGCCGTCCATGATCATCGCGGTCGCCCTCGAGCCGCGCGTACGCGCCGATGGGGACCTGGCAGCCGCCCTCGAGCTTGTCGCATGACGACGCGCTCGGCGGTCACGCACTCCATCGTCTCGGGGTGTCCGATCGCCTCGCAGACGTGGCGCATGAACTCGTCGTCCTCGCGGATCTCGATGCCGATGGCGCCCTGCCCGACGGCCGAGACCATCTGCTCGGGCGCGATGTAGTGGGTGATGCGGTCTGCCCAACCCATGCGGGTGATGCCGGCGCTGGCCAGGATGACGGCGTCGAGCTCGCCGTTCTCGGCCTTGCGCATGCGCGTGTCGAGGTTGCCGCGGACGTCCACGATATCGAGGTCGGGACGCAGCGCCTTGACCTGGCTGCGGCGGCGCAGGCTCGACGTGCCGAGCTTGGCGCCCTGCGGCAGCGAGTCCAGATCGTAGCCCGCGCCGCTGACGATGGCGTCGCGCGGGTCCACGCGCTCGGGCATCGCGCCGATGAAGAGACCCTCGGGCAGCTCGGTCGGCACGTCCTTCATCGAGTGGACCGCACAGGTCGACCGTGCCGGCGATGAGCTCGACCTCGAGCTCCTTGGTGAACAGGCCCTTGCCGCCGACCTTGGCAAGCGGCACGTCCAGGATCTTGTCGCCGGTGGTCTTGATGATCTTGAGCTCGACAGGCAGCCCCGTGATCTCTTCGAGCACGGGCCTTGATGTACTCGGACTGCCACAGGGCGAGCTTGCTGCCTCGCGTGCCGATGACCAACGAATCGCGCTCGGGCGTCACGCGTGTCTCCTCCACTCGGTAGACGTGCTGGTGCTGGATCTCCGGCCGGTCTGCGGCTGTCGCGAACCGCGACACTCACTCGTTGGAGGCCGTGTCGGTCGCGGGCTTGTTCGCCGGCGCCGAGTCCTTCCTGCCGAGAAGCGACTTGAGCAGCCCGGCGTGCGGGTTCTCGCCCTCGGGGTTCGTATCGAGGCCATAGAGGAACCGGGCGGCCTCGACGTACTCGTAGCCGTCCTTCTCGGCCGCGACGTTCTTCAGCCTGTTCGTGGGACCGTGAAGCATCTTGTTGACGATCGACGCACGTGAGCGCGTCGATCGTCTTGAGCTCCTTCTCCGAGAGTCCGCCGAGACGCTTGATGCGCCTTCTCGAGCTCCTGCTGACGCACCGCCTCGGCCTTGGCGCGGATCGCCGCGACCGTGGGCACGACCTCCATCGACTCGAGCCACGCCTCGAACGCGGCCATCTCCTCGGCGATGATCGTGCTCGGCCTTCTCGGCCTCGCGCATCCGCTCCTCGAGGTTGGACTCGACGACGCCGTTGAGGTCGTCGATGTCGTAGAGGAAGACGTCGCCGAGCTCGTTGACGGCCGGGTCGATGTCGCGCGGCACCGCGATGTCGATCAGGAACAGCGGATTGCCGCGGCGGCCCTTCATCGCGCTCGGCCACGTTGTCGCGGGTGACGACGTAGTCGGTCGCTGCCGTCGAAGAGATCAGGATGTCGGCGTCGGCCAGGCGATCGTAGAGGTCCTCGTACTGGATGGCCTCGCCGTCGAACTTGTCGGCGAGCTCCTCGGCGCGCTCGAAGGTGCGGTTGGCGACGAGCACGTTGCACACGCCGTTGCTGCACAGGTGTCGCGCGGTCAGCTCGCTCATCTTGCCGGCGCCGAGCACCAGCACCGTCCGGCCCTCGAGCGTGTCGAACACCTTCTTGGCGAGCGCCACGGCGGCGTAGCTGATCGAGACGGCAGACTCGCCGATCGCGGTCTCGTTGCGCACGCGCTTGCCGACCTCGAACGACTGTCGGAACAGCTTGTTGAAGATGCGGCCGGAGACGCCGGTCTGAAGCGCGTGGTCGTAGGCCTCCTTGACCTGGCCGAGGATCTGGGCCTCGCCGATGACCATCGAGTCGAGCGAGGCGACGACCCGGAAGAGGTGGCGGACCACGCTCTCGCCCTCCTGAGATGTAGAGATAGCGCACGAGTTCGTGACGATCGAGGTCGTGGTAGTCGGCACAGGAAGTCGATGACGGCTCCGGGGCCGTCCGCAGTCGATAGCTGTGACCGCGTAGATCTCCGTGCGGTTGCAGGTGGAGATGATGACCGCCTCGGCGACGTCGTCGCTCGAGGTGAGGATCGACAGCGCTTCCTCCTGCCGGTGGGCAGGGAAGGTAAGCTTCTCGCGAATCTCGACCGGTGCGGTCTTGTGGCTCAGCCCGACGAGCGTCAGATGCATACGATCGTGTCACGCCTCACAGCATTGGAGACAAAGGTACGCCCTCGCCGGAGCGGTGCATGTGTTCAGGCAAGCAGGCCCGGCGAGGGCGGAGTCAACGCTATAGAACGCACACCTCCTGCATACTGCCTGAACAGTGGTTATTCTACCATCTGGGGAGGGTGTCCAGCAATCTGCGGGCCATCCCTGCGGGGGTATGGCAACGCCCGGGTCCTCGAAGCTGGGGCTCGCGACTCGGCGCTAGCCCTCAGCTGCTCTTTCGCACCTTGCGAACGTCGCCGTCGACGATCGAGTAGAACAGCTCGGGCAGAAGGCCCTTGAGCCGGAAGTAGAGCTTGCTCTGAGCGTCCGGGAATGATGAGGTAGCGCCCCTTGTCGACGCCCTTCACGATCGCCTCCGCGACCTGACCCGGGCGGGATGGCCTTGATCGTGCCGGCGATCGCTTCGGTCTCGGGTGGGCGCATGCTCTTCTCGCGCGCCAGGGCGGGCGTGTCGGTGTCGGGAGGACAGACGATCGACGTGCTCACGCCGGCGGGCTTGAGTTCGCAGCGCAGCGCCTCGGTGAATCCCATCACCGCATACTTGGACGGCCGAGTAGCTCGTGTACCCGTAGATGCCGAGGAAGCCCGCTACCGACGAGACGTTGACGAGGTGTCCTCGGCCGCGCTCGATCATGGCGGGCACGATGGCGCGGCAGGGATTGACCACCGACCAGAAGCCCGAGTCGATGTTGCCCGCGAACTGCTCGGGCGTCATCTGTGTGAACTCCCCCACGTTGATGACCCCGGCGCTGTTGACGACCACATCCGGGCCGACGCCGGCATCGAGCACCTGGCCGATCGCGGAGGTGGCAGCGGCGGCGTCGGAGAGGTCCGCCTGGACCGCGATGATGCGCTGGTCTGGCGAGGTCGCAGCCTCCCGAAGACTCGGTGCGCGCCGACTCGAGCCTCTCGGGTGTGCGGGCCACGATCGCGACGTCCGCACCGCGGCGAGCGTACGCCATTGCGGTGGCGAGCCCGATCCCGCTCGAGCCGCCGGTGACGATGACGCCCGCGCGGTCGGGCATCCCGCTACTCCTGCTCCGCCTGCGAGGCGAGCGTCCTTCTCCGCCGCCGGAGAAGGCTCCTCGCCGAAGACGAACTCGCGGAAGACGTCCTCGGCGGTGATGGGCACGCCTGCCGCGATGCGTTCGCGCACGTCCGACTCGGCGATGGCGGTGAAGATGATCTCGCACTGGTGCTCGGCATCGGGAACGCGCTCGTAGACGATCTTGCGGACGTCGGCCAGAAGCTCGACGTAGGTCTCCCACTCGGGCCCGTAGTGCGCCTCGAGGTCCCTGCGGACCGCGCGCGCGACCTCGGGCGCAGCGCCCGCCGTCGATATCGGCAAGCTGGAAGGGGCCGCGCTGAACGACGGCCGGAGTGATGAAGTTGCACAGGGCGGGATCGTCCAGGACGCTCACGAGACAGCCCGTGCCCTCGGCCTCCTTGTAGATGGCGCGGTTGACCTCGAGCGACGGCGAGGCGGAGATCGCCACGATCGCGCCGGCGAGGTCGCCGCGGATGTAGTCGCGCTCCTCATGCTCGAGGAGCCCCTCGGCCACGAGAGCGTCGAGGGCGGGCGTGATGGTCGGGAGCGATGACGATGATGTCGGCCTGATAGCGAAGCAAGCCGAGGACCGCGTGCTCCGCAGCTCGGCCCGCCACCGATCACGACCGCCAGATGACCCTTGAGATCGAGGAAGGCCGGGTAGTACGGCCTGGAGTAGTCGCCGATCATCGCGCTAGCCCCCTACTCCGAAGACGTGGAAGCCGGCGGGCAGTGTGCGGGCAATGACCGCGAGTACGAGCACGGCGATGAGGCCCAGCGATCGAGACCCACGACGTCGTGCGAGCCGAAGCACCGTGACGGTAGACCAGGAACAGGTACGTACCGTAGATCAGCCCAGACCACACCGGCCAGCATGATCCTCGGATCGGCCCACCAGCCCTGCACGTCGGTCTCGATGGCCCGGATGACACCAAGGATCATCCCGGCGGTGTAGGCCGGGAACGCGAAGCCGATCGCGCGCTTGGCGAGCGTCTGTGTCTGCACGAGAGAGGGCAGGCGCTTGAAGAAGACGTTGGTCTTGTGGGTCTTGAGCTGCCGATCGAGCACGAGATAGAGCGCTGAGGCCGCACTGCCGATGGCGAACCCCGCGTTGGCGAAGACGATGAGGCCCACGTGGAAGGTGATGCCCCAGCTGTCGAGCTGGTTGAGCTGCTCGGCGGTGAGGTCCTGCGGCTCGGCACCGGAGAGGAACTGCGCGATGATCAGCAGCAGCAGCGAGATGGGCACAAGGAACGTGCCGTAGACCTTGACCTTGATCAGATGCTCGACGACGAGGTAGACGGCAAGCAGTGCCCACGCTACGAGCACGAGCTGGTTGTGCCCGTTGAGCTCGGTGCCGTTGGTGGCCGAGGAGCGCAGACCGATCGCGACCGTGAGCGAGATGAAGCTCGCTCCTGCGAAGAACCGGGCCCACCACGCGAGCTTCGGGCGCTTCATGAGGAACTGGTAGGCGTAGAGCACGGTGGCGGCCGTGAGCAGTGCGATCGTGAACCAGCCGATGAGTACCGCTGCTTGCTCCATGGCCACCCCTTTCGTGTCGCTTCGTGTGAGCGTGCCCTGTCACGTGCGTTCCGAGCTTGGATGGTCGGGCTCAGCGCCCCTGCGGTGAGCTGGGCGGCGGGGCGTTGCTGATGCCGACCGCCGTGCTAGGTTCATCTTATATGAAGGCCCCGCACCGGTCAGCGTTCCGGCGCGGGGTCAGGTGATGCGATGACGTCGCCGTCGCTCGGCGTGCACGAGAGATCTAGGAGGAGCGTCTGTCCAGTGACTCCTCGATGATCTCAGTCTGCTTCTCGAGACGCATGATGCGCCGCAAGACGATCGTCACGTATCCGACCAGCGCGATCCACAGGACGGCGTAGCCCGCGATGAGGTACGGCAGGTCCTGAATCGCGAGCGTGTAGAGTTCCTGGTTGGTGGGGTCCATCTTGGGGCCTCCCTTTCAGGCGCCGTGCCAGGCGTCAGCCTTCGAGCGCTTCCTTGGCCACATCGAGTCGTTCACTCAGTCGTTCCTCGCTCATGCGCATCACGTATATCGCGTAGCCGACCATGAGCATCCCGACCTGCGCGATGATGAACGGGATGAGGTTGGTCGTGTCCATCCCCGACTGGAACACCACGGGGTGGCTCGACGGCACGAGCCGCGTGATGGCGAACGAGATCGGAGCGTTGATGGCTGTCAGGATGGCGAACACCGCGGCGTACGTCGCGCGGCGCTCCTCATCATCGACCGAGTTCCGCAACACGAAGTAGCCGATCATCATGAGCGTCATGATGAAGTAGGTCGTGAGCCGCGGCTCCCAGTCCCACCACACGCCCCAGGACGCCTTGGTCCACAGCACGCCGGTGATCATCGTGAGGATCACGAAGATAAGAGCGGTCTCCATGGCGACCCGCGACTTGGTGTCGTACTCGCGCTTCTTGCTCGCCAGGAACGCGACGGCGAAATCCCGCCGACGATGCAGCAGGACGAGGAACGATGCCTCGGCCACCGGCACGTGGAAGTAGAAGATCTTCTGGGACAGCCACGGGCGCCCGTACTGGTAGCCGTTCTCGTTGGTGCCCGTCAGCGGGTACGCGGTGTCGATCGGCTCCTCGAACGTGACGGTGCCGAAGCTCTGGACCTGCGCGGTCGTGAACGCCATGAGGAACGCCGCGGTGGTCAGCAGCCCACCGATCAGCAGGAGCACGATGGCTACCTTGAGTTGTTTCACGCTACCGACCTCCAGCTATGCGAATCGTTCCGGTCCTATCGTCGCGTCAGGCGCCGACGACGAATTCGTAGAGCGCGAACGCGGCGAGCAGCATGACCGCGTCATACCCCGCCACCATACCAAGACCCTGCCAGTACTGCGCGGCTGCACCATCCCCGCCGAGAATGGCAGCGGATGTGGCCGAGACGGCCGCCAGAAGCAGCGGAGCCATGAGCGGGACCATCAAGATCGTGAGCACGAAGTCCTTGCCCTTGGTGTTCACCGACATAGTAGCGAGGAGCGTGCCTACACCCGCGATACCGATCGAGCCGAGCAGCAGGATCGAGCGGAACCCGCCAGATCGCTCCCTCGGCATATCCCCCGCCCTGCAGGAACAGGAAGGCGAAGACCGGGACGGTGAGCAGCTCGACCGACCATCAGGAAGATGAGGTTGCCGGTCGCCTTGGCGAAGAAGATGACGGGGCGGTCCACCGGGGAGAGCAGCAGCGCCTCGAGACAGCCCTGGTCCTTCTCGTGGACGAGCGAGCGGTTGAGGCCGAGCATGGACGTGAAGATGAACGCGAGCCAGAGCAGGCCCGCGGCGATGCTGCTTGGGGTCGAAAGCCGAACCGGCCTGCGAGAGCGCGACCCAGTAGACGACCATCGTGAGCAGCGCGTACATGCCCATCGAGAGTGACCATCTCCTTGGTGCGCAGCTCCATGACGATGTCCTTGCGCAAGATCGCCTTGAACTGGCGCCACGAGAGACCCCGAGGTGCGCTCGACTTGCGCGCCTGCGCGAGGCGGCCTGCCGATGTACTCATCAGCCACGCTCACGCCACCCCCAGCCCGACGGTCGAGGAGTAGACCTGCTTGAACTCGGCCTCGTCGATCTCGGCACGAGGAGCGTCGAGCACGACCTTGCCCTTGGCCAGGATCAGCGCGTGCGAGCACAGCTCGAGACCCTTGTTCAGATCGTGGCTGATCATCACGAACGTGTGGTCCTCGCGAATCTGGGCGATGAGCGAGTCGAGGATGTCCACCGCGTGCGGGTCGAGACCCGAGTACGGCTCGTCGAGGAAGAGCACCTCGGGACGGTGCAGGAGCGCCCGAGCGATCGAGAGGCGCTGGAGCATGCCGCGCGAGAACGTGCGGACGAGATCGAGTCGCCGGTGGTCGAGCTCGACCGCGACGAGCAGCTCGCGCACGCGATCGTCGACGTCGTCGACGCCGTACATCTCGGCGAAGAACTGCAGGTTCTCCTCGGCAGAGAGGTCAGGGTAGAGCAGCGGGTTGTGACTGATCAGCCCGATGCGCGAGCGCAGCTCCACAGCGTCCTCGACGACATCGAGACCGAGCACGCGGGCCGTGCCCTTCGACGGCGACGGTGAGCGTCGTGAGCACCTTGACCAGCGTCGTCTTGCCGGCGCCGTTGGGACCGAAGACCGAGAGGAACGCGCCGGTCGGGCAGGTCGAAGCTCACGTCGTCGAGCGCTTTGCGCACGCCGAAGGTCCGCGTCAGATCGCGGACCTCGACGGCACAGGGTGTCACTCGGTGTCATCTGGTGCCCGTCAGGCGGCCTGCGGCTGCTTGCGCGGCCACGACGCCAGCGACTGTGCCGATGATGGTGAGCAGGAAGCCGACCCAGACCCAACTGATGAGCGGGTTGATCTTGACCTGCATCGAGATCTCCGTCCTCGGTCGCTCCCTGGAAGACGACGAACACATCGTGGAGCGGCTCGACGAGCACGTCGGCGTTGAGCTTGGTCTGCTGCTGCTGGAAGAAGGAGATCTGCCCCGGCGACACGTCGCCGACCGGCGAGCCGTTCTTGGTGACCGCGAACTCGGTGGCTCGTGACGACGTCGCCGTTCGCGAGCTGCTCCTCGGCGATGCCGTTGAACGTGAAGGTGTAGTCCTCGACCTGGAACTGCGCGCCCGGCCTCGTTGGCGACGGTCGGCAGCGCCTCGTAGACGAACATCGCCGAGCCGACCAGGCCGATGAGGATGATGCCGATACCCAGGTGCGTGAGGTAGCCGCCCGATGCCGTGCGGACCTGCGTCATGTTCTTCCACAGCGCCGAGCCGAACGACTCGTCCTTGGCCTTCGCGCGGCGACGAGCGCCCTCGATGAACAGGAACGACCGAGACCGCGACGGCCAGCGCACCGACGAGCAGGCCGGCGATCGCGTAGATCGTCACCAGCATCGGCGGCTCCTGGGCACTCATCGAGCCGATCTGCCTGCAGCACGGGATTCAGTTCGTTGTACCAGATCCAGAGCAGCGGCACGGCGACGATCGCCGAGGCGAGCAGCGGCCACTTGATCTTGGCCCAGAAGACCTGGCCCTCGGTCTTCGCCACGAGAGCAGCGGGCAGACCGCCATCACGAGGACGTAGAGGATGCCGACGGGATGCGCGATCGAGTCGTAGGTGGCCGGCCCGTACGTCTGGCAGCCCGAACGCCGGGAGCCAGCGTGATCAGCGGCGACGAGTGAGGCGGCGAGCAGCATGATGACGTTGTTGAAGTAGTAGGAGGCCTCCTTGGAGGTGAGGCTCTCGAACTCATCGGCGCCGCCGAACTCCTTGTTGCGCACGTAGAGACCGACCGCGGCAGCGACGATCGGCCGCCACCATCATCGCTCAGGAAGATGCCGAGCGACCACGGGTCCTTCTGGAACGCGTGGACCGACTGGACGACGCCGGAGCGCGTGATGAAGGTGCCGAGGATGACGAGGACGAAGGTCGCCGTGGCCATCACGACAGCCCACTTCTTGAAGCGCGCCGCGTCGACGATAGACCGTGAACCTGTGCAGCAGGCCGACGCCGGTCAGCCACGGCAGCAGCGAGGCGTTCTCGACCGGGTCCCACGCCCAGTAGCCGCCCCAGCCAAGCACGACGTAGGCCCAGATCGCGCCAAGCCCGATGCCGATGCCGAGGAAGAGCCACGAGAAGACGGTGATGCGGTCGACGAGCGTGACCCAGCGCTTCGAGCCGTCGCCGACGATGAGCGCGCCGATCGCGAACGCGAAGGGAACGACCATGCCCGCGTAGCCGATGAACAGCGTGGGCGGATGGAGGATCATCGCCCAGTGCTGGAGCAGCGGGTTCATCCCCATCGCGACCAGGAGCGTCGCCGTCCGGCGCCGAGCCAGCCGGCCGGCGAGACCTTGAACGGGTTGTTGAGTGGGACGATGAGCGCGAAAGCGAAGAAGAGCTGGACGACGTTGAAGACCAGCAAGCGACATGTTGGAGAGCGCGTCTGTCTCGGACATGCGCCTGTAGGCGATGTAGGCGCCGAAGCACGCGACGAGCCACGCCCAGAAGAGCAGCGAGCCCTCACGCCCGGCCCACACGCCGGAGATCTTGTAGAGCCACAGCAGACTCGAGACGTCGGTCGAGTGGTTCTCGGCCACGTACTGGAACGCGAAGTCCTCGCGGAAGAACGCCGCGAGGATGATGCCGACCGAGACGGTCAGCGTTCCGAAGACGCCGAACGTGAGGAGGTAGCCCGCGTTGGTGGCGCCCTCGCCCTCGTTCTCGCCCTTGCGGTGCCCGATGAACAGGGCGATCACGGAGGCCCCAGCGGCGAAGAACGTCAGCCACAGAAGCAGGTTGCCCAGCGTCGTCATCTATCGTGCCTCACTTCTCGCGGGTACAAGGCTCACACAGCACAGCGCCCCACCCACCGGGCGGGGCGCCTGCGAAATACCGGTCCTACTCGGCTTCCTCCGACAGCGACACCGAATCCGCGGCGAAGATGCCTGTCGGTACCGAGCTTGCCGCTCACGACCACGACCGAGCCGGTGTCCATGCCTGCCGGAAGCGCGCCTTCGAACGCGACGCCGATCTCCGCGGCACCATCCTCGGAGGCGATGAGGAAGCGTGTCTCCTCGCCGGGAGGAACGATCGTGTCGGCCACGACGACGCCTGTGACCTTGGTGTACTTGTCGACCATGGCGTCGCCCTTGTCAGCGAGGTCGGCCACGGCAAGAGCGCCGGCCGCCGACTCGTACTTGGACGGGCACTTGGTGATCATGTCGTCAGACTCGAGGACGCCCTCCTCGGTCACGGTGCCTTTGAGGATGGCGACGACACCGTCGCCGAACGTCGAGGGGACTCCACCCGAGTAGACGACCTGAAGCGTCTCGCCGCCCTCGACGCCCTCTTCCCGAATCTCGAAGCGCATGGGGTTGGACTGCTGGTCCCACGAGCCGGCGACGACCTCGCCGCCGACCTGGATGCGCTCGCCTTGGACCGACTCGTCCTCGACGATCTCGCTCGACCTGACGGTAGTACGCGCCGTCCTTGGAGCCGGCGCCCAAGAGGATGGCCCCGACGCCGATGAGGACGATCGCGGTGACGCCGATGAGACGGATCCTGGCTCGCTTGTTCACTCGTGCTCACTCCCTATGCCCGCGGCCGAGCACGGCCGCGGACGAACATGCACGTAGCGCCCAGCGAGTATGGCCTGGTAAGGCCGAGGAAACGCACCGCTGCAACGCCTGCTTGCCTGAACAGTATGGATACTACCACCGCCCGCGTGACCTGGACAAACCGGGCGACGGCAATCCGCAAGGTTGGTTTAGCAAAGATGATGCCGCTCGCGCGCGTGGGCGAGGGCTTTAGGACGGACGGCCGTCCGGCTGCAGCCACGTGGCTTCCGGCTTGAAGCCCAGCTCGTCCAGAAGCTCGATGTACTCGGCTTCGCTGAGCGGGCCCGAAGCGCCCTTGAGCGCCACCATCGTCGCCTCCATGACGTTGGTCCCGAACGACCTGCCCTCAAGCCTGGGAGTCGACGTCACCATGAGCTCGACGCCCCGCGAGCGCATGTCCTCGACGTCCGCGCGCGTCGTGGTGTTGGTGATGATCCACTTGCCCGTCATGTCCTGGGGCATGTACATCTTCACGTAGTGGAAGTCACCGGCGATGATGTCGGCGTCCTCGTAGTACTTCGCGTAGCCGGGCTTGGACGGCTCGCTCGTCCTGCTTGTCCCCTGTGGGATAGAGCCACTCGAAGGGCAGCTGAGTGACGACGGGGGCCAAGATCTGCACGAGCGCGTTGAGCGCCTTCCAGCTGTGGAGCATCTTGGGTATGCCGAGCGTGAAGAGCAGGTCGCCGTAGGACATCTCGCACCCGGCATCACTGCAGCGCAACGGCCAGCCCGTACCGGTCCACAGTCGAGGGCACGAGACAGCGCTTGCCCTCGAGGTCGAGTCCCAGATCATCGTTCATGAAGCGGACAGTGGAGCCCTCGACCGCGCCCTTGAGAGCCGGTGCCGCAGACGACCGGCGTCTTCTTGGACGCCGCTGATCGAGCTTTTCGAGCGTCGCGCAGGTAGTAGTCGTGGTCGCCGAAGCGCAAGAAGAGGTCGGTGCCGCCCACGCCGAACGCATCGACCGTGCCGTCGAGCTCGGCGAACCGGCGGCTCGCGGCGTCCATGTCCCCGTCGGTACCTTCTCGGCGGATCTTGAACTGCTCGCCGAGGAGCTCGATCTCGACCTCATGGTCTCGCTTGGACGAGCCGATCGAGACGCTCACGACCTCTTTGATGGCGTCCACCTCCCGGCGCGGACCGCAGCACCCTTGAGCGCCGTGCTCACGCGACCGGTGCGGGGCTTCGCGACGACGGCGGAGGTGACATCGTCGAGCAGGCGCGACGAGCTCCTCGATGTCGACAGTGACGTCCTCGCGGATCGGCGAGTGGCCGAGCTCGATCGCGATGACCTCGCGGCCGAGGATCCGTTCGATGAGTTCGATGCGCCAGTCACTGGCCATGAGGACGATGACGTCGTAGTCGCGAAGGGTCGCCAGCGTCTCGAGGAGCCGGTTGAACACGTCACTGGCGCTACCCGACTCGATGCTCTCCCGCTCGGCCTGAGAGAAGACGAGCGTGAAGTCGACCGCCTTGGTCGTCGGCAAGCTCTTTGACCTCGGCTGCGTTGGCCAAGGGGAACCCGACGAGAGCGACACGAGCTCCTCGGCGAACCTCGCCGAGCGACTCGAGGAAGGAGACGAAGGAGCGCTGCACGCCGTGAGTTCGGGCGACCTCTTCCTGCGTCGCCCCCGCCTCACGGTCGTCGAGTATCTCGTCGATAGCGTCGAGCAGCTTCTCGCGACTCACGATCTTGTCGCCTATGCGATAGAGCCTCACGCGTCCTCCTCGGCACCGCATCGCCAAGGGCCTGAGCAGGTGGGATGCGCGTGCACACTCGTGTGTACATGGGAGTATAGGGGAATCTGAGTGTCTCGTGGCGCAGGGGGTGGCTCGAGGCGACGATCCGGTCCGGTCGCGGCGGCCGGGATGCCTAGGCGTTGCGCTCGTAGATGAGCATGAGCCCCTTGAGGGTCAGGTCCTCATCGACATCGCCGATCGTCTCGCACAGCGGCGCCATGATGTGGGCGAGTCCCCCCGTCGCGATGACCGGCGCATCGGCTCCGAGCTCCTCGCGGATGCGAGCCGACGAGTCCGTCGATCATCGCCGCCTCACCGAGCATGAGGCCGGACTGCAGGGATGCTTGCGTGTTGGTGCCGATGACGCGATCCGGTGGCTCGAGGTCGACCTTGGAAAGCCGCGCCGCCTTGGAGAAGAGGGCCTCGGCACTCGTCTCTATGCCGGGCGCGATCGCGCCGCCGAGATACGCACCGTTGCCGTCGATGACATCGAGAGTGGTCGCGGTCCCGAAGTCGATGACGATGACGGGGCCGCCGAGCTTCTCGTAGGCGGCGACACCGTTGACGATGCGATCCGCTCCGACCTCTCGCGGGTTGTCGTAGTTGATGGGCATGCCGGTCTTGAGACCGGGTCCCACCACCATCGGGGCGCGTCCGGTGGCCTGCTCGGCGATCTCCTCGTAGGTATGGGTGAGCCGAGGAACGACCGAGGAGACGACGACGCGCTCGATGTCGGACCACGTGCGCCCATCGGCGTCGAGAAGCCCGCCGATCTTCACGCGGATCTCATCTGAGGTGAGCGAGGCGTTGGTGTGCACGCGCCAGTGAGCGTCGAGCGCGCCCTCCTCGAACAGGCCCAGAACGGTCTGCGTATTGCCCACGTCAACGGCCAGGATCATCGGCTACCTCCCATGACGGCACGGTAACGGGCTCCCCCGTCGTTCGCACGTCGCCACCTGCGATGGTATATCATTCGCGCCGATGGAACCTGCACCGGGACATGAGGAGGATGCCATGTCCGGCAGACCGGCTCACATCCTCGTCGTCGATGACGAGGAGTCGATTCTCGAGTTCGTCTCGTACAACCTCCGCAAGGAGGGCTACGAGGTGACGGTCACCGACAGCGGTGACGCCGCGATCGCCTGCACCGAGCAGGACGAGTTCGATCTCGTCATCCTCGACATCATGCTGCCGGGCACCGACGGCTACGAGGTGTGCAAGAGCATCCGGGCCAGTTCACAGGTGCCGGTCCTGTTCCTCTCGGCGCGCGACACCGAGCTGGACAAGGTCGTCGGACTCGAGCTCGGCGGCGACGACTACCTCACCAAGCCCTTCGGTATCCGCGAACTCAACGCGCGCGTTCGAGCACTGCTCAGGCGCGCACAGGCCACCACCAAGAGCGAGGATGTCTCCGGCGAAGTGCTGGAGGCGTCGGGGATCGTGCTGGACGAGGCGGCTCATGTGGCCACGTTCGACAAGAAGCAGATCGATCTCACGCCTCGGGAGTTCGAGCTCCTAGCGACGCTCATGAGGCATGCCGGCAACGTGCTCACGCGAGAGCAGCTGCTCAAGCAGGCCTGGGGCTGGGAGTATCTCGTGGAGACAAAGACCGTCGACACTCACGTCAAGCGGTTGCGAGACAAGCTCACGTCGGTGGGCGCGGACCCCGGCCTCGTGGAGACGGTCAGGGGCTACGGCTATCGCTTCCAGGCCTGATGCGCGCATGGGTACCTCGATCAGGACCCGGCTGCTGCTGTCGATCCTCGCTGTCACGCTGCTCGTTGCCGCCGGCCTGTCATGGTACTTCCTCCAGGAACTCGAGTCCTACGGCGTCCGCAAGCTCCAGGAGCGGCTCCTGAGCGAAGCCAATCTCATCTCGTCGCTCGTCGAGGAGCTCGGTCCCGACGGAACCCAGGAGATCGCCTCGGCCATGGACGGGACCATCCTCCCCGAGCACTCTCGGGCACAGGTCCTCGATGCGAGCGGCACCACCATCGCCGACTCCGGCGAACCGAGCGAGGTCGGTGTCGATCTCAGTGATCGGCCTGAGGTCGACCAGGCGCTGTCCGGGCAGACAGCGCAGGCGACCTACGATGGCGAGCAGGGACGCATCGGCCTGCGCGTGGCCACGCCCATCGAGTCCGGTGGCGAGGTCGTCGGTGTCGCGTACACGTCCTCGGAGACGTTCTCGATCTGGTCGGTGCTCCGCGACTACCAAGGACGCCTCGTCGTCGTCATCGGACTCTTCGTCGTCCTGACCATCGCCCTTGCCGAGGTGCTCTCCCGGTGGCTCTCCCGCCCTCTCCGCGAGCTGGAGATCACGGCCAACACGTTCGCGGCCGGCGACCACACCGTCCGAGCCAAGCCTGCCGGCTCCCGCGAGATCCAGGCGGTCGTGACATCCTTCAACACCATGGCCGACGAGGTCGAGACGGTCGTGCGCGAGCTCAAGGAGGAGGAGGTGCGCAAGTCGCGCTTCGTCTCCGACGTGAGCCACGAGCTGAGAACGCCGCTCACCGCGATCCGAGGTACCGCCGAGACGCTGCTCGACGGTGGCGTCCCTGAGGCGGATGCCGAGCGGTTCCTCATGACGATCGTCCGGGAGTCCGACCGGCTCGCCAGACTCGCCGACGATCTCCTCACGCTCCAGCGCATCGAGGGGGCCACGGGTGAGCTGCCCTTCGGCGTCGTGAGCCCGAGAGATGTGGTCGACGTCGCTGTCGAGGGGATCGCCACGCTACTCGAGCAACGCAACGTGGTCGTCGTCGTTCGCGGCGCAGCCCCAGACGTCCTCGGCGAGTTCGATCGTCTGCACCAGGTCGTGGCCAACCTCATCGACAACTCGAGCCGGATGATGAGTTCTGGAGGCACCATCACCGTGGAACTCTCGGCGCTGGCCGGGCGCTCGGTCATCTCGGTGCTCGATGAGGGGCCCGGCATGCCCGAGCGCGACATCGCCCACGTCTTCGACCGCTTCTATCGCTCGCAGCCGAGCCGGGATCGCACCACCGGCGGCGCGGGCCTCGGACTTGCGATCGTCAAAGCCATCGTAGAGTCACACTCAGGCGACATCCACGCCACCAACCGTCCGGAAGGCGGCTGCCGGTTCACCTTCTCGCTGCCGAGCCTGCGCGAGACCACCGGCAACCGCTCGTAGAGCACGCTCCCGTCGTTGCCGCAGGTCTCGGCCTCAACCGAACCTCAACCGCTTCGTCACGCGCACGTCATCTTCGATGCCACCGGCACGGAAGAGAAGCCCGTCAGTGTAGGAGATGACACTTCCGGCGCGCGGTGGCCTCGCAATCTACTCGCGAAGCCCCGCCAGAAGGGCGGGCCACATGACACCACTCCGACTGCTAGCGATCGCACTCATCCTCATCGTCGCGGCCGTGGGGTGGTTCATCCTCGGCGGGTCTGTCGCCTTCCGCACCGAGAGCTCCTCGACCGACGGCTTCGAGGACGTCGGGTACCTCTGGGGGGCCGCACAGATCCAGGAGGCCCCGCTGTTCCGCGTGGGACAGGCATCCGCGCCGATCGCGTCGTCCGACATCACCGCTGACATCGGCCTCGAGCAGCGCAAGAAGGGGCTGCTGTGGTACGCGACGTATCTCGTCGACTACTCCGGCACCTACGTCGTCTCCGACCCGACCGGGGAGGGCGGTAGTGGCGCGATGGAGTTCCGCTTCCCCACCGCCGACGGCATCTACGACGGATTCGAGGTCAGGGTGGCCGGCGAGGAGGTGCCCGTCACCTACGGCGAGGGCGTGGCGCGTGCGGAGTTCGACATCGAGCCGGGAGCTCAGGTGCCGGTCCAGGTAGGGTACCGCTCTCAGGGACAGGACGAGTGGCGCTACTCGCCATCCCACGGCTCGGTCGACGTCATCGATGACTTCGCGCTGGTGATGAACACTGACTTCAAGGAGATCGACTTCCCAAGCGACGCGGTCTCCCCCACATCCAAGACCGAGACCGACGAGGGCTGGCAACTCACATGGGAGTACGACCGGCTGGTCAGCGGGCGACCCATCGGTCTCACGATGCCGACACCGCTCAACCCCGGCCCGGTCGCTTCCCGCATCTCCTTCTTCGCCCCCATCTCTTTGCTGTTCTACTTTGCGGCGGTGGTTCTCGTCTCGGCCACGCGCGGAGTTCGCATCCACCCGATCAACTACGCGTTCCTCGCCGCCGGGATGTTCGCGTTCCATCTGCTCTTCGCCTATCTGGTCGATCGCGTCGACATCCTCGTCGCATTCGGTATCTCGGCCCTGGTCTCGGTCGTGATGTGCACCGGGTACCTGAGTCTGTTCGTCCACGACCGACGCGCGCTCGTCGAGCTGACCGTCAGTCAGCTGGTGTTCCTCGTGCTCTTCAGCTTCTCGTTCTTCTTCGAGGGGCTCACAGGACTCGCCATCGCAGTGGGCTCGGTGATCACGCTCGGGTACTTCATGGCACGGACCGGCGGTGTGGACTGGGAGAAGGCGTTCAAGCGCACCAGCCCCGACGCGCAAGCCCCGGTCGTGGCACCCAGCGGCGCGGGCACGCCGACGTAGAGGGTCTAGAGCTCGATCCGCCGGGCGGACTGCGAGTCGGCCGCTGCGAACACGTCAGCGGTCGACTCGTGGCAGGTGAAGAGGACCACCTGACGATCGCGCGCGAACTCAACCAGGAGCTTGGCGGTGTGAGCGCGACGATCATCGTCGAAGTTGACGAGGATGTCGTCCATGAGGATGGGCAGGTCTGGGGCTCTCTCACCGAGGCTCTGGATGTAGGCCAGTCGCAGCGCGAGGTAGAGCTGCTGCGCCGTGCCGGTGGAGAGCCGCTCATTGTCTGTGGGCTGATCGGAGGAGTCGAAGACGGCGGGGTCGAACTCTCCCAGCGGCGTCGAGATGCGCGTGTAGCGTCCGTCTGTCATGGCGGAGAACACGTCTTCCGCCCGGTGGATCACCTCGGGCTGCCGATCACGTTCGTACTCGGCCAGCGTCTCTGAGAGCATGCGGACGGCAAGCGCGGCCACGGCGTACTCCTCGACCGCGGCGGCGAGGCGCTCGGTGAGCTCAGACTCCTGCAGACTCAGGCGCGACTGCTCCTCACCCGCGCCCTCGGCCTGAAGACGCCCCACGAGCTCACCGTGCTCGGAAGAGAGGGCCGCGACCTCTTCGCGCAGCGCCGCAGCGGTCTGTCGCGCCGCGCCCACCTCACCCTCCATCTTCGCGGGCGAGTCGACGCCGGCCTCAGCAAGCAGGCCGCCGAGTGCATCCTCGATCATTGTGCGCTCATCGATACGCTTTGCGAGCGCCTCCCGCATGGTCTCTCGGCGCTCACCTGCGGCACTCTGCTGGGCATGCCGTTCCTGCTCCTCGATCAGCCTTGCGCCGAGCGTCCGCACCGCGGCGGCCAGGGCCTCGGGCGAGGTCCCCTCGGTATCGATCCCTACCTCACGGGCAGCGGCCTCGAACGTCTCGGTCGCACTGCGCGACCGTCCCGCCTCCTTCTCGGCATCGGCGACACGCCGGGCGGAATCCGCCAGCCGACCGATGAGCCGCACGATCTCGCGGGCACGACCCGGGCCAACTTCGCCATCCAGGTCCTGTGCCGCACACCATGCGTCCCACTCGGCGGCAAGGGCCCCGACACGGTCACGGGCGGCGGCGAGCTCGCCCTCGTCGGCCGCAAGCTGCCTGCGCATCTTCGCGGTCTCCTTGGCACGCTCCGAGGCGACGTCCAGGCAGCCCTTGCGCTTGAGCATCGCGCTGGCGTCGCCGTCTCCAGCACCGCCACCGCGCCTCGATCTCACGACGTACACCACAACGGCTGCCGCCAGCGCGACGACGCCGAGGGCAATCGTCACGATGTCGCGAGAGAGGAGTCCCCAGCCGGCGATGGCTATGCCAAGAAGGGCGAGCACGATCGCGCCGCGCCGGGCGCGTGGTCGGAGACCCCGTGGCCGAGAGCGCCCGGTCGACCTCGGCTTGAGCTGTGGCCACATCCTTCTCTCCGGCCGAGGAGTCGAGCCCGGCGGAGAGCAACGCGTCGTGCAGCTCGCCCTCTGCGTCCTCCAGTGCCGCACGACTGCGGACGGTCGCGGCAGACGCCGTGTCCACTTCGATCGCGTAGCGTTCCGCACGTGAAGCGAAATCCTCGGCCACTGCCCTCTCGCGCCGGATCCTCGTGGAAAGCACGGGCCCGTGCCCCGCTCCACTCGGCCACCAAGCGCTCCTCGCCAACGTGTCCGACTCACCCCTGCGCTCGGCCACCTCTCGCTCCAGCTCGCGAAGCTCAGCGGAGCGCGCCTCGTACTCGCTCACTCGAGCGACGAGCGCATCGATGGCACGTGCCCGCTCCAGCAGAACGGCGTCCACCTCCGCCGACTCCATCTCCGCGGTGTGACCCTCGATCGCACGCTCCAGCTCCTTGATGTCGAGAAGGACGGCATCGAGCTGCTGTGTCTGCGTGCCGATGCGACCGAACAACGCGGCCAGGTGCTCGGAGCGAACGACCGCCTCGTCGAGCCGCGCCCCGCGATCGGCGAGTACGGTCTCGAGTCGCGCGAGCTCCTCCCGTTCGGTGGTGAGCGCACCAGCAGCCCGGGACAGCTCGCGGCGACGCTTCTTCACGTCCCTCACACTGCGGTCGAGCTCGTTGATCTCGCGTCTGCCCCGCGCCAGATAGAGCGTGCCCGCCCGCTCCTCGAGAACGGCGAGCGCCTTGCGAGGATTCGACTCGAGTCCCGTGACTCCCGCATGCAGATGGTCCTGTATCGCATCGAGCGATTTGAAGTCGGCAAGCTCGTCCAGGCTGAACCCGAACACCTGGCGATAGACATCAGGCGAGACCCCCGCCGAGATCCTGTCGATGAACGCCTCGGCATCCGACTGCCCCTCTGGGCCGACGAGCTCCGGCGTGCCCCCCTTGCGGCCGTCTGTCCGCATCAGGACCCAGCGTCCGCCGTCGCCATCCTCGAAGACGAGCTGTCCTGCGCGCTTCTCCTCGGCATCGAGGTGGTAGCCGCGCTCGGTCTTGTTCTTGCCCGGGTAGCCGAAGAGCACATGCCTCACAAGCGTCGCGAACGTCGACTTGCCCGCTTCGTTGGGCCCGACAACGACAGTCAGCCCATCGCCGAGCGGGCCCAGCTCCTCGGCCCTGAGCGCCCCGTACCTGATCGCCTTGACGCTGCGCAGTCTCACGCCGAGCCCTCCTCGTCGACGAGGAGGTCGAGGCAGGCATCACGCGCTCTCGAGACGATCTCGGCCGACGAGAGCTCCAGGGGAGGACACACGGTCAAGCGCGATCGCAGCTCATCGAGCACGTCGGCGACCGCCTGGTCCGGGTCGAGCGCGTCGGCGTTGCGCACGAGGTCGCCGAGGAACCCTTCGCTCTCCGCGATCGCTTCCACATCGACGGTCGCAGCAGTGGCATCCGTCAGCCGATCGATCCACACCCATGGAGCGAGCTCGGCACCGGTCTCGCGGACATGGGCCAGGAGGTCCTCGCGCGCAGCCGCGCCGGACAGAGCCGTGTGCGCCGCGCTCCTGCCCTCGAGCCGCACGCGCGCGATCACGCCAGCGTTTCCCGCCCTGGCAGACAGGTCCTCCATCGTCGATACCAGCCGGGTGCGCACGCCGTCGATCCCCTCGGCACCCGAGGTATCGAGGGCGACGCTCTCCCATCGGATCGCGGCGGTCTCGATGAACTCCGCAACCGGCACGCCGTCCTCGACCGTCACGAGAACGCAGCCATGAGCACCCGTCTCCGCCGGATCGATCCCTTGCGGGGAGCCTGCGTAGACGGTCAGGGGCTCCTCGGCGACGACCTCGAACGTGTGGATATGGCCGAGAGCCCAGTAGTCCATCCCGGCACTGCGCAGGTCGTCGAGGGAGGCCGGAGCGTACTCTTCCCAGCCCTCGCGCCCACCCACATTGGTGTGGAGCACGCCGATCGAGAATGCGTCGTCGGATTGACTCTCGTAGTCAACAGCGTAGTTCTCAGTCACCTGGCGAACGGGGTAGCTCCTGCCGTACAGGGAGCAGACGGGCACGCCGTCCCGCTCGTGCACGATGCGCTCGACGGCATCGGTACCGAAGAAGCGGACGTTGTGCGGCAGACGCAGGCCGGCGTTGTAGCCCTCCTCGGGGTCGTGATTGCCCCGCACCGCATACACCGCGATCCCACGCTCGGCCAACCGCTCCATCTCGCTGCTGGAACAGCAGCTGCGCGGCCGGTCGCTGCTCGGATCCGTCGAGAGCGTCGCCGGCCAGCACGACGAAGTCGACCTCGTGTTCCACCGCAGCGTCCACGACTCGCGCGAACGCCGTCGCGGAAGCCGAGAGCAGCCGGTCGCGTACCTCTCCGTCCTCGGCACCCACGCGCTTGAACGGCGCGCCGAGATGCATGTCTGCCGTATGGATGAAGCGCAGGCGTGCGCCCAAACGATGCCCCTTCGCCCCGTTGACTACTGAGCACATCTTACGCGGAGCGTCTGACACCGACGAGAGATGCCTCGGCGAAGTGCGCTAGTAGCCCGCCCGCCTCAGTGCGCGCGCGACGAACACCGCCGCCAGACCCTTGGCCGCGTCGATGAGGATGAACGGCGCGACGCCGGCGATGAAGGCCTCAGGAAGCGTCATCCCGGTGACGATCGAGAGCTGCAGCCACCCGAGAGCGTAGATGCACAGCAGGCCCACAGCGGCTGCGCTGAGATCGGCCCACGCTGTCGCGGACGCGGCCGTGCAGCACCGACCGCACACCCGCGATCACCGGAGCCGCCAGCAGGAAGCCCAGGATGTATCCGCCCGTGGGGCCGGCTAGCACGCCCAGTCCACCCGTTCCGCCGGAGAAGACCGGGACCCCGATCGCTCCGAGCAGAACGTAGACGAGCACCGGGACCGGAGCCCAACGCACGGGGAGCAGGAGCCCGCAGAGGAACACGATGAAGACCTGCAGGGTGACGGGTACCGCACCTGCGGGAATGGCGAACCACGCCGAGGCGGCCAGTAGAGCAGCAAGCAGCGCCGATGTGACCACGTATCGCGTGCGGGATGATTCGCGACCTATCGCGGTGGCCGCCGATGTCTCGGGCATGCTGCATCCTGTTAACCGTCGCTGACTGGGAGGTTAACAGTACCAGACGGCTAGATGATCTCCGAGCGGAGATCCGCCAGATCAGTGACCCGGCCGGCGATCGTGGGCTCGTCCCACATGCCGGGCTCCTCGCCGTAGCGTCGCCAGGATCGCGACGCCCACCTGGTAGCGGGCTTCCCACGTCAGACGGTCTCGGCGCCGCAGGTACTCTCGCACCAGCTCGGTGCGCTCGTCTTCGTACGGCCCGCCGAGCGTGAGCTCCTTGCGAGCCGGCTCGTCGATGACAACGGTGCCCGCCGCCATGTCGCCGAGCCGCTTGGCGTTGGGAGAGATGGTGCTCGCGATGATCCCGATGGCGTACGTCGACGGAAGGATGTCCACCAGGCGCAGCACGTTGCGGATCACGCCGTCCATCGCAGAGATCCGGCTGCCGTCATCGCGCACGACGCGGATGCGCATCCAGCGCTTGCCGAGCGTGCGACCCTGCCCAGCGATCTCGCCGTAGAGGTAGTAGCCCCAGAACGTGATGAACGCCGGCGCCGATGATGAAGGCCCAGACCCATGCGTAGATGAACTCGAAGACCTGCGGGGCAGCGTCGGCGACCGGGTTGAGCAGGAACGAACCCAGGAGCACCTCCACCGCGATCGCGAGGAATATCAGCGACATGTCGATGATGGCCGCCGTGCCGCGGGAGCCGTAGCTCGCCAGCGGATACCGCACCGCGACCGCCTCGGGCGTCTCGATCTCGAGCATGCGCCTGGTCTGCATCTCCAGCAGCTCCTGCCGTCTCCTCCTCGCACATCATAGCGTGCTAGCATGACCCCGACAGGAGTGAAACGTGAACGAACAGACCTTCGTCGAGACCTCCAAAGAGACGTGGGACCGGCTCGGAGCCTCCGTCGAAGAGGCCCGGCGCACAGGCGTCACCCGTCTGGGTGCCCCCGCTCTGCGTCAGCTCTACGAAGACTACCGTCACACCGCCGCTGACCTGGCCTACGCACAGACGCACTTCCCCGGCAGTCGCGTCGAGCACTACCTCAATCAGCTCGTGGGCCAGGCACACGCCGAGCTCTACGGCTCGTCGCCACAGCGCATGCGCGGCTTCCTCCACTTCATCGCAGTCGGCTACCCCGTTCTCGTGCGCACGTACTGGCGCCCCGTGCTCCTCTCGGCGGTCCTTCTGTTCGGTGCGGCAGCGCTCGGCTACCTCATCGTCTACACCAACTACCCGCTCGCCCGCCTCTTCCTGCCCGAGCAGTTCCGCGACGGCGTTGGGGACACCATCGCTCAGGGTGCGGACTCCCGTGCTGCGATGGCTGCAGCCGCACCGGCCGTATCGGCCGGCATCACCGTCAACAACCTGCTGGTGGCGCTCCAGGCGTTCGCGGGCGGCATGACGTTCGGGATCCTCACGGTCTACGCGCTGGTGATGAACGGGTTCTTGCTGGGGGCGCTCGCAGGAGTGTTCTCGCAGGGCGGCGAGGCGCTCGCCTTCTGGTCGCTGATCATCCCCCACGGCTCACTCGAGCTGCCGGCGATCGTGCTGGCCGGTGCGGGCGGACTGCTGCTCGCCCGCGCGCTCATCTCTCCCGGAGACCTGCCGAGGACCACCGCCCTCAAGGAGATCGCTCCCGACGCGATGAAGCTGGTGCTGGGCGCGATCCCGCTCTTCATCGTCGCCGGCATCATCGAGTCGTTCCTCACTCCCACCGACATCGACCCCGGGCTCAAGCTCGTCTTCGGCGCGCTGACAGCGGTCCTCATGCTCGCCTACATCCTGCTGCCGGGGAGAGGGAGCAGCGCGAAGCCTGACGAGGGCGAGAGCGGAGAGGCGGGAGCTGCCTAGAGTCGCCCGCGTGCCTTGACCTCCAGGTAGCGGTTGACGGCGGCGACCGACAGCTCATCAGGTTCCACGTCGAGCACGAGAGAGCCCCGCGCAACGAGATGCCTGAGCGCCGCCTCCTTGTCGCGAAGGATGTCTTGAGCGACGGAGGCCTGGAACGCAGCCTCGGCCCCATCCGGAGTGGTGACCGCGCGCTCCTCGATCTGACGGTTGCGCTGCGTGATCACGAGCGGCAGGTGCCTCGGCGTGAGTGAGCCGAGCACGCCAAGGAGCCTGCGCGAGGGCTCGGTGCCGACGAGTTCGGTGAAGAGCACGACGAGCGAGCGGCGAGACAGGCGCGTAGCCAGGTAGCGCAGGGCGCCGGAGTAGTCGGGCTCCTCGAGCCGCTCGTCCACCGCGTAGAGCGCCTCGAGGATCGCAAGGAACTGGCGGTGCCCCTTCTTGGGCGGCAGGTAGGCCTGAACGTCGCGAGCGAACACGAGCAGTCCGACGTTGTCGCCGGACTGGATGCCGAGGTACGAGAGCAGCAGCGCGGCGTTGATGGCGCGGTCGAGCTTCGAGAGCCCGCCGACGCGTGCCGTCATCAGTCGCCCGGCGTCGACGGCGAGCACGAGCGTCTGGCTCCGCTCGGGCTCGAAGCGGCGCACGATCGGCGTGCCGACGCGCGCGGTCGCCTTCCAGTCGATGTCGCGGTAGTCGTCCCCGCTCTCGTACTCGCGCAGCGACTCGAACTCTGTGCCCGCCCCCTGGTAGCGAGCCGCGCGGATGCCGATCTCGTGGAGGGCTCCTCGGCGAGCAAGGAGCGCGTAGCGATGCACCGCCGTGATGTCCGGGTAGACCTTCACCTCTTGCTTGGCGGGCGACGTGAACCTTCTGCCGGCCAGCCCGTAGGGGCCCAGGTACGAAAGCCCCACGTCGCCGAAGAAGTACGAGCCGCGGTTGGGTGGGACGAAGCTCAGCGTCGTCTCACGCTCGGTTCTCGCGGGCACGTCGATGGGACCGAACTCGCGCGGGCCCTCCCAGCCGACCGGCGGCGTCTCTCGGCCTGAGACGACCGCTCCGCGTGGCTGAGGAGTTCACGATCGTGAGGGTGACGGGGTTGCTCACGCCGATCGAGCACTTGACCGGAGGTGTTCGCTCGACCGACATCGCATCGGGATGTGGGCAGCGGCGGGCATCGGAGCGCACGAGCATGAACCATCCGACGAGCCAGACCATCGCCAGCACCCACGGCCAGAAGCCCGGGAGCCAGACGACTACGAGGACGCCGGCAGCGAGCAGCAGGGCGGCGCGGCCTGTGATGTAGAGGCCTCGCAGACGCGTCGCGGATGTCAGCGATCCAGCTCACCGGGGCACGGTCACCGAGGCCAGGACTTCCTGGAGGACGGCGTCGGTGCCCACACCCTCGATCTCGACCTCGGGACGGAGCACGACGCGGTGGCGCAGACACGGCATGGCCATCGTCTTCACGTCGTCGGGCGTGACGAAGTCGCGGCCCTGGAGCAGGGCGTAGGCCTCGGAGGCGAAGAGCAGGCTCACCGCCGCTCGGGGACTCGCGCCCAGCGTCACGGAACCGTGCTCGCGGGTCGCGCGCGCGATCGCGGCGACGTACTGCACGATGCCGTCATCGACGACGACCGCCGCGAGCTGGCCCTGGGCCGCCCGGATGTCGTCGACTGAGGCGACGGGCTGGATGCCGAGCTGGTCGAGGTCTGCCCATGACGAGCCCTCCGTGTGCCGCCTCACGATCTCTTGCTCCTCGGCCTCGCTGGGGTAGTCGACGAGGATCTTCTGCTGGAAGCGGTCGAGCTGCGCCTCGGGCAGCGGGTACGTGCCCTCGTACTCGACCGGGTTCTGAGTCGCGATGACGATGAACGGCTCGGGGAGCCGATGGCTCACTCCGTCGATCGTGACCTGGCTCTCCTGCATCGCCTCGAGCAGCGCTGCCTGCGTCTTGGGAGGAGTGCGGTTGATCTCATCGGCCAGGACGACGTTGGCGAAGACCGGCCCCTTGCGCAGCCGGAACGTGCCCGTGGCGGCCTCGAACACGTTGGTGCCGACGACGTCTGCCGGCATCAGGTCCGGACTGAACTGGATGCGCTTGAACGAGGCGTCGAGCGCCTGAGCCAGAGCTCGCGCCACGAGCGTCTTCGCCGTGCCCGGCACTCCCTCGACCAGCACGTGGCCGCCCGTGATCAGGCCGACGAGCAGCCCGTCCACGAGCCCGGTCTGTCCGACCACGGCCTTCCCGACCTCACCGCGTACCGCCGCGGCCAGATCCATGATCCTGCTTGTCTCAGCCATCCCGACCCTCCACATCACGTCGGGCACGCGTGATCTCGCGTGCCGTCTCCACGAAGTCCTGTTCACTGATGCGCCCGCTCTCGATGAGCGCTGCGTGACTTGTCCAACGCCTGCCGCGCCGCGTCATCGCGACTGCGGCCTGCCTCTACCGTCCCGTAGCGCTTCGCCAGCGCCGAGCGCAGCCCGTCGGAGAGCGAGATGAGCGCCTCGGCCCGAGCGCCGGCCTTGCGGTAGAGCGAGGCGAGCTGCGCGATGTAGGCGCCGGTGCGCGCCGGCCGCTCCTCCGTCTCGGGGATGGCCGGCCCGAGTCGCCTCGCCGAGGCGACGATACGCGACAAGGAGAGCGAGTGCTCCGAGCACGAACGCTGCCCGACCTCCCGACCCGAGACGCTGCCACAGGCCCGCCCCTTTGACGTAGCCATGGTGGTACTCGTCGAAGTAGACGGGCTCGCGCATGGCCGCAAGCAACGTGACGAGCCGTGCGTTGTCCGCCTCGGCCGATGCCGTCGTTGGTGGCCGGACCCATGCTGGCCAGCCAGACGATCTCGCCCTCCCCGATGGAGCGGCTCGCAAGCGCGCTCCCGTTGGCGTCCTTCAGATGCGCCACCCAGGCAGGATCCGATGGCAGCAGCCTCTCGCCGCTCACGAACGCTTCCTCCACTCCCTGCGCGTACGCGCCCGCCTGGACGGGACGCATGCGCGCCTCGGCCCCCGCCGGGCCCTCATCGATGCCGATGGAGGTCCCGAAGAAGACATCGCGTGCATACGGGCCGATGAGGACGACCCTGCCGCCGCTCTCGGCCCAGTCCCGGAGCCGGCGTCCCTCGACCGCCGTCGCCTCGACTGCGAGGGGCTCCTCGGCGATGAAGACGATCGTGCCCTCATCGGGCAGCTCCTCGAACTGACGCAACGTGTCGACCTCGACATCCATCCCTTCGAGGTACGCGAGGAGCGCTTGGGCTCCATCGCCCCCTGCGTTGAAGGTCGATCCCGGAGGTGCGCCAGCGATCGAACCTGTCTCGGCGAGTCCGAGGACGAGCCCATAGCCGATGACCAGTGCCGCCATCACCCCAGCGAAGGTGAGGACGCGCCAGTCCAGGCGTCGCTTGGAGTCGGTCATGCGGCCTCACCGCCCGACGAGTCATGGGTGAGTGCCGAGACGATCTGGGTGTGGTCCGCACGCGCCTGCGCGAACCCCGTCTCTCCCGGATCGCGGTGCCCGTACCATGCCGCTTCGAAGAGGGCCGTCAGGTGAGTGAGCGTCTGCCGGACCTCGGGCAGTGCAGGTCCGACCGCCGACAGGAGCTCCCCGCTCGTGAGCGTGCGCGTCTGGCGGACCGCTCCCGCCTCGACAAGTGAGCGCGCGGCGCCGCCGTAGAGCGCTCGGACGGCCTGACGATACTCTCCCGCCGCCGCAAGCGAGTCTGCATGGGCGAGCGCATCGTCAGGGAGCCCCTCTGCCGCCGCGACCACAGGAGCGCCTCCCGCGTCAGCGATGCGCAGGTCCCTCTCGGCAGCGGAGCGGCGCAGTCGCTGGAGGACGCGGAACGCGATGTAGACGAGCGCGACGGCGAGCGCGAGCACGATCCCACGCACGACCCAGTCGATGAAGCCGACCGCGGTCTCGCCTCCGACGTTGCCGAAGGTACGCTCGAACCACGCGAGTATCCTCTGCAACATCTCGGCGAGGTAGGCCTGGATGGCAGAGGTGTCCGGCTCCCGCTCGGCGAGGATCTCGTCGAGTAGCTCCGGATCTGCCGGGACGTCTTCGCCCGGCTCTCCCACTGCGGTCTGCAGAGAGGCAAGATGAGCGCTGAGGTCCGTGACCGCGCTGCTGCGCTCCGCGGGCGTGTCGCTCGAATCGAGATCGGTCACCATAGCCCTGAGCAGCGAGTTGTCGACCACCACGGCCTCATCCTCGCCGAGGAGCACGACCTCCCGTGCAGGCAGCAGCGTGTTGATGCGTGCTGCGAGCTGAGTCCCCTCGCTCGAGTCGAGCAGCTCGCCCGTGGCGTCGTCAGCCGCCTCGTGTGCGAGCTCCACGCGCTGCGCATACTCCGCCCACGTGGCGACTTCCTCCTCGGCCATCGCGACGCCCGCGAGAGCCCCGAGGAGGAGGACGGTGACTGCTGCGACGAACAGGAGTCGCACGGGTGTCGCGTATCGGGTCCTCACCGTTCGTCACCGGCGAGGTCGGTGGCACGCGCGACGAGGTCCATTCCCTCTCGGCGCGCACGCAGATCGAGATACAGACAGAACCACGCGAGCTGTGAGAAGGGGAACACAAGAGCGACGGCAAGCGCAGCGAGAGACGCCCTCGACCGTCTTCCAGAACGGGGAGACAGGCTGCATGATCGCCATGGGGTCGCTCACGCTGAGGACGAACTGCCGGATGAGGGCGGGGGCAGACACCGCCGCCTGCAGCAGCGCGGCGAGCGTGCCGAGAAGCATCGCGAAGCCGATGATGCGCCACCAGCTTCGCTGGGTCAGAGCCCACGACCTGCTGAGAGCGGTAGGCAAGCTGACCTGTTCGACGACTGACACCTCGCTTGCCACCGAGAGCGATATCGCCGCGATGATGCCCGGAATGATGAAGAACACGAGACCGATGTTGACGAAGATGCTCACCACGAGCCAGATCAGCCCCACCCAGAACACCCGCGCGAATCCCGGTCGCATGAAGTCGCGCACGGCGAGCCGCTCGCCAGCGAGCATGCGCGGACCCGCCGCGAACAGACAGGTCGCGATGTAGACACGAGCCGCCCAGTAGATGGGCCCGATGGCCTGCACGACGAGCGACGACAAGCGTGAGGCCGAGGAAGTCCTCCGGCGACGTGAGGACCTCGGGTCCCCCTTGAGCCGCCTGAGTGAAGACCTCCGCGAGGAGTTCGAGGAACCCGCGGTAGTAGAAGACCTGCGCCAGACTCATGAGCAGCGCCAGCGGGAACAGCACGGCCGCGGTGGCGATCGCTACTGTCTTGAAGTTGGCCCGGTACAGCTCGAAGGCCTGATCGAGGACGCGCACGAGGCTCTTCGGCTTGAGGTCCGGTCTCAATCGCATCCCCTAGCTTGTGTCAGCGGTCCCTCGCATGCCCGGTCAGCGCTCTGAGATGTCGAGCGTGACGTCGCCCGCGACCACAGGCTCGATGCCGCGGTGTGTCTTCACGAGCAGTCGACCAACCTCATCGACACCCACACACTCACCGGCCGCCTGCTCGCCACCATCCCGGCCGAGGACTCGTACGGCTTCTCCGGCGAGGACCGACCTCTCGCTCCATTCTGCTCTCAATGGCTCGAAGCCATCAACAGCCAGCCGATCCCACGCGACTGCGACACCGTCGAGCAGCGCGGCGGCTGCCTCGGGACGCCGAACCGACGCGGTCGCTGCAGGTACGCCGCACCCTCCTCGGCTCGGCTCGGACGTCGGACGTTGAGACCGACGCCGACGACCAGCCACTCCACCAAGTCCGCCTCCGCAGAGGACTCAACGAGGACCCCGGCGACCTTGCGCTCGTCGAGCCAGACATCGTTGGGCCACTTGAGCCCGGCCGAGCGACGCCGAGCGAGTCGAGCCCCCACGCACGCCGAGGCCCACCGCCAGCGGCAGCGCGGTGATCCGAGAGGGCGGCATCTCTGGGCTGAGCAGCATGGACACGTACAACCCACCTGTGGGCGAGGACCACTGCCTGCCGAGACGCCCTCGGCCAGACGTCTGTCTGCTCGCAAGAAGAACGGAGCCGTGAGCGGCTCCGTCTCGTGCCGCGCCTTGAGATCGTCGTTGGTCGAAGCGGTCTCCTCGACGAAGGCGACATCGGCCCAGAGCCCTGACTCGAGCAGGGGGACGACCTCGGCGGCAAGCGGTAGATCGGGTCGCGACATCAGACGGTAGCCGGTGCCGGCTGATCGCCTCGATCGAGTAGCCGGCCTCGCTCAGCGCAGCGATGTGCTTGCCGAACGGCAACGCGCGAGATGCCGAGCTCCTCGGCAAGGGACTGACCGGAGACGAGGTGCGGGGCCGCGATGCCACGAGGGCGGCGAGAACGTCGTCCCTACGCGTCATCGTCGTCCGGGTCCTCGCAGAGCTCTTCGTCGGTCCAGGGATCCGGGCCGCGATCCTCGAGCTCCTGCAGCGCCTCCTGGACCTCCTCGCGATCGCCCGCCAGGCGATCGATGCGGCGCTGCTCGGCCTTCTTGCTGAAGTACCAGCACCCGCCGATGATGACGACGAAGAGGACGAAGCCGATCCAGCCGAGGTTGGCCGCGATCTGGAGCGCGTAGTCGAAGTTCTCGCCGATGAAGTAGCCGATGGCGCAGTAGAGCGTCGTGTAGAGGGCCGCACCGGCGAACGTCCAGCCCTCGAAGTAGGCGAGGTGCATCTTCGAGACCCCGGCGATCATCGGCACGATGTTCTTGAAGCCCGGCGCCATGCGAGCGAGGAACACGGTCTTCGATCCATGCCTGAAGAAGTACTCCTCGGCAGCGGCGAGGCGCTTCTCGTCGAGCCGGAAGCGTCGGCCCATCCTGCAGGAGCAGGTCGCGCCCGCCTCGGCGGCCCATGAAGTACGTGATGTTGGTGCCGACGACCGTGCCGACGAACGACGCGATCCACACCAGCGCGATGTCGAGACTGCCCTGGCCGGGGGTGGAGAGGAACGCCGCAGCCATAACGATAGTCTCGCCCGGGGTGAACGAACCGATGATGAAGAGGTTCTCGAAGACGGTGAAGCCGAAGGTGAGGAGGTAGCCCCACTGATCCAGGATGGAGAGAGCCCAGTTGATGAGCGTGTCGATGATCTCGATGCCGGTGATCGAATCCACGTGCCGCCGCTTCCTTCCGGGTCAGTCCAGCTTATCCAACCCGAAGTCCAGGGGTGGCGCAAGCGTGATCGCACTGGTCGAGACCCTGTCGCACCCGGCGGCAGCGATCGCCGACAGACGCTCGAACGTTACTCCGCCGCTCGCCTCCGTGAGTACCGTGTTGCCCACAGCGGCTGCCGCATCGCGCACAGCTAGCCACGGCCTCGGCGAGCTCCTCGTCAGTCATGTTGTCGAGCATGACGATGTCGGCACCGGCGCGGGCGGCCTGGGCCGCCTGGCCCGCCGAGTCTGCCTCGACCTCCACGGCTAGTTCGGGATGCGCGGCGCGGGCCTGCTCCACGGCCCGGTCGATGCCGCCGGCAGCCGCGATGTGATTGTCCTTCACGAGCACCATGTCGTAGAGGCCCTCGCGATGGTTGTGGGCCCCGCCCACGCGCACCGCGTACTTCGAGAGGGTCCTGATCCCCGGCAGCGTCTTGCGCGTGTCGAGCACGGCGAGCTCCTCGCCGGCCACCTGCTGCCACCTGCGGGCCTCCGTGGCGATACCGGAGAGCACCATGAGTCCGTTGAGCGCCGTACGCTCACCCGCAAGCACAGTGCGGGCGCGTCCCTCGACCTCGGCGACGACGGTGCCCTCATCCACCGACGTTCCCTCGGCCAGTAGCGGGTAGATGTCGACCTCCGGCGCGTCCTCGGCGATGCGCGAGAGCATGGCCCACACGGCCTGAGCGATCGGTAGACCGCAGACCACGCCCTCCTCACGAGCCACGACGACACCCTGGAACATCGCGTCTGCGAGCGATGACCGCGGCGGTCGTGACGTCACGCTCGAGCAGCTCAGGGCCGAGTGCTCCGCCAAGCAGTCCCTCCGGCGGGACTCCGAGGTCCTCGGCCAGCGCGCTCGCGACCAGGTCGTCTATCCTCGGCAAGGAGTACATCACGCGCTCCCGTCGGGGTCGTCGGCAGGGATCGCTTCCGGAGCGCTCGACGGGTCGTCGGCGTCCGGCGTCTCTTCGCAGACCGCCACCGGAGAGATCGAGCTCGGGTGCCGAGCCCCGCTGCCACAGGACATGCCCGCCCCACCTCTCGTCGTCGCGAGCCGGGAAATCGGTCCTTCGATGCGTGCCTCGGCTCTCTTCGCGCACCCACGCCGCATGCGTGAGCAGCGCGGCCGTGGTCACGAGGTTCTGGAGCTCGAGTTCTTGGGGGCGGCTCAAACTGACATCGAGCAGGCGGCACAGTCCGCCGACGATGTGCGCCGCCTCGCCGAGGCTGCCACTCGAGCGACTCATCCCCACGAACGTCGACATCGTCTCCTGCAGCGTCTCCTTGCCGCGCTCGAACGTGAAGGCGGCCGCACTCTCGGAGGGACCCGAGACGACCCGCGCGGGGCGCATCGGTGGCTTCCCTGTAGCGAGCTGGCGCACGATCCGCCGAGAGAACACGAGGCCCTCGAGCAGCGAGTTGGATGCGAGTCGGTTGGCGCCGTGCAGGCCGGAGGCGGTCACCTCACCAGCCGCATACAGCCCTGGGACGGAGGTCCGGCCGTCGATGTCAACGCGTACGCCGCCGATCATGTAGTGAGCCGCGGGGGCAACCGGGATGAGGTCGGTCGAGAGATCGTAGCCGGCCTCGAGACACGTCTCCCAGATCGTCGGGAACCGCGCGCTGAGGTACTCGGCGCCGAGATGCCGGGCATCGAGCCACACGAACGGCTGGCCGCAGCGCGCCATCACGCCCTCGATGTGGCGGGTCACGACATCGCGCGGAGCGAGCTCAGCGAGAGGATGGACTCCGACCATGAATCGCTCGTGGTCGCAGTCGAGCAGATACGCGCCCTCTCCCCGCAGAGCCTCTGTGATGAGGAACTTGGGGCTCGCATCACTATCGAGCGCCGTGGGATGGAACTGGACGAACTCCATGTCGGCGATCTCTGCCCCGGCGCGCCATGCCGCAGCCACCCCGTCACCGGTCGCGATAGCCGGATTCGTCGTCACGCGGAAGACCTGACCGCAGCCGCCGGTGGCGAGCACGACGGCGTCGGCCCAGAAGACCTCGGGCCTGCGGGTCTCAGGCGAGATAGCGATCGCACCGACACACTGATCACCTGCCGTGAGCAGGTCGACCAGGAACCACTCCTCGAACGATCTCCACGCCCTTGGCGTTGCGGACCGCACCGGTCAGCGTGTCCTGCACCTCGGCACCGGTCGTGTCGCCCGAGTGCAGGACGCGCGGCAGACTGTGACCGCCCTCGCGGGTCAGACTCACGCGCGCCGCCCTCGGTATCGAAGCGCACGCCGAGTGACTGGAGATCGGCAAGCGCGTCAGCCGCCTCGCCGACGACCGCCCGCACGACATCCTCGTCGCACAGACCCTGCCCCACCACGATCGTGTCGGCCAGGTGCAGCTCGACCGAGTCGGCCTCGCCCACCGCACCAGCGATTCCGCCCTGCGCGTACCAGGTGCTGCTCTCCTGCAGCGGCGCCTTGGTCACCAGCGCGACCGTGTGGTCCCGGGCGGCGGCAAGCGCCGTAGTCAGCCCCGCGATGCCGGAGCCGACGACGAGCACGTCGCACGTGTGCTGAGGGAGTTCGTCGGTGTCGAACTCGAGCAGGTATCGCTTGCCGAGCTGCTCGGGAAGCGTGCGTGCGTCCGCTGGACCGCGAGACGGCTCGTCGTGTCGCTCCTGGTCAGCCAACGGCCACCATCCGCTCGACCGCGCGCAGCGCTGCCGCACGACACGTCGGCGGGCACGTCGATGTCGGTCTTCATCTCGGCCAGCGAGTCTCTGACCTTCTCGATCGTCGTGAGCTTCATGTTCCTGCAGACCATCTCCGGAGTCAGGTTCACGAAACGCTTGCCCGGAGCGGCCTTGGAGAGTGCGTGCAGGAGTCCCTCCTCGGTCACGACGATGAACTCATCGGCAGTCGGACTCGGCCGCGTACGTCAGCATCTGGCTCGTGGAGAGCACGGCGTCGGCCATGTCCACGACCTCGGCGCGGCACTCCGGGTGCGCCATCACTTCAGCGCTCGGATGTCGCTCCTGTGCCTCGCGGAGCTGCTCGGGGGTCACCGCGTCGTGCACGAAGCAGTAGCCCTCCCACGGGATGATCTCGACATCGGGCAGCGCACGCGCGACCCACGAGGCGAGATTCTTGTCCGGGCCGAAGAGGATCCTCTCGGCACCGAGGGACTCGACGACCTGCACGGCGTTGGCCGAGGTGCAGCAGATGTCGGTGAGCGCCTTGGTCTCGGCGGTGGAGTTCACGTACGTCACGACGGGGACGCCGGGGTGCTCGGCCTTCCACGCGGCCAGCTCATCGCGCGCCCATCATGTCGGCCATCGGGCAGCCGGCGCTCGGCTCGGGCATGAGCACGGTCTTCTCGGGCGAGAGGATCTTGGCGGTCTCGGCCATGAAGTGCACGCCGGCAAAGACGATCACCGAGGCGTCGGTCGCTGCGGCCTGACGCGCGAGTCCGAGCGAGTCACCGACGAAGTCGGCGACATCCTGCACCTCGGGCCGCTGGTAGTTGTGGGCGAGGATGACAGCGTCGCGCTCTGCGGCAAGCGACCTGATCTCTGCGTGCAGGCTCTGCGCGTCCGTCACTCGTCCTCCTCATAGACCCTGGGTCACCACTGTACCGCCTCGAGGCGGACGGTCGACACTCAGCCGCAGGATTCGCGTACCGGCTCGAGCGCTGCGTTGTCGATGAGACGCGTCGTCCCCACGACAGCCGCGATGAGAGCACGCGCCGGCTGCTCGATCGTCTCGACCGGCTCGAGGCTCTCCGCATCGACCACCACAGCGTACTCCGTCGAGACGAGGGGCAGGTCGAGGCGTTGGCTCATCGTCGCCTCGAGGGTCGCGGCGTCACACTCGCCCCAGGCCACAGCCTGCACACGCCGCGTCGAGTGCCTGCGAGAGCGCAGCGGCCTGCTCGCGTTCCTCGGCCGAGAGGTAGACGTTGCGACTCGACATCGCCAGCCCGTCGCTCTCGCGCACGATCGGACAGCCGACGATCGCGACCGGCATGTCCAGCTCAGCTACCACCCGCTCGACCACCTTGAGCTGCTGATAGTCCTTCTCGCCAAAGAAGGCCACGTCCGGTCCGACGATGTTGAGCAGCTTGGTGACGACCGTGGCGACACCGCCGAAGTGATGCGGGCGCGACTCGCCCTCCCACCTCGCCGCGAGTCTGCCGGGATCGACAGCGACCGAGGCGTCGTCGGCATACATCTCACTCACCGAGGGCGTGAAGACGAAGTCGACTCCCTCTGCCGCGAGCAGCTCGAGGTCGCGCTCGATATCGCGCGGGTATGCTCGACAGGTCCTCTTCCGGCGAGAACTGCGTCGGGTTGACGAACAGGGACACCGCGGTCGCGCTGGTGCGGGCGCGAGATGCGCGAACGAGCGACAGATGCCCCTCGTGCAGCGCCCCCATCGTCGGCACGAAGCCAAGGGTCGCGCCGTCACATCTGGCCTCGGACAGCGCCCCCCATGCCTCCTCGCGAGAGAACAGCCGCTCCATGCTCACTCCTCGGTAGAGTCCTCCACGGCCCTGAGGCCGCGCGGTGTGAGCGCCCGGACCTCGGCCACGACGGCCTCGTCCATCGCTGTCGCGTGAGCGCTCTCGGGGAAGCTGCCGTCGCGCACGTCTGCCGCGTACGCTCCGACGGCGTCCCTGATGGCCTCGCCCACCTCGGCGTAGCGCTTGGCGTGCTTGGGCGTGAACTCTCCGAGGCCGAGCAGGTCGTGGAAGACCTGCACCTGCCCGTCGCATCCCGATCCGGCCCCGATACCGATGGTGGGGATGGTGAGCTCGGCCGTGACGATCTCGGCGAGTTCTGCTGGGATGCACTCCAGCACGACGGCGAACGCGCCGGCTGCCTGCAGGGCACGACAGTCCTCGAGGAGGTCGAGCGATGCGGCGGCCTCCTTGGCCTGGACAGCGTAGCCGCCGAGCTGATTGACCGATTGCGGTGTGAGTCCGACGTGCCCCATGACCGGGATGCCCGCCTCCGTCATGCGCTGGACGGTATCGGCGACCCTGCGACCGCCTTCGAGCTTGACCGCGGTGGCGCCTCCCTCGGCAAGCAGCCGACCGGCGTTGCGCAGCGCTTCCTCCGTGCTCACCTGGAAGCTCATGAACGGCATGTCGGCGACGACGAGCGCGTGCGACGCGCCTCGCACGACCGCAGCGGTGTGCCGCACCATGTCATCCATGGTCACCGGCAGCGTCGAAGACTCGCCGAGGACGACCATGCCGAGAGAGTCGCCCACCAGGATGGCGTCGACTCCGGCGGCGTCGACCAGCCGTGCCGACGGCGTGTCATAGGCGGTCACCATGACGATCGCGTCGCCGGAGGCCTTCATCGAGGTCAGCGTCGTCGTGGTGACGGGGCGGCGATCGCCCGCAGGTGTGCTGGCGCTCATGGCGCGACTCCTTCCGTATCTGCCGTCCGGGCCCTGGCTCCTCCAGAGTCCCGGCGGCCCCGTACGGGGGGAAGAGGATTATACCGTGCCCTCGTCGACCTCGCTCCAGTCGATGGGCGCGTTCTGGGCATCGTCGAGGATCTTCCTGGCGCGCGGCTCGAGCGATGCCGGGACCTTGAGGCGGTACCGGCGCTTGAATCCGTAGGGATCGGTGGTCTGGTCAGGCGGGAACGGATCCCAGCAGTACGCTATCTCCTCCTGGTCGAGGACCATCTGTGCGAACGACGTGTCCACCCGCGGCACGCCTCCGCCGAGCGGAGACTCCCCCGTGGTCGCGCCACGGGCCAGATTGAACAGCGAGGGGTCGTCACCGAACTCGAAGACCGTCACCCACTCCTCCCCCGGCAGCGGTCGGCGGGCAGGAGGCAGGTCGTCGTCTGAGCCGCGCTCCTCTTCACGCGGCGGCGTGATGGCCTCAAATCCCGGAACCATGCCGAGAAGGGCGTTCACCCTCCCCACACGTACGTCATCGCGTGTCACCGCCGACCCATCCGGGTAGCGCGCATCCGGACGAATCTCAAGCAGGGGGACGATCGCGAAGTCACGCTCTGCCATGCGAGGATGCGGGACCTTGAGGCCGAGCGTGTCCCACTCCTCATCGCCGAAGAGCAGGATGTCCAGGTCGATGACGCGCGGCCCGTTTCGGGGACCCCCGGTCTCGCGACCCATCGCGGTCTCGATCTCCTGAAGCTGGCCGAGCAGATCGTCGGCACGCATGGTGGTCCTCACGACACAGACTGCATTGGCGAACGGGGGCTGCTCGGAGATGCCCCAGGGAGTCGTCTCATACATGTGTGAGACAGCGATGACCTCGCAGGTCTCGAGCGCGTTCACGCTGCGGAGCGCCTCGGCGAGGTTCTCCTGACGGTCACCGATATTGGTGCCGAGTGCCACAGCCGCATCCACTGACATCGCTACCCCCTGATCGCCTCGGCCACGCGCACTGCCTGGACGGTTTCGCGGACATCGTGCACGCGCAGTACATCGGCGCCGTTGAGCGCGGCCCAGACCGCAGCCCCAAGACTACCCTCGACACGCCGCAGAGGATCGTCCACGCCGGTGATCGCGCCGATCACGGACTTGCGCGACACGCCGACGAGGACCGGGAACCCAAGCTCGGCGAGGCGTCGCAGCGCTCGCAGGATTTCGAGGTTGTGCTCGAGCGTCTTGCCGAAGCCGATGCCGGGGTCAATACAGATGCGCGCCCTGTCGACCCCCTCGGCCATGAGGGCCTCCGCTCGGTCCGCAAGGAAATCCATGATCTCACCCACGACATCGTCGTAGCGGGGTTCGTCCTGCATCGTCCCGGGCTCGCCGAGCATGTGCATGATCACAAGGCCCGCATCGCACGAGGCGGCAAGATCCACCATGGCCGGGTCACGGAAGCCCGAGACATCATTGATGATCTCGGCTCCGGCCCCCACTGCTGCGCGCGCGACATCAACGTTGCGGGTATCGATCGAGACCGGACAGCTCTCGCGCTCGATCACGCGCTGCACCGTGGGCATGACGCGATCGATCTCCGCGTCCGATGAGATGACGTCGGCCCCGGGGCGCGTGGACTCGCCGCCGATATCGATGATCGCTGCCCCCTCGCGACACATCATCACGGCGTGCGGGACGGCGATCATGGGATCGTCGAACTGTCCCCCATCCGAGAACGAGTCGGGCGTGACGTTGAGGACCCCCATGACGAGCGTGCGGTCGAGCTCCAGCTCGTGGGAACCGCATCTCCAGATGGGGACATCCATGGTCTAGCCGCCTTTGATCAGCGACATCGCCTCGGCACGGGTCTCTGCGTTCGTCCTGAAGATCCCGCGAACCGCCGAGGTGGTCGTCGTGTGGCCTGGCTTGCGCACGCCACGCATCGACATGCACAGATGCTCTGCCTCGATCACCACGATGACGCCTGCCGGATCGAGGTTCTCGACGATCGTGTCAGCGATCTGAGACGTCATGCGTTCCTGGACCTGTGGTCGCTTCGCGTAGACATCTATGACTCGAGCGAGCTTGGAGAGGCCGCATATCTGCCCGTGCTTGCCCGGCACGTAGGCAACGTGCGCCACTCCCATGAAGGGCACCAGGTGGTGCTCGCAGATCGAGTACAGCGGGATGTCGCGCACGAGCACCATCTCCTGATGGTCCTCGTTGAAGGTGACCTCGAAATGCTGCGAGGCATCCGCATCGATGCCCGCGAAGACCTCTTCGTACATGTCGGCGACCCGCTGCGGCGTATCGACCAGACCCTCTCGGCCTGTGTCTTCGCCGATGCCCTGCAGTATCAGCCGCACACCCTCTGTGATCTTGTCGCGATCCATATGACCCATCCTGTCCGCGCAGATGCCGCCGGAGCGGCTCTCTTGAGTGAGATGTGTGCTCCAGCCGTAACATGCCTCCCCGGCACGGTGCAAGGGCAGAGGGGCCGAGCGGTTATGCCAAGAACGTGAGTGGCCAAGCCGCCGAGCGCTGCAGATCCACCCCGGCTCGTCTAGTCGAAGAGGCCCTGCTGGAGCTGGACGCCCATCTCCTCGAGCCGCGCGGTGAAGCGAGGAACGAATCCGGTGGAGGTGATATGACCCTTGAAGCGCCCGTCCTCGTCGATGCCGTTGGAGGCGTCGAAGCGGAACAGGTCGCTCGTCTCGATGATGCCGTCCCTGACCGGCCCCACCTCGGAGATCTGCACGATGCGGCGCGTTCCGTCGCGGAGCCGCGCGACGTGGATGATCACGTCGAAGGCTGAAGCGACCTGGTCCTTCACGACCGAGCGCTGGGCCTCGACCTCGCCGAGCAGCGCCATCGTCTCGACTCGATCCAGAGCGTCTCCTGGAGACGACGCGTAGACGGAGGCCAGCGCGCCATCGTGTCCGGTGTTCATCGCCTGGAGCAGACCGAAGGCCTCGCCTCCCTGAAGCTCCCCGACGATGATTCTGTCAGGACGCATGCGCATCGAGTTCGCAACGAGATCGTGAGCTGTGACACCGTCTCTCACGCTGGCGATCCCGACCGGACGCGTTGCCAGGCGGACCACGTGCTCCTGTCGCAGCTGGAGCTCGGTCGCGTCCTCGATGGTCACGACGCGCTCGTCACCGGGCACGTATGAGGCCAGCACATTGAGGGTGGTCGTCTTGCCCGCGCGCATCCCTCCGGAGACCAGCATATTGAGACGCCCCTGAACGCACGCAGCCAGGAACTGGGCGACCTCGTCGGTCATCGTTCCGAACGCGATGAGATCGTCGACCGTGAACGGGTCTCGCACGGGTTTGCGGAGAGTGAGCAGAGGGCCGTCGATGGCAAGCGGGGGCATGATCACGTTGAGTAGCGTACCGTCGGGCAGTCGGGCGTCAATCACATGCTCGTCGTCCATCCGCTGACCGGCGGTGACCAGCATGTGCCCGATGACGACGTTCAGATGATCCACGTCTACGAACACGCGGTCGTGCGGATAGATCTTGCCCGAGCGTTCCACGTAGATCTCCCGAGGCCCATTGACCATGACCTCGGTGATCGTCGGGTCCTCGAGCAGAGCATCGAGCGGCCCGAAGCCGAGCAGCCCGTCGACGACCTCGCGCGTGATCTCGCGCCGCTCCTCTTCAGAGAGGGGCGCTGCTTCGTGGCCGAGCAGGGTGTCGAGGCGGCGCTCCAAGTGCGCACGCAGCGCACTCTCCTGGCCGGCCATGTCGATGGAGTCGTCCATCTCTTCGAGCAGCAGGTAGTGCGTGTTGCGCCGTATCGCGTCCCTGGCGTCGACGGAGACGACCTCGTCGGCCACGACGTGGGTGGCGTCTTTTCCCGCACGCACCTTCTCGTCACTCAGCGACATGCAGAGCCACCCCCTTTCGCAGCGGCCCACAGGCGGGCCATCGGGTGGCTACGCCTCGGCGACGCGCCAGCGACGCCCACGGACTCGCCATTGGACGTCGATCACACGGCAGAAGTGCAGCCGTTGCTCTTCACCTTGTCATGTGAGTTTGCCCAGTGAAAGGCGGAAAAGACATCATGCGTGCGGGCGCAAAGGGTAGCCCGTCGTATGAGTTCTCGTCATACCCTTGGGGGATGCCCGACAGCGCGCACAGGCTCTCAAACCACGCTGGCGCCGCGTAGGACGGCTACTTCCTGGAGCTCCCGAGCGAGATGAGTCCGGCCTGCACCGCAGCCAGGACAGCCTGGGTGCGGTCGTTCTGATCGAGCTTGCGCAGGATGTGGCTCACATGCGTCTTCACGGTGGTCTCGCCGATCCACAGAGCACGGCCGATCTCCTTGTTGCTCATCCCCTTGGCCATCAGCCGCAGCACTTCCATCTCGCGATCGGACAGCAGATCGCGCTCGGGCGGCACCTCCTCCTCCTGAGGACCGGAGATGACGCGATCGGCGACCTTCGAGTCGAAGACGGAGTTGCCGTCGGCCACCGAGCGGATGGCCTGGACGACACTGTCGGGGCGCGTGTCCTTGAGGATGTAGCCGCAGGCCCCTACAGCGAGCACGCCGAAGACCTCGTCGTCATCGTCGAAGCTCGTGAGTACCAGGACACGTGTCGGACACTCCCGGTCCTTGATCTCCCTGCAGACGTCGATCCCGCCCATGTTGGGCATGTGCAGATCAAGCAGCAGGACATCGGGAGAGAGATCACACACGCCGGAGACAGCGGCCTCGCCATCCTCGGCCTCGCCGACGACCTCGAAGCCCTCTTCCCCCTCGAGAAGATTGCGCAGCGCGTACCTCACGAGTTCATGGTCATCTGCGATGAAGACCTTGATCGGGTCCACTCGGCTTCCTCTCCTGTGTCCCTAGCGCGGAAGTCTCACGTAGATGGTCGTACCCTTCCCCGGACCGCTCACCACGTCCAAACGCCCCTTTTCCCGGCGCACACGCTCCTCCATGCTGCGCAGGCCGACACTCATGCCCTCGTCCTTGGGCTCGGGCAGGGTCTCTCGATCGAACCCGATCCCATTGTCGCTCACCCGCAGAGCCACTCCCTCGGGTGCGTAGTCGAGGACCACCTCGAAGGCGGTGGCACCGGAGTGCTTGACCACGTTGGACACGGACTCCTTGGCGACCCTGTACAGGCACGACTCCGCCGAAGGTGTGAGATTGCCCACATCGCCTTCGACGCGCACCTGCCCCTCGGCCTGCTCGCCAAAGGTGACCTCGTGGATCCAGTACTCGATGGCGCCGACGAGACCAAGCTCCTGGAGCTTCACGGGACGCAGGTCGTAGATGAAGCGGCGCAGCTCGCTGCGGCTCACATCCACCATCTGCTGCAGCTCTTCGAGGCGCCCCGCGACGGCGCTGGGATCGCGCATGACTTGCTTGCGACAGACCTCGAGTCCGAGCGCGACGCTGAACAGGGACTGCGATATCCCGTCATGCATCTCGCGAGCGATGCGGTCCCGCTCGCTGGCCAGCAACACGTACTTGGTCTGCTCGGCCAGCCGGGCGTTCTCGATGGCGGTCGCGGCGAAGGCCCCGAGGATGGTGAGGAAGTCCACCTGGTCCTCGGTGAACTGGTGCTCGCGAGAGTTGATGGCGGCAAGCAGGCCCACGGGGCGGTCCCTGACAGAGATGGGAGCGCAGAGCAGCCATGCGTCGTTGGCCCGATTGAGATTGAGATACGTGGCGCCGTCACGAAACACCCTGGGCGCTACGTCGGTGAGTTCTGTGGACCACCACTGCTCGGCGTGCTGCTCGCGGCGCCCGCGAACGACGATGGTGTCGGCATCGAGCGAATCGGTGTTGTCGTGGACGAGGATCAGCGCGGCCTTCTCGGTGTTGGTCAGCCACTTGGCCCGCTCCACGATGGTGTCGAGGACCTCATCAAGCGAGATCGTCGAAGAGACTGCAGCGGCGACATCGTTGAGTGCCGCGATGAGCTCCGTGGGGCGGCGGCGCGTCGGCGTGCGCACGAGCGAGGTCCACAGCCTTCGCACGCCTGAGGAGGCGAACTTGCCGGGCAGCGCGACGACACGACCGCCTTCGGGCACGGCCGGAGTGACGTCCTTGTCACGGCGCTGCGTCATGTCGGATCCCTCGGATTCGCACGCGCGCAGGAGTCAACCACCCGTCGCGCACCCGGCTCTTCAGGATTATACCCCGCAGGACGTGGGGGAACGTGGTGCGCGGGAGCGTCAGACTCCGCTGATCGCGGGGGGGATGCCTGGTGCCTCGGGACCGGCGTCCCCGGTACCGGCGGGCTCATCGGCAGGTTGCTCGTCGGCCTCTTCGGCAGCCGCCACGCCTTCCTCGTCATCGCTGTCGGCAGGCTCCTCGGCCAGCCACTCGTCCCACTTGCCGCTGAGCAACGCCTCGAGGGCCTTGCCGTCGACGGTCTCGCGCTCGAGCAGGACCTTGGTGGCGAGCTTGAGGAGGTCCTGGCGCTCTGAGAGGATCGTGTGCGCCATCTGGAAGGCCTCGTCGATCATGTGACGGACCTCTTTGTCGATCTCGTAGGCGATCTCCTGGCTGTAGTCCGGGTTGGCGGCGAAGTCCCGGCCGAGGAAGACCTCGGTGTTCGAGTCGCCGAACGTCTGCGGGCCGAGCTTCTCGCTCATGCCGAAGCGCGTGACCATCTGACGGGCGACCTTGGTCGCGCGCTCGATGTCGTTGCTCGCCCCGGTGTAGATCTCGCCCACGGCGATCTCCTCGGCGACGCGTCCGCCGAGCAGCATCGCCATCTCCTCGAGCATCTCCTGCTTGGAGTTGAGGACCTTGTCGTCCAGCGGGCAGCGACAGCGTGTAGCCGAGCGCGCGGCCGCGGCTGATGATGCTGATCTTGTGGATCGGATCGGTATTGGGCAGCACGTGGCCGACCAGCGCGTGGCCCACCTCGTGGTAGGCGATGATCTCGAGTTCGCGCTCCGAGATGATGCGGCTCTTGCGCTCCGGGACCGCTGATGACGCGCTCGACCGCCGCCTCCATCTGCGCCATGAAGATGCGCTTCTTGCCGAAGCGTGCCGCAAGCAGCGCGGCCTCGTTCACCAGGTTGGCGAGGTCGGCGCCGGTGAAGCCCGGCGTCCTGCGGGCGAGGACCTCGAGCTCGACGTCGTCGGCGAGCGGCTTGCCCCTGGCGTGGATCTTGAGGATGCCGAGGCGGCCCTTGAGGTCGGGCCGGTCGACGACGATCTGACGGTCGAAGCGACCCGGGCGCAGCAGCGCCGGGTCGAGGATGTCGGGCCGGTTGGTGGCCGCGATCAGGATGACGTTGTCCTTGATGTCGAAGCCGTCCATCTCGACCAGCAGCTGGTTGAGCGTCTGCTCGCGCTCGTCGTGGCCGCCGCCGAGACCGGCGCCGCGCTGACGGCCGACCGCGTCGATCTCGTCCATGAAGATGATGCAGGGAGCAGCCGCCTTGGCCTGCTCGAACAGGTCGCGCACGCGGGAAGCGCCGACGCCGACGAACATCTCGACGAAGTCGGAGCCGGAGATGGAGAAGAACGGCACAGCCGCCTCGCCGGCGACAGCACGCGCAAGCAGCGTCTTGCCGGTGCCCGGAGGGCCTACCAGCAGAACGCCCTTGGGGATCTTGGCGCCGAGCGCCTGGAACTTGCCCGGGGTTGGCGAGGAACTCCTTGATCTCCTCGAGCTCCTCGATGGCCTCGTCGGCTCCGGCCACGTCCTTGAAGGTGATCCTCGGCTGATCGCGCGTCATGCGCTTCGCCTTGGCCTTGCCAAACGACATGATCTTCGAGTTGCCGCCCTGCATCTGGCTCAGGAAGAAGAGCATGAAGCCGATGAGCAGCAGGATCGGCAGAAGCGACCAGAGGATGGCCGAGAGGTTGAAGCCGGTCTGCGGGTCGACCGTGTACTCGACATCCGGATACTCGGCCATGAGCGCGTTGAACGAGTCCTCGCCCATCCAGGCGGTCGTGTACTGCCGCCGGCTCGTCGGAGTCTGGACTCGCCCTCGGGATACCACTCTCCCTCGGCCTCCATGTCCTGCTGCCTTGGCCTCGACCGAGACGATCTTGCCCTTCTCGAGGGCCTGCGTGAACTCGCTCGTGGTCAGTTCGGTGACGTCGGACTCGCCCCTGGCTCATGAAGTTCACGAAGACCAGCGCAAGACCGCCAGGATGAGCAGGTAGAAGAGGACTGTCCTCAGGTTCTTGTTCAAGATCCTCGCTCCTTGTGCGCGTTGCGTCTGCGCGCCTATTCCGCGTAGATCTCCGGACGCAGCACGCCTATGTACGGCAGATTGCGGTACTTCTCCGCGTAGTCGAGACCGTATCCGACGACGAACTCATCGGGAACCTCGAAACCCACGTACTTACATGAGATAGGTACCCTCTGCTTGCCCACCTTACTTAGCAAGGTGCATACCTCCAGGGAGGCAGGCTGCCGAGAAGCCAGGTTCTTGAGCAGATACTTCAAGGTCAGGCCGGTATCGAGAATGTCCTCGACGACCAGCACATGACGCCCCTCGATGGTCTCATCGAGATCCTTGATGATGCGAACGACGCCGGAGGACTTGGTCGAGGACCCGTAGCTCGAGACCGCCATGAAGTCGATCTCGACGGGCGAGGATATCTGCCGCGCGAGGTCGGCGACGAAGAGCGCCGCTCCGCGCAGCACGGCGATGAGCAGCACCGGCTCGTCGCCGTAGTCGGCGCTGATCGTCATCGCCGAGCTCGGCGACGCGCTCGCGGATCTGCTCCTCGGTGAGCACGATCTCCTGAGATCATCTCTCATCGTCGTCCTGCGATTCCTCCTCGGCGATCGGCCGGCTCCCATCGTGAGCCGCAACGGCCCGTTCTGTGCGTCTCGTCTACCTTGTGCTCTCGCTCATCCTGACACCGGCCAGCCACACCACACCCGTCCGCGTCGCGCACGACCGGAGTGAGCGCGCGGCGCCTGCTGCGGCACCTTCTCGTCCACGAGAAGGTCCGAGAGCTTCTTGGTGCCCTCCATGCCCAGCGGACGCATGCGCTCGCCCTCGTCTGGCCGACCCCACCTCGAGCTCGCCTTCGATCTTGTCGGCATCGACGACGATGCTCAGACCTTGCGCCGGTCGCGTCGTCGGCGGGCACCTCCTCGGCGATCAGAGTGCCCGCATCGCCGAGGTCGAGCTCTCCCGGAATCGAGAAGTATGCGGGATGCCAAGCGAGACGGCTCCCCCCCCGAGCCGGAGACGACCATTCTACCGTACTCGTCGTGCGCCCGGACGCCGCCGGGCAGGTCGTGGGAGAAGCCATCGATGTCCGACGCCGTCGGCCAGCGCCTCGATGTGCTCGAAATCGAGGCGTGAGAGCGCGGGGAACGCCCGCGCCAGCGCCTTGCTGCAGCGTCCGCCGCAGCATGGGCCTCGAGAGCGTTGCCAGCATCGCGCGAGTCGAAGGCGATCTCACCCTCGCTGACGTCGATCCAGTCGTCGACGAACGCCTCGGCCATCTCGGCAAGCAGGTCGTCCTCGTCGGCGAGGATATCCAGCGACCGCGCGAGCGACTCGTCGAAGCGCGGATTGATGTCCCGAAACACCGGCACGAGCTCGGCCCGTACCTTGGCCCGAAGCCGATCGGTATCTGTGTTGCTCGCGTCCTCGCGCCAGGACTGGCCGCAGCGCTCCAGGTAGACGCTCACCTCGTCGCGCGAGCAATCGAAGAGCGGCCGCACGACTGGGCCGCGAGTGGGCCGCAGCGAGGTGAGCCCGGTCGCGCCGGCACCCTGCGCCAGACGCATGAGTGACGTCTCGACGCGGTCGTCACGCGTGTGGGCGACAGCGATGCGCCCCGTCTCGAGAGCGAGGCCCTCGCGAGCGCACAGCTCCTCGAGCGGTCGCAGATGCGAGCTCGTAGCGGACCGGTGCGACCTGCGTCTTCGAGATTGAGCCCCTCGGCCGCGGCATGCGCGGCCACATCGACCGGTGCGAACGCACGAGCTCGACGCCGAGAGACGCGCACAGCTCCTCGCAAAACCGCTGGTCAGCATCTGATTCCTGGCCGCGCAGCATGTGGTTGAGGTGCAGTGCGCTGATCTTGAGATCGCTGCCGAGTTCGCCCGTCGCAAGCAGGTGCAGAAGCGCGACGCTGTCGCCGCCGCCGGAGAGCATCGCGAGTACGGCACTCCCTGCCGGAAGCATGTCGTACGCGGACACGGTGGCGCGCGCTGTTGCCACGAGGCTGTCGGAGCTCTCATCCATGGTTGCAGCGTAGTACGGGCGGGGCGGTACCGCCAGGTGAACACGGATCGCAGCCCGTGCGCCGACGCCCCTTGGCAGCGCTACACTCTTGAGAGCGCAAGCTGTAGTCTTGTTCCGGAACACGACCGAGTACGCCCAGCACGCGTGGTTGTACCGTGGGGCATGGAGGAGAGTCAGCAGATGAGTGAACGCGTCACAGTCTTCGGTGCGGGCTATGTCGGGCTCGTGTCCGGCGTCTGCCTCGCCAGCTCCGGTCACCACGTGACCGTCGTCGACGTGGACCCCTCCAAGCTCGAGTCCCTGCGCAGTGGCGAAGCCCCCTTCTTCGAGCCGGGCCTCGAGGACATGATGCGCAAGGCCAACGAAGCCGGGAAGCTCACATTCGCACTGTGCCGACGAGATCGAGCGCGATCGACGGCATCGCGATGGTCGCCGTAGGCACTCCTTCGACCGAGACCGGCTCGGCGGACCTGCGCTTCGTGCGCTCGGTGATCGACACGATCGGAGAGCGCGCGGAGCCCGGATCGGTCGTCATCATGAAGAGCACGGTCCCCCCGGGGACCGGCGCCAAGCTCGCAGCGCGGCTCGCGCCGCACGGGATCCTGTACGCCTCCAACCCGGAGTTCCTGCGCGAGGGCAGCGCGGTCGACCGACTGGTTCGAGACCGACCGGGTGGTCGTGGGCGGCACCGACGGACGCGGTCGAGCGCGTGCGCCCGCTCTACGCCGATATCGATGCTCCCCTGCTCGAGTGCGATGTCACGAGCGCCGAGATGATCAAGTACGCGAGCAACGCGTTCCTCGCGACGAAGATCTCGTTCATCAACGAGATCGCCGTGCTCTGCGACCTCATGGGCGCCAACGTGGACGATGTCGCCAGCGGGCGTCGGCATGGACGCCCGCATCGGCCCGGCGTTCCTGCAACGCGGGCATCGGCTACGGCGGCTCGTGCTTCCCGAAGGACACGCGCGCGCTCGACTTCATGGCCACCCTCAACGGCTACGACTTCCATCTGCTGCGCGCGGTCATCGAGGTGAACGCCCGGCAGCGACTGCTGCCGGTCCGCGCGCTCAAGCAACACTTGGGCTCGCTGGAGGGATGCGCGATCGCCGTTCTCGGCCTGACCTTCAAGCCGGACACCGACGATATCCGCGAGGCCCCGGCGACCGAGATCATCTCGCTGCTGCGCGCCGAGGGCGCCGAGGTCGCGGCTTCAATCCCGATTCCGGTCGCGATACCCGAACTCGCCGAGAGCGCCGAGTCGATCGAAGAGGCGGTGGCCGGTGCCGACGCGGTCGATACTCGCCACGGAATGGGAGGAGATCGTGCGCGCCGACTGGCCGACACCTCATCGCCTCGATGGCCCGCCAACCCGTCATCTTCGACGGACGCAACGCGCTCGATCCCGCTGCCGATCCGTGACGCCGGTGGCAAGTACATCGGTGTGGGTCGGCCGCCCCGAGGAGCGAGCCCCAGCTAGACATCGACCGGCCGGGCGACCGACCGACCGAGACACCGACACGAGTGTGAGGAGCAGCGCGTGAGCGACTTCTACCTGAACGACCCGAAGCTCGAGCCCATCGCCGAGAAGGTCGCTGGCCGGCGAGCGGCTGACGCCGCGAGGACGGCATCGCGCTCTACGAGAGCCGCGACCTCATCGGCATCGGACAGATGGCCGACCACGCGCGCCGACGCATCAACGGCGAGCGCGTCTACTTCATGGTCAACCGCCACGTGAACCCGACCAACGTCTGCCGCAACCGCTGCAAGTTCTGCGCGTTCGCCCGCTCCGAGGGCGAAGAGGGCGCCTACGAGATGACGCTCGACGCGATCGTCGAGGCGTCGCGTCGAGGGTGCCGAGGACGGCGCGTACGAGATCCACATCGTCAGCGGACTGCACCCCGAGTGGAGCTACGAGTTCTACGTGGACATGGTGCGCAAGGTGCGCGAGGCCGTCCCCGACCACGTGATCGTCCAGGCGTTCACGGCCGTCGAGATCGAGCACATGGCGAACATCGCCGAGAAGAGCACGCTCGAGGTGCTCGAGGACCTCAAGGAGGCCGGGCTCGACGCGCTGCCCGGCGGCGGCGCGGAGATCTTCAGCGAGCGCACGCGCGCAGCGGCCTGGGACAAGAAGACGCGCTCGCGACGACTGGCTGCGCATCCACGGCGAGGCGCACTCCCTGGGCATCACAGACGAACTGCACGATGCTCTACGGCCACATCGAGACGGCCGAGGAGCGCGTCGACCACCTGATCCGCCTGCGCGAGCAGCAGGACGAGTCCGGCGGCTTCCTCGCGTTCATCCCGCTGGCCTTCCATCCGGCCAACACCGAGCTGGAGGACCTGCCGGGAACCACCGGCTTCGACGACCTCAAGACGCTCGCGATCGGGCGCCTCATGCTCGACAACATCCCGCACATCAAGGCGTTCTGGATCATGGTCGGCCTCAAGGTCGCCCAGCTCTCCACGGCGTTCGGCGTCGACGACATCGACGGCACCGTCGTCGAGGAGAAGATCACGCACATGGCCGGCGCCACGACACCCGAGGCGCTGACCAAGAGCGACCTCATCGACATGATCGTCGAGACCGGGCACGTGCCCGTCGAGCGCGACACGCTCTATCGAGTCGTGGAGGTGTATGCGGACGAGGCCGAGGCACCGGTCTGGGATGCGGGCCCCATCGGGGACTCGTCGGCAGGCGACTCCTCCGCTCGGGTGCGGCCGCCTGCGGCGGCCTCGCTTCGCGGGCCCTCGCTTGAGGAGCCTCCCGCCGACGCTGCAGACGGCTCCGACGCCTGATGCGCCCTCGCCTCGGCCACATCCAGTTCCTCAACTGCCTGCCGCTGTACTACGGACTCGTGAAGAGCGACGCGCTGCTCGACGTCGAGCTCGTCAAGGCCGCTCCGCGCGACCTCACCCACATGCTGCTCGACGACGAACTCGACATCGCTCCGATCCCGAGCATCGAGTACGCACGCAACGCCGACGAGTTCGTCCTCCTGCCCGACATCGCTATCTCCTCCGACGGCGAGGTCCAGTCGATCCTGCTGCTCTCCAAGGACCCGGTCGAGGGACTCGACGCCAAGACCGTCGCGCTCACCGACACATCACGCACGAGCCAGGTGCTCACGCGCGTCCTGCTCGTCCCGACACTGGGGCGTGTTCCCCGACCTACGCCGAGATGCCATCCGACCTCGCCAGCATGATGCGCGATGCCGACGCGGCGCTGCTCATCGGCGATGACGCTCTTCGCGCCTACTGGCAATCGAGCGACCTGCTCAAGTACGACCTCGGTGCCGAGTGGACCGAGTGGACCGGCCTGCCGATGGTCTACGCGGTCTGGGCGGTCCGTCGCGAGTTCGCCGAGACGCGCCCGGACGCGGTCGCCGAGGTTAGCCGAGGCGCTCAGCGGCTCGCTGACCTACTGCCGCGCGCATCTCGACGGCGATCGCCGAGTACGCCGCGCGCTGGGAGTCGTTCCCGGTCGCATACTTCCGCTCGTACTTCGACGCGCTGCAGTTCCGCTTCGAGCCACGCTACCGTGACGGCCTGCGCAGCTACCTCGAAGAGGCTGCGGCGGTCGGTGAGATCGATTCGGTGCCGGTCATCGAGATCTTCGGCGGGCGAGTCCTGACGTGCGCACCCCTGCCGAAGAGACCGCTCGCACGCTGGCGCTCGCGGCGGCCGAGGGCGAGCACCGGCTGACCGCCGATGAGGCCATGCTGCTCATGTCCTCGGCACACACCCTGGACCTGGGCGCGGCGGCCACGCGCGATGCGAGAGCGGCTGCACCCCGACGGGCGACATCACCTTCATCGTCGACCGCAACGTGAACTACACCAACGTGTGCGTCTCCAAGTGCAAGTTCTGCGCGTTCTACCGCGAGCTCGACGACGACGACGCGTACGTCATGCCCCTCGATGAACTCGTCGACAAGGTCGCAGAGACCATCGATCTCGACGGGCACAGCCATCCTGCTGCAGGGCGGCATGCACCCCGACCTCAGCATCGACTGGTACGAGGAGATGCTCTCGCTGCCTCAAGGACGAGCATCCCGCAGATACACGTCCACGGATTCGGGCCTCCCGAGATCGTCGCACATCGCCGAAGATCTCCGGGCTCACGGTGCGCGAGACGCTGGAGCGACTGCGCGAAGCAGGTCTCGACACGCTTCCCGGCGGCGGAGCAGAGATCCTCTCGGACAGGGTCCGCTCCTACACCTCACCCAAGAAGGCGACGGCCGACGAGTGGATCGGCGTCATGCGCGAGGCACACGCAGATCGACATGCCTACGACAGCGACGATGATGTTCGGCGGCAACGAGACGGTCGCCGAGCGCGTGGAGCACCTCACGCGCATCCGTGAGCTGCAGGACGAGTCGGTCGCCGCTGGCCACGTGGGCTTTCGCGCGTTCATCCCCTGGTCGTTCCAGCCGACGAACACAGAGATACAGGCCGAGCAGGTCGCCGCAGGGCGCTCAGATCTCGCCGCAAGCGGCTGGGAGTACCTGCGGCTTCTCGCAGTCTCGCGCCTGTTCCTGGACAACGTGACCAACGTGCAGGCATCGTGGGTCACCCAGGGAGCCAAGATCGGCCAGATCGCGATCGCCTTCGGAGCCAACGACATGGGCTCGACGATGATCGAGGAGAACGTCGTGGCTGCCGCGGGCGTACGGTTCCAGGTGAACCGCGAGGAGCTCGTCTGGCTGATCCGCTCGGCGGGATTCGCCCCGGTGCAGAGGGACACGCTCTATCGTGAAGTGAGGAGATTCTGAGTGGCAGATTTCGATACCGAGAAGGCCGATCGAGAGTCACGGCTCATCGCACAGATCATCTTCTGGGTGATCATCCTGGTCCTGGTCGCTGTCGCTGCCTTCAGCACCTGGGCGTGGCTCACGCGCAGGGACGTCGGCACGTTCCCGCCGATCTTCCTGGCGATAGTCTCCGTCGTGCTGTGGGTGGGCATCATCGGGCTGCTCGTCAAGGCATACCGAGGCAACGAGCAGCGCAAACGGGTCATGAGAGAAGAGTAGAGCGACCCGCACCTATCCCGACACCACGAGCGAGGAGGCCTCTCGTGAGCTGAGACCGCGATACCCACCGTCGAGTTCGGCATCTGCGGCGGATCGGGCACGCTCTCACGATGGCTTCCCTGCATCTCTCGAAGACGAGCGCGTCACGGTGCTGGCCGACGATCTCGTCTACGACACGCCGTTCGGCACATCCCCGTCGTTCACACACTTCCGGGTCGAGGGGACTGCCGGCGCCCGCGAGGCACTCGCAGTCCGCATGCACGGGTGGCGCCGCGGCGTGAAGCGCGGGGACGCCTCGCTGCAGACGTTCTGGGTCTTCCACGAAGCCGGCGTGAGGAAGGTCCTCGCCGACGGCGGCGTAGGCTCGCTCAACCACCTGCTCGACCCGCGTGATGTCGTCATCCCCAACGACTTCATCGATCTCACCACACGCCAGGACATCTACGTTCGAGGCGACCACCTGCTGATCATGCGGGAGCCCGTGTGCCCGCTTCTGCATCGGCGACCTCTATCTCGGCGGCATCCGAGGCGTTCGCACCGCGTGTATCCCGCGCGGCGTCTACCTCGTCACCGACGGTCCGCGATTCGAGTCCGTCGCCGAGGTGGACTACATGCGCCGCCTGGGCGGCGACGTCATCGGCCAGTCCTTCGCCCCCGAGGTGTTCCTCGCCCGTGACATCGGCGCCTGCTACGCCGGGATCTACATCGTCGTGAACTACGCCGAGGGAGTCGTCAAGGAGTGGGAGCACGCCGAGCTCAAGGACATCTTCTTCGACGAGTCGGAAGCCATCGGACGCTGCGTGATCGACGTGATGTCCGAGACAGACCTCGACGCCGAGTGTGGTTGTTCGGACCTGCGCAAGCCCAGCCTCCTACCGATCCCGGACGAGCGCGAGAACTAGGATGCTGCTCGCCGCCGAGTGGGTGGTCCCAAGCGCCGGGCTCCCGATACGCAACGGGGCCGTGCGGGTCAGAGGCTCGCGCATCGACGCCGTCGGCGAGTTCGACGAACTCAGCGCGGCCTATCCGGGGGATCCCGTGCACGAGTACGCCGGATGCACGATGATGCCCGGGCCTCGTCAACGCCCACACGCATCTGGCCCTCTCATGCATGAAGGGACTCGTCCCGCCGCAACCGTTCCACGAGTGGCTGAGATTCATGCCCGAAGGCGATCGGCTGCGCTCGACGCCGACGACATGGCCGCTTCCACGACCTACGGGGCGATCCTGTCCATCGCGGCGGGCACAACGGTCGTCGGCGACATCGCCTACGGTCCCGAGGCACTGGCGATCGCCGCCGACGCCGGCTTGGGCGGCACCTTCTTCTGGGAGGTCTTCGGCATGACGCTGCGCCGAATCTGCCCCAGCGCCTCTACGAACTCGAGTATCCCGCCGACCCGGGACGCATCTGCACCGAGAGACTGCGCTGCGGCCTCTCTCCGCACACGCCCTACACCTCCGGCCCTGAGCTCTTGAGAGCGACGCACACGATCGCCAGGGAGCAGTCTGCGGCCTACGCCATCCACGTCGCCGAATCCGCTGCCGAGATGGAACTCCTCCATGATGGGACGGGCCCGTTCGCGGATCTGGCATCACGGATGATCCCGGGGTTCGAGGCGCCTGGGAGGGGCGCCGTCTCCTACCTCGAAGCCCTCGGCGTGCTGGAGGGCACGCTGGCGATCCACTGCGCGAAGGTCCTTCCCGTCGAACTGCCGCTCCTGGCCCGCAGCGCCGCAGGCGCCGTCGTCTGCCCGAGGTCCAACGAGTACCTCCAGAACGGCTCGGCCCCCGTGCGCCGCATGCTCGATGCCGGAGTCAAGGTAGGCATCGGGACCGACTCGCTTGCGAGCAACTCCGACCTCGACCTGATGACCGAGGCCCGGGCCGTGCGCGATCGGGACGCTTCGATCTCGCCGGAGGAGCTGCTCCACATGATGACTGTCGCGGGAGCCCAGCTCCTCGGTCTGGACGACTACTTCGGGACACTCGAGCCGGGCAAGCAGGCTGACATCGTCGTGCACAAGGTCGCCGGTGACGATCCCGTGCGCAGCCCTCATCGAAGCTGCCGGCCGGTCGACCGTCGAAGCGGTCGTCACCGGGGGGGTCTTCCGGGTCATCGACGGCGGTCCGGTGTTCGCCGGTGAGTCCAGTCGAGCGTGCATCGCACATGGCCGGACAGAAGGTGGCCCTCGCCCTCGAAGACGACGGCGAGCCCTACATCTAGGCCCCTCACTCCCCAACGCATAGCATGACTGATACAATCCACACTTACGTATGGGCATGGCCGCACCAAAGATGTAATGGCACATGGAAGGGGAGTGACTGCGCGTATGTTCGACAAGCGTGTACGCACAGCTCTCGCTCTGCTCCTTGCCTTCGCGCTCCTCGCAACCTTCGCACTTACCGGTTGCAGCAGCACGTCGGACGATGGCGCAGACGAGGGCGATACGGAGGCCATGGAGACCGTCAAGATCGGTGTCCACACCTCGCTCACTGGTCGGCTGGCCGACTACGGCGCTGCTGCGACCGGTGGTCTCAAGCTGGCCGCTGAGGACTTCAGCGGCTTCGAGATCGACGGCACCAAGTACGAGATCGAGCTCATCATCAAGGACGACAAGGGCGAAGAGGCCGAGGCTGCCGTCGTTGCCCAGCAGCTCATCGATGAGGGCGTCGTCGGCGTCGTCGGTGCACTCACTTCCGGTGCCACCAACGCTGCACTGCCGATCTACCAGGAGGCTGGCCTTCCGGTCATCTCCGGTTCGGCGACGAACCCGGACCTCACCGACGGCACGTTCGAGAACTTCTTCCGCACCTGCCTGCGCGACGACCTTCAGGGTCAGGCGCTCGGCGAGTGGGCTGTCGAGCTCGGTGCCGAGAAGGTCGTCGTCATGGACGACCGTGGCGACTACGCCGTCGGTCTTGGCGACATCGTCCAGGACGACCCTCGAGGAGAGCGGCGTCGAGGTCCAGCGCGAGCAGGGCCAGGAGGGCGACACGGACTTCTCCGCCCAGGTCAACAACATCAAGGCCTTCGCTCCGGATGCCGTGATCTTCACCGGCTACCACCGCGAGGCTGGCCTGCTCTTCAAGCAGCTCAACGAGGCCGGTGTCGAGACCATCCAGATGGGTGGCGACGGCATCAAGTCTGACGAGATCGCTGACGAGGCTGGTGGCGCCGAGAACGTCGACGGCAGCTACTGCACGTTCGGTGGCTTCGCTCAGGAGCAGATGCCTGGCTTCGAGGAGTTCGCTGACTCGTTTCGAAGAGGCCGAGGGCGCTGGCCGCCGGCCCCTATGCCGAGAACAACTACGACGGCCTTGCCGCACTCGTGGCTGCCATGGTCGAGACCAGTCGATGGAGGGTGCGGACATCATCGACGCTCTGCCGGGTCTTGAGGTCGCCGGCGTCCAGGGTGACGATGACCTTCGACGACAAGGGTGACGTCACTGTCCCTGGTCAGACCGCCGGCCCCGAGCTCATCCCTCGCTTCGAGTTCATGGACGGCACCTGGACCTACATGGCGATGGAGTAGTCCATCTGACATGGATCCGAGGGCGCCTGAGTGACAGGACGCTTCTCGTGAAGAAGGCGCAGGGACCGCTGGTTCCTGCGCCTTCTGCTTTGCCTGGTAGCCACCGCTTTGCTACTGTATGCGGGCTGCATAGTCCTGACCCGCACACGCATACCCAGGAGCCAGGGACGGCCGAATGAGCTTCGAGCACTTCTTCGGTCTCACGGTGAGCGGCATCACCGTAGGCATGATCTATGCGCTGATCGCCCTCGGCTACACGATGGTCTACGGCGTGCTGGAGTTCATCAACTTCGCGCACGGTGAGGTCTTCACCATCGGCGGCTATCTGGCTGCGACGACGCTCATCTGGATCGGCGTGGACGACGCGACCCCTGTCGGCGCTCAAGGTCCTCTACTTCATCGTCGCGCTCGTCGTCTCGGTGGTGCTCACATCGGCGCTCGGGTGGGCGGTCGAACGAGTCGCCTACCGGCCGCTTCGGGGAGCCTCGCGCATCATCCCGCTGCTCTCGGCGATCGGTGTCTCGATCTTCCTGCAGAACATGATCATCGTGATCTGGGGAACACCGCCGATCATCATGCCGACCGCCATCATCCCGTCCGGGTTCATCGTCGATCTTCGGCACGAACATCCGTGTGCTGCCGTTCATGATCATCGGTCTGTCGCATCGTGCTCATGGGCATCCTGACCTTCATCATCAAGCGCACCCGTATCGGCAAGGCCATGCGCGCGACCTCCCAGGACATGGAGGCCGCCGAGATGATGGGCATCAATACCAACTGGACGATCTCGTTCACGTTCATCGTGGGCTCCGCGCTGGCCGCCGTCGGCGGCTTCATGGTCGCCCTCTACTACGGCTCGCTGCAGTTCGACACGGGCTTCCTCTACGGACTCAAGGCGTTCACTGCAGCGGTCCTCGGCGGCATCGGCAACATCCCCGGTGCCGTCGTCGGCTCGCTGATCCTCGGCCTGGCCGAGAACTACGGCGTCGGCCTCGCCGCTGGGCTGGCTGGCCTGGATCTTCGTGGTCGGGCTCGCTGCGGGCCTCTACGTCCAGATGGTGCGCGCGCCGCGGAAGCGCGTGCAGCACATCGCTGAGGACGCGGCGCACGCCCGAGTACGAACGCAGATCATGCGCATCGTACCGGCTCGCCCGTTCCCTACGCCGTCCAGGTCGTCTTCTGCGAGCGCACCGACGCGCTGCTGAGCGTCTCGGCGACACCACGCGCTGCGGCTGATCGCGGGCAACCTGTTCCTCGCAATCGCCGCGCGTCGTGTTCTTCGTCAACGGCGATGTCCAGTTCGCCACGATGTGGCAGCCGGTCATCTCGTTCGCCGTGCTCGTGCTCGTCCTGATGTTCCGTCCCTCAGGCATTCTCGGCGAGAACATCCAGGAGAAGGTGTAGCCCATGGCCAAGAAGACCGGACTCATGGGTCACCGTGAAGGACTTCTTCAACCGCGTCCCGCGCTGGATCTACGTGGTCGCTGCGCTGGCGCTCGCGTCGCCTTCCCGCTGCTCGAGATGGCTGGACTCATCGACTCGGTGTGGATGCGCGTCGGCATCGAGGTCGCTGACGTACGTGCTGCTCGCCATGGGGCTCAACGTGGTCATGGGCGAGACCGGGCTGCTCAACCTCGGCTACATCGCGTTCTTCGCGGCGGGCGCCTACACCACGGCGATCCTCGCCTCGCCGCTGCACGACATACACATGGACTTCTGGCTGCTGCTGCTGCTCAGCATCGCTGATCTCGGCCTTCCTCGGTCTGCTCGTCGGGCTTCCCACGTTGCGATTGCGAGGGGACTATCTCGCCATCGTCACGCTGGCCTTCGGCGAGATCATCCGCATCACGTTCAACAACTGGAACGCGCTCACCAACGGCGCCGGCGGCATCCCCGGCATCGATCCGGCCCGAGATCTTCGGCTGGGTCATCGACAAGCCGTTCGAGTTCTACTATCTGATCCTCGCGTTCGTCGTCATCGTCGCGATCCTGCTGACCAACCTGAAGAGCTCGCGAATCGGGCGCGGCATGGAACGCGCTTCGCGAGGACGAGATCGCCGCCGAGCACGCCGGCATCCACGGAACGAGCATGAAGCTGCTCTCGGTGGTCATCAGCTGCCGGCATCGCAGGTCTGGCGGGTGCGCTGTTCGCGTACTACCAGCAGTTCATCAATCCCAACTACTTCGTGTTCATGCAGTCGGTCACTCGTCGTCTGCATGATCGTGCTCGGCGGCATGGGCTCGATTCCCGGCGTCGATCGCCGGCGCGCTCCTGCTCGACTCACTGCCCGAGATCGTCCGTCAGGCGTTCTCGAAGTGGCTGCCGGACCTTCTCGGCGAGGATGTGATGACTCCCTGCCGGGCGGGTCCAGACGTTCTTCCTCGGAGTTCGACCGGTACAGAATGCTCTTCGTCGGTCTGCTCATCGTCGTGATCGTCATCTACAGGCCCGAGGGCATCGCTGCCCGACGCGCTCTGGCGCCGCGAGGTCCACGACGACGATCCGCGCGAGCAGGAGAAGACGCGCCAGAAGATCTTCGACTTCGAAGAGGGCCATCAGGACCTGGAGGTGTGACCGATGCCCGAAGTAGTACTCGACTTCAAAGGTGCGACCAAGTCCTTCGGTGGCCTCAAGGCCGTCGACGAGCTCTCGTTCCAGGTCTACGAGAACGAGATCCTCTCGATCATCGGTCCCAACGGCTCGGGCAAGACGACGACGTTCAACCTGATCACGGGTCTCTACGAGCCCGACTCCGGTGACATCCTGCTCAAGGGGAGAGTCGATCGCCGGCCTGCGCCCGGACCAGATCCAGCACAGGGGCATCTCCCGCACGTTCCAGATGCTGCGACTGTTCTCGAACATGACCGTGCTCGAGAACGTGCTCGTCGGCATGCACAGCAAGACGAAGTCGGGAGCGCTCGGCGTCGATGTTCCGCCTGCCGCGCGTCCGCAAGGAGGAGGCGGCCATGCGCGAGAAGGCACAGGAGATCCTCGCGCTGTTCCCGGGCCGCTTCTCCGGGCCGCGCCAGTCGCACCCGGCGTCCTCGCTCTCGTACGCGAACCGTCGCCGTCTCGAGATCGCCCGAGCTCTGGCTTCCGATCCCGAGCTGCTGCTGCTCGATGAGCCGGTCGCGGGCATGAACCCCAAGGAGACGCTCGAGGTCATGGAGCAGATCAAGGACCTCAAGACGGCCGGATACACCATTCTGATGATCGAGCACGACATGAAGGTCATCATGGGCGCATCCGACCGTGTCATCGCGATGGACCACGGCGTGAAGATCGCCGAGGGTGACCCCGAAGACGTTGCCAACGACCCCGCCGTCGTGGAGGCCTACCTTGGAAAGAGCGCAGTCAACTCCGCTTCTTGAGTTTCGTGACGTCGTAACCTACTACGGCCGCATCGAGATCCTCAAGAACGTCAACTACAAGATCGCCGAGGGCGAGATCGTCTGCCTGCTTGGCGGCAACGCATCGGGCAAGTCCACGACGATGAAGACCATCCTCGGCATCGTGAAGCCCGCCTCGGGCGAGGTGCTCTGGGAGGGCAAGGTCATCAACAACCTGCGCACTGCCGAGCGGATCAAGCGCGGCGTCGCCACCGTGCCTGAGAACCGCCGACTCTTCCCGCACCTCACCGTTCTCGAGAACCTCGAGATGGGCGCGTACACGCGCACCGACAACGCCGCGATCAAGGAGGACCTCGAGAAGGTCTACGAGATCTTCCCGCGAGTCTACGAGCGCCGCGACCAGCGAGCCGGGACGCTGTCCGGTGGCGAGCAGCAGATGGTGGCCTTTGGCCGCGCGCTCATGAGCGATCCCAAGCTCATCATCATGGACGAGCCGTCGATGGGCCTTGCCCCGGCGCTCGTCGACCAGACGTTCGAGACGATCCAGTCCATCAACGAGCAGGGTGTGTCGATCTTCGTCGTCGAGCAGAACGCGAACGCCGCGCTCGCGATCGCCGACTACGGCTACGTCCTCCAGACCGGCCAGGTCGTCATCGAGGGAACGGCGCAGGAGCTGCTTGCCAACGAGGAGCTCAAGCGCGCCTACCTCGGCGAGGCGTAGGGCTCCCTCACACGATCCCGTCGAAGAGAGCCGTCGAGAGGTAGCGCTCACCGGTAGAGCATGCCACGGTCACGACGACCGAACCCTCCATCTCGGGCCGTGACGCGACCTGCAAAGCGACATCCACGTTCGCCCCACTCGAGATGCCCACCATGAGGCCTTCCTCGGTAGCGAGACGACGCGCGTACTCGATCGCTCGCTCTCCGTCCTCGAGAACGACCTCGTCGATGACATCGAGATCCAGGTTGTCCGGGATGAAGCCGGCCCCGATCCCCTGAATGAGATGCGAGCCCGGCGAGACCTCGTCTCCGGCCAGCGTCTGCGTGATCACGGGTGATTCCGAGGGTTCGACTGCGACGATCGTGGCCGAGGTGCGCTCCTTGAAGTAGCGTCCGGCGCCAGTGATCGTACCGCCGGTGCCGACGCCCGCAACGAGCGCACCGATGTTGTCTGCGCCGAGCGCTTCGACGAGCTCGGGTCCGGTGGTCTCGTAGTGTGCGCGGGGATTGGCGGGGTTGGTGAACTGGCCGAGCATGTGTGCGCCGGGCTCCTCCTCGAGGATCCGCTCGGCCTCCTTGATCGCACCGGTCATGCCCTCGCCAGCGGGCGTCAGCTTGAGCTCTGCGCCATAGCCCGCAAGCAGACGGCGTCGCTCGATGGACATGCTCTCCGGCATGGTCAGGATCACACGATAGCCGCGCGCGGCGCCGAGCATCGCAAGGGCGATCCCCGTGTTGCCCGATGTCGGCTCCACGAGCGCCGAGCGTGCCGGGCTCGACAAGGCCTCGCTCCTCGGCGTCGGCCAGCATCCAGCGGACGGGCCGGTCTTTGACCGAGCCTCCAGGGTTGGATGATTCCAGCTTCACGGCGACTCGCGCCGGTAGCCCCTCGGCCATCTCGCCAAGGTACACGAGCGGAGTGCCACCGATCGCATCCCGAACGCTCGTAAGTGCTGTCATGAGCGACCCCTCGCTGCCGGTAGACGGTGGTGCTCGTTTGAATCATATTCCCATCGCGGGCGGAAGCGGTACCCTGGTACCCATAGAATCGCGCGCGAAAGTGTCAGACCGCGATTCTGATTGGGAATATATTGCAATTGTAGGACATCCGTCCTGCGCTGATCTCGATCGGGGGATCGTCATGTTCGACAATGGTGCGTGGTTCTGGATCTGGGCCGTCTTGGCCGCCTTCTTCTACGTGGGCGAGATCTTCACCGCCGCCTTCTTCATGATGCCCTTCGGCGTCGGCGCCACAGTGGCCGCCTTGCTGGCCTACCTCGACCTCAACGTCGCGTGGCAGTGGGCGGCGTTCATCGTGATCTCCGGCATCTCTGTGGTGCTGCTACGCCGCTACTCGGACCGGTTCACACATGAGCCGCCCGAGAAGATGGGTGCCCAGCGCCTCGTCGGGCAGGTGGGCATCGTGGTCGAGGAACTCATCCCCCACAGCCCCATCGGCCAGGTGCTCGTCCAGCGTGAGCAGTGGCGGGCGGATGCACGCGATCATGGCAACATCCCCGTCAACACGAAGGTGGTCGTCGAGGCGATCGATGGGACGCACCTCATCGTCGAGCCGGTTGTCGGCGAGGTCGCAGTCATAGCAGAGCATGAGGCCGAGGAGCAAGTCCTCGGCGAGAACGGATAGACCGGGAATCGTCTGAAGGGAGGTCGGCGAGATGTTCAGTGGAATCGCCGCCGTGGTGTTCGGCTTCATCGTCGCATTCGTCGTGCTGATCTATGTGGCCGCAGCAATCAAGATCGTGCGTCCGTACGAGAAGGGCATCGTCGAGCGGCTCGGCAAGTACCAGAGGACGTACGAATCGGGTCTCCACCTGATCCTCCCCTTCGTCGACAAACTGACCAAGGTGGACATGCGCGAGAACGTCGTGGATGTCCCGCCGCAGGAGGTCATCACGAAGGACAACGTCGTCGTCACCGTCGATGCCGTCGTGTACTACGAGGCCACCGACCCGGTGAAGCTCATGTACAACGTCGCCAACTTCTACCTGGCGGCCACGAAGCTCGCACAGACGAACCTGCGTAACGTCATCGGCGACATGCAGCTCGATGAGTCACTGACGAGCCGCGAGAAGATCAACGCCGCACTCCGGCAGATCCTCGACGACGCCACCGACAAGTGGGGCGTCCGCATCGTCCGCGTCGAGCTGCAGCGCATCGAGCCGCCGGTCGACGTGACCGAGGCGATGCACCGCCAGATGAAGGCGGAGCGCGAGCGCCGCGCAGTCATCCTGGAAGCCGACGGCGACGAAGCAGGGCGACATCACGCGTGCTGAGGGTCGCAAGCAGGCAGCCATCCTCGACCGCAGAAGGCGAGGCACTGGCCATCAAGGAAGTCGCCGACGCCGAGAAGTACCAGAGGATCGCGATCGCCGAAGGTGAGGCTGACGCCATCAAGAACGTCTACGGCGCCATCCACGAGGGAGATCCCACCAACGATCTGATCGCCATGCGCTATCTCGAGTCTCTTGTCGCGATCGCCCACGGCCCAGCCAACAAGGTCTTCCTGCCCACCGAGGTCAGCGGGATCATGGGCAGCATCGGCGGCATCGCCGAGCTGTTCAAGGATGGGAGCGGGATCGCGATGCACGCGCCCGACACCAAGCCGCCGAGCCCACCGACGCCCATGGGTGGCGGCGAGTAGGCAAGCGCGCAGCGTCGGCGTGGGCGGCGGTCCCCGCAGGGGTACCGTGCTCAGACAGTCCTCGACGATCAGAAGGGCTCCCACTCGGGAGCCCTTCTGATCGTCTGCGGAACTGCGCGCGGTACCCCTGCGGGGACCGCCGCCCACTTCAAATGGTCAGCGGCGCTTGGGCAGCTCGACCGTCACGAATACCTCGCCGTCGCGCACGAAGGCCGGGAACGTCTTCACATCGGCGTTGGGATGATCGGTCGTCCCGTCGCGGACGTCGTATCGCCAGCCATGCCATGGGCAGATCGCGAAGTAGCCGTCCATGAAGCCTTCGCCGAGTGGTCCGAACGCGTGGCGGCAGAGGTTCGAAAGAGCGAACACCTCTTCACCCACGCGGGCGACGGCATAGTCGCGCTTGCCGATCTTGATCTGGCGCACATGTCCGCTCGGCAGGTCCTCGAGCGTGAACACCGGGACGTCGACCTGGCCTTCGGGCTCCTCGACCACGCCCGAGCAGCTCCTCGCCGTCCTCGACCTCCTTGAGGATGAACAGCCCGCACCAGCACTTCTGGATGCCGGCGAACTCGTCGCGGAAGAACGGGATGCACGGGCAGACGATCTTGTAGTCCTCTTTGGGATCGCCGCTGCGCACTCTGGCAGGGACAGTAGATGTCACCGGTGTCGGCGAGGATCTCGAGCTCGCTCTCGAGCACTTCGTCGACGAACTCGGTCTCCGTGTTGAACTTGTAGCCGAGGCGGTCGACGAACGGGGCCATGTACTCCTTGAGGTCCTCGATCGTCGTTCCCTCGGCGAACATGCGCCTCCTCGGAGCGCCGTCGGCGCTCACAGGTCCAACAGCTCCTTCATGCGCTTCTTGTTGAAACCGACGATCACCTCGTCGCCGACGACCACGACCGGGAACGACGCGCCGCCGGAGACGCTGCGCACCTCTTCGACCATGCTGTCTCGCTCATCGCCCTCGAGCAGATCGACTTCGACGAGGTCGTACTCGACGTTCTGGCCGTCGAGGATACTTCTTGGTCATCCGGCAGTACGGACACGTTGAGAGCGCGTATAGCTTGACCTGCATGAGCGCTTCCTCCATAACCTCCGTGGGGGATGGATTCGATTGCACGCACTTGTCCCCACAATGCGCTATGTTCCACAACAAGGACTTCGCTGAACCGGAGCGTACTGAACAACTGGAGCCAAGGAGGACCCCGCTTGACGTCTGCCACCGAGAAGACGCCCTATACCGACGCGCGACGCGTCGTCATCGTCGGCGGCGGCTACGCCGGAACGACGTGCGCAGTATCGCTCGCGCGCAGCTTGAGCCGGCGATCCGACGTACAGATCCTGCTCGTAGAGCCCGACCCGTGCCAGCAGGCGCTCTCCGAACTCGACCTCGTGGCGGTCGGCAAACCCAAGCCGCAGTTCTGCGAGCTCTGGCACCCCACCGTCTTCAAGGACATGCCGGTCACCGTGTGCTACAACACCGTGGAGCGCGTCGATCCCGCCGCGAGCACCGTCACGATCTCCGACGGCGAGACCGTCGAGTACTGGCGCCTCGTCATCGCCACCGGCGCGCAGCCGTTCGTTCCACCCGTTGAGGGCCTCGCGGACAACGCCGTCACCATGTGGTCCGTCGACGACGCGCAGGACCTCCAGCAGCGCTCCGAGCGTGCGTTCCGCAAGGCGATCAAGATGTCGAGTCGAGAGCAGCGGCGCTCCGTACTGAGCTTCGTGGTGATCGGCGGTGGTGCCACGGGCGTCGAGATCGCGGGGACCATGGCCAAGGCGCTGCCCGAACGCGCTCGCGACCACGGTCTCGACGGCGACGAGGTCCAGGTCACACTGGTCGAGGGGCGAGATCAGATCCTCTTCGACCTCCCTGAGAAGCAGCGCATCAAGGCGGTCCATCGCCTGGAGAAGATGAATGCTCGCGTCATCACCGGCGAGATGGTGGATGCGGTGGATGTCGATCAGATCCGCTTCCAGTCCGGCCGTGAGATCGACGCGTCGGTCGTCGTGTGGTGCGGAGGCGCCAAGGCCGACCCGCTCACCGGCAGCTGGGGCTTCGAGACCGACAACGCAGAACGAGTCGTGGTCGGCGCAGACCTCAAGGCTGCGGGCCACGACGGCGTCTACGTCATCGGCGATGTCGCCTCCTGCCGACACCCCGAGACCAACAAGGTTCTGCCGATGCTCGCCCAGATCGCCATCCAGCAGGGGCCCTGGGTCGCGCACAACATACTTGCCGAGGCGAACGGCACAGGACCCGAGCCCTTCCAGCCTCACCTCCGCGGGGAGTTCGTGAGCGTGGGTCCCACATGGGGCGTCGGCTGGATGTACGGCATGAACCTCACGGGTATCCCGGCGATCATCATGAAGCGCATCACCTACGTGAAGTACTGGTTCCAGGTAGGCGGCGTCTCGCTGGCGTGGAAGCGGACCCGCGAGATGCTCTCGATGTCGCGCTAGAAGACCGCACGTCGGCTGTCGGTCACCCCTGCTATCATCGACCCATGACGAGCAACCGCGATCCTCTGACCCTTCACGTGCTGGCCTCCGGCTCCTCGGGCAACTGCTGCAGTCATCCGCGCCGCGGACCAGAGCATCCTCCTCGACGCAGGCCTCTCGGCACGTCGGATCGTGGAGCGGATGGAGGCTCGGGACTCGACCCGCAGGCCCTGAGCGCCATCGTCATCACTCACGAGCACTCCGATCACATCACGGGTGCGCGGGTACTGAGCCAAGCGACTGGGCATCCCGGTGTACATGACGGAGGGCACCGCACGCGCTGGCGAGCGCCACACTGACGGTGTCGACGTGCGAGTCGTGGTGGCGCGGCGACTCCGTGGCGCATCGGGAGCGTGGGCGTGAGCGCGTTCTCCGTGGAGCACGACGCGGGCGAGCCGGTCGGCTACGTGTTCGAGGACACCGAGGGCGCGCGGATCGGCATCGTCACCGACACGGGGCACCTCACCGCAGAGGCCGAGTGCGCTCTGCAGGACTGCGACATCCTCGGTGTCGAGTTCAACCACGACGTCGCACACGCTCGAGAACGGACCGTACCCGTGGTTCCTCAAGCAGCGGATCCTCTCGAGCCGAGGCCACATGTCCAACGAGTGCGCTGCCGATGCGGTCTCGCGGCTGACGGGGGCCAGGCTCCGCCACCTCGTCGCACTGCATCTCTCCGACACGAACAACACCGCCGCGATGGCCGAGAGCGCGATGAGAGCGGCTCTCGACCGCTCGGGAGCGCGAGCCTCCGTCAAGGTCTGCGCTCCAGGGCTCGGAGCCCGATGTGCGCTGCCTGCGAGTGAGGCCCCGGCGATACGCGCCAGCGTGACGCGGCGTGCAAGGCGATGCTAAGCTTCCCTCATCCAGCACCGGCGACTCAGAGGAGCCGCATGGTCGACGAGAGCGCGCCCGCAAGAGTACGTGGCCATCATCTCATCTGCCTCCACTTCTTCCACGGGAAGGGCTACTCGGCCGAGTTCGTCGTGAACCTCATGCACACCCTCGAAGCGCTCGAGGAGAGGCCGGGGGTCGTCGTCGAGGGCCCCGATGACGTCTGCGCGGCATGCCCCTCGAAGCAGGACGAGAAGAAGTGCATCCTGCTCTCCGAGAGCCACCACAGCACGGGTGTTCGCGAACTCGATGCACTCGCGCTCGAGCTGCTGCAGATGGAGCCGGGCGATGAGGTCGACTACGCCGAGGTGCGAGCCAAGGTCCCGTCGATCCTCGGGGAGTGGCGTGCGCGGGCGTGTGAGGGATGCGACTGGGAGCCCGTCTGCACATCGGCCCTGGACCTGGTCGAGCGTCTTCCCTAGCGCCTGCTACCCAACCGGGTCACCTCGGGGGCCACATCTGCGGATGTCGCCACCCGTATCGCGCCCCTCGCATCGAGCTCTTCGATCAGCCGAGCGGCCTCTCCGTCGGTGAAATCCATCCCCGACTCCCGCGTGCGCGCCAGCACGACCGGCTGCGAGGACGCAGCGACAGCCCGCAGGTTTCCAATGTTGGCTCGGCCAAAGGGCACCGCTGCGACCACGTTGGCCAGCGCCGAGGCCGCCTGCGCCCTGCACGGCCTCCTCGGCCGCGGAGTCCATCTCCCCGAACGGCGGGAGCTTCACGTGCTCGATGCCGAGCGCCTCGGCGACAGCCTGATCGACATCGCCCTCGTTGAGCGCCCCCGCCACGACCTCGAAGCCGCTCTGGACCAGGTCGCGCATGATGCCCGCGGCAGCGCCGGAACCGCCTACCACCAGCACTTTCCCAGCTCCCGACGCGGCCGCTCCCTCATCACGCAGGATCGGTGTCACGCGTGACGGTGCCAGTCACGGGGTCGGTCCCTACGACGGCCCTCACGCCGAAGACGTCCCGGACGACCTCGGGTGTGATGACCTCGTCCGGTGTGCCGGTGGCGCGCAGACGGCCTGCCGAGATGACCGCGATCCGATCGGCGTAGCGCGCGGCCAGGCCGATGTCGTGGAACACGCCGAGGACCGCCAAGCCATCCGAGGACCGCGACCTCACGAGGTCGAGCACCTGCAGCTGATGGTTGAGATCGAGATGGCTCGTGGGCTCATCGAGCAGCAGCACGTCGGGGTCTTGTGCGAGAGCCTGGGCGAGCGTGAGCCGCTGCAGGTCTCCGCCCGAGAGCGTGTCGACCGACTTGCCGGCAAACTCCATCGTGTCGGTCAGTTCCATGGCGCGATCGGTGACCTCATGATCGGCAGCCCCCAGCCGATCGAACCTGCCGAGATAGGGATAGCGCCCCATCTCCACGAACTCTCGGGCCGAGAACGCGAACGGCTCGGGCAGGGCTTGTGGCACGACGGCGACTCGGCGAGCGCGGGCGCGTGCATCCAGCGATGCGAACGGCTGCCCGCACAGCGTGATCGAGCCGGCGAGAACAGAAGCGACACCCGTGACCGCCTTGAGCAAGGTGGACTTGCCGGCTCCATTGGGGCCGACCAGCCCGACGAACTCGCCTCGCTCGACTTCGAGCGAGACCTCGGAGATGACGCGTGTCTCTCCGTACCCTGCATCGACGGCTGCAACACTCAGACCCGCGGGGGCGTTTCGCTCACCACTCATGTGCGGACATCCTTGCGCACGAGCAGCCACAGGAAGAACGGACCGCCGGCAAGAGCCGTGACGATGCCCACCGGAATCTCCACCGGTGCCAGGATCGTCCGGGCGACGAGGTCGGCCAAGACGAGAAGGATCGCTCCGCCGAGTGCGGAGGCAGGCAGCAGGAGCCGGTGGTCGGGACCGATGATGAGCCGCACCATGTGCGGGGTCATGAGGCCGACGAACCCGATGAGACCCGCGACGGAAACAGCGGCGGCGACCAGGAGCGAGCCGGCAGCGAGAACGACGATCTTGAAGCGCTCGACATCGACGCCGAGATGCCCCGCACGGTCATCGCCGAGCAGCATCACATTGAGCCCTCGCATGTCGGAGACGGCGATGCCGAACCCGACAGCGAACATCACTGAGACGGCGAGAACGTACTCCCAGCTCGCACCTGACAGACCGCCCATGAGCCAGAAGACGACGGACTGCATCGACTCCCGGAACCAGACCATCAGCAGCGAGGTGAGAGCCGCGAGCGTGTAGGAGACGGCGATACCTGCCAGCAGCAGAGAAGCCGACTCCACGCGATCACGTCTCGTCGCCAGCCGCACGACCAGCAGCATCGTGAGCGTTGCGCCGGCGAACGCACCGGCGGGCACAGCACCGAAGCGCCACGCGGTGGCAGTCGAGGTGGCCACGAGCATGATGGTGGCGCCCAGCCCCGCTCCGGCCGATACGCCGAGGATGTAGGGATCGGCGAGCGCGTTGCGGAACAGCGCCTGGTAGAGAACGCCGGCGGTGGCCAGACACGCCCCCACGAGAGCGGCGAGCAGCACCCTCGGCAGCCTGATTGAAACGACGACCGCCTCGGACACGGACGTGTCGGCATCACCCCACGCACGCGCGATCGCCGTGGCTACCTCCCCGGGCGAGATGGAGACCGCGCCCAGACCCACGCCCATGACCATGGCGATCAGCAGCGCGACGAACAGAGCTGCGAGGATCAGCACGGAGCGCGTGCGGGTCGTGGGCGTCATCGGCCAGGTCCTCTACTCGAACGCGTCGGGATGCAGCGCCTGGGCGATCTCACGCACGCCGAGGACCACACGCGGCCCGGGACGACTCACGAGGTTGTCCTCCAGGACATACACGCGACCGCCCTTGACGGCGGTGAGCTCCCCATAGCCAGCGCGAGAGTCGATGTCGGAGGGGTCGCTCATCGAACCCAGTGTGGCAAGGTACACCTCGGGGTCATCGACGACGAGCTGCTCGAGCGAGTAGGCAACATAGCCCTCCTCGGCAACGACGTTCGTGCCGTTGGAGGCCACGATGAGATCGTCGAGCAGCGTCCCCGGACCGGCGGTGAACAGCGGGTCCTGGGCGATCTCCAGGAAGGCCGAGGCGGGCTCCTCGGCAGAGACCGTCGCTGCGATCTCATCGAGGTCGGCCTGCATGTCGGCGGTCAACGCTTCGGCCTCGGCAGCGGTACCGGTCACCGCACCGACCATCACGATGGAGTCGAACACAGCATCGAGGGATTGTGGGTCGATCGCGACCACATCGGCTCCGAGCTCCTCGAGCTGACTGACGATGTCGGCCTGCACGCCGGTCGTGGCCAGCACGAGATCAGGCTGGGCGGCGGCGATGGCCTCGAGGTTGGGCGCCACGAAATCACCGACCTGCGGGAGCTCGGTGACCTCCTCGGGGTAGTCGCAGTAGGTCGTGACGCCGACGAGCGAGTCGGTGAGCCCGAGTGCTGCGACGATCTCGGTGTTGGCTGGCGCGAGGGAGACGATGCGCTGCGGCGCGACATCGATGGTCACCTCACGCCCGGCGTCATCGGTCACCGTGACCGGGAACGCGGCCTCCTCGGCCGTCTCGGCCTCGGTCGTCTCTTGGGACTCGGCGCTGCAGCCCACCAGCGCGAGCGACAACGCGAGCAGTGCGGCGAGCACCACCAGGTTCAAGCGGTTGGACGTCCTGTGCATCTGTCTGCCTCCAGTCGAGTGTCGTCGAAACGCGCGGCCAAACGACAGAAGACCCGTCGGATGACGGGTCTTCGGGTGCTCGGTTCAATCGGTGGACGCCCACTCTCGACGTCGCGATCAAGCCCTTCACTCCGAAGGCCGCATCGCCGTCGTTTGGCAGGTCTCCTGACTCAGGGGCGACGTGCGCCCACATCACAGTGGCGGGACCGTGCCGGATTCTCACCGGCTTCCCTATTCTCCCGGCCGTTGCCGACCGGGCACCAAACAACGCCTGCTATCCAGTTGTGTGTCGCATCATAGCCCACGCCGAGTAGCAGCGACAGCGCCGCTGGTCGGTGGGTGCGCGGGCGAGTGAGAGCACGGGCATTGTAAGATGTGGTGGACTCACAACGAGGAGGACGCATGTGCCAGTTCTGCGTACAGCACGGTGACGGTGAGAAGTGGTATCTCAACGCCGAGAACTACGTCGCTGATCTTGAGAGCGATCTCGAACGCCGAGGATTCATCGTCGATTTCGTGCAGGGATTCGATGCGCGTCGCGGCCGGTCGCTGACCTGGCTCAACCTCCTCGAGGAGAAGGCTCCGCACATGCTGGAGCGCTCGGTGAAGAACCGCACACACGAGAAGATGAAGACCAACCACTACGGTCAGCCGGTTCCCATCGAGGAGTGCGATCGCATCTTCGACTTCGCGACCTCGATCGTGCGTCTGCCCTGCGTGTGCCGCACCTACGCCGGCAAGGCCGAGCGGGGCGTGTGCCTGGCAGTGACGGCCATGCCGATGGACGACGTGCTGGATGAGGCGTTCAAGGGCTTCGACATGGGCCCCGACATCTCAGGTCTCGAGCGGCTCACCAAGAACGAGGCGATGGCGCTCCTGAACACGTGCGAGCAGGAAGGTCTCATGCACTCCGTGTGGACGTTCCACACACCCTTCATCGGCGCCATATGCAACTGCAATCTCGAGAGCGGCTGCATGGCGATGACGATCACGCTCGAGCACGACACCAAGCTCATGTGGCGCGGCGAGTACGTGGCCGAGATGGACATGGAGACGTGTACCGACTGCGGCGCATGCTCCAAGGTCTGCCCCTTCGACGCGATAGACGCTCGACGGGGCGGCACCCACACGACCCTGCGCCAGGAGGACTGCTACGGGTGTGGTGTCTGCCGGTCGGTGTGCGCCAGCGATTCGCTCCGACTCGTTGATCGCAGCACCGTACCACTCGTAGCCGGAGTCTGGTGAGATGGTGCGCGACCTTGTCGCCGTGGCGGCTGGAGGCGCCATCGGAGCGTCCGCACGCTACCTCGTGGCTCAGATGCTCGCATCCAAGGGCGAGACGTTCTGGCCGTGGTACACGTTTGCCGCCAACATCTCCGGTGCGTTCCTTCTCGGCATCGTCGTGACCCTCTCGGTCGAGCGCGGCACCCTGAGCGAGCCGTGGCTGCTGTTCCTGGGAGTGGGTGTCCTCGGCGGATACACGACCTTCTCGACGTTCTCATACGAGACGCTGGATCTCCTGCGCGAAGGGCTGTACACGCAGGCAGCGACGTACTCGATCGGATCGCTCGCCCTCGGCGTAGCGGCAGCGGCACTCGGTGTGGCGGTGGCTCGCGCCTTCTAGTCCTTGCGCACCATCGCGTCGCGGATGAACCACGCGATGAGGCACGCTGCGACGAACAGGCACCCCACGATCGCAAAGAACGGTATCTGGATGTCCGATGCGGAGTTGAGCACGGGGCTGTCCGGGTGCAGGGCGCGGGCGGCCTCGTTCGTGAAGACACCTCGAAGAAGCAGCCAGAACACGATCACATAGAGCAGGTCCAGCGCCGCGCGGAACACATTGTTGCGAAACATCCACTGCACGACCAGCACGACCAGCAAGATGAGCAGCAACTGGAACTGCGCGAGCAGTCGTGGGTCTTGGCGTATCACCGAGAGCGGCGTCGCGCTCGACCCGCTGAAGTCCCAGGTGTTCGCAGCCGCGATCACGCCGAGCACGCTGTTGGTGATCCAGAGGACGGCCGAGACCCAGCGGAACCCGGCCTCCCAACGGTAGAGGTCGGCGCGCCGGAAGATCAGATAGAGCAGCGCGAGCAGACCGGTGATCGTGAACGTCGCGATGTTCACCCACGTCGAGCCACCGTGGAACATCGGCAGACGAACCTTGTCGCCGAGCCCCTCGACCGGAGGTATGGCCTGAGTCAGCAGCAGTGCGGCGACGATGAAGCCGACAGCGGCAAGAACCACCGCTATGCGACCTCCGGGGCTGAGTACTCGTGTCATGCGCGAACCTCTCGCTAGCGGATCGGTGATGCCAGAACTGTGACCTTCAGGTCTCCTCGGCCAGCTTGCCACACGTGATTGTCCCACGAAAGAGCCCGGCCGCACCTTCGCGACCGGGCCCACGTGTCCCACGGCTGTGCTCCGCCTTCCGGCACCTGCCGAGAGACGAGCGTTGGCAGCGCTAATCGGCAGCCATCTGGTTCTGCATGCGGCGGGCGACCACCGCTGTGAGAATCAGAAGACCGCCCGTGATCGCGAGCGCCACGGCAAGCTCCGTCCACACCGTGGACAGTGCTTCGCCCAGGACCGACACCTGCCATATCGGGTTCATGATCCAGTAGAGCGGGAACAGCTTGGCGATCCACTGCGGCCAGCTCGGGAAGACGTAGAAGATGGCCGGGGCGAAGAGGAAGATTCCCAGCCCCTTCACCATGCCGAACATGACCGTCGAGTCCTTGGAGAACGAACCGATCAGCAGACCGATGGTCGCAGACATCATCCCCGCGACGAACACCACGGCGATGACGTCGAACAGATTGCCGGCGATGGCCTGGTTGAGCGCGAGCGCCACCACGGCCATGACCGATGCGAACACGACACCGAGGACCCACTTCGCCGCCAGCACCTCGTTGGTCTTGACCGGGGTAACGAGCATCGCGGCCATCGTGCCCTCTTCTTTCTCCTGGACCAGGCTCGATCCGGGGACGAAGATCCCTGCCATCACGAGCGCGTAGAAGACGATGACGGGAATCAGCCGCACGGCGATGGGCAGCCCTTCCGTGCCGAAGTTGACGATCTCGACCTCGACCGGAGCGTCGGCTCCCTCGACCTCACGTACGAGATCGATCGCGGTGACCGAGAGGATGATCCGGTTGGAGGCGTAGCTCTCCCCGCCGAGGAAGAACTCCAGCGGCGGCTGCTCGCCGTCCTTGACCTCCTGGTCGAATCCTTGCGGCAAGATCAGCCCCGCGTCCAGGTCGTTCTGCTCGACCATGGTCTTGAGCTCTTCCGGGTCATCAAGCATGGTGAGCTCGATGCCCTCCATGCCCTCGACCGCAGCCGTGATCTCCGAGTCACCATCATCGATGATTCCCAGCCTCGGCTGTGGGTCGAAGAGCGACCCGAAGGCGAACTGGAAGATCACGGTCATGATGATGGGCAGGAAGATCGCATACAGGAAGAACGGCGAGCGCGGCCCCAGCGCCAGGTCTTTGCGAAGCACCTTCCAGGTGCGTCCGAGGCTCATAGTGATTCCACCTTCCGCTTCAGCGTGAAGAGGCCGATCACGTACAACACGACGCACCAGAGCGCGGCATAGGCCAGCAGGCCCCCCGCGTCAGACCACGTCATTCCGTACGCCGTCGCCCCCACGAGCACCTCCATGATCGGATATGTCGGTATCAGCTTCACCCAGGTCGCCGCGGTGCCCGGGAACAGCACGGAGAAGCCTGGTATCAGCAGTGGGACGATGAAGAGCATGTTGTAGAAGAGCTGCCCCATGAAGTCCTTGCCCGCAGCACCGGTGACCATCGCGACCGCCGTGAACATGACGGCTCCAAGGAAGATCGCCGTCAGCACAACCGACCAGCTCTCGGGTGTCAACGCTCCGACGAACACGGCGACGATCAACCCCTGGGTGAGGGCCAACATGGTGCCGAACACGGTCTTCGAGATGAGGAAGTCGCCGATCTTCGCAGGCGTGACCAGCACGGCAGTCACCGTGCGCTGCAGCACTTCGATCGAGATCAGCGCCGAGAGGGAGAACGTCTCCATCATCAGGATCATGAAGATGAACAGGGGACGGAACTTCTCCTGCAGTGTCACCTGATCACCGGCTCGGTCCTCGCCGAGGACGATGGCTTCTTCATCGAACTCGACCGGCATCTCCTGGCCGGCGAGGGCATACGCCATCTCCCGGACGAAGCCGCTCATGGCGTTCTGTATCTCTTCGGGCACGTTGGCGTCGGAGTAGACAGTGACCTTCACGGCCTCATCCCCGGTCGCAACATCGGAGATGAACGTCGGCGGGAACGCCATGCCGATAGTCGATCGATATCTTCTCGGCGTTCTCGGGCTTGTCCTCTCCTGCCTCCTTGTCGCGCAGGATGAGCTCGCCGTCATCGCCCTGCCATGCCTCGAGATCGCCGGCAACGACTGCGGTCATGTCTTCTTCGTTCTCGAACTCGATGACGCTGATGCCTTCCTCGCCCTCGGTGAGGTCGGTCTCGTCGAGCTCGGCCAGCTGCTCGTCGGTGGCGCCAAGCGCCTTGAGCGAGTCCTTGGCGTCGGCCACCAGCTCATCGACCGGCGGTGAGACCGCGAACGTGATCTCCTCGTTCACCGAGTCGGGCAGGAACTGATAGAGGATGACGACAGCAACGAGCGTCAGCACCGTCAGGAACAGATAGAGCTTGTCCCGCGAGTAGGCGGTCAGCTCCTTTCTCAGGAGCGCAGCCCAGATCGCCGGGCGGCTGATTGGACTGCTCATCCTTCCAGCCCCCTGCCGGTCAGCTCGATGAAGATCGCCTCCAGCGTGGCCTCCTCGGTGTGGATCGTCATGAGGTCGGGCGATGCCGAGAGCTCGGCGAGCTGCCGCGACCCCGTCGGCATCCAGCGGGATGTCCTCCTCACGCACGCCATCGCCGTCGCGAAGACGCACCTTCACGCCCTTCTGTCCGTACTTGAGCTTGAGGTTCTCCGCACGTGTCGAGAGCCACGATCTCGCCCTCATTGAGGAAGGCGACGCGGTCGGAGAGCTCGTCGGCCTCGAACATGTCGTGGGTCGTGAGCAGGACCGCAGCGCCGCGATCGGCCTCCTCGCGGATGGTCTTGCGAATCATCGCCGAGGTCACGGGGTCGAGCCCGTCGGTCGGCTCATCGAGGAAGAGCACCTTGGGCTTGTTGATGAACGCGCGCGAGATCATCATGCGCTGACGCATGCCCTTGGAGTAGCTCTGCACGCGGTCCTTGGCGCGGTCGGCCAGACCCGACTCGGCGCAGAACCTCCTCGGAGTCCGCGTCCTTGATGCCGAAGAGCGACGCGAAGAAGTCCAGGTTCTCGATCCCGCTCATGTTGAGGTAGAGGTTCTTCTCCTCGAAGCACACGCCGATCTGGGCCTGCATCTCGGGATCGTCCTTGGCGATGTCGATGCCGAGGACACTCGCGCTGCCCGAGTCTGGGTTCATCTGCCCCGTGAGCATCTTGATCGTCGTCGACTTGCCCGCGCCGTTGGGCCCGAGGAAGCCGAGGATCTCGCCCGGCTGCACATCGAAGCTGATGCCCTTGACCGCCTCTATGTCTCCGTACGAGTACGTGATGTCGTTGTACTTGAATGGCCGGCTCACTCATCGGCCCGCTCCTTTCGCTTGATACCCCTCATCCGTCTCGGGAGGGCCGCTCGCCCGTCCCGCTGACTCCTCCTGCCAACCCCTCCGCCCGGAGCACGTTCGCTCTAGGCGGACTCGGCAGGGGGCGGTATCGCCCGCTGATCTGCCTCTGGCTGAACCAGACCCACGAACCCCTTCTCGAGGAACTCGTAGTCGTAGAGCTGAAGCGCCCCGGGCTCGACGCCCAGGAGCCGTTCGACCGAGGACTCCCACACGCGGATACGGTCGAGTACGGCATCGACGTTCTCGGGATGCTCCGCCGATGTCGAGCAGCAGCGCGGCGAGCCGATCGGCCGAGCCGGTCCAGAGATTGAAGACCATCTCGGCCGCGATCGCCGGGTCGTCGACATCGCATATGCCCTCTTCCACTCCCTCGGCGATGATCTCGCCGAATACTGGGATGATCCGCGCGACGGACTCCTGCACGACCGCGATTCGCAACGGGGCGTTCTCGGGGCGATACATCACCTCGAGGTACGCCGAGATGAGCTCGCGCGCGTCCTCGAGCTTCCATTGGACGAACATGCCGATGAGGGCGCGCAGCTTGTCGAGAGCATCGCCCTCCATCTCAGAGGGCTCGGGGACGCTCGCCAGGATCTGGTCGGCCTGCCACATGGCGACCTGATTGAGCAGATCGACCTTGGAGTCGAAGTAGTGATAGAAGAGGCCCTTGGCCACGCCGACGCGCTCGGTGATCATCTGCACCGACGTCTTCTGGTAGCCGACGCTCATGAAGAGCTCGAGCGCGGCCGCGAGAATCTCCTCGCGGCGGATGTCCGGATGCTTCGATATGCGGCCCTGACCTGCTGCCACGCGCCTCTCGCCTCCCGGATTCTAGCGATGGTCGCTTGTGCGACTGACCGTCAGTCACTGACTGATAGTCAGTCAGTATAGACCGGTATGTACCCACCTGCAAGCGCTGGCAATCGGGCCGGCGGGCACCGACCGAGCGGCGGCTCGCGCCAGCCATGCACAAGCCCCCTCTTGTCTCTGTGGACAAGCGCACGAGAAAGGCCCGGGCACATGCCCGGGCCTTCGCTCCACACGATGCAGACCGTGCTATTCGGCGAGCGTTTCCTCGCCGATGTCACCCTCATCAGGTTCGGGCGTCTGGGTCGACTCTCCAGAACCGCTGCCATCACCGTCGGCCTCTCCGCCTTCGACGGCATCGGCCAGGCCGAGCCAGCCGAGGAACTTCTCATAGACGTTGAGTAGTCCAGGCGGCACCTGCTTCTTCGTACCATCGGCGACCTTCTGCTCGGCCTTGGCGATGTTCGCGGAGATCCGATCGAACGCGTTCTCGATACCTGTGCGCTTGCGCTCCGTGGTGCCGGACTCCTCTTTGGAGCGCTTCGGCGTGCCGCTAGCGTCCTCAGAGCCCTTGCCCTTCTCGGCCCCTTGATTCTTGCCTTTGTCCTCGCTCTTGCCCTTGGCCTTGCCCTTGCCCTCGGCGTCTTCTGTGACTTCCTCGGACTCCTCGGCCTTGCTGCCCTTGTCCTTGGCTTCCTTCTTGGCAGCAGCCTCGTCTTCGGCGTCCTCCGCCTTTTTCTGCTGGCCGGGCGCGGACTCCTTGCCCTTGCCCTGACTCTGGCCCTCGCCGGCGAACGCCGCGGGCACGACAAGCATCGCGGCAAGCACGACGCACAAGATGATGGCTACAAGCTTCTTCACGGGGCCCCCTTGGACGAAACGGTCACACAGGGCTTGTATCGGCCTGTTCGAGTGCGTCCATGAAGGGACATGGACGACGAGTGGCTCTGAGACAACGGACGGGGGGCGGGACCGGTTGCACGCGACCGTACCCCGCGCACACCTACAGGCATGCCCCGCTGACGCACGCAACGATGGCGGCGGGCATCTCGGCGGCCGTGACCTCCTGGGCTGCAGCGCCCATCTCGACGGCTGAGCCCGGCATGCTGTAGGCGACGGCCGACTCCTCGGTCTCGGTGATGGTGTGTCCGCCTGCCCTGCGCAACGCCAGCATGCCCAGGGCGCCGTCCTGTCCAAGCCCGGCGAGCAAGACACCCAACGCCCGACTCCCGTAGCAATGAGCGATCGACGACATGAGGATGTCGATCGAGGGGACGTGCAGCGAGTCGGCGAAGTCTATGTCCAGACTCACGCTGGCGTGCTTGTTCTCCCGCTGGATCCGCATGTGTCTGCCGATGGGCGCGACATACGCGTTGCCTGGCTCGAAGGCCTCACCGAACCTCGCCTCTCTCACCCGCAAGCGCGACACCGAGTCCAGGCGCTCCGCCCACGTCTGCGTGAAGCCCGGAGGCATGTGCTGGCAGATGGCGATCGGCGCCCTGAAGTCGCGCGGGACCTCGCGCAGGATGTGCTCGACGGTCGGCGGTCCGCCCGTGGAGCCGCCGATCACAACGACATCGAGCGGCACGCCGCCGAACGGCACGCCGACAGGCTCGGCTTGAAGGTCTCGTGGCGTCATCGCTGTGTCGTCGCTTCCCCCCGACCGAACTGATGCGGCGGTCATGTCTCCCAGGTGTTTCGTACCATGCGCACATCTAGACCAGGATACCCGCAGATACCCCCACAGGGATAGGCTGCGCACAGCCCGATGACGGCCCCTGCATGGTGATAACCTGAAGAGACTGAAGTGCCAAGGAGGCGACGCACGTGGGAACCAGCGAGAACGACCGGGCGGCCATCAGCGCACGGGGCCTGACGAAGACGTACGGCGAGGGCGATGCCCAGGTCCACGCACTGCGCGATGTCGACTTCGACATCGGGGTCGGCGAGCTCGTGGTCATGCTCGGGCCGAGCGGTTCGGGCAAGACCACTCTGCTCAATCAGATCGGCGCGCTCGAGCAGCCGACATCGGGATCGATCGCTGCCTTCGGGACCGAGCTCCTCGGCATGGATGATAAGGGCCGCACCGAGTACAGGCGCGACAAGGTCGGATTCGTGTTCCAGTTCTACAACCTCGTGCCCACTCTGACGGCAGCCGAGAACGTCGCTCTGATCGCAGAGATCACGGGCCCGGAGCCGGAGGCGAGAACCAAGCGCGTTCTTGAACTGGTAGATCTCAGCGACCGGATGGACCACTTCCCAGCCGAGCTCTCCGGCGGAGAGCAGCAGCGTGTCGCAATCGCGCGAGGGCTCGTGAAGCACCCGCCGCTCGTGGTATGCGATGAGCCCACTGGAGCTCTCGACGTGGAGACCGGCAAGTCGGTGCTCCAACTGCTTCAGACGCTCACCAACGATCACGATCGCACCGTCATCATCGTCACCCACAACACCACGATCGCCCAGATCGCCGATCGCGTGATCAGGCTTCGAGACGGGGAGATCGTCTCGGACGAGACGCAGGTCTCCCCAGCCGATCCCATGGACATCGACTGGTGAAGTACCTCGGCATCAAGCGGCGGCGGGACTTTCGCGCCAAGCGCGCACAGTTCATCGCCGTTCTCATCACGATCTCGCTCGGCGTGTTCCTGTACGCCTCATCGTGGGACGCCTACAGCAACCTGGAGACCTCCTATCAGGGCACGTACGACCGTCTCGCCTTCGCCGATATGACGATCATCGGAGCCGACCCGCGACTTGTCGGCGATCTCGAGCAGATGGAGGGTATCGCCGCAGATCGAAGAGCGCACGCCAGGGCGACATCCCGGTGCGCATCGAAGAGGATCACGTGCTGTCGGGTCGTCTCGTCGGGCATGCCTCCCGACCAGCAACCGCCCATCAACCAGCTCGACATCATCGAGGGAGAGTATCTCGACTCTGCTGAGCCCGAGAGCGTCGTCGTCGACACGCACATGGCCGAGTACTACGAGCTCTCCCCCGGGCGACAAGCTGGAGATCTTCGACGGCTTCGCCTTCCGCACGTTCGACGTCATCGGCGTCGGCCTCTCGGCGGAGTACGTGTGGCCGGCGAAGAGCCGGTCGCAGCTCTTCGTGAGCGGCGACGACTTCGGCGTGCTGTACGTGCCTGAGGAGCTGCTGGAGGCCGCATCGCCGAGCGTGGTCCAGAACCAGATCCTCGTGACCTATGCTGACGATGCTGATGTCGAGGAGATGGACCTCCACGTCGACGCGCAGGCCAAGCGGAGAGACGCGGCCGACACCGTCACGCAGGCAGATCAGCCGTCCAACGCGGCCTTGCAGCTGGATGTCCAGGGCTTCGCGCAGATGGCCATCTTCTTCCCCATCATGTTCCTGATCGCGGCAGGTATGGCCACCGCGATCCTCATGACTCGGATCGTGCTGTCTCAGCGCTCCCAGATCGGCACGCTCATGGCCAACGGGCTGGGCCGAGGAGCGATCCTGCGACACTACCTGGGCTTCGGTCTCATCCTGGGCGTCGCCGGGGCGATCATCGGCATCGTACTCGGCGTACCTTCCGGTGCCGCAATGACGAGTGCCTACACAGCCGAGCTCGGCATCCCCGACACGGTCGTCACGTTCCATCCCTGGACGCCGATCGTCGGTCTCCTCTTCGGCCTGGTCGTGGGCCCGCTTTCGGCCTGGGTGCCGGCGCGCATGGCCGCCAAGACCGACCCCGCCGAGGCGATGCGCGGGGACATTCCCACCCAGGACGGCCATCGCAGCCTCTTCGAGACCCTCATCCCGCCTCTGCGGAGACTCCCGACCCGGTGGAAGATGATCGTGCGCGGCATCGGGCGCAGCAAGCGGCGCAGTCGGCGCCACGATACTCGGCACGATGATCGCGCTCGTTCTGATACTCGCGTCCTGGGGCATGATCGACACGATCGTCATCCTCATCGACCGACAGTTCAACGAGGTCCAACTCGAGGACGCGCTCGTCGTGTTCGGCACGCCCGTTGGATGAGCGACAGGTCACCGACGTGCGCGATGTCGATGGGGTCCTCTACTCCGAGAAGGTCATCACGCTCGAAGTCTCGGCAAAGGGTCCGCGACGACAACTACTCCACACAGCTCTTCGGCTACGAGGCCGACACGAAGATGCATGGCTTCCTGACGGAGAGCGGGGAACTGCCGCCCGAGGGCATCGTCACCGGCCGCGCGCTTGGCGAGATCGTCGGGGCAGACGTCGGAGACACGGTCGACCCTGGACTTCCCGGAGCTCGACACCGAGTTCGAGGTGCGAGATCGCCGACTTCGTCGACGAGCCACTTGGCACCGTCATCTACATGGAGCAGGACGCGCTCGTCGAGGCGATGCGGACGTCCTCAGACCCCATCGGCGAGAGCCGACTCGATGAGCCGGGCACGGCATTCGTCGACGCGCGGTTCGAGCCCGACGTCGTCGACCGCGAGGCGGTCTTCGAGGAGATCGAGGACGTGCGCAACGTCATCGCGACATCCGATGCGAGGGCCTTCTACATGCTTGTCGAGGACTACCTCGGACTCTTCTATCTGATCGTCGGCTTCATGCTGCTCTTCAGCGGCCTGCTCGCGTTCGCCCTCATCTTCAACACGACCTCGGCCAATCTCGCCGAGCGTGCCGGCGAGTTCGCGAACATGCGGGCCAACGGTGTCTCGAACCGCGAGGTCGGCCAGCTCGTCATGGGTGAGAACCTGCTGCTCACGGCGATGGGGATCCCGCCAGGGCTCATCGTCGGCTACTGCGGTCGCCGGCTACCGATGGCATCCTACTCGACCGACCTGTTCGCATTCGATCTCGAGATGAAACCGCAGAGCCTGCTCTACGCATCACTCGCGATGCTCCTGGTGGCGTTCATCTCGGTGCTGCCCGGCATGCGCGCCATGCGCCGGCTCGACATGGGCAAGGTCGTGCGGGAGCGCGCGCAGTAGGACCGGCAGGAAACGGTCTGCGGTGCGCGATCCGACAAGGCATGGGAAAGGGCGGCCGCACGTGCGACCGCCCTTCGTTCGTTCATGATCACCCTTGCGGGCGCGTTCGTGGAGCTAGGCGTTCTTGATCTTGAACGCCATGAAGACCGCGAAGCCGCCCATGACGACCATGATGACGCCGATCACGAACGGGAGCGCGAGAGAAGCCGGGAACGGGTTGAAGATCAGGAAGAGACCGATGAGCGCAGTGAATGCAGCCCAGGATCCCGCGTCCCCAACCGGCGCCCTGGAACGCCTGGATGATCTCGACGATACCGATGATCAGGCCCTGGATACCCAGCACCCACACGAAGATCGTCGCAAGACCGATCGTGGTGGCGAGCGGGTGCTCGAACAGGTTCGTCACGACGATGAAGCCTGCGAGGATGCCGAGAAGGCCGATGAAGAGCCTCCATCCCCACATCGTGCTGTCCACGAAGATGGCGACGATGTTCACGACTCCACTGATGAGCCAGTAGAAGCCGACGAACCCGGCGAGGACCGCCGACGTCGCTCCGGTGTACGTGAACAGCAGGATGCCGAGAATGATCGCGGCGATCCCCTGCACAAGCGGAATCCACCAGTGCTCCTGAATCTCTGCACTCATGTCTGCGACAGCTGCGTCAGCTGACATACATTCCTCCTCTGAGAGATGTCCCTTGGCGAGGCCCCCTTCACGTGCCGCCCCGCCGTGGCCATGATACCCGTTAAGGCGCATGAATCCATACCCGAATCGGGTGAGCGTGGCGTGAGGCCGAAGGAGCACGCGGGGCGCCCGCGCAGAGCCAACCTCCGAGAAGAGCTATCCCAACCACTTGTACAGGCCGTAGCCCATGATGAGGACACCGATCACGATCGCCATCCACGCAACGATCGTGGCAAGATGCCTGTCCGTCCAGCCAGCGATGCGGTCCATGATCCCCGGTGCTGCGCTGGGCCGCACGGCCTTGATGATGAGCAGCCCGACGATGAGCCAAGACGAGAGCGCCAAGTACGCAGCGAACAACGCCAGACTGACCGCCCACCCCCCGCCCGCACTGCCGATCAGCGAGACAGCGAACGAGGTGAATATCCACTGGCGCAGCGAGATGACGTTGATGCCGACGCCCGTGAGAAACGCGGTCCTCGAGGAGATCGTGCCGGCGTCCTTGGAGTCCTTGAGCTTCTCAGTCTGAGAGTCATCTCCCCTGCCCAAGACCTCTCTCAGCCCCGCCAGGATGATCGCGAGACCGGCCAGCGTCATGAGCATGTACGTGGTCGCATCGAGCTTGATCCAGCCGAGGAACGTGTCGAGAACCGCGTAGACGATGCTAACCCCCAGAAGGCCCTGCGCCACTCGTACGGCGGTCGCGCCTCCGAGGAACGCGAATCCCTGCTTGAAGCCGGAGCGCGCCGAGAAGATGCTGCCGATGATCGCGCCGGAGTTGATATCGGCGATGAAGCCGATGAGGGCGAGCAGGAGCAGTGTGCCGACGAGCTCTCCCATCAGGCCTTCACCTTCCTCTCGCGCGGAGCCGCCATTTTGTCTGCAGCCCAGTCCAGCGCTCGGGTGCGCCACACAGTACGTACCACCATCACCCACGCGAAAGCCGCGATCAGCGCGAAGACGTATGCCCACGACTCGGCATGGGTGCGATACGAAGCCAGCCGGCGAACAACGGTAGAATAGCGTGGCCAGATGATGCGCAGACCTGGATGCGGGGAGCACGCGCCCACCATAGCCCCCAGCGGAGGGACCCAGCATGCCCGACGCCTCGTCCGCCAGTGATACCAGCAAGCCTGATGTGATCGAGAAGAACTGGCTACCATTCGTCATCGGTGCGGTGGCCATCGTGGCAATCATCGGCGCGCTGCTTCTGCTGCAACCGAAGGGAACGGGCGTTCCCGACGTGACTGGAATGACGACAGAGGATGCCGAGAAGGCCATCACCGATGCGGGATTCGCGGTCGGGAGCGTCGAGGAATCCGCAGTCGCCGAATGGACGAGGGTGTCGTCCTCGCGCAAGACCCCGAGGCCGGGGTCAGGGCCGAAGAGGGTGCGGAGATCAACATCACCGTCTCCGTGTCCGGCGCTCTGGAGATGCCGGATGTGACGGGCATGACCGAGGACGAGGCCAGGTCTACGCTGGAGGCTGAGGGCCTCGAGGTCGAGACGGCCAGCTACTATGTCGACGACGTCGACAAGGGTCTCGTCGCTGCTCAGCTACCCGACGCCGGTGAGAGTGTGGCTGCCGGGTCAAAGGTCGGTGTCCTGGTCTCCCTCGGCGAGACACCTGAGGACGTGACCAAGGTCAAGGTTCCCGAAGTCACCGGCAAGCAGGAGAAGGACGCCGTCACGGCTCTCACCGCCGTCGGACTGACCGTGCGCGTGTACTACGCCAGCAGTGCTGATGCCCCCCAGGGAGCGGTCATGGACCAGGAGCCCGTTGGCGGGACAGAGGTGCCCATCAGCACCGCGGTCCAGATCCTCGTCTCACAAAGGTCGACGCCCAAGCCCCCTGAACCCACAACGGTCAGGTCCCCGGCGGTTGTCGGCAAGGCCGAGGCAGATGCCCGCAAGATGCTGAGCGACGCAGGATTGCAGGCGGTGTCAGCGCCTTCTACAGCGACGATGTCCCCTCGGGCTCGGTCGTCGAGCAGTACCCCACGCCGCGCACCGAGGTACTCGTGGGCAGCGCGGTCGGCATCGCGGTCTCACAGGGCCCGGAGACACCGGAGGCCACCGAGGTCCCCGATGTCGTAGGCCTGAGCTCCGGTACGCCACCAAAGCCCTGAAAGCGGCAGGTCTCGTGGCGCACATACTCGAGTCGGCCACGCCGACGGACAACCCGCAGACATCGTGTTCGCGCAGGTCCCCGAAGCTGGCGTCAAGGTCGAGGAGGGCTCGCAGGTACTCATCCTCGTTGCGAACGGTGAAACCGCCGAGATGGATATGCGCAGCGTGGAGTAGCTGGCACCGATCACATCCGCGCGTCTATCTCCCTTAGCAGCTGCTCGAGCTGGTCGTCGTGATGGCCTGGAACTCCTCGCCCGAGGCGTCCTGAAGGGTGTTCGACCACAGAAGAACGGTGTCCTCCCCCTTCACCATGATCCCCTGCGTTCCCTGAACGAATGCGCCGTCGCCGACTCCGTCGAGCTGCTTGAGCTCACCGGCCGTGGCCTGAGCCTCTTCCGATGCGGCCAGGAGCTCATCGTACTGAGCAGCCTCCACCCCTGTCATGATCAGGTAGCGCGTGCCCCCGTGACCGTCATACGCGAACTGGTACTTGGCCTCGTCGTTGAGCGTCAGAGGTCCTGCGTCACCTCGGTGCAGCCATCGCAGTCTGCCTCGACGACCTCCGGCGGGAGATAGCCTTCCGGACTGGTGGCCTTCTCGGCCTCGGGTGCCGCGCTCTCCGAGCCGGAACCCTCATCGGCCCCTTGTTCCGAACCCTCGTCGGTGCAGCCCGCCAGGGCAACGATTAGCACCACGACCAGCAAAAACATGCCGCAAGCCCGCCAGAAACGACCAGTACCTAGATGCATGGCATTCGACCCCCTCTGAGGAAGTGCATACCCATCCGGGGCACACGCGGTAGCTGACTGAACGTTCAGCCAGAGCGGGGTCGGCACGGTCGGCCGATGCGACAGGCGAGCAGCGGAACCCGGAGCGCCCTCCATGACCTCATCCGACATACGGAAGTCGCTGTCCGGGTACGAAGTCGGCCTACGGTGCCTGGCGAAGGTCCTGGTGGTGGGGGTATGTTCTCGGGCATGTGAGCCGTCTGTCTCGCTCGTGCAGTCGACCAGTGTAGCTGCAGAATGACACAATCCCGCCCGTCCTCGGCCGTCCCTCGCGTGTACGATGATAGTCCGAAGCATCCGCGAGACCCCTGGAGAGCGATATGGCGACCGACTACACGCAGATCGAGGCGGCCCCGCTCGATGACGGCACGCCCGCGCCCGAGCTCATCGCGCGCTACGCCAGGGTCCCGCGCTGCTGCGCGCATCGGTCGAGGGCCTCTCGGCAGAGCAGCTGCTCGCCTACCCGATCGCCGAGAAGATGAGCGTGCAGGAGGTCGTGTGCCACACGGCCGATGCCGAGCAGTTCCTGGCCGACCGCATGAAGCGCACGATCGGGCTCGAGCGCCCGCTGCTGGTGGGCGCCGACATGATGGACTACCTCGACGCGCTCAGCTATGCCGAGAGGGACCTCGAACTCGACTTCGCCATGGTGGATGCGACCCGCGCGCAGATGGCGGCAGACCTGGATCGCATCGCCGAGGAAGACGTGGCGGCGCGACGCAGTCCACACCGAGGTCGGGCTGGTCACCGTGCGGCAGATCATGCTGCACACGATCGAGCACCTCGAGTGGCACGTCGTCACGATCGACGACAAGCGCGAGGCGATGGGGCTCGAGCGCTCGGCAGGGTAGCTGCGCGGCAGCCGTCGGGACGCAACCGAGGGGCCGGACGCCCTACGGCGCCGCGGCCCAGCGAGTCCTACGCCGGGTCGCCTCGGCCTCGGCGGCAGCGACATCGGCGTCCGGCGAGTCATTCTCGGCAGGCGGCGCCTCGATGACCATCTTGCGGAACGAGTGCCGGAACCAGATGACGCCGACGATCGCCGCGCTCACGTTCGCGAACAGGGCCGCCCACCACACGCCGACGAGCCCGAACGCGGCCGAGCCGGCGAACGCGAGCGGCACGTAGAGGACGAACATCCGCAGCACCGAGAGCGTGAGCGACTTCATCGGCTGGTGCAGCGCGTTGAACGAGCTCGTGGTGACGAAGAGCACGGCCTGGAAGGCAAGGCTCGGGAAGACGATGAGCAGGTAGGACGTCACGACCGCGATGACCTCGGGATTGGGGTCGAACGCAGCAGCGGCATACCCTCCGACCAGGAGCGAGAGCAGCCAGACGAAGACGCCCCAGCCCGCGCCGATGACGATCGCCGACTTCACGCCGCGCGGACACGCGGGATCTGAGGCCTGCTCCCCAGTTCTGCCCGAGGAAGGGCAGGAGCGAGTTGCCGAGGCCATAGACGGCGATGATGCCGAACATCTCGAGCCGCGTGGCGACACCGTAGCCGGCAACAGCCGCCACGCCGTATGCCGCCACGATGGCGGTGATGATGGCGATGGACAGCGGCTGGATCAGCTGTGTGACGCCGGCCGGCACCGCGATCTTGAGGATGCGCTTCCAGGAGTCGAGCTACCTCGGCCGCCGAGTGGCGGATCATCAGGAGCAGCTTGCGCTTGCGCAGCACGGCGACTCCGATGATGAGCGCGATGCCCTGCGCCGTGAGCGTTGCGAGCGCCGCGCCCTGGAGGCCGAGCTCCGGGAAGGGCCCCAGGCCGAAGATCAGCAGCGGGTCGAGGACGATGTTCACGAGAAGCACTGAGATCATGATCATCGCCGGCGTCTTGGTGTCACCGGTCGCCCGGATGCTGGAGTTGCCCACCTGCGGGACAACGATCAGTGCCAGACCGAGGTACCAGATGGACATGTACTGGCCCACGTACTCGAGCACGATCCCCTCGGCACCGAGCGCGCCGAAGAGCAGGTTGATGGTGAGCAGACCGACGACCGTGATCGTGAGCGCGATGACGATGCCCAACATGATGGCGTCCATGGTGAGGCGCCGCACGGTGGTCGTGTCGCCTTCGCCGATGACGCGCGCGATGACGGCGGTGGTGCCCATGCCGACGCCCATGCTGATCGACTGCACAGACATGACCACAGCGAACGTGAAGCTCATCGCCGCGAGCTGCTCGGTGCCCAGCTGCGCGACGTAGTAGGTGTCGACGATGTTGAAGCCCATCATCGTGAAGAGGGCGATGAGCATGGGCGCGGTCAGTTGCAGGATCGTCTTGGTGACGGGACCCTCGAGCATCTTCGCGCGCTTGGTGCCCTCGACGTCGCGCGTGGCGGGCGCGGCGCCCTCGACGGGCTCGACCGCTTCGGACTCGATGTTGTTCTCCTCGGCCATGTGCTAGAGCTCCTGGTTCTCGTCATCGAGAAGCGTGCACGCGTTGTCGATCATGCGCTTGAGCATCTCGGAAGCCATCGTCTGTTCCTCGGCGGTGAACCCTTCGACCAGGCGCTCGGACCACTGCTCGGCGATCCGGTCGAACTCGGGCTTGAACGCTTCGCCCTTCTCGGTCAGGTGTATCTCGTAGGCACGCCCGTCATCGGGGTGCTGCGTGCGCGCTATGTAGCCCTCGTCCACGAGCCGCTTGATCGAGTGCGCGACCGAGCCCTTGTCCGAGTCGATGTAGGCGCGGATGTCCTCCTGCATCGTGGGCACGTCGCCGTGACGATAGAGGAAGCCCAGCATCCGGAACTGCGAGAACCCGATGCCGTGCGGCTTGAGCGCGCGGTCGAAGTACGTGTTCGTCCGACGAGCGAGCATGGATGTGAGGATGGCCGGGTTGTCCGGCAGGCCGTGCTGGGGATGCATGTGTCTCTCCGAGTGGAGGCTTCTCGGCAGATCACTGAGCTGGCCGAGGAGCGCGGTCCCACAGTAGTTGTGTATCCAACCATGGGCACGATACACGGATTCTGTTGGAAGTGCAACTAATGGATGGCGCAAGGCCGGCTAGGACCCGCCCCGGTGGAGGCGTATCACCCTGTACTCGTCGGCTCCGTCGTAGGGATCGTGGAACCGCTCGACCACGTAGACGAGGTCTGTCGACGCATCGTAGTAGCACGCCATCCCGAGCCATTCGCTCCGAGTAGAACGCGGGATGCTTCGCCACGTCCATGGTCACGGTGTCACCTTGCTTGCGAGTACGTTCCTGCGTACCTCGACGAACCGCCCTGACAAGATGCTTGAACTGCCCGTCAGTCGTAGAACACCCAGCGCAACTGCGAGACCCCGCCCAGATCGCTGCCGATGTCGACAGCCTTGGCCGCCTGAAGGCCGCTGGGGGCGGCGCCCTTGGATGTTCGCACCTCGCCGCCTCAGGCGCCCACTGCTCGGTGATGTATCCAGAGCCGGCGGGCGGTCCGACGGTGGAGCCGGAGCCACCGCCGTCCGAGCCGTCCCCGGCAGTACGTCGTCCGCGTAGTCGTCCCGGCATCGGTGTCGAGTCCAGCGAGCACAGTCCTGGTCCCAATCGACGTCACCGTCGTACTCGCCGTCGTCGTACCCATCGTCATGTACTCGTCGCCCGTGTAGTCCTCGGCATCAAGCTCGGCAAGGGCCATCTCGATGGTATCGGTCAGCCCGATCGCGAAGGGGTTGTCGAAGGGCGAAGCCACCTCGGCCCCTCCGGTCATCGCCTTCTCGACCTCGGCGTCGATCACGAGCTGCGTGGCCGCCGTCGATAGCTCCTCGGGCGTGAGGCCGGGAATGAGCTCGTCGAGCACCATCTCGGCGCCGGTCAGCTTGGTCTCGATGACCATCTGCTCCACGGGCGCGTCAGCCGTGTGCTCGATGCCGAGGTCCTGGATCGCCTGGATGACCGCATCCACGCGGGGGTCGGGGTCGAGTCCCCATGCCTTGATCGCAGTGTCGCCGAGTTCATAGCCACCCTTGAAGTCCCAGAGGAACTTCGCCGTGTCCACGACGACCGCGCCACCCTGCAGCGGCGTGAGGATCGCGTCCCCGAGGTTGTTGCTGACGGCCACCACCACATCGCCGGTGGCCTGATCGGTCATCATGTTGGCCGTCTTCTGCATCTCCGTGGCGTGCTTGCGCATCGCATCGGCACGCGGCGAGTCGTCGTTCTGGGAGCGGTCGCGGATCTGCCCGGCCACGTAACTCATCTGATCGGCGGACTCCACGATGTCGGCGCGGTTCATCACCGCCGCAGCCGTGCTCGAGCCACCGACGATCGTCGCGCTCGCAATGCTGGTGATCAGCAGGAGCGTCGTGATGGCGAACCCGGCGTCTGCCGAGGGCGACGGCGCGGTACCTCGTATGCGCGAAGAGGCCCCTCACCACATCCCCGCCTCCTCGGAGAGTGCCACCGGGCCGTCTCGGCCGCGACAAGGCCACCGTTCTCGAAGGTCACGGAGAGCAGCCCGTCCCAGACATGCATCTCGAGTCCCTCGGCGATCTCGGATCGAGATCTCTCCACTGGCCGAGGGCGGATCACCCATCAGGACCGTCACGTCGTCGACCGTCATGCCCTGCGCGAACTCGCTCGGATCGAGAGCGGGATAGTCAACGTCGCCGCTGAGAGGCTCGATCTCCTTGGTCGCCACCGCGGTCCCGTCCCTGAAGATGAACCGCGTGCCCATCTCGTAGTAGTCCCAGAACTCGACTCTGTGCGTGTCGAGGTCACCGTCTTCCTCGGCACTGAGGACATCTTCTCCGTAGACAACGGTGAACGTTCGAGGGAGACCGAACTCAGAGGCCACGACCTCCTGATCTGGACTCATCGTCCAATCGCTGATCGCGACGCGTCCCCAGTCGGACGAGCCAGAGCGCGGCCTCCGACGACGATGGCTCCGAGAAGCGAGCGCGCCGAGGCAGCCCAAGGCCGATGAAGAGAGGTGCCCGACTCTTCCGAGGAGGCGGGCTGCTGAGTGCCGCACGCAGTACAGAAAGCAGTCCCTTGGATTGAGAGGGGAGCCACACGATGTGCAGAAGCGACGTGCCATTCGCAGATCTTTCGCCTTCGCCGGAGGCAGCATCCAAGAACATCGTGCAACATACGCTGCCACGGCGCCAGCCGCAGTGGCGATCGACCCTCAGAAGCCAGCATCATCCCATCCGACCCGGCAGCGAGGCGCGTTCGGCCGCCGAATGTGACCGCTCACCGGTTTTTGTTTCGGCTGTGTTTCTGTCGGATTTCCTACGGGTTACGATAGCCAGACGCTCGCCTCGGCTGCGCACGGCGCGTCGGGGTAACCGATACGAACGGGGAGGCATCTTCGAGATGAATCTGCAGAGCCCACGAGGCAACGACGCCACCCAGACCTCGAACCGATCCAAGAATGTGGTGCCCAGCTCAGGCCTGTGCTCGCGCTGCACCGACGAGCTGCAAGGGCAACTGCGAGGTCTTCAAGTCGTCGTTCCGCGGCCGCGAGGTGATCTACCCCGGCCCCTTCGGCGAGGTCACCGCCGGCGGCGACAAGGACTACCCGATCGACTACTCCCACCTCAACATCCAGGGCTACGCGCTGGGCGCCAAGGGGCTGCCCGAAGGCGTGGAGGGCAACCCCGACAACACGCTCTTCCCGATGGTGAGCACCGAGACCGAGTTCGGTGTCGAGAACAAGGTCAAGATGAAGGTGCCGATCTTCACCGGCGCGCTCGGCTCGACCGAGATCGCCCGCAAGAACTGGGAGCACTTCGCCGTCGGCGCCGCCATCTCCGGCGTCACGCATCGTCTGCGGCGAGAACGTCTGCGGCATCGACCCCGGGCTGGAGCTGGACGCGAACGGCAAGGTCACCCGCTCGCCCGACATGGACCGCCGCATCGAGACCTACCGCCGCTACCACCAGGGCTACGGCGACATCCTCGTGCAGATGAACGTCGAGGACACGCGCCTCGGCGTGGCCGAGTACGTGCATCGAGAAGCTCGGCGTCGAGACGATGGAGCTCAAGTGGGGCCAGGGCGCCAAGTGCATCGGCGGCGAGATCAAGGTCGACTCGCTCGAGCGCGCGCTCGAGCTGCAGAAGCGCGGCTACATCGTCACGCCCGACCCGAGCGATCCGGCCATCCAGGCCGCGTTCAAGGACAGGCGCCATCAAGCAGTTCGAGCGCCACAGCCGCCTGGGCTTCGTCGACGAAGAGGGCTTCTACAACGAGGTCGAGCGCCTGCGCGACCTGGGCGCCAAGCGCGTCACGCTCAAGACCGGCGCCTACCCCATGCGCGAGCTGGCCATGGCCATCAAGTGGGCGTCGAACGCCAAGATCGACCTGCTCACCATCGACGGCGCCCCCGGCGGCACCGGCATGAGCCCCTGGCGCATGATGGAGGAGTGGGGCGTTCCCACCTTCTACCTGCAGTGCATGACCAACGAGCTCGTCGAGCGTCTGCGCGCCAAGGGAGCCTTCGTGCCCGACATCGCCATCGCCGGCGGCTTCTCGCCCGAGGACCACATCTTCAAGGTGCTCGCCTGGGCGCCCCGCACACCAAGGCCGTCTGCATGGGCCGCGCGCTGATGATCCCCGGCTTCGTCGGCAAGAACATCGAGAAGTGGATCGACGACGACGACCTCCCCAACACGGTCAACAAGTTCGGCACGACGAAGGAAGAGATCTTCGTCACGTACGAGACGCTCAAGGCCGAGTACGGCGACGACGCCGACGACTTCCCGATGGGCGCCCTGGGCATCTACACCTACTCCGACAAGCTCAAGGTCGGCCTGCAGCAGCTCATGAGCGGCTCGCGCAACATGACGCTCCCGAGCATCAGCCGAGACGACCTCATGGCGCTCACGCGCGAGGCCGCCGAGATCTCCGGCATCCCGTTCGTCACGGACGCCTATCGCGAAGAGGCGCTCAAGATCATCGACGCCTAGCGGCAGACGCTCGAGCCGAACGTCTCCGAGAAGCCGGGCCCGAGAGGGTCCGGCTTCTCGCGCGTCGTGGGCAGGACCGATCGAGTCCGCTCTCAGGGTTGCCGTTCATCACTTAATAGTTGTGAATCCGTTTACATGCGCACGAATGCGCGTAGACTCTGTTCCGAGGATTTTCCGGGCCATTCTGGTTGGTGAAGCCGTGGATGACAAGCTGAGAGTAGCCATCGTCGGAGGTAGCGAGACCGCTCGGCGTCTGATAGCGGACTTCATCTCCCGCCCCTTCATCGACATCGTCGGCGTGGCCGATCTCGATGACGGACAGCCCCGGGGCCACCTCAGCGCAGCGTGCAGGCATCTACTTCACGACCGATCTGGCCGAGTTCGCCGAGCTCGATCCGACAACCCGATCTCGTTATCGATGTCTGCGGCAAGCCCCACGTGAACCCCGCGCTCGACGAGGCGTTCCCGGGAGGCGCACCCGACGGCCCCACCGTCGTCCACGAGGCCGTTGCCCGCCTCGTCTTGAGCCTCGCCGCGGACTCCAGCGTGCTGGCACCCGGATGCAACGCCGTGCTGCCCGCTTCGCTCCAGTTCTAGGGACTCGGCACGTCTGTTTCATCCTCGGCACAGCTCTTTGTTCTGCCAGGCTTCCTAGCATCCCCGCCACCCCGATGTGTGGCACCTCAGCCGTGTCTCCGCTTCGCCCGTTGGGCACAATCTCCCTTGGACCGACGAGACCTGCCGGACACAGGGGGAATCATGAGCAGCGTGCTGGTGGCGTACGCGACGAAGACGGGATGCACCCGAAGGAGTCGCCGAGAAGATCGGCGAGACGCTGCCGAGGCCGATGGCTTCCAGGCCGACGTCGTGTCGGTCAAGGACTCACCCGACCCCTCGGGCTACGACGCTGTCTTCATCGGCAGCGGCGCGCGCGCTGGCTCCTGGCAGGGCGCATGCCAAGAAGTGGGTGACCAAGCAACGCCGATACGCTCAAGAGCATGCCGGTGGCCTTCTTCACCGCATGTCTCACCATGGAATCCGACCCCGAGAAGGCCGACGAGGTCCGGGCCTACACCGACAAGCTTCTCGCCGAGACCGGCATCGAGCCGTTCGAGTACGGCACGTTCGCCGGATGGTTCGAGCCCGAGGAGTTCGGCTTCGTGGAGCGCAAGATCCTCGAGAAGATGAACGCTGTGCCGGGCGACTTCCGCGACTGGGACGCGATCACGGCGTGGACCAAGCAGGCCGAGGCTCGGGCTGGGCTCCTGAGCAGGTCTTTTCGCGCTTCTCGCGCGTTCGTCGACGCTCCTGGCAGGGTTTACCTTGTGCTCGTGCCAGGGTATCTAGAACGTGGTGCCTGCGCGAACGAGAGGTGCCGATTTGGGGGAGCCCAGATACGCCGGACCGACACGGTCACCTGAGTCCGGCGCGAGCCAACGGTGAGACCGACCCTGAGAGGGTCGGTCTCTTCTCTTTGTAGGAGGGAGGGGAACAGCGATGAGGATGGTGTTGATGGTGCTTGCGTTCATGCTCGTCATGGTCTCAGCGGCCATGGCGACCGAGTACATGCCGGGTGCGACCTATGGGCAGGTATCACCGGATCGAGTACTAGCCGAGCGAACAGACGCCGAGCTCGTGGTGCCAGCAGCCGCCATCTACTCGCCAGAGGGCAGATACGGCTTCTACCAGGTTACCGAGCAGTGCTGTCCGGAACGAGTGCTGGCCGAGCGCATCAAGCATGCAACGGCCAGCGGACCGTATCTCGCCTACACGGCTGCCGAGCGCTACCCGATGTGGGGCTGCTGCGGCCAGGTCTCACCTGACCGCGTGTTCTGCGAACGCTGCGGAAAGACGTAGCGCACGTTCGACAGCGAGTAGTCACGAGGCATGGGGCCGGCGATCGCGTCGGCCCTTCGGCCACCTCGACGCCCGGCCCGGGGCACTAGTCGTCGGACCAGCGTATATCAAGGGATGCTCCCTGGTAGTCCACCGCCTCGTCTTCCCACTCCTGTGCCATCTCGGTGTCTCCGGCCGCCTTGGCGAAATCGGCAGCGCCGCCGTACACCTCCGATGCACGATCGTAGGCGGCCGCGAGCATGAGGTCGGCGGACTCGTCGGTGGGCCCCTCGGCATACGCCACGCTCAACGCGTTGTCGGCCTCGGCAAGCGCGTTGGCCCAGTACCACGCGTCGTCCGTCCACTGGTTTGCCTCGGCGATCTCGTCTTGCTTCTTCCAGTTGGCTTTCGCCGTATCGACGTCCTGCTGAGAGACCGCGATCAGTGCCCGGTCTCGGCGGTAGGCGGTGTCCTCGGGGCGGATCGCGATCGCGGCGTCCAGCTCCTCGGCGGCGATCGTGTCGTCGCCCTCCTGGTACGCCTTCATGCCCGCCTCTTGGCGTAGGTCAGCCTGGGCGATCTTGTCGACGAAGAACGCGCCTGCCATGATTCCGCGGGCCGCTTCGTCCTTGGGGCGTCCGGCTAGGCTGGATATCTGCACGTTCGTCGCCTGGCTGGCGATGTAGCCGGCGGTGTAGTCGTTGGACTCGAACGCGTTGTCGTCGCATGCGGTGAGTAGCACCGCAGCCAGCAGGGCCGCGACGAGGAGCGCGGCCTTCCACGGTGACGCTTCGGCGGCTCATTCGCTCATCCCCCCAGCCATGCCGGCCATGTCGAAGTACGCGTCCATCTGATCGAAGAGCTCCTGTTGCGTGATGGTTCCGGCGGCATACTCCCTGAGCACCGGCGTCGGGGCGGTCACCACTGCGGCCTGCACTCCCTTCTGCGTTGCGGTGATCGACGGCGATGCGCTCGATAGACGTAGGTGTCAGCGGCCTGGGTGGTGGCCGCGAGGACCATGAATCCCTCGGCAGCGCTCTTGTACGTGTCGTGCTCCAGTCTGCGCCCTGCATGGTCGTCGACCAGAATGTAGGCCACGTGTGCGGACGGATCCTCGGCAGGCACGACGATGACGGACACACCTTGCATGTTGAGGCCCTGAGCTGCGAGTTCGTCGGCGAGCGCGTCTGAGGCGTACGGATTGACTCCCGGCTCGAAGAGTTGCTCGGCGGGTGAGGCCACGAGCCCCCAACGCATCGGCCAGTTGAAGAACCATCCGGTGCCGACGAGAGCTATGAGGTATGAACACGCCCAGGGTGATGAGGCATCCCACGAGACAGCCGCGACACCCGGATCGCTTGGGCTTCTCGGGGGGCGGACCGCTTGCCGCAGCTGCGGGTGTCGGCTGTCCGGCCGGGCCACTCGCGGGCGCAACAGGAGCGTCGCCACTCTCGCCCGTCGGCGAACCCGGCGCGGGCTGTGGTGCATCGGGCCGACCAGTGTCGTCCGCCAACCTGTCTCCTCACTCCATGCCGCGCGCCAGGGCGGCTCCCCACTGCCGAGCGCGATCGAGCTCGCCGTCCCTCAAGGGGCCGTACGTGCCCTCGACCAGGAACTCACCGTCATCGCCGACCGGTGCGTACCCGGCCTTCTCGAGCTCCTTGCGTATCTTCTTGGCGGCGCTTCCCGGAGACCAGCTGAACCGCGTGTCGAATCCAGCAGCTCGACCGCTGCCTTTGGGCACGGTCTTGAGCCAGACGCGCATCGAGGGATGCGCGATGTCTGCAGGGCGCGGCGCCTTCTTGTCCTTGGGCAGGTTCTCGAGCTGCGACTCCCTCGGCAGGCTGAAGCCGTAGATCGGTGCACCCGCGACGATCAAGTCCACGCCCGCGAGCGCATCGAGGGCGTGGCCTCAGAAGTGGTGAGCGCGGGCACGTCCTCGCCGATGTCCCTCGGCAACCGCCTCGGCGACCTGCTTGGTGTTCCCCCAGTGCGATTCGTAGACCACGACAGCGTTCACGATGCACCTCCCCTACACTCCTGTGCTTTGACTACCCGCGGCACCCGGAGAGGAAACGCGGGTCGTGATGTCGGGCAGGTGATAGCGATCTCGGGCACCCGAGGGCATAGCTATCGACGGAAGCAGCGGCCATGAGAGGTGGGCGATGGAACTCGAGGAGCTGCGAGAGTACCTGCTGGCAAAGCCGAGTACGGTGCAGGAGCACCCCTTTGGGCCGGAGGCGATGGTGTTCAAGGTCGCCGGCAAGATGTTCGCGCTCATCGCCTGGGAGGAGACGCCTCTGCGCATCACCCTCAAGTGCGACCCTGTCGAGGCGATAGCACTGCGGCAGCAGTATGCCGCGATCACGGCCGGCTACCACATGAACAAGAAGTGGTGGAACACGATCGCACTCGACGGCACCGTGCCTGAGGATGAGCTCGTGCGGATGATGGACGAGTCCTACGTCCTCGTGGTGAGCGGCCTTCCCAAGAAAGTGCAGGCCGAACTGCTGGGAACCGCGGAGCCCGAGGACGACTAGAACGTCGTGTCCCAGCTGTGACAGGAGTGGCATCCGCCAGGCGCAGCTTGTGCCTGATCGCGCTCGTCCACGCCACGGCCGTCGTCGCTGTGAACGGACGACTTGCTCCCGTGGTTGTGACACAGCGTGCAGTCACTGGATGCGTTGGGGTAGTTGACCGGGGTGTTCGTCTCCGGGGAGTCCATGAACGAGCCGCCGTGACCCCAGCCGGAGTTGTGACAGTCCAGGCAGCCTTGGTGCCAATTGTCCACCGTGCCGGTGTGACATGCCTTGCACAGGTTCTGCATCTGGACGCCACTGGTGACGACGATGCCGCTCGAGTCAACGACGCTTCTCGAGACGTGATAGAGGTTCGCGTTGCCGTGGACCTCATGACACGCCGAGCAGTTGATCGCCGCCATGCCGCGACTCATCGACGGCACGAGTCCACCGCCTCCGTACGACGGTCCCGTTCCGGCACGATCGCCGTGGAAGTCAGCCCCTGTCGTCGCGGACCAGAACGAGCCCACCACCGTGACGCTCGAGGGCACGGTCACGCCTGCGGGTGGAGTGCCGTCGTGACATGAGAGGCAGAAGCTCGTGGGCGCGCCTCCCTTCGTGGCTTGCAGGGTGGCATCGGCACCGAGTGCGTCTCTTGTCTCGAGCCACTCCCAGGCGCTCGTCGTCGGGTTCCAGATGCCGAGCTTCGTCCCGTATCCGGGTGTCGGCTCGCCATGCCCGGTCCACTCGATCCTCAAGTCACTCATCGATTCGACGTCGACAGGCGTCAGGCGGAACCTAGCGACCTGCCAGTTCCAATCGCGATCCACAGAAGCGAGGTCGGTGACCCAGTAGGTCCCATCCACGCTGTCGGCCTGGCTGAGCACCGCCGGACTCACTGCCTGGCCGACAGGAAGCGATGGCGGACCTGTCGATGCGTCCACGCGCGCCCATCCCTGGATCGCGTTCTTCGACAGCGGCGTGGTCCCCTTGCGGGTGCCCACAAGCCGGACCTGGTCGGTGTTGATCGAGTAGTGGATGGTCGGCTTGTCAGCGTCGGAGAACATGTCATCGGAGGCAGCTACGACCTGCGCCAGCGAGGCATCTGTCGGCACGCCAGCCTCAACCGTCTCGACTGCATCGCCGCCATCGGGAGTGACGAAAGAGACGAGGCCCTCCCACACGCCGCGCACGAACTCGCTCGCGGTGTCGATGAGGCCTCCGAGGACGGTCGCCTGCTCCTGCGGGTCGATGCCCACAGACACCACGACCTCACGCGTGTTCCAGTTGGCCAGGTAGTCCTGGTGTGCGGTGTCGTCGGGGTAGGACTCGGTGTCGGGATAGGGGAAGTTGCTCATCGCGGCAAACGGCATCGGGTCGACGGTGTGTGTCACATCGACCTTGGCGTCCTTGTAGTAGCCGTTGGTGTAGACCAGATAGGTGCGCTCGGTGCCTGAGGCCGGTGCCGAGGGTGGGTCGAAGCGCAGCGCGAGTTCGTCGCCACCGCCATAGACCACGAACATGTCGTCGGTGGTGTCGAGCAGCGGGGTCACGTCCCCGAAGCGGGTGTAGTTGCCCGGGAAGTAGCCGGTGGCCTCGTTGGGCTCGCCGTAGACGTACTCGTAGACCTCATCCTCACTCGACGTGGTGTCGAGTCCGTGGACACGAAGCTCTGCCGAGGAGAGCGCGACCTCATCGAAGGTGAGCGGGAGGTCCTCTGTGGTATCCACGGCGATCCAGTCCACGTATGTCTTGAACAGGAACGTGAAGCGGACCTTGCGGGAGTCAGAGACCCAGATGTCAGCAGATGTCGAAGACATAGGGGCGCGAGAACTCCGGTGCCTTGGGCAGTGTGGCGGCGGCCTTGTCCGCCTCGACCCACGCTCCCGTTCCGTCTTGGACCTCGAGCTTGGTCCGGGGACCGAAGCTCGCCGAGCGCGAGGTACCCTCGGCGGTGTCGGGGAACATGCTCATCGCATCCATGGCGATCTTGAGCTGCGGGGCGGAGGCGACATCCCCCAGGTCGAGCTCGATGGTCTGGTAGTCGAAACCGATGTTGCGGTCATCGTTGAGGACGAGCATGTCCTCGTCATCGGCCGCGATCTTGGAGAGCACGTCCTCGCCAGTCTGCACGTGCACGGCACTCAGGGGGGCAGACGGCTACCTCGGCGATGGTGTGGACCACGGGGTCGAGCCCTGCGAACGTGCCGTCACCGGGGGCCTGTGGCTTCTCGGCGATCACGCGAACACCGGCTGAGGCGTCGATGCTGTAGAGCTTGAGTTCGTCGAGGTAGTCGACCTCGTAGCGCTCCTCGACCAGTCTCAGGTCGAGCTTGCCGTCGAGAAGAGCCGGCTCGTTGTTGAGGACGTAGTAGTCGTTGGGCTCGGGGCGCGTGTAGCCGCGCGAGGTCTTGAGTGCGAGCTTGCCCGCACCGTAGAGGTCGGCCTCGAAGGCGTGCTCGGTCCCATCGTAGGTGAACAGGAAGGGACAGGAGCTGGATGGGAGCTCGTCGAGCACAGTGAAGTTCGACTCGGCCCAGCCCGAGGTCGCTTGCGTATGCACGCTGTCGCGAGCCCGGACTCTCCACGTGTACGTCGTTGCCGGTTGCGTACCCGTGAGTCCGGTGAGCGTCCACGATGTCCCCGTCGTGACGGTGCTGCGCCACGGGTACGGATCGACGCCGTTGCGCGCCTCTACCACGTACTCGACAGGGTCTCCGTCAGGTGCGCTCGTTCCGACGGAGGACCACGTGACCGTCACGTCGACGGTGTACGGGCCAAAGCTCCCGTTGACGGTCGCATCCTGTGCCCGGTACGCAGTCGGAGTCGCAGGGGGAGCGACCGGCATGTACGTGAAGTCTGCCGAGGAGGTCTCGTTGCCGAGTGCATCGGCGGTTCGGACCCTGAAGTGATACGTGGTCCCGGGAGTGAGAGCGGGCATGATGACCGCGTGGGCCGTGCTGAGACTCGCGGTGCCGGTGGTGCCGAGGCTGTAGGAGGTATCGGTTCCGTAGTCGACCCAGGATGTCGCCGACTCATCCGTGTCCCACCTGATCGTCGGCGTCAGCCACCCGTTGGTGACAACGTCGGTCAGCAGATTCGAGATCACCGGAGCGACCGCGTCGTGCTCGCCACCGACGATCACGTAGACATCGCCCTGTGCATCGGCGTACTCGGCGAACTCCTTGGTCAGCGACGTGCCTATCTCGTCCGGATCGCTGAACTCCTCGTTCCTGCTGTTCATGTGTGGGTTGTGACAGCTGGAGCACTCGATGCGAGCGCCTGTGGCGTCCTGGTCCTCCAGCAGCACGTCGTGATGGGTCACGGGGTCGCTGCTCACGGTGAAGTCATCCATGACCGATGTGCCGTTGTTTCTGGGAGCGGAGTGACATCCCGTGCCATCCCCGCCGCAGAGACGCTCATCGCGCGCCCACGCTGACCCTCTCACGATCTCGCCATCCGAGGTCGCGCCATGAACCGCATGACAGCTCAGGCACGGCCCCTGCTCGGTCGACACGTTCATCCCGATCTCGAGCCCCACGTAGTCGGTGTGCAGTGATCTCGTCGGCGGGTTCAGCACGCTCGTCTCTGCCGAGGGGAAGCTCTGGATCGATGAGGTGCCATCCTGCACTGCCGAGTTGGCGCGAGCTATCAGGTCACCCTGCCCGGGCACGACGAGTGCGACGAGCCCGTCCCAGAGTCCCCGGACGAAGTCGGTCGCAGTGTCCAGCAGTCCGGCCAGCCCGCCCGACTGCAGCGGTGCCGCCACGCCAGCCACCTCACGCGTGTTCCAGTTGGCCAGGTAGTCCTGGTGTGCGGTGTCGTCGGGATAGGACTCGGTGTCGGGATAGGGGAAGTTGCTCATCGCGGCGAAGGGCATCGGGTCGACGGTGTGTGTCACGTCGACCTTGGCGTCCTTGTAGTAGCCGTTGGTGTAGACCAGGTACGGTGCGCTCGGTGCCTGAGGCCGGTGCCGAGGGCGGGTCGAAGCGCAGCGCGAGTTCGTCGCCACCGCCATAGACCACGAACATGTCGTCGGTGGTCGTCGAGCAGCGGTGTCACGTCACCGAAGCGGGTGTAGTCGCCCGGGAAGTAGCCGGTGGCCTCGTTGGGCTCGCCGTAGACGTACTCGTAGACCTCATCCTCACTCGACGTGGTGTCGAGTCCGTGGGCACGAAGCTCTGCCGAGGAGAGCGCGACCTCATCGAAGGTGAGCGGGAGGTCCTCTGTGGTATCCACGGCGATCCAGTCCACGTATGTCTTGAACAGGAACGTGAAGCGGACCTTGCGGGAGTCAGAGACCCAGATGTCAGAGATGTCGAAGACGTAGGGGCGCGAGAACTCCGGTGCCTTGGGCAGTGTGGCGGCGGCCTTGTCCGCCTCGACCCACGCTCCCGTTCCGTCTTGGACCTCGAGCTTGGTCCGGGGACCGAAGCTCGCCGAGCGCGAGGTACCCTCGGCGGTGTCGGGGAACATGCTCATCGCATCCATGGCGATCTTGAGCTGCGGGGCGGAGGCGACATCCCCCAGGTCGAGCTCGATGGTCTGGTAGTCGAAGCCGATGTTGCGGTCATCGTTGAGGACGAGCATGTCCTCGTCATCGGCCGCGATCTTGGAGAGCACGTCCTCGCCAGTCTGCACGTGCACGGCACTCAGGGGTGCAGACGCTACCTCGGCGATGGTGTGGACCACGGGGTCGAGCCCTGCGAACGTGCCGTCACCGGGGGCCTGTGGCTTCTCGGCGATCACGCGAACACCGGCTGAGGCGTCGATGCTGTAGAGCTTGAGTTCGTCGAGGTAGTCGACCTCGTAGCGCTCCTCGACCAGTCTCAGGTCGAGCTTGCCGTCGAGAAGAGCCGGCTCGTTGTTGAGGACGTAGTAGTCGTTGGGCTCGGGCCGCGTGTAGCCGCGCGAGGTCTTGAGTGCGAGCTTGCCCGCACCGTAGAGGTCGGCCTCGAAGGCGTGCTCTGTCCCGTCGTAGGTGAACAGGAAGGGACAGGAGCTGGATGCCCACACATAGAACTGGTCGGTCTGCGACCAGCCCCAGTCGGTACCGCTAGCGTCCTTGGACTCGACGGCCCACGTGTAGAGGTGGTCGCCGGACAGCGTCACGGTGTGAGTCGACACGTCCCCGAGCCAGGGGCTCATGTAGTCGTATCCGTCGGTCCAGATGTGCACACGGTAGTCGAACGGCTCGTGGGCCGCGCTTGGTGCACTCCACGTCATCGTGACGCTGGCAGAAGCAAAGCCCAGGTAGTCCGGCACGGGTACGAGCGCCGCACCCGGTACGCCGAACGTCATGTTGGAGGAGGTGTAGCTGGCTCCGTCCTGACTCGCCGAGCGGACACGGTAGTTCCAGATGCCTGAGGTCAGTCCCGTCAGTGTCACGCTGTGGTTGGTGACGCGGGCCGAGGAGCCCACGGTCGTTCCGTACGCGGTTGTCGGACCGTAGTCGACCCAGCTGTCGGTCAGACCCTCGGTCGCCCACGTGATGCGGACCGAGGTAGAGCTGAGGCGCTCGAGCGTCGGCTGAGCGGTGATGTTCGTGTCGTCGACGTTGCGAGCACGCGCCATGACGTAGACATAGCCGCCGCCGTCGCGGTTGCGGGAGACATCGAGATCCAGTCGCAACGTCTCCGGCTGCGCCAGCTGCTGACTTGCCAGCTGATCCCACGAGGTGCTGATCGCATCCCACACGTAGACGTCAACGGGGTTGCCGGCGACCTCTTCTCCGAAGCCCCGCCACACCGCCTGCAGCGTGCGAACGTCTGCCGGCGGCTCCTCGAGGTAGAAGCGGTACATCTGGTAGTCGTACTGCCCCGATGTCGTCGCCAGGTGAGTCACCGTGTAGCTCGTGTCGATGGTCTTCATCGGCGAGATGCGCGGCTCCACGATCGGCTGACCGGGAGAGGCGGGCGTGGGCTGTGTCGTGCTCTCCCACGCCGAGAAGTCCTCGCTCATGCTCGTGAGGTTCACGTATGCGTAGCGCGCGTCGATGGCCCCGTGGGGTGTTGCCTGCAGCGTCGAGCTGCCTTGGTACGAGTAGTCGGCAGGATAGGAGGTGCTTGCGGTGTCATGGCACTCGGTGCAGAGGTCTGAGGCGGGGGCCCGGGTGAGGGCGTCGTAGCCCGAGGCACCGTGCGGCTCGTGACAGTTGCCGCAGTCGCCGGGCTCCTGGCCTGTTCCGGGGTACGAGGCGGCGGCCTTGCTCGATGTGGCATCGACCGCATGCTTCGAGTCCAAGGCGACATCTGACCCCGGATACGTCGAGGCCCGGACCTCATGGCATGCGACGCACACGGCGTTGACGCTGTCGACCGTGACCGTGCTCCCATCGGGCCGTGTGACGGTCGTCTTGAGGAGCGAGCCCACGCTTGACGCATGATGCTCGTGGCAGCCAGAACACGCGATCCCAACGGCCGAGGACACATCGCCAAGCCCGCCGTGATCGGTGCTGTCGATGGGGGTCACCACATCGCCGCCCGGCAACGTCGATCCCGTGCCGTGACACGCACCACAAACCGCGGTGCCCGTGGAGGCCTCCGAAGGCCCGGCGGACAGCGCCATCAGATTGCCCTCGGCAGGTCCCTCGTGTGGCGTGTGGCAACCGGTGCATTCGATCTCATCGGGAACTGGATGGCGGGACGAACCCGTCCCCGTGGTCTCGAAGACGCCCTTGGTGTCGTAGATGCTGCCTGTTCCATCGTGGCAGCCGTAGCACAGAGACAGCTCGTCCTCGTGAGTGATGACGGGGTCGCCTGCGGCCTCGTGAAGCTCGTGGCACATGGCGCACTTGATGGTGAGCGACGAGTAGCCGCCATGGGGGTCAGCAAGAGCGAGATCCGGGGTCGCGAGGAGCGCGAAGGCGCACGCCAAGGAGACGACGAGGAGAGCCGTCGGCCAACCCCACTTCATGCGGGCGTCGGGCACAGACACGCGGGACCCTTAAGATAGTTGAATCTTCCCTCCATAGTAAGCAGGTTTCGTGCCGTTTACCAGCAGAAACAGTGTCCTTCCGCGCCGCGCGCGGGAGTTCGTGTTCAGTGAACGATTTCACCAATGGCTGAATAGCCGTGATGAGCTGCGGATACTCCGACTCAGGACCGACAGGGTCGGAAGGATGGCTCTGATGGGTTTGTTCTGAGACAGAGCAGGACGAGAGCATGTCCGGGAGGGCCTGACGACAGCTTCCGCCGAATCCGAGCCAAAGGCGAGCTGCGTGCTACGGGAGATTGCTCACCGTGTGACAGTTGAGGCAGAGAGTGTCGCCCTCTTCGACCAGCATCGCCGTGGTCGTCGTCTCGTGGGGGAAGTTCTGGAACCGCGGAGTGTCCGTGGTTCCGCCGCCACTCTCGTCCTGGCGACCGTCACCGTAGCGCTCCACGCCGGCGGGATTGACCGCGCCCACCTCACCCACGACGCGAGGGTCTTCGTGGCACTGCTGGCAGATCGGGTAGTGGCCGTCCTGCTGGCTGGTGCGCGGATCCGGCATCACATAGCCGCGGCTGTGCCAGTAGAGGTTGGGGGTCGACGTGCCCTCGAGGCCCATGGTGCCCATGGTCGTCACGAAGGAGGTGTCGCTCGTGACCACGGCCACGTTGTCGTAGTGGAACGGGGTGGTCGTCGAGATCGTCGAGTCGACTGGATGGTTGTGGGTCGGTCCGCCCGAGAATCGCCCTTGGTGGCAACCCGCACACCAATCCGATCCGTAGACCGCCGTGGCAGTGGCGGCACTCGTAGGCTTCTGCTTGAGGAGATGGCTCGTACGCCACTCCTTGTCCGGAGCACCGTACGTGAGCTCGTCGGAGTGGAAGCGGATGCGCTCTCCCCTGAACCCGGCGACCGTGTTGTTGTCGTGCGGGCTGTGACAGTCGCCGCAGGACATCAGACCGCTCTCACCGGTGAACGTCGCCGAGACCGAACCGCCCGTGGCCCAGTCACCGCCGGGTATCGTGCTCGTGGTGTCGATGCGGTGTCCTCCGCCGACGCTGAGACCGCGAGCGGCGATCGAGCCGTAAACCCCGCGGCCGCCGGTACCGTCATGACAGCTGAAGCATGTGTCCGTGATGGTCATCGCCGGCAGGAGCCGGTTGGCCGAAGGGGCATCATGGATCGTGTGGCACGACTCGCACTTCTTGCTCGTGGTCGAGTAGTTGCCGTGGGGACCCAGCTTCGTGTCGAAGTAGGGCCACGCCTCGCCGTGACAGCGGTCGCAGTCGTCTCCGGGAATGGGCGACGTGGCGCCACCCTCCTTGAACGCGAAGGCGGGGGCCGCCATGACGAGGAGGAGCACCACGAGCGCGATGCCGAGGAGAACCGCTCGCGTCACAGTACCCGCGCCCACACGTGGTGTGGCGCTGGAGCCCAGACTTGAGGTGCCTGTAGCGTGCCTCGACATGTGAGTCTCTGTGCGGTCCGCCCGTTCGCCCAGGTGCGAGACCGCAACTCATCCTCGGATATCATGGCGTTCATCCGCTAGGCTGGCATTAGTATACCTGAATGTCCCCCCACCCCACCAGGGGCGCGAGGCATCGGGTGGCAGCTCACGCGCCCTCGTCCAGCAGTCGCGACAGTGCCAACGTGAACCTCTCCCGATCATCGTCCTCAAGGGCCGATGGACCCTTGGTGCGACCTCCCGAGCGGCGGTGTTGCTGCTCGGCATGGCGCACGGCGAGCTCGGCGTCGATGGTCACCGGGGAGAAGACTCGGCCGCGGGGGCTGATCGCCCGAGCGCTTCGGCCAAGCACCATCGCGGCAAGCCCGATGTCTTGGGTCACGACGACATCCCCGGGCTCGAGCCGCTCGATGATAGCGAAGTCCGCAGAATCGCGGCCGACGCCCACCTGCACCGCCTCCACACCCTTGCGAGACGTGTAGCGGTCCATGTTGTGAGTCGTGTTGCTCACGAGCATGACTTCGAAGCCGCGGCGACGGGCCTCCGATATCGCCTCTCGCTTGACCGGACACGCGTCGGCATCGATGAAGAGTCTCATAGGTGGACTGTACCTCACGGCATGCGCGCAGACACGCCACGTGCTAGCGTACCGTGGTGTTCGGGAAGCTCACGTGGGGGACTCGCGACAGGAGGGATCGGTGCGCGCTTTGGCGTGGTCGCTCGCAGTACTCGGCATCGTCTTCATCGTCATGGCCGCAACCTACTGGTGGGCCACCGGCGGCATACCTGACCGGGCCGAACCCGCATGGCTGACGCGCAAGCCCTTCGCACATCGAGGTCTTCCCACCGAGGGCCCCCAAGCCCCTGAGAACTCACTCGCCGCCTTCGAGCGTGCGGCGCAGGCCGGCTACGGCTACGAGCTCGACGTGCAGATGACCGCAGACGGGTTGGTCGTGGTCATGCACGACGCGGACCTCCAGAGGATGACCGGGGACGAGCGCCTCATCAGTGACGTGGACTCGAGCGAGCTTGGAGAGCTGCGACTGCTCGGCGGCGAAGAGCGCGTGCCCACGCTCGCCGAGGCCCTCGCCGTCTCAGGCGGACAGGTCCCCGTGCTCGTGGAGATCAAGAACGAGGGTGAGGTCGGGGACCTCGAAGACGCGGTGGCCCTGGAGGTCGCCAACTACGAGGGCGATGTGGCTGTGATCTCGTTCAATCCGTACTCGCTCGCCCGTATCGCCGAGAGAGAACCGGACGTCGCGCGTGGTCAGCTCACATCGACCTTCGAGGGCGTCGAACTCGAGACCTGGAAGCGGCTTCTCCTCGGCAACCTGCTCATGAACTGGAAGAGCAAGCCCGACTTCATCGCTCACGAGTTCTCGACGCTGCCGCGAACGACCACGTCGATCCAGCGCTCACGCGGACGACTGCTGCTGGGGTGGACCCCCGCGGACCTCGACGAGCGCGTCGAAGCGCTCGAGTCGTGCGACAACATCATCGCCGACCCGGGAGCACTCGACAGCGACCTCTAGGATCTCCCTTTCCGGAGTCCCGCGTCAGTCGCGGTAGTAGCCGCGGATGCCGTAGTCGGCAAGACCTGCCACGAGCCCGAACACGACGCCCATGACGGCACCGATGATGACGGCGCTGAGGCCCGTGATCACGACGCGAGAGTTCTCGCTGAAGGCCGCCTCGCTCGCGAAGAGGATCCCGACAGTGCTCTCCTCGGCGGTGACGACGTTGGCCACAGCCACGCCAGCGCCTGACTGATACATGTTGGCGCCACCGTCGGCGATCAGCAGACCGCACCCGGCTTGCGACATCTCGGTCGGCCCCTCGACGGTTATCAGACCCGCGCCCGACTCGCTCATCACGAGACTGCCGGCCGATGCCTGCTTCACGAAAGTGTCCTCGAGGACGACCTCTTCGCCGATGACTTCCTCGACGGTCTCGTCATCCATGTTGATCTGGTCATCTGCCACTGTTCTGCTCCCTCGGATCGGAGTGACTGCACCTGGATGCGACGGCCAACCGCACTCGTCGCGCACGAATAGTATTCCCATCTGGAGGAGAGCCTACTGATGCGTCGATGAGGCGTTGACGAACCCGGGCCTGGGATGGACAAGCTAGACCGTCCGCCACCAGCCAGCGTGGTCCCGCACGAAGAACTCGATGAGGCCCTGGTCGAGCAGCCCGCCGAGGTACCCCTTCACGGTCGTGACGGCCAACCAATAGGCCGCCGGGTTCTCGGCAAGGCCACGCTCCGCCGAGACCATCGCGATGGCCTGCTCGGTGGTGCGCTCGGTGGCCAACCGGTCGACGATCAGCTCCTCGATCTCGCGAAGCTGAGTCAGGTGGTAGTCGATGTCGGCCTCGGCCTCCTCGCGCGGCGTGGGGCGCGCGTGGGCCGGCACGATCCACTCGCACTCCGTGGCGCGGATGCGTTCGAGGGACTCGGCCACCATGCCTGGATCGATCGCATACGGCAGCGGGTGCTGCTTCCACAGAGACGCAGGATAGAGCGCATCGCCAGTGAACAGGACACCATCGCGAGTGAGCACGCCGTAGTGGCCCACCGTGTGGCCGGGCAATGGGATGACCTGGGCACGCTCGTCGTCCCAATCGTCGAGGTACTCGTCGACCGGACACGGTACGCCTCGGAAGAGCTTGGTGACGAGCACATCGCCGGGCTTGGCCCACGAGAACATGCCGCGGATGTTGATATCGGGATTCTCCACGAGCAGGGCATCGTCACGAGCAGCTGCGACGCGTGCCCCAAGGTCACGCAGGGCATGCGCGATCGAGAAGTGGTCCGCGTGCCCGTGAGTGATCGCGACGCGATCGACCTCGATGCCGGCGAACGGCGCCTCGTCCTCACCGGTGTCGATCACGAGCCCGTCGATGTACCCAGCGTTGGTCAGTCCGGGAACGACACAGGTGTCACCAGCGAGCAGCCTTGAGTTGTAGGGCCGCGTTCTCATGCCGACGCACCCCGATGCGAAACCGAGGTGTCGGCGCGTGACCGGAGTCCCGTCGCCCCTACTCGGCATCGATCTCGACCGTCGCATGGTCCTCGGGCCGCACCGGCCGCTCGCGCTTGTCAGGCAGGAAGGTCGAGGCGATGAACCCAAGCACCACGAAGATGATGGTCACGAGCAGCGTGTCCTTCATCGCACTCGTGCTTGACGCATCCATGATCTTGCCGAGCTCGGTCCGCTCACCATCCGACAGCGACTTGCGCAGCTCCTTGTCCTGCTCATCTGTGAGCGTCTCCGTGTAGTCCTCGACCTGAATGACCACCGCGTCTTGTTCCTCAGCACTCAGCTGTATGTTCTCCGAGCGTGCAACGCCCGACACCATGCTTGAAAGAAAGACCGCCGTGAGGATCGAGCCGATCACGGCCACGCCGAGGGAGTCCCCGAGCGAGCCGAGCGACTGTGTCAACCCGGAGGCCTCAGAGTTGTCCTCAGGCGAGACGGTGGAGAGCGTGAGGTTGAGTAGCTGCGCCATGACAAGCCCCAGCCCGACGCCGATCAGCGCCATCGGCAGCACCATCTCACCGATAGTCATGGTGGGCGTCACGCCCTCCATGTACACGAAGACACCGATGCCCATGAACACGAAGCCGACCTGGATGAGCCGCTTGGGCGAGAAGCGCTCACCCCAACTCGAGGTCCACATAGATACGATGAACGTGGCTACCGAGAAGGGCAGGATCGCGAGCCCGCTCTGGAACGCCGTGAACTCGAGCGAGGACTGCATGAACAGCGGGAAGACGAACAGCAGGCCGGAGATGAGAACGGCCCTGAAGATGTAGGTGGTGATGCCGGCAAGGAGCTCAGTGTTGCCGAGCACGCGCAGCTTGACCAGCGGCGTCTTGCCCTGCTCCTCACGCTGCCACTGCCAGTGGATGAAGCCGGCCACGAAGCCCAGGCCTATCAGGATGAGCCAGGGCGTCGGCGAGAGGCCGAGCGGGTTGATCTGCGTCTCGCCGAGCATGAACGGGCGGCGCGCCTCCCACCAGCCGTAGCGGCCGGCAAGCAGCGAGCCCAACACGATGGCGAACAGGCCGAGCGTCGAGAGCACTGTGCCGGCCCAGTCGAGCGTCGTGCCCTTCGCGGCGCTCACGAGCTCCTTCACCCGCGGCAGGAACGGCACGATGGCCACCGCGATGAGGACCTCGCCGCCGAATCCCCAGCGCCACGACAGGAACGTCGTGAGAAGACCGCCGAGGATCGGGCCCACGGCTGCGGCCGTGGCCTGAACACCGGCGAGCACGCCAAAACCAAGCGCGCGCTCCTTGCCCTCGTAGTTGGCCATGATCAGCGTGTACGCAAGAGGCATCATGAGAGCCGCACCGATGCCCTCAAGCACCGACCAGCCGAGGATGAGAGTGCCGACGTTCCAGCTCACGGCTGCAAGTAGCGTTCCGACGCCGAAGATGGCAAGACCGACGGTGAACATCGCCTTGACGCCGCGAAGCGCTCCGAGCTTGCCGCCGGTGATCATGAGAGAGGCCATGACGAGCGAGTAGATGGAGATCGCGGCCTGCACAGAACCCACGGTCGTCTTGAGGTCCTTGGCGATCGTCGGCACCGCGACATTCATCATGGTCGAGTCGACCACGATGATGAACATGGCCAGACTCACCGCGATGAGCGGCGCCCACTTGGCAAGGGTCGACGGACCTTCCGGCCCTTCGAACTCGACCGCCTCGGTCATGCCTCTCCCCTCTCGGCCTGCGGAGTCCCTCTGGTGAGGATACCCGTGAGCAGGGCCAGTAGGCAGCGCTAGAACAGATACTGGATGAACCAGAGCGCGGCGAGGCCCACAGCGATAGTCGCGACGATGCTCTTGGTGTAGAGCCCCACGGCCCCGGCCACGAGAAGCGCCGCGATGCGCTCCCACGAGACCTCGTAGCCGCCAGCTCCGCGCAGCCACACCGATCCCGGGATCATGAGCGCGGCCAGCGTCGCTGCGGGAACGTGGGCAAGCAGCCGCTTGAGCCACGGCGGGGTCTCGAACCGCCCGTGAGCAAGCATCGGGATGAGGCGCATGGCCTGCGTGCCGATCGCGATCAGACCGATAGCGATCCAGAAGCCGTAGCCCTCCATCAGCCCTCCACCTCCGGACCGACCGGCTCATCGACGACCTGAGACCGCGTCAGCGATCGCATCGCGATGTGCCGCCTCGGGGTCTCGCAGGTAGCCCCAGACCATACCGAGCACGATGGCGGCGAGCAGGCCGGTCTGCATCGGCAGGAGTGGGACCAAGATGATGGAAGCTCCCGCCGCGATGACAGCCGTCTCCCAGTCGATACGCGACCGGAGTGCCCCTGCCAGGAGCGCCACGAAGACGAGCGGCACGATGAAATCGAGTGACCATGTGTCGGGGACCAGCGAGGACGCGTAGACCCCGAACGAGGTCGCGAGCAGCCACACCAACCAGTCCGTGAACGCCGCGCCCAGATAGTAGTGCTTGGTCGAGATGGCCGGGTTGGGCACTGCTCGGGTCATAGTCGCGGCGTATGCGCCATCGCGCAACAGGTAGCCGAGGCCAGCGGCTTCGAGGCGCGAACTCGTCGGCAGGACATGGGCGATCGAAGTGCTGTAGATCACGAACCGCGCGTTGATGACGAGCGCGGTGCCGACGATGACGAGAAGCGGCGCCCCTTCGTCCCAGAGTCCCACAGCAGCGAGCTGGGCCGCGGCCCCGTAGATTCCCGCAGACATCGCGACCGACTCGGAGATCCCGAGGCCAGCGTGGTTGATGGCAGCGCCGACGACCAGGCCGTAGGAGACAGCGGCCGGTATCAGCGGTGAGATGTCGCGAACGCCACTCCAGAAGCTGGCCCGCTTGTCGGGCATGAGTGCCTTTCGTGGGGCTGCCGTGCCGGGGTGCTCATGCTAGCAGAGGGGTGAGCGGACCGAGCCCCTGGCGGGCATATACTGGGCAGTGGGAATGGGGGGCCCGTGAGCAGACCCGTATCGCGCACCTGGATCATCATGTCCATCGTGAAGAAGGACATGAAGGAGTGGTCGCGCGACACCTTCATGGTCGCTATGACCGCGCTCGTGCTGGTCATGTTCGTCGCACTGTTCTGGCTACTTCCCAGCAGTGTGGAAGAGACCATCTACATCGGCGTCTACCCCACCGAGCTGGCAGACATCTTCACCGAGGCCGTTGAGGCCGAGCAGGGATCCGGCGCCGAAGCCGAGGCCTTCACCATGGCCACGTTCGACTCCGAGGAGAAGATGGTCGCCACCATCGAGGCGCGCGAGAAGGTCGAGATCGAGGGCGAGGAACGCCGTATCCAGGTAGGGCTCGCGTTCCCCGAGGATTTCGTCGAGGCGTCGCTGTCCGGCGAAGAGACATCCGTTCGCATCTACCTAGAGGGCGACGTGCCCGAGGAGATCACCGGAGCCATCTCAGCGATCGTTCGCGAGCTCTCCTACGGCGCTCAGGCGGTGGCCGCAGGGGAGGATCCCGAAGAGGCGTTCCCGGTCACGTTCCCTGCCGAGGAGACCATCGTCGTCGGCACCGATATGTCGGGTGATCAGATACCGTTCAAGGACCGCATGCGGCCGATGTTCGCCTTCATGATCATCGTCGTAGAGGCGCTCGCTCTCGCATCTCTGATCGCCATCGAGATCCAGGAGAAGACGGTCGTCGCGATGCTGGTGACCCCGGCGCGCGTCACCGATGTGCTCACATCCAAGGTCATCGTCGGCACCGCCATAGCCACCGTCCAGGCCGTACTCATTCTCCTGCTCACCCAGGCCTTCTCGGGAGCGAACGTCTCGGCACTGCTCGTTGCCACCCTGCTCGGTGGCGTCATGGCTGCCGCCATCGGCATGCTCACCGGGGCGGCTGGCAAGGACTTCATGGGCACGCTGTTCTACGGGATGCTCTTCATCATCCCGTTGTTCGTCCCAGCCTTCGCCGTGATGTTTCCCGGAACCTCGTCATGGATCGTGCGCCTGATTCCCTCGTGGGGAGTGATCGCCGCCATGGAGGGTGCGAGCGTGTACGCCCTGGGCTGGGATGAGCTGATCGAGCCCATCGTGTACGCCACCGTGTGGTGCGCCGTGCTTCTCGGGGCCGGGTGGCTCGTGCTGCGCAGGAAGGTCGAGACGCTATGAGTCTTTCGAGAACGCTCAAGGTCATCGGCAAGGATGTCCGCACGAGCCCTCGGCAGGGCATCTTCTTCTTCGCGATCGCGATGCCTCTCATCCTCACGGTGCTCATCCAGATGGTGTTCGGTTCGCTCTTCGATTCCAAGCCGCGACTTGGCGTGGTCGACCATGGCGACTCCGAGATCACGATCTCCGTGCAGGACATGGAAGAGCTCGACGCCAGTATCGTCGCCGATGAGGACGAGCTCCTCGGCCAGCTCGAGGCACACGACCTCGATGCGGGAATCGTCCTCACCGATGGTTTCGACGAGGCCGTCAGGGCCGGTGAGCGGCCCGAACTCGGCATCTACGTCGCGGGAGAAAGCATCGCCTCAGAGCGCATCATCGTCGTGGTGACTGCGATCGATCTCGTCCGGGCGGTCGAAGGTGAAGCGCCCCCGGTCAACATCGAGACCACGCGCTTGGGCGATGCCGAGGTCCTGCCCATGGCGACGCGGCTTGTGCCGTCCATCATGATCTACGCGCTGATCGTGGCGGGCGTCTTCGTCCCGGCGTTCTACGTTGTCGCGGAACGCGAGCAAGGCACGCTGCAAGCCATACTCACCACGCCGCTCAAGTTCACCGAGTTCCTCACCGCGAAGGCGGTGTTCGGCTTCGTGCTCGCGTTCTTCCTTTCGATCGTCACCCTGGCGCTCAACGGCGCCCTGGGGAACAACTACCCCGCACTCGTCATCTCGATGGTCATCGCATGCCTCATGTGCGCGGAGATCGGGATCATCTACGCCACCGGCGCGCGAGACATCAAGACGCTCTACACACTGATCAAGACGCTCAACATCTTCATCTTCGCGCCGGTCATCTTCTACATCTTCCCCAACTGGCCGCAGTGGATCGCGAAGCTGTTCCCTACCTACTGGTTCCTGAATCCCATCTTCAACGTGACGATCAGAGGCTACGATCTCGCCGACGTCTGGGGAGAGTTGGCTGTCGCGGTGGTCATCTGCGCCGCGCTCGTGCCGGTGATCCTCGTGCTTGCCAGGCGTATGCGGCAGTCCCTCTCGGTCAGCTAGCCCCGGGCCGTGCGGCGGCCGCACCTGCAGGAGCCCCCCAGCCCGCCATCTCGCCCCATGTTTCGCATGTATGCCCGCGCGTATTGATTTTCTCAATGTCTGACTTGAGTTTCTTAAGTTCTGGGTATAGACTCCATGTACGAAGTGAAGGAGGGAACCGCAATGACGCGTGAATGGCATGAACTCACGAACCTTACGGGCGACAAGGAATTCGTCGTCACCGGTGTCCGCATGGAAGACACGGGGATCGCCATCGAGGGCGATTTCGAGGTTCCGCTGCTGGCTCGGCTCACAGACGAGGACCAGATCTACGTCGCCGAGTTCGTGCGGTGCCACGGATCGATCAAGCACATGGAGAAGGCCTTCGGCGTGAGCTACCCCACCGTGAAGAACCGGCTCAACCGCATCACCGACCAGCTCAAGCTGGTCCATATCGAGCAGCCTTCTGACACAGGCGACGTGCTCGACCTGCTGGAGCAGGGCGAGATCACCGCCGAGGAGGCCGCGGAGAGGCTGGAGCAATGATCCTCCCTCCGTGGCTCATCGACGTGAAGGTCAAGGAGAGCGGGGAGAAGGGCTTCCGTATCTGGCTCCCACTGTTCCTCTTGTGGCCGCTCATCTTGATCGTCCTCGCACTTGTGCTCGTGGTGACGATCCTCGTCGATGTCGTCCTGTTCATCACGGGACAGCGCTATCACCACTACACGCTCCTGGTGCTCGGCAGCATGAAGCTGCTTGCCGAGACGCGCGGGATTCACGCCGACGTCAACGGACCCGACACTCTCGTGCACGTCACGATCAAGTAGAAAGGACAAGACGATGACTGAAGAGAGAAGCCGTATCCTTGGCCTGCTGGCCGACGGGAAGATCTCTGCGACGCGAGGCCGAGCGCCTCCTCGACGCGGTCGAGCCAGACTCTGCTACGGCCGCAGCCGCCGACAAGCCGGGCGGTCCGCTCCCCCTGCCCAAGTTCCTCTACGTGAAGGTCTTGAGCACCGATGGCGACAACGTGGACGTGCGCGTGCCGCTGAGTCTGGTGAGGGCCGGCCTCAAGCTCACATCGCTGATCCCCCCGCAGGCGATGGACCAGATCGACGAGTCCATGTCCGAGCACGGCATGTCCATCGACTTCCAGAACCTCAAGCCCGAGGATATCGAGGAGCTCACGGAGAGCCTGCGCGAGATGGAGGTCAACGTGGACTCGGCCAATGGGGACACCATCCGCGTGTGGTGTGAGTAGACCTCAGTACTCCGTCTTGTCCTCCATGAGGTCCCACTCCGCAAAGACCACGATGGCCTCCTCGGCAAGGAGGCGCTCGGCCTCGAGTTCGCGCTCCACCATCTCGAGAGCGAGCTCCTCATAGAGGTACTCGTCATCGAAGCCGATCTCTGACGCGTCGGCGGCGGTGTTGGCGTAGTAGATGCGCGAGATACGCGCCCAGTAGATGGCTGCGAGGCACATGGGGCACGGCTCGCAGCTCGTGTAGATGAACGCGCCTTCGAGCGAGAAGTCACCGATGCGCTCACATGCAGAGCGGATCGCCACGATCTCGGCGTGTGCGGTGGGGTCGTTGGTGCTCGTGACCTCGTTCCACCCCTCGCCGATGATCTCGCCATCGAGGACGACGACTGCACCGAACGGACCGCCCTCGCCCGCGCGCATCCTCTCGCGGCTGAGCTCGATCGCGCGTCTCATGTAGTCCTCGTGTGGCACGGTGCTCCTTGGCCATCCTCGGCATGAGGGTCTACCATGCTCCTGGCGTCCCCCATCACTTGTTACCCGCGTGGTGCCGTGTTCGCACGGCTCGGTCCGGCGAACTCAGGTGCGGCACGCACGTTGGAGAGGCACCGCATGTCGCCAAAGGTCACCGGAGCACAGCACGTGAGCACCAACTGCATGGTGTGTGGCACGGAGAACGCCGTGGGTCTGCACGCGCGCTTCCTGGAGCTCGAGAACGGAGAGCTGGTGGGCGTGTTCATGCCGCGCGAAGAGAACCAGGGCTATCCGGGACGGCTGCACGGCGGGATCGCCACGACCCTGCTGGATGAGACCATCGGCCGGGCGATCAGCGTGGGCGACCCGCGCGCGTGGGGAGTCACGGTCGAGCTCTCGGTGCGCTTTCGCAAGCCCGTCCCGCTCGACCAGGAGGTACGCGCGGTCGCGCGCATCACCAACGACCGGGGACGGCTCTTCGAGGGGTCGGGAGAGATCGTGCTCGCCGATGGCACGGTGGCCGTCGAAGCCAGCGGCAAGTACATGAGGATGCCGATCGAGAAGATCGCCGAGGGGGACTTCGGCGACGAGCAGTGGGGTCCCGACGAGGGGCTCGTTGCCTGCAGAGATCGACCTCGGCTAGCGCCTGCGGCTCACGTCTCGCGCCGCATCTTCCGATGATGATGTAGGACGCGGAGGCGAGAGGAGCAGCCATGAACGCCACCCCGTATCTGAGAGACATCTCCAGGCGAGCGGTACTCGTCGCGCTCGCCCTCATCCTGCGTGCTCGGCTTCGTGCTCACAGCCACCGGCTGTCAGAGCGCCGAGGACGCGCTCCAGGAGCAACAGCAGGAAGAGGCCGAGCAGTTCGAGCAGGACATCGAGAACAGCGCCGGCGGTGCGAGCGATGCCGAAGCGGCCGTCGACGAGATGAACGAGATGATCGAACAGTCCGAGGACGCCGCGAACCAGTAGGACTGACAGAACAGTGCCATCTGGGGCGACGCTCGGATGCGACCAAGCTCACACCACATGGGTACACACGTCCCATGGACGACGAATCCTCTGCCTCAGCAAACATCGCCGCGTCCGCTCGGCTCGTCCTCGTGACGGCAGCCACCGGCTACATCGGCTCGCGGGTGATCGAGCCGCTGACCCGCGCCGGGTACCACGTTCGCGCCTCGGCCCGCACGCCCGGACGCATCCGCGCGCCCAGGGGCACCGAGACCGTCGCCGGTGACGCCTTCGAGGCCGAAGCGGTTCGCGCCTCTCTCCAGGGCGTGGACACCGCGTTCTACCTCGTACACACACTTGGCGGCGGCGAGGGCTATGCCGAGCGTGATCGCAAAGCCGCCGAGATCTTCGCGTCGGCTGCCGCAGATGCCGGCGTGAGGCGCATCATCTTCCTCGGCGGACTCGGTGAAGACGTTGGTGATCTCTCCGAACATCTTGCGAGTAGGCATGAGGTCGGACGCATCCTGTCTGAGACCGGCATCCCAGTGATCGAGTTCCGGGCATCGATCGTGCTCGGCAGCGGCTCCACGTCCTTCGAGATGATACGGAACCTGGTCGAGAAGCTGCCGGCGATGACGACCCCACGGTGGGTTCGCAGCGAGGCCCAGCCGATCTACATCGACGACGTGACGAGCTACCTCACGAACGCCGTCGAGCTCGAGCTCGCCCCTGAGGCACTCCACACGGTCTATGAGATCGGGGGAACCGACACGTGCACATACGGCGAACTGATGCGTCTGTACGCCGACGCCCGCGGACTCAAGCGCCTCGTCATCCCCGTGCCCTTCCTCTCGCCGGGGCTCTCGGGCTGGTGGCTGTACCTGTTCACTCCCCGACAAGCTACCGTCGGGCGGCAGTTGGCCGAGTCGCTGCGCTTCCCCACCACAGTCGTCGACGATGCCGCAAGCCGCGACTTCCCCGAGGTCAGACCCATGGGAGCGATGGCAGCGATGAAGCGGGCGCTGAGCGATGAGGATGTCGCGTTCGCCAGCATCTGTTGGGCCGACGAGTTCGGGGACGACATGGAGCCTCACACGCTGTCGCGCGAGGGTCGGTACGTGGACTCACGTGCGGTCGTTGCCCACTGTCCTCCTGAGGCCGCCTTCGATCCGGTCGCGTGCATCGGAGGTGAGCGCGGCTGGTACGCGTTCGACACGCTCTGGGGCATCCGCGGCTTCATGGACCAGCTGATCGGTGGACCTGGCCGCAGACGAGGAAGGCGCGATCAGTACGCTCTCATCGAGGGGGATCACCTCGAGTGGTGGCGCGTGGAGAAGGTAGACGCCCCTCGCTTGTTGCGGCTCGAAGCGGAGATGAAGCTACCCGGCAAGGGGTGGCTGCAGTACGAGCTGCACCCACTCGGCGAGAACACGCTCGTGCGCCAGACCGCAACCTTCGATCCCAAAGGGCTCCTCGGCAGGGCGTACTGGTATGCGGTGCTGCCCTTCCACCACTTCGTGTTCAACGGGACGCTCAAGGGGATCGACCGCGAGTGTCGCGTGCTCGTGGAGGGACCCAACACCTGTGAGCTTCCGGGGGCGTATCAGCGCGCGGTGGATGAACGGCTCTCGTCTTGAGCATCGCCGGCGGCGTCACTATCGAGGATGGTGACGATGCCCGAGTAGCCGTCGACGTGCACCTGGGCGCCGTCGGGCACCTGGGTTGCGCCGGAGACCGATACGACCGCGGGAATCCCACGCTCACGCGCCACGATGGAGGCATGGGAGAGGAAGCCGCCCGACTCGGCCACGACAGCACCCGCTCGGGCGAAGAGCGGTGTCCACGCAACATCGGTGAAGGGCACGAACAGGACGTCGCCGTCGATGAGCTTCTGGGCGTCGCCCAGTCCGCTCACTTGGACAGCCCGACCGCGATACTGCCCGCGCGATGTGGGCGTGCCTTTGAGTTCGGCGAACGAGCCGGGCTCGATGGGCTCGGGGTCCTCGCCGAACACGGTCTCTGGCGGCACGAGCGTCCGTGCATACTCGAACTCCTCGCGCCGTCGTGCCACCGTCGCTACGGGATCGAGGTCCCCCTGTGCGAGAAGCGCGTCGGAGAGCTCGTCGTAGTAGAGGAAGAAGACGTCGTCGACGTCTAGGAGCTTGCCTCGCTCGACCAGACGACGCCCGGCCTCGATGAAGTAGACACGGAAGAGCCCGTAGGCCTTCGTGTACACCGAGCCGACCGACTCCCGATAGTGCTGGTAGAGGCGCGCCCGCTCATAGGGCTTGCGCAACCGCTTGAGCTGGGCAGGATCGAGATCCAACCGATCCCACGTCAGCGTGGCGGTCTCATCAGAGTCTCTCTGGCCGCTGATCGTCTTGAGGACCTCGCCGGGCTGCTCGGACCAGGGAACTGAGGAGAAGTCGTTTCCCGAGTCGCTCAGATGCCCGAAGCGAACGATGTATGCGTCGAACTCGCGCATGAAGCCCTCGGCGCTCGCGGTCCTTCGTAGCTCGTCGTACTCTCCCGCATCAACCAGCTGCCGGATGGCGTCATCTGACCCATCGTAGGCCCGCGTGAGTGCGAGCATCGCTCGCGCAGGATCGATCTCGTCCCAATCCGTGCCCTCGCCGCGCGTGTCGAACTCATTGGGATCCACGTCGTTGGACTCCAGTTGCTTCCTGAGTTTGCGCGAGTTGAACTGCGCCAGGAGCGGCGTGACGATGTTGAAGTATGCAGCCTCATGATCCGTCTCGAACAGCGACTCGATGCGCTCCAGCAGCGCCTCGTCGTCCCTGGCTGCCGCGTCGTCGGGACCATAGGAGTCATACGCAGTCTCGCTGCGGTGCAAGAACGCCTCGATCTTGGGACCGTAGCGCAGTTTGCTCCAGCCGAACCGCGCAAGACGCGGCCCGTGTTTGAGACCGCGTGCCGAAGGCCGGAGTGAAGGCCGCTCGCTTCCTTCGGACTCCATGCCCATCAGGAGCTCGAGACTCTCCCGTGGCATGCCAAAGGCATCGAAGATCGTCCCGAACGTGCCCATATCGAAGTAGGCGCGGTAGTAGAAGGTCCTCGACAGCGAGCGCGGTGCGATGTCGTTCTCTCCGATGATCTCGGTGATGAGGTCGACCCAGGCGCCGTTCACGAGGCGCGTGTTGACCGACCACACCAGCGGCTTGATGAGACCGGGAAGCACCTCGCGCGAGATACGGTTCGAGTAGAGTCGGGCGGTCTTGAGGGCCGTGATCTCGCGGACCTGGACCCACCAGAGCTCAGAACCGTCCCAGCACCACTCGACATCGACCGGGGCACCATAGGCCTCCTGGATCCGGCGCGTGCCCGCCACGACCTCTGCGACGATATCGCAGCCGATCTCCTCGCGGTCATCCTCCTCGATGAACTCGCCCCACTTCCAGACCCAGCGCGAGGGGGTGACCCCCTCCCTGCCGAGAAGCTCGCCGCTGCCTCGTACGGCCTCGACGATGACCTCGTCAAGGCCGGTGAGGGGGTTCTTGCCGAAGGCGACACCCGAGACCTCGGCCGCGACCTGCTCCTGCACGATGACTGCCGTGTGGATCTGCGCCGGATCGACGCCTGCGAGTTCGGCGTACTCGCGGACGCGGTCGGAACGTGCATGCTCCCACACCTGCTCGATCGCCTCGGCAAGCTCCGCCTCGCCCACGACATCGAGCACCGACTCGAACTGACCGGCGAACGAGTGCTCGGGATCGTCTTCTATGTTGGCCGAGGAACGCACAGCGAGCGGAGTCCGACAGGCGTCTTCGTGAGCGCAGGCGGCACGTGCCGCCTCGGACGCGGCAGCCGACAGATCGTCGTCGCCGCGCGGCTCCGCGTCCCACGGGATCGCCAGGGTCACCGGTACGCGCATGCCTCTGCTCGCGAGGAAGTGCAGGCCTTCTGCCTTGGCCCCAACGTGGGGCGGTGCCTGGCGAAACCGCGCAAGTGCGCCGCTGTCGTCGATACGTCGGACCGCTGGCCCTGCGCCTGCCACGAAGCCTCCTCCCCACATCATCAGAGAACGTGAGCCTACTCACATTGTGCCCAAGCATGGTACACGGGACGGTCTTTGCGGGATACAGGAAGCAACGGAGTCTGTCAGAGGAGGCGTACCGTGAGTGATGAAGGGTACATCGCCGCGATCAACGTGGACGAGATCGCCGACGGCGAGATGAAGCAGGTCGAGGTCGACGGTCACAAGATGCTGATCGCCAACGTCGACGGCGCGTTCTACGCCAGCGACGCGTACTGTCCGCATCTCCATGCGAACCTGACGAAGGGTACGCTGGAGGACACCGTCGTCGTCTGCCCGCTGCATCACTCTCGGTTCGACCTGCGCGACGGACACGTGCTGGAGTGGACGAACTGGAAAGGTACAGCGAAGAGCATGGCCGAGTTCGTGAGACACCCACGGCCGCTCAGGGTCTACGAGACGCGGGTCGAGGGGGACATGGTCCACGTCGGAACCGCAGAAGGAACCGCCGTCCACAAGCTAGGGGAGACCGAGCACTCATGAACTACGTGATCATGGCCGCTTGCCGCTGTCATCGGGTATCTCTCCGGCTCGGTCTCCTACGCGCGGGTCGTGACCAAGCTGGTAGCCGAGGAAGAGGTCAAGCCGATCGAGCTGGTCACGCCCGACGGCGGCGCCAAGATCGTCTCGCCCACCATCAGCGCCACCGCCGTCAGGCTGCAGCTTGGCGCGAAATGGGGCCTCACCGTAGCCTTCCTCGACATCGCGAAGGCCTTCGTGCCCACGCTTGTCTTCTACCTCCTCTACCCTGACCAGCCCTACTACCTGGTCTGCGCGATGATGACGCCGATCGGCCACAACTGGCCCGTCTTCCATGGCTTCAAGGGCGGCGCCGGTCAATCGTGCATCCTCGGCGGCATGCTCGTGATCGACTGGGTCGCGGTCATCGTGACGAGCGTGGCATCGCAGGTCATCGGACTCTGGGTCATCCGCGATGGCGTCGTGGCCGACGCCGGTGGCATCTTCCTCCTCATCCCCTGGCTCTGGTGGCGGACCGGTTTCGACCCCTGGGTGATGACGTACGCCTTCGTCGTCAACATCGCGTTCTATGATGGCCTACTGGCCCAACTTCAAGCAGTACCTCGACGCGAAGCGATCCGGCCACCTGCCTATCCCCGAGGACGCGATGGTCATGTACGGCTTCGACTACCCTTCATGCGCAAGCTCTCGCCCAAGAGGTATGCCGAGGTCGATGCACGTGCCGCCGCCGCCAAGGCGCGCGCGTCGCTACAGAGCGAGCCGGGAGAGTAGCGTCGTGGACCCTGCCGAACAGCGACTCGATGAACTGCTCTCATCGCAAGCGCTTGTCGTGCTCGCCACAGAGAGAGACGGCCTACCCTATGCCTCGCTCATGGCATTCGCCGCCGACGGAAGGGACACCGTCTACGTCGCAACGACTCGTTCCTCACGCAAGTGGGGCAACCTCGAGTCCAACGAGAACGTGTCCCTGCTGATCGATAATCGGGCCAACCAGACCCGCGACTTCACGGAGGCGGCCGCTGCCACCGGAATCGGGACCGCGACCAAGTGCCGCAACACCTCCGCCGAGCGCGCACGTGTCGCGCTCCTCGCCCGCCATCCCCATCTCGCAGACTTCCTCGACGCTCCATCCACGTCTCTCGTACGCGTGGAGATCGACCGGTGGTACGTCGTACAGCGCTTCCAGGCCGTGACGATGGTGGACGCTTCCGAGTGAGCGACAGCCCGGATAGCGGCGTCACAGAGATCCTCGCACTCAACCACGCCGGTGATGCTCCCCTCACGCTTGTCGGTGGCAAAGCTCACGCTCTCGGTGAGATGCTCGACGCCGGGATTCCGGTACCGGCGGGCGTGGTCTTGACCACCAACGTCTATGCGGGCTTCGTGGAATCCTCGGGACTTGCCGACCGCATCGCGCTCGAGCTCGCGCGAAAGCCTGCCGAGGAATACCGCTGGGAGGAACTCTGGGATGCTGCGCACCGCATCCGCAGCTGGTTCCTGAACACACCGCTCGATAGCTCCATTCAGGCGCGGATCCTGGCCGCCGCCCGGTCGCTTGCTGGAGACGCCGCGTTCGTCGTCCGCTCCTCCTCACCCGGAGAAGACAGCGCGCAGCACAGCTTCGCCGGTGTCCACGAATCCGTTGTGGGTGTGGGCGGAGACGAGGAGATGACCGATGCAGTTCGATCCGTATGGGCCTCCCTCTTCTCCGATCGGGCTCTGCTGTACCGCTCCGAGCTCGGCCTTGACGCACGCCACAGCACGATGGCGGTCGTCATACAGAGGCTTGCGACGAGCGAGCGCAGTGGCATCGCCTTCACGCGAGACCCAATGGGAGGCGAGTACGGCATCGTCGAGGCCGTGTGGGGACTTGGCGAAGGACTCGTGAGCGACCGCGTGGAACCCGACCGCTGGAGGCTAGCACGAGACGGGTCCATCCTCCTCCACTCGCCGCCCACGAAGCGTCTCCGTCAACTCGTGGCAAGCCTTCGAGGGCCGCAGGTCGAGGAGCTCGACCCCGAGCGAGCAGCCCAGCCACCACTCAGTGAGATGGAGGTGGAGGATGTCTGGTCTGTGGCCCGTCGCGCAGAAGAGCTACAGGGTGCTCCTCAGGACTGCGAGTGGACCTTTGACGGCAGTTCGCTCCTCCTCACGCAGGCGCGTCCGATCACCACGCTGCCCGACGACTCGCGCAGGCAGTACTTGGACCTCACGCCCTCTGTCGACCGGCTGGAGAGCCTCCGCGAGTCGATCGAGCACGAGCGACTCCCCTCGATGCAGCAGGCCGCAAGGCGATTGGCTGCAGTCGACCTGGCGGACCTTGACGACGAGGAGCTCCGAGCGCATGCGGAGAAGGCCGTCGGAGAAGTGGACACATGGAGGGCTGTCTACGAGCGGGAGTTCATACCGTTCGCTCACGGCGCCCGCCTCTTTGGCAGCGTGTACGTTTCGCTGGTGAGACCTGAGGACCCCTTCGAGTTCGTCGGGCTTCTCCTCAGAGATCGTGACGAGCTTGCGACCCATCGCGAACTCCTCTCCGAACTCGGGATCGACTTCCCCGAATCCGGCGCCGACTCCACGGACCGAGACGATCTCGAGCTCTCGTACCGACGGCGCGCAAGAGAGGCGGAAGCCGAAGAGCAGTCGATGCGGGTGCTAGAGCTCGGACGAGCATCGTGGAGGCTGCGCGATGACGACAATCTGTACCTCGAACGAATCGAGCGAGAACTGCCACGTGTGCGTGCCGAGATCGATCGCCGCCTAGCGGGCAGGGTCGTCGACAGGCGGCTCGAGCAGTCCCGAGGCGACCTGGACCGTGCCACACACGGTTCGCTCGATTCGAACCGTCCGCAGGATGGCCAGCCCTCATCCCGCACGCGACCGAGACAGCTCGTGGGACAGCCCGCCAGTCCCGGCACCGCATCGGGACCGGCGAAGCTGATCCGCCACCGCAGTGACCTGCTCGATCTCCGGCCCGAGCACATCGTGGTAGCCGATGCTCTCGAGCCCGACACCGCAGCCTATGCGGCTCGCTCCGCCGGTATCGTCGAACGTCGCGGCGGGATGCTCGTGCACGGAGCCATCGTCGCCCGTGAGCACGGGCTTCCATGTGTCACCGGCATCACCGACGCGACCAGGTGGATCGCAGACGGCGAGTCTGTGAGCGTCGACGGATACCTCGGACTCGTCGTGCTCGACGACAGATAGATGCTGGGCAGCCATCTTGGTGAGGTAGGGTAGATACTGCTCAGCTCAGCGCTGCACTCCTTCGGCGGCGCAGAACGCAAGGGAGATATCGGATGGAGTACGCACGCTGGGTGCTGATGGCCGGACTCGGGTTCGCTCTGGGCTGGTTCTTCCTCACCTATCTTACGGTGCATCCAGTCCGCATGGGCCGAGCGCTCACGCTGACCCTGCTCTCACTGTTCCTCATCCTTGTGGTTGCTGTCTGGCAGTTCAGTGGCATCGAACTCGCCCTCGCGGCCGGAGTGGCACTCTTCGGCGTGCTCGTCGGGTACGTGGCCAATGCACGAATCGTGCTCGGCCGAGACGATCCGCGAGAGATACCGGAGCTGACACGCAGGGCTGAGGACACCGGAGAGGGCCACACCGCCGTCGTCTACTTCACTCACGGTGAGCCTGAGACCTACGATCCGATCGGCTGGCTCAACCAGTTCCGGGAGTTCGACGAGCAGGGAATCGCCTTCGTACCCTTCATCGCTCGTCCATTCTTCCTCTACAACCTACGCAAGGCCTATCTCACGGTCGGTTCGAGCCAGCATCGCCAGCGTCACCTCGGCATGGCCCAAGCACTCGATGACACGCTCGTCTCCGAGGGCTACAACGTGCGCGTCTACCCGTCGTTCCTCGACGACGATCCACGACCGGACGCGGCGCTGATCCGGGCCCTCAACGAGGGCGCGAGCGACGTCGTGGTCGCGGAGGTCTTCGTCTCGATCTCAAACCACACTGCCGAGGGCGAGGAGCAGATCGAGGAGGTCGACACCGATGCGCTCGGCGTCCCCGTGAGCCACACCGGCCCACTCTGGGACTCGGACACCCTGCACCAGATGTTCCTCGACAAGGTCGAGGCCGAGCGGGGCGACGTGCCGCGCGAGAGGGTCGGCGTGCTGCTCGTGGGTCACGGACAGCCCGACGAGTGGGACGTCGAGTGGCCCACCGAGACCGAGCACGAGCTCGAGTTGCGCCACGGCATCATCGACAAGCTGGTAGAAGCGGGCTACGACCGAGACAAGATCGACCTGGCGTGGATGGAGTTCAAGAAGCCCTACGTGCCCGACAGGGCCGAAGAGATCGCGAAGCGCGGGATCGACAAACTCGTGTACTTCTCGACGGGTATCAGCGCCGAATCACTGCACAGCCAGTACGACGTCCCCGAGCTCGTCGAGAAGGCCACGCTGGATAGCAGCATCGAGGTCGTCAACCTGGGCGCGTGGAACGAGCACCCACTCGCGATCGCCGCGATCGCCGAGCGCGTGACCGAGCTGCTCCCCGCGTCCGCGAAGAATGAGGCCGCCGCTAGCCGCTCGCTGAGCGAGGGTGCGCGTGGCAGCCGCCTCCCGAGATAGGCAGGAGCACGCGATGTCCGAGCACCGCTTCCCAGAACTGAAGGTACGGGATCTGGAGGGCACGAGCTACGTCATCCCTCACGACCTGCCCGGGGGTCCGCACGTGATCCTCATGGCGTTCCAACAGTGGCACCAGTCGATCGTGAACCGATGGACGGGGCCACTGGAGAAGATCGCCGAGGACAACCCGGGGATGGAGGTCTGGGAGGTTCCCAGTATCTCCAAGGCGTACCGTCTGTTCCGTTCCGGCATCGACGGCGGCATGCGGGCCGGCATCCCAGACCGAGAGGTCCGAGAGCATACGCTGACCGCCTACACCGACCTCGGCGAGCTCGCCTCGGATCTGGGGCTCCCGTCGTTCGAGACGGTCTACGTGTTCCTTGTCGACTGCAGCGGCAACATCCTCTGGCATCACGCCGGGGAGCCGGACGACGAGGCCATCGCAGATCTCACGGCCTCGCTGCCCGAGACGTGCTAGGTGCTTTCGCGCAACTAGGTCCAGCGGCGGGAGACGCGCCTGATCACAGGGTACGCGACCGCTCCAACGGCGAGCAGCAGGAACGCGACCGGAATCAGAGCAAGAGTGTTCCAGCGAGGCGCGGCACCGCCGTAGGCTCCAAACCAGATACGCGGCAGGCCACGGATCGTGGTGCGGATATCTGAGCCTGTGAACTCCTCGGGGCCGCTGAAAGTCAGGACATAGCGGCCGTTCGACTCACTCCCGTTGCCCGGCTCGATGCGGACGATGTACTCCTCCTCCGGTGCGAAATCGTACTCCAGCGCCGGACCCTGCCAGAACCATGTGAGTGAGAAGGGCTCGAAGTCAGCCTCTCGCTCGGACCCTGCGGGGTCCTGCGCACGGGCGACCTCCACCCCGTCGGCCTCGAGCACGATCGAGGGTCGGAACCCCTCGTGCTCGGGATAGGCCGGCACGATCACACGCACGGTGGTTGTGACCCTATCGGTGGTCGTGAACGCGTACGCATCCGTCTCCCCCTCGGCCACATAGCCGTAGATGGCTCTCGATTTCTCCGGGCCGCCGATGGGAATGGGCTCACCCTGCTCACCCGCATCCTGCTCGAGACCCACGGAGTCCTCCAGGGCAGGCGCATGAGCGGCGGCGGAGTGGGGCAGCACGAACACTGCCAGCATGGCTATCGCGAGGAAGGGGACAGCCAGCCACCACTCCCCCTTCAGCCCGCTCGTGGCTGCTCGTTTCACACCGAGTCTCACCAGCCCATCGTCCCAGCCCCGCCCTTGAAGGGACCGACAACGTCGGACGTGATCCAGCCGCCGTAGAAGTCCCCCTCCTGAGGCGTGACCTCCTCGTCGCCCACGTAGCAGGCGTCCACGCGAGACGCGTAGAAGCAGAGTCGCCCAGCCAGCTCCTCGTAGCCTGGGGACGGTGACTCGTAGGTCCACGCGGCCTTGCGTGCGATGCTCTCCCCCACCACGATCGCGAAGTACGAGGCCTCGCCCTTGAACTCACAGAACGTGGTGCCGACCGCAGGTTCGAGCAGCTCCATCCTCACGTCATCGCGCGGGAAGTAGTAGGCGGGCGGATGGCTCGTCTCGAGCACGCGAAGGCCGTGATCTGTCTCCGCTACCGTCTCGCCTGCGAACACCACCCGCAGCCGCTTGGTGACCTCTTCGACCCGGGGCGGGCGAGGGTAGTCCCACGCCGATTCCTGACCGGGGCCGGGCTCGATCCTGTCTCTGGGAGCCATGATTCCTCCAATCGGACGAGCCTTCGGGTGCGCCATGTGGGCTTCTCGTTCGGTGCTCCACTGGGTGCCTGCAGCGTACATGCCCACTGCCACCACCATGCCAATCGTGATGAGGAGCGCAACAAGGGTAGAAACCTGGTGGCACGTAACGGGCTTGACGATGGACGGGTGGTCATAGTGGACAAGGCATTCGCGAGACTTCGCATCTACAACGTCGTCATGGGTTTCTTCCATGCGGCATCCGGAGCGGCGGTCGTGGCACTGTCGAATGACTTCTCTCTACCTGTGACCGCGAGCTTCCTCGCAGGACCGCCCGGCACCGCCCTGGGTACGCCCGAGGTGCTCTTCGAGGTCCCCGTCGGATACGCAGTGGCGAGCTTCCTGTTCCTCTCGGCGATCGCACACTTCCTCATCGCCATGCCGGGCATCTTCCCGTGGTACACCGCGCAACCTCGGCAGCGAACCGCAACTACGCGCGCTGGATGGAGTACTCGATCAGCTCATCGATCATGGTGTCGCTCATCGCGATGCTGCCCGGCATCTACGACATCGCCGCACTCGGTCGCGATCTTCGCCGTGAACTCGACGATGATCTTGTTCGGGGCGCTCATGGAGAAGTACGAGGAGCCGGGCAACCCCAACTGGACGCAGCTACATCTTCGGCTGCATCGCCGGCATCGTGCCGTGGCTGCATCATCGCCTACTACATCTGGAGCCCGACGACCGACAGCAACCCGCCCAGCTTCGTCTACGCGATCTTCGTCGTGCTGTTCATCTTCTTCAACAGCTTCGCGATCAACATGATCCTGCAGTACAAGCGCATCGGTCCGTGGAAGAACTACCTGGTCGGCGAGAGCACGTACATACTGCTGAGCCTGGTCGCCAAGACCATCCTTGCCTGGATGGTGTTCTCCAACACGCTCATCCCGACATAGGCCTGGCGGGCCGGCGCTGACAGATGGACCGTCGCAGACTCACGGTCATCTTCATCATCGTGTTCGTCGATGTGCTCGGCTTCGGGCTCATCCTCCCGCTGCTGCCCTACTACGCCACCGAGCTGGGCGCGAGCCCGACCATGATCGGCCTGCTCGTCGCGTCGTATGCAGCGGCTCAGGTCGTAGGTGTGCCGATACTGGGGCGTCTGTCTGACATCTACGGCAGGCGTCCCATACTCATCGTCAGCATCCTGGGGACCACCGCAGGGTTCCTGATCCTCGGTTTCGCCTCGTCGCTGTGGATGCTCTTCCTGGGCCGCATCCTCGACGGTCTGACCGGAGCGAACTTCACCGTCGCACAGTCCTACATCTCGGACGTGACCGACACGAAGAACCGGGCACGCGGACTCGGGCTCACCGGCGCCGCCTTCGGCCTCGGATTCATCATCGGGCCGGCGCTGGGCGGTGCGCTCTCGGCGATCAGCTACTCGGCACCCGCCTTCGTGGCTGCGGGTGTGGCGTTCACCAACATCGCTCTCGTACTGCTGTTCCTGCCCGAGACCCTCACTCCCGAGCGCAAAGCTGAGCTTGCCGGGCAGCCCCGCTCCGGATTCACGCTCGCCCGCCTGCAGGCAGCCTTGCGGCGGCCGCTCTTCGGCCAGGTGCTCACTGTCCGGTTCTTCTTCTGGTTCGCGTTCGCGCTCTTCCAGGGGACGTTCACGCAGTGGGGGCTGCTCGCTCTCGACCTGACGCCCTCAGATCAACGGGTTCATCCTGGGGTACGTGGGCGTGATCTCGGTCCTGGTGCAGGTGACCCTCATCGGACCGCTCACACGCAGGTTCCCCGAGGTGCGCCTCGTGGTCTGGGCACTGATGGCGGCCGCCGTGTGTCTACCTCTCTGGGGCGCTGCCCCGAGCGTTGCGATACTGCTCGTCGTGCTTGCCCCTCTGGGAGTCGCGATAGCGATCGAGAACACCGTGGTCTCGAGCCTCATCTCCAAGTCCGTGACGCCCAAGGAGATCGGCGGGGCGTTCGGTCTCTCGGGAGGGCTGCAGAGCGCGGGATCGATCGTGGCGCCCGTGCTCGGAGGCGTGCTGCTTCAGTCGGTCGGGACCTGGGCGCCCGGACTTCTCGCCGGCCTGATCGTCGCGGCACTCGTGCCCTACTCCGTCGTACGCCTCATGCGGCCGGTCGAGTCCGGGAAGCTCGAGTTCGTGGGCGCGGGCAGCGAGGCCTGACGCCACTCCCGGACCCGGTCCGATGGGCTGGGCTCCGCTCGGCCGAATCCTGGCTACAGCTTGAACCTGCGTCCGGCTTCGAGTTCCTCGAGCGAGTAGAACGTCTCGCGCCAGTAGACCCCGCCGCGCCTGTGTGCGAGCCACGTCGACCGGAGCATGCCGTAGACGAGGATCAGGAAGCCCACCGGCCACACGATCGCCGGGAACCACATTCCCGTGTTGCGCCACAGCCCGTACATTTCGCTCGCCGTGTAGATCGCCAACGTGAAGAGGCCCACGACGCCGAGCCAGGCAGGACCCGCTGTCAGTCCTACCGCAGCCGCCATGAAGGGCGCGAAGACGAGCCCGGTCAGCAGAGCGAAACCGAGCAGTAGCAGTGGGAACGGAACGGCCGCCGTCGTGCTCCCGTTCTTCTCGATACCCACCATGAGCTCACGCACCGAGCGGTAGATCGCGACATTGGCGTACATGCTGCCGTCTACGAGATCGAGCTGGCCTCCGGCCTTCTTGACCATCGAGGCAAGGGCAACGTCGTCGCCGGTCTCCATGCGCAGATGCTCGAAGCCCCCTGTTGCCTCGTAGGCCGAGCGACGCACGAGGTTGAACGCACCAGCGCCGAGGGCGACCTTGCTCGCCGGGTCGCGGACCTTGGCCGGATCCGCCATCACGATGAGGCCCCGCATGAACACGACCCAGACGCCGTCGATCAGGAAGCTGCCCGCCTTGAACGAGGGCACGAGTGCGAGGAGGTCGATATCTCGGCTCTCGCAGTATCCGATCGACTGGCGAAGCGTGCCGGGCTTCACGGCGACATCTCCGTCAGAGAACAGCAGCCACTCACCGTCCGCTTGCGCGAGTCCCTGCTGCATCGCATTGACCTTGCCGAGCCACCCGCTCGGCAGTTCGTCCACGCGGACAAGCGAGAATCGTTCGTCTCCCCCAGCTGCAGCGACCGCAGCCTCACCGGTGCCGTCAGTAGAGCGGTCATCGACCAGGATGACCTGGAGATCGGGGTAGTCATCGGCCAGCCGAGAGCGAACGGCGTCGCCCACATCCGCAGCCTCATCACGCGCGGCCATGACGATCGAGACCCGAGGCCAGGCCTCAGGCTCGGGTGCGGGGAGACGATCGAGTCGCTCCAGGTGAGCCAGATTGCGCAGGAAGAGAGCGGTCTCTGCCAGCAGGAGCCCACAGCCGATCGTAGTGGCGATGGCGAGGGCGAGCACCATGTGCCGCCGTCCCTACCTCTCTTCGTACGGAGCGTTGGCGTGAGTCACCGTGTCGAACGTCGGCGTCAGACTGTACACGCCGATGAGCTGCATCGTGGTGCCGTCCTCTTGCACCCGCTCGGAGTAGACGATGTAGAAGGTGTTGTCCGGAGACTCGGCTCGCCACGCTTGGGTCATGTCGTGGATATCCGCGTCGGAACCCTCCCACCAGACCCCCTCGGTCTCGGTGAGGTACATGAGCCGAGCGCCTTCCGCAGCCTCCATCGATCCCACGGAAGCTGCGAGAACCGTCTCAGGAATCTCGCCTTGCTCTGTGAGCGCGGCGATCCGTACCTCCTCGACGGCGGGCTCGGTCGTGGCGGGCTCGGCTTCACTTCCCGAGCAGCCGACTACTGCGGCAGCGAGCAGCGCGGCTAGTACCAGCGCCATGAGTGTTCGTGTGTGGGTCATCGATCCTCCCGGCATGGGGCGAGCGTGTTGTGTTCGAGTCGAACTCTACCAGGAGGCGTGCGGAGCGTCTCGGCAAGGCCGCGCCCAACGCCCGGGGCTCCTGCCCACAGTGGCACGCAGCGGCCTCCCGCGGGTACCTATACTGTGGCGGCGCGACCCGAGGAGGACCATGCAGGCGCTCTGGCTCGAAGACAGGCAGCTCTCGATGCGAGAGATCGAGATGCCCCACCGCGAGGGCGAAGCGCTCATCCGCGTGCTGCTCTCAGGCATCTGCGGCACAGACCTCGAACTCGTGCGAGGCTACTACCCCTACACAGGCGTGCTCGGCCACGAGTTCGTCGGCGAGGTCGTCTCGGCACCCGACTCCGCATGGATCGGCACGCGAGTCGTGGGCGAGATCAACGCCGCGTGCGGCTTCTGCCCCGCGTGCGAGCGGGGCCATCCCACACACTGCGAGAACCGCACCGTGCTCGGGATCGTGAACCGCGACGGAGCCCATGCCGAGTACATCTCGCTCCCCCTCGAGAACCTGCACGCCGTTCCTGAGAGCGTCACCACCGAGGCCGCCGTCTTCACCGAGCCGTTGGCCGCAGCACTCGAGATCCTCGAGCAGGTCGAGATCGGGCCGAGCAGACCGCGTGCTGCTCGTGGGCGCGGGTCGTCTCGGCCAGCTCGTCGCCCAGGTGATCGCGACCACAGGCGCGCACCTGCGCGTCATCGCTCGCCATCAGAAGCAGCGGGACATGCTGGAGGCGCGAGGGATCGAGATCCTTGCCGAGGAGGACGTCGACGCTCGCACGTGGGACATCGTCATCGAGGCGACCGGTTCGCCCAGCGGGCTGGAACTGGCCAGGTCAGCGCTGCGCCCGCGCGGGACACTCGTGCTCAAGTCGACGTATGCCGGTGAGGTCACGATCGACCTGTCGCCGTTCGTGGTCGACGAGATCACCATCGTGGGTTCGCGGTGCGGTCCGTTCGCGCCTGCCCTCGCGATGCTCGATCGATGCGAGGTCGACCCGACGCTCCTCATCGACCAGCGCTTCCCGCTCGCCGAGGGAGTCGAGGCGATGGAGGCCGCAGCCAAGCGAGGCACGATGAAGGTGCTGCTCGAGCGCTAGATGCGTCCTACGAAGGTGAGGCCGACGAACCCCAGCGCTTCACCTCGATCGCGGGAGGCATGACCGGGCACACCCCGGAGCACTCGCCGCAGGCCACGCAGAGATCAGGGTTCACGTGGGGCACAGACGCGGTACGCGGTACGCCGTGCCAGTTGACCGTCCGGCGAGTCGACGTGATCGCACCGAGGATCGGGCACGTGGCCTGACAGTTCATGCACTGCTCGCCCTTGCGGTAGCCCACGCACCGCTCCTTGTCGACCACGGCCGCTGAGCCGAGCCCCAGCTCCCGTGCTTCCTTCGGGGTCGGCGTGTGCAGAGCGTCCGTGGGGCACACTTTCGCGCACAGGTTGCAGTCCATCGTGCAGTGTTCCGGGCGCACATCGAGCATCGGCGTCCACAGCCCGGACTCGGTGAACGCGGCCGTACTCGGGCGCAGAGCACCCGTGGGGCAGGCGCTGTAGCAGGCGCCGCACCGTACGCAGAGCTCAGTCAGACGCTGCTCATCGGTACTGGGCGGGCGCAGGATCTCCTGGTCTCCGGCGATCTTGGGCAGGGCGAGGACCGCAGCGACCGATGCCCCCGTCACACCGAGGAGCGCGAACCCCTCTCGACGGTCGGGGTCATACGGTGCCGTAGCTGGCGTGGGCATCGAGGGACGGAACGAGATCGCGCGAGTGGGACAGGTGTCGGTGCAGCGCAGGCAAGTTATGCACTCCGAGCTGCTCGAGGCGAAATCCTCTGCGGGATCGATGGCGCGCGTGGGACATGAGCGAGCGCACTTTCCACACGACGTGCACGTCTCGCCGTCCACGCCGCGGCGCACGATGGCGAGACGAGAGACCACGCCGAGCATACCGCCGAGCGGGACAGAGCGAGCTGCACCAGAAGCGCTTGGCCACGATGTTGAGGCCTACGACGATCACGAGGGGCAGGATCGAGAGGACCGCGAGCGCGCCGATCGCCTCGCTGGAGATGTACGAGCCGACCGCCTGCCCCATGGCGTCGGTCCCCAACTGCGGCATCACGTACTCCTGCAGAGGCCGCAGAAGGATCGTGATCGGGTCGAGCACCATCGGGGACGTCGTGCCGAAGATGGCGGCCACGATGACCACCCCGAACGACACGTACTTGCCGTACCTCAACCAGCTGGGAAGCCCCGCCGTCTTCTTGCGCGACCGGGCGGGGACGATATCGATGATCGTGCCGAGCGGACAGACCCAGCCACACCAGGCACGGCCGAGCGCTAGAGCGAGTACGAGTGTGATGATGCCGAGAACGGCATAGCTCGCCCACATGCGCGACGCGATGATGACGCTGGCCCCGACCAGAGGGTCAAGCCGCGAGAACAGCTGAGAGGCAGACCAGCCCAGGCCGATCAGGGGTGCTGCGACCGAGAGTACGACGAAGATGGCGAGCGAGACGAGCTGCACCGCTCGACGCACCCACTCACGCTTGAACCTTCGCTTCTTGCTGGTCAACGAACACCGCCTGCCGGAGCGGTCGCTTGTCCGAGTACGTTATCGGCTGCACCAATCATGCCACGTTCGCCACGCTCGGACAGCCCCGCCGCCGCTCGGCGGCGCGCCGGCGAGCTCGCTGCGCGCCGAGCTGCTAGCCCTCGCCGCGCTGCCAGCGCTCAGCGAGCAGCGCCACCGAGCGGTTCATCTCGGCCATGAAGTCGGATGTGTACTTGCGCGCATAGACGTCCTGCGGGTAGTTGGCGAGCCCCGGCTTGAGCCCGTGGGGCGCGTGCAACGCCTGGAGGTCGCGAGAGACTTCGGCCAGTTCGTCGGCGTCGAGCCGCCGGTAGCCGTCGCGATGCACCATGTGCCGCTCGTAGTGCGGTGTGGGCGGACGCTCGTTCGCGGGATGGCCAAAGCACACCATCGCGATCGGGAAGACGTGTGGCGGCAGATCGAGCAGCTCGATATGGCGCTCGGCGTTCTCCATGATGTCGCCGACGTAGCACGAACCGATGCCGAGGGACTCCGCTGCAATCACTGCGTTCTGCGCGGCGATGAGCGCATCGGAGCACGCGAGCATCAGATCGCCGAGGCCGGGCTCCATCCGGTGATCGACGCCTTCAAGCGCCTCCACGTCCGATGCGCGGAAGAGGTCGATCCACTTCTGATAGTCGGCGAAGAACATGAGCACGAGCGGCGCCTTGGCGATGAAGGGCTGATCGTCGCAAGTCTGAGCGAGCTCGTCCTTGAGCGCCTGGTCGGCGATCTCGATGATGGTGTAGAGCATCATGTTGCCCGCGGTCGGCGCCCGGAGCGCGGCGTGCACGATCGCTTCGCGCTCCTCGGGCGTCACCTCTGCTTCGGAGTAGGTGCGCGTGGAGCTACGGGCGTCGATGAGGTCGAGTGTGGGGTTCATGGGGCTCCGTCCAAGGAATCGGCTAGCCGAGAGGCTCGCGTGCGATCGGACACGTCATGCAGTGACAGCCGCCGCGACCTTTGCCCAGCTCAGAGCCCTCGATCTCGATGACCTCGATGCCTGCATCTCTCAGCTGCTCATTGGTGGCCTGGTTCTTCGCGTAGGCGACGACCACGCCGGGTTCGATGGCGACGACGTTGTTGGCGTCGTCCCACTGCTCGCGAGCGGACTGGAACGAGTCACCGCCGGTCTCGATGACGCGCAGCTTCGCGATGCCCAGCGCGTCCTCGACTGCCGCGAGCAGCCCCGTCTCCTCGGCGATCTCGAAGGAGTCCTCGCGCTCACCCGGACGCACGCTGTAGACCCGCATGCCGTCGACGACGGGCGGGTAGAGCGTCACGGCGTCGCGATCGAGGAAGCCGAAGACGGTGTCCAAGATGCATGTAGGAGCGCTCCTGCTCCATGCGGCAGACGATGATGCGGTCCACCTCGCCGGCGCGGAACAGCGAGCGCGCGAGGTGCTCGACCATGCGGCCGGTCGAGCGCTCCCCCAGGCCCACGAGCACCGTGCGGTTGCCGATGGGCATGAGGTCGCCGCCTTCGAGCGAGGCGCCCTGGCTGAAGTCCTCGACGGCGAAGCGTGCGGCATCTCCCGAGGGCGGATACCAGAACTCGAAGCCGGCCTCGGCGAAACGGGCGTGGTAGCGATAGATGACCGAGAGGTTCACGACCTCGAGCCGACGCGCCGACCAGAACAGCGGCGGCAGCACGACGCCCCCGTAGAGCCACGCGCTCGAGTCGCGCGTGAAGATGGTGTTGGGCAGCGGCGGGAAGATGAAGCTGTCGCAATCGGCCAGGACCGCGCCGAGCGAGTGGCGGGCGAGGTCATCGAGATCGATCCCGTCGAGCTCGGATGCGAGCAGGCCGCCGATGAGAGCCGAAGCGAGCTCCTCGGCGGGGAGTTCGGCGAGGTAGGCGCGCAGCTCATCGACGAGCGAGAGGCCCACCGAGAACCCGGAGACGGCGGAGGCGATCGCTTCGGTGCGCGCCTGCAGCGAGCGGTCTATCGTCTCCGCAAGCAGCTCTTGGAGGTAGAGCACCTCGACCCCACGGGAGCGCAGGGCCTCGGTGAGCTCGTCGTGTTCGGCCTGCGCCCGCTCGACCCACACGAGGTCGTCGAAGAGGAACTGCTCGCGATTGGCCGGCGTGAGCCGCTCGAGCGCCAGCCCCGGCCGGTGTACGAGCACCGTTCGGAGCTTGCCGACCTCTGAGTACGCTCCCAGACTCGCAGGCACGCGATCACGCTCCCGACTCACTGGCTTCGTCGATCCGAGAATCAGCTGTCGTGCGTCTTCAATGTAAGCACAAATGCGAGGCTCCTATCCGAGGAGACTGTCGATCGAACCAGCCGCGTCAGGCCAGCGATACCGAGAGCTGATGCCTTCACTACTTCTGTGTTGTGTATGCACAACTCCTACGTAGTACTCTCTGGCCATGGGAGACATCACTGACATCGGTGGCAGGCTCGTCACAACTCGTCGCGCCAAGGGGATCACCCAGCATGAGCTCGGGGAGCTCGTGGGTGTGCGGCAGCAACAGATCGCCAGGTGGGAGTCAACGTCCTACCGCTCGGCGAGCCTGGAACGCGTGGACACGGTCGCATCGGCCCTCGGCGTCGGCCCGGAGTCTGCACAAGAAGCTCCGACCAAGGGACAGGCCTTCCTCGTCGAGGACGGGCTGATCACCGCACGGCCGGTGCTCGACCTTGGCGAAGTGGCGGCTCGCATCCGCTCCCACGGCCAGACGCTGGCAAGCGAGTACCGCATCGAACGCATCGGCGTCTTCGGCTCTTTCGCGCATGGAGGCCAGCACCCTGGCAGCGATGTCAATCTCCTACTCCACGTCAAGACACCCGGCGGCTTCCGTTCACTCGAAGCGGCACAGTTCATGGAGGGGATCCTCGGCCGGGAGGTAGACGCCGTGCGACCGGAGTCCCTCAAGGAGCAGTTCTGGCCGCGCGTGATGAAGGACGTGGTGTACATCTGGCACGCGTGAGACGTGACTCCCCGCTACGGCAGCATCTGGAGCATCACACGAGCGGCGCCGGTCGGCGAGACGAGCGGCAGACGCACGGCAACGCCCGAGCCCTTCACACCCACGCGCCAGAGGTTGAGCTGCAGGTGCGGAAGACGGCCTAGCGTGCCGAAGCGGTGGTGGGCTTCGTGCGAACGGAGCTTGCCTGCCCAGGCGCCGAAGTCGGTCGCCCGCGCAGCATCCCAGAGCGGGCGCAAGACGAGGGCTTGGGGATCTCGGGGGTGAGGAGCCAACAGCACGGGCCGCCACATCGCGACCGGTATCCGACGTACGCGCGGGCTGTGCTCGGTTGCGTGGAAGGCGGCCTCCCGCTCCCTCGACGCTCCTCACCGTTCCCGTCGGAGCGCTGGCCGAGAAGGCCGCGCCCCTCCAAACGTAGCCCGAGGGGCTCGCGCGGTCAATCAGAAGACAGCAAACTCTGTGTGACACGCGCTATCCTTGAGACACGCTCAGGCGAAAGAGAGGGCTCGATGGCGAAACCACGCACGATCAGCTACCGCAACACCGCGATCCTCTCCCTCGTCGGCGGCGTCGTATCGCTTGCCGTGGCCATCGGGGATCTGGTGGGCTTGGTCTCCGATATCGACTACGGCATGGCCGGCACGATCATCGGCGGAGTAGCGCTCGTCGCCTGGTTCCTCGGCGGAGCTGCGGGCCTCCTCGCGCTGTCCACCGAGTACAGACGCACGGCCATCGTCGGCCTTGCGCTGTGCGTGCTAGCGATCCTACTCTTCGTGCTCAACCCGACGATCGCGGGCTCATAGCCCGCTGAGCACGCTCTCACCGTACACACCGACCTCGGGAGCACACGTGAACGACTTCGCACGAGCTGTGCATGATGTCGACCCCTCGGCGGCGCACGCCGAGCGCATCGACACGCTCATGGTCAACATCGGGCTGCGCTGCAACATGGCGTGCTCCCACTGCCACCAGTCCAGCTCACCCTCGCGCAGCGAGATGATGTCGCACGACGACATCGAGCGCGTCATCGCGATCGCCCGCGAGATGCGACCGGCGCTGGTGGACATCACAGGCGGTGCCCCCGAGCTCCACCCCGACCTGCCGTTCCTCATCAGTCGAGCTCGCCGAGGCGGGACCTCGACATCCAGCTGCGCACGAACCTCACTGCCCTCCTCGAACCCGAGGCGGAGGGTCTCGTCGAGCTCCTCGCCACACACGGCGTGCGGATCCTCGCCTCGCTTCCGGGCACGAGTGCCGAGGAGGTCGCTCCGCAGCGCGGGGACGCCTACGAGCGAAGCATGGAGGCCCTGCGCGCCCTGGCCAAGGCCGGATACGGCAGAGGACAGAGCTTGCGACTCGACATCGCCGTCAATCCCGTTGCCCCCGAGCTGAAGCAGGCATGCGAGATCGAGGACGGCGTTCCGCGAGGCCCTGCAACGAGATGCCGGCGTCACGTTCGATGAGCTGATCGTCATCACGAACGTCCCCGTGGGCCGGTACGTGACCGCGCTCAACGCCGGCGGCCAGCTCGGAAGCTACCGCCAGGAGCTGCGCGACGCATTCAATCCGGACACCGTCTCAGAACTGGCATGCCGCTACACGCTCGACATCGCGTGGGACGGAACGTTCTCCGACTGCGACTTCAACCTCGGCGCCGGCCTTCGCGTGGCCGAGGGTGTGCCAAGCCACATCTCCGAGTTCGACATCAACGCCCTGTCGACGCGTCCCATCCGCTTCGCCGAGCACTGCTTCGCCTGCACGGCGCAGAGCGGCTCGGGTTGAGGGGGCTCCCTCTTGTGACCCGGTCGGGTCACCTCCCCCGCCTCATCGTCATGACCCGCTACCCGCACGCGGGCTCCGTGAAGACCCGCCTGGCTGCCGATGTGGGCGATGCGAAGGCGGCGGAGCTCCACAGCGACATCGCCCGGCACTGCGTGCGGAGGATGCATGCTGTCGCTCTCTCGGGTGATGTGGAACTCGAGGTGCGGGTGGCCGGAGCCTCGCCACGGAAGACGCGCACTTGGCTCGGACGCAAGGTCCGCGTGCGCGAGCAGTCCGGAGTCGACCTGGGAGCGCGTCTTGCAGACGCGCTGCAAGACCGCTCTGGCCGAAGGGGCTCCTTCGGCGATCGCCGTCGGCTCGGATGCTCCGGAGCTCGGAGGAGTGCAGGTGCGCGCCGCACTCGCGAAGCTCGAAGCTGCTGATGTGGTGCTCGGACCAGCAGCCGACGGAGGCTACTACCTCATCGGCGTGACCGCCTCGGCCTCGGCCCGGGCGATCCCCGCCCTTCTCGACCACCGACATACCGTGGGGAGGTCCCGACGTCCTTGGCAACACGCTCGCCGCCGCTGACCGCGCCGGGCTCACGGTGGGGCTGCTCGACGAACTCGCCGACATCGACCGCCCTGAGGATCTCGCTCTCTGGGACGACCTGCTCGCCGCCCAAGAGCGCGTGCGCACCGATCCGACGTTGTCGGTCGTCATCCCCGCGCTCAACGAGGAAGCGAACATCGCAGCCGCCGTGGAGAGTGCGTTCGGAGGCGGCGCACATGAGGTCATCGTCGCAGACGGTGGCAGCACGGACCGAACGATCGAGCTGGCCGAGAAGAGCGGGGCGACCGTCATCAAGGCGTCTGCTGGGCGGGCATCACAGATCAACGCCGGTGCCTCACAAGTGACGGGCGACGTCCTTCTCTTCCTGCACGCCGACAGCCTTGTGCCCGCCACCGCGCTCAACGACATCCGCGACGTGCTGGCAGATCCGGGGGTCGTCCTGGGTGGCTTCAGATTCAGCGCCGGCGACCAATCGCGCGCGAGCGACCGCTTCATGTCATGGGTGGGACGAACGCGTCATGGTCTCTTCGGCCTGCCGTATGGGGACCAGGGGCAGTTCCTGCGCCGGGTCGACTTCGAGGATCTCGGCGGGATGCCGTTGATGCCGGTGATGGAGGACTACGAGTTCGCGCTGCGCTGCAGACGACTCGGGCGCCTGGGAGTAGCGCGCTCGCAGCTGTGGACCTCGGCGCGCGGATGGGAAGAGCACGGCATCGTGAGTGTCGCCGTGGTCAACTCCGCCGTCATCGTCGGGTATCGCGCAGGCGTGGGATCTGATCGTCTGGCCGCCTGGCGCGCGTCGATAGCCGAGCGGGACAACGGTAGGCGCTAGGAGTCGTCCTCCTGCTTGGCCTCGAGCTTGGCCTGGTGCCGTTCCTGGGCGCTCTTGACCAGGATGCTGATGAGCGCGCCGATCCACGCGACGCCGAAGAACAGGAAGCCGATCGTGATGGCGCGAGAGAATTCCGTGGTGGGAGTGAGATCGCCGAACCCGACTGTGGTGAGCGCCACGACTACGAAGTAGATGCTTTCGATCCAGGACCAGTCCTCGTAGAAATGATAGAACATGGTGCCGCCGACCATCACGAAGGATGAGGTCAGCGCAAGCAGCTGGTACTCAGGTTGTCTGATTCCTTGCGCTATGGCTTTGAAGAACGAGTACATACTGGTCAGCACACGCGCACCCCTCCCAGTAGCAGTGCGAGCATCTCGGCAGACAGCCCGCGGCTGAGGTACTACCTCGGCGCGCTCGCTGCACGCGCGCCCTCGCGCGCATCTGCGAATCTTACTAGAAGGTACCCGACCGTGGCGCCTGCGGCGTTGATGGCCATGTCCTGCATCGTGTTGAGCTGGTCTCCGACCCCGGTGTTGGGAATCACAAGCGTCGCCGTGAACTCCATGATCTCGACGGCAGCTCCGAGGCCGAAGGCGGTGATGATGATGACCCACGGCTCCCACGTCTTGAGGACGAGACCCGCCTGGCGATACACACTCGCCACCACGACAGAGGCTAGCGCGCTGTTGTAGAAGTGGACGATGCGGTCGAACCGGATCCCCAGACCCTCGAACCAGTACAGCGAACTGCCATCGACGTAGCAGGAAACCGCCGGCGAAGTGTGCGAAGACGCCGATCTGCACCAGCAGCAGCATCCACAGCGGGTACTCGAACTGGCGCATGACCTTCCACATGAGCACGCCAAGGCCGAGGATCGACGAGCGCGTAGAGTCCGAACTCGAGTTCGGCAGTGAAGAACGCGTACGCCGTGCTGCCGATCAGCAGTGCAGCGTTGAATGCCATGAAGATGTCGAAGCGAGTGATCATCGCCGCCTATGTTACCTTGCTCTGCCGCATGTACTCCGGCCGGTCCCACGATCCGTCTCTCAGGATCGTCTCGAGGGTCTTCGCGGCGCGAACGACATCGTCGGGCGTGACGTAGAGCGGTGCGAACCCGAACCGCATCAGGTCGGGAGTCCGGAAGTCCCCGATGACGTCACGTTCGATGAGCGCCTGCATGACCGCGTAGCCCTGCGGATGCTGGAACGAGACCTGCGAGCCGCGATGCTCGGCATCGCGCGGTGAAGCAAGCTCCACGTCGGGACAGCGCGTCTCGACCTCGGCGATGAAGAGCTCGGAGAGCTCGATGGAGCGCGCCCGGACCTCCTCGATGTCCACCTCGTCCCAGATGTCGAGCGCCGCGTCGAGCGCGGCCATCGACAGGATGGGCGGTGTTCCCGCGCGCATCCGGTCGAGCCCCGGCGCGGGTCGGTAGTCGAGGTCGAAGGCGAAGGGCTGTTCATGACCGAGCCAGCCGGACAGTGCCGGCCAGACCCCCTCGGCATGGTCGGGCCGCACGTAGAGGAATGACGGCGCGCCCGGCCCTCCGCTCAGGTACTTGTAGCCACACCCGATCGCGAAGTCCGCGCCCGTGGCCTCCAGATGTACCGGCAACGCCCCTGCCGAGTGCGCGAGGTCCCACACCGTGACGGCACCCGCGGCATGAGCGCGCGCCGTGAGGTCTGCCATGTCGTGGAGTCGGCCGGTGCGGTAGTCGACCTGGGTGAGCATGAGCACACCGACGGAGCCGTCGATGGCCCCCGCGACATCCTCGGGCTCGACGATGCGCAGCTCGAGATCTCGGCCGAGCAGCCGGACGATTCCCTGAGCGATGTAGAGGTCTGTGGGGAAGTTCCCGCTGTCTGAGAGGATCACGCCGCGCCCGTCAGCGACATCCAGTGCCGCCGCGAGCACCTTGAAGAGGTTGACCGAGGTGGAGTCACCGGCGACGACCGAGCCCTGCGGCGCCCCGATGAGCGCGGCGATGCGGTCGCCAACCCTCTGTGGCAGATCGATCCAGCCCGCGGTGTTCCAGGCCTTGATGAGCTGCGCTCCCCAGTGCTCGTCGATCTCGCGCGCGATGCGCTGACGAGCCGCGTGGGTGACAGGTCCAAGCGAGTTGCCATCAAGATAGACGATGCCCTCGGGCAGGTCATATCGCTCCCGGGTCGCAGCGAAGAGTTCGTCTCGGCTGGTCGTCATGTCGCTCCCTTGGGTAGACATGTGTGGCTCGTGACTAGGTGCACCGTTCGGCATTCGTAGCATACCCCTCGTCATGGAGCGGGAGAACGGCGTGCATCCTGCTAACTCGTTATTGCATGAACGATAAGGAGTCGCTATGATGTTGTTCAGCTCGACTGATAGCCGCACGCCAGACCGACCGCCGAGGTGAACACGTGGACCGCCTTCCCGCGAAAGAGACACGAGCCCAGGGCACTCGCACGGGCAGCGACACGAGCTGGACCGAGGCATCGGTCAGCGACCTATCAGCAGCCCTGGGTACATCGCTCCTCCTCGACTCAGCACCCGTCGGCGTGCGCATCATCCGCTCGGCCGAGGAGTTCTCCTCTCACCCGTTCTCGCAGCCGCAGGTCCCGGTCCACTACTGCTCGGCAGTCAAGATGGCGACCGAGGGCACGTCTCTCAAGCTCGATCTCGGCGACATGAGCTGTGATACTGCTCCGCGCACCCTGGGACTGCAGTCGGGCTTCCTGGATGCGGAGTTCGTGGACTCGTATGTGACTGGCGGCCTGTACGCCGATCTCGCCCGAGCGGAGGAGGTCCTCGCCGAGGTGACGACGCTCGAGGATGTCACCGGTGTGGCGCTCGGCCCGCTCGAATCGTTCAGCGACCTCACACCGCCCGACGTCGTGATCGTTCCCACGCTCCCCTATGGCGCGATGCGCATCGCCCAGGCAACGAGCTACGGCGGCAAGCGGGCGCGCAGCAACGTGATCGGTATGCACGGCGTGTGTTCGGAGTGCACCGCTGCGCCCGTGGCAACCGGCGAGGTCTGTACCTCGCTGCTGTGCTCGGGTACCCGCTACATCGCCGGCTGGGACGAGCAGCTCATCTCGGTGGGCATACCCTTCGACCTGCTTCCCGCGATCGTGGACGCACTGCTGTCCACCGTCGCGCGGTACGAGACCAACGAGCGCAAGGACGGTATCCGCTCGTCGGACTCGTGTTCGGCACCCTCGCCTGGTATCGCGCGGCGCATCAGCGAGATCCCAGAAGAGGCGGGCTACTTCTACGAGGAGTAGCGGGCAGCGCGGCCTACCTGTGGTGCTTCACTGCCTTCTCGACGTCCTTGACGAACGAGATCGCTGCGACCTCTTCCTCTCGCGGTATCGACATCGAGAACGCTGAGTCCGCGGTCTCGAACACGACCTCGACCGAGATCGTCCTGATCGAGGGCCCTCCGGGAACCTCCTCCTTCACAGTGGAGCCGAGCAACGCGCCGCCGATGGCACCGGCCCCGCCTAGAAGCGCGCCCCCGACGATGGCTCCACCTGCGACCGCTCCCGGCGATGTCTCCTGCGTGCTGGGCTTCTCTCCATCCACGACCGCGTCCCGGACGAACTCGGCGCGTGTGATCTCACCAAGCGGCATGTCTCCATCGGGCGTGCGAAGCGCCTCGTCATCGAGAGTGAGACCCATGAACTCGTGATGCTTGCTCATTCGCTAGCTCCTTCTGCTCTAGACATGATCGCGTGGCATCGTGTGCTCGCGGCTGCGCGAGAATACCAGCTCATCGCCCTCATGTGCGGAGTACTCCTCGGCCACATGGAAGCTCGTCTCGTCACACGTCATCTCGGAGACCACCTCCACGCTCCACGAGAGCTCTGCGCTCTCCGAACTCGTGGCGCGCTCACAGCGGACCACCGCCGAGAGGGGCTCACCCTCCACGACCGAGTAGACGTCGCTACCCGTCTCAGAGTACCGGACCCCGGTGCCGGGGATGGTGCGCACATCGGTCTGGCGGTCCACGATCTCGTGACGTCCGGTCGCCGAATCGACCCGCACTTCGCGAACGCGGCTCGACCCGTCACCGGGAGCCGCAGGGAACGGCTGCGGCATCTCGGCGGGTGCGAACACGGGGGTCTCCGCCTCGTCGGTGGGGACGAGCAACGGGAGATTCATCCGGCTCGGGCCACCCACGGCGACCTGCAGCGTGACCGGGTCGGGTGAGGGCCATGCGTGCGGCCAGTAGGTGGGTGAGATGGCCAGACGGAGCCGGTGGCCCGGGCGCGAACCGATGCCCGCAGACTCTGAGCTCGAAGCTGACGTCGTACTCCCGACCGGGCTCGAGCTCGGTCGGATGCTCGTGCGATTCCCGGTGCGTGAGGTTGAGCATGTCCCAGCTCACGAGCAGCGACTCGCCTGACGGCGCGACATCCTCGAGCCGAGCGGCCACGAGCGCGAGCGGCCGGTCGACCCGCAGTGCGAGGTCGAGCGCGGGCCGGCCGAGGACCTCGAGCGCGGCTCGTCGAGCGGCTCGGTGGTGAACGCGAGCGAGCAGTCATCGTCCGGTCGCTGGTCCTCGGCCATCTCGTCCCCATGCCGTTGGCGCACCACACGCCGGCCGCCTCTCCGCAGTGCTGCTCGCCCTCGATCGAGAGCCAGGTCGCAGGCGACGCGTCGTCGGCGGCGTCGGCATCCTCGAACGGCTCCGACTCGAGAGCGCCTTCCTCGGCCAGGACGTAGCGCGCGGCGGTCGGCTCTGCGAGCGGCCACGACTCGGTCCCCACCCAGCGGCCCGGGCGCTCGGCATACGAGCGCGCAGGCGTCACGTACTCCTGCATCCAGGCGCGCAGCTTGGGCTCGTCCATGATGCCGGTGTCCTCGCCCTTGAGCCACTGGTCCCACCAGCGCACGGCCTCCTGCAGAAAGCCGATCGCCGGGCCGGGGATGCCGGTGTGCGGCATCATGTGCGCCCCATGGGCCGATCAGCCCGATCGCGGGCGCGCTCGAGGTTCTCGAGCAGCCGCGGGACCGCGTTGGTGTAGGCGTCCGCCCAGCCGCCCACGGCGAAGACGGCGCACTCGATGTCGGAGTACTCCTCGGCCACCGAGCCGTGCTTCCAGAACTCGTCGCGACGCTGGTGCGAGATCCAGTCGCGCGCAAGTTCCGGTGCGTTCTCCAGTCTGGATAGCCACATCTCGCGCCAGCGGTCGCCGACGAAGCGCGGGTCGGGCGGCTGGATGGGATAGGTGAGCATCGAGGTCGCCCACTTGAGCATGTCGGAGGCGAGCATGCATCCGCCCATGTAGTGACAGTCATCGAGATAGCGGTCATCGGTCGAGGCATGCGTGATGATCGCCTTCAGCTGCGGCGGCCTGCGCGCGGCGATCTGCAGTCCGTTGAAGCCGCCCCACGAGTAGCCGATCATCCCGACCTTGCCCGTGCACCAGGGCTGCTCGGCCAGCCAAGCGAGGACCTCCAGAGCGTCATCGTGCTCCTGCTCGAGGTACTCGCCGAGCAGCAGGCCATCGGAGTCGCCCGTGCCTCGCAGATCGACGCGGACCGCGGCATATCCATGCGCCGCGAAGTAGGGGTGGCGCAGCGCATCGCCATGCGCCGTGCAGTCGTCCTTGCGATACGGCAGGTACTCGAGGACCGCCGGAACCGGCAGCTCCTCCGCGTCCTCGGGCAGCCAGATGCGCGCGGCGAGCCGCGTGCCGTCGGCGAGAGGAATCCACAGGTTCTCGATCTCTCGGACGCCCAAGGGGTATGTACCATGCAAGCTGATAGCGTCTCCCTGTGTGGCCGGCTCAGCTACTGCACATTGTGCCACTCCGCAGACATCCTCGAACCTGGGGGTTCGAGGATCTGGCACGGACGGGCCGTGCACGCTGGTCCACCGGGAAGAAGTGGCTTGGCGATAGTCGTTCGTGATTGCGCGAATCATAAGTGGACGCTATCATCTGAATCCGTTGTGTTGATTGCTGGAGGGAGAACGGCATGAGGAAGCTCCTGGCGCTCGTTCTGATCGCCATCCTCGCATTCGCCATCGTCGGGTGCTCATCGAGTGAGCCTGCCGAGGACACGAGCGAGGAGACCACAGAGACCATGGAGGGCCCGACCGTCACGCGTGGGCTCGTTCCTCGACGCCGAGGGAACGATCCTGGGCGCGATGGTCATCCAGATGCTTGAGGCCAACGGCATCGCGACTGAGGACAAGACCAAGCTCGGCACGCCCGACGTCGTCCGCGAGGCGCTCCTGCAAGGCGAGATCGACGCGACGATCGACTACACCGGCAACGGCCAGTGGTACCACGAGGGCCAGGCCGAAGACCCCAAGTGGAAGAACGCCGAGGAGGGCTACGAGGCCGCCAAGACCCTCGACAAGGAAGCCAACGACATCGATTGGCTCACGCCGGCACCGGCCAACAACAGCGAGTACATCGCCACCAGCAAGGCGCTCGCCGAGGCCGAGGGCATCGAGACCATGGAGGACTTCGCTGAGTACGTGAACGGCGGCGGAGAGGTCACGCTCATCGGCTCGCAGGAGTGGGCTCGACAACCCGCTTCGGGCTCGTCGGCTTTGAAGAGGCCTACGGTTTCGAGCTGGCCGAGGACCAGCTCATCGTGCTGGCTACCGGCAACACCGCCGAGATGCTGACGGCGCTGGCCAAGGGCACCGACGGCGTGAACTTCTCGCTGACCTACGGCACCGACGGCCAGCTCAACGAGCTCGACCTCGTGATCATCACCGACACCAAGGACGTCCCGCCGGTCTACGAGCCGACGCCCGTCTTCCACGGCGAGATCATCGAGGCGTATCCTGACATCGACAGCATCCTGGCTCCGGTCTTCGAGAGCCTGGATCAGGCGAAGCTTCAGGAGCTCAACGCCAAGGTCGCGTTCGGCGGCGAGGATCCTGCAGCCGTCGCAACGGCGTACCTGGAGGAGAATGGCTTCCTCGAGTAGCACAAGCCCGACCCTGACGGCCGTGCCCGCATCGGGCGCGGCCGTCAGTGCTCGCCGGGCCAACACGATCGTCGCCGCAACGGGTGCGACCATCGGAGTCCTGGCGACCCTCTTCGGCCCCTTCCTCTCCTTTCGCCCCAACCGTGTGATCGACGGCGTCCAGGCAGGCGCTCTCGACGCCTTCGGCGTGATGGCGTGGATCGTGATCGCCCTGTGGTTGGCCGGCGCCGCGATCGCCTTCCTCGAGCCGGGCCGCTTCCTGGGCCCCGTGCGCGGGCTCCTCGGCACAGCGATCCTCTCGATCCTGCTGCTCGAGAGCGGCTCGGCGGCGATGGAGTTCGCATCCACGCAGGGCACGGTGGCACGCACGTCGTTCTCGGTGAGCTTCTACTACGTTCTCATCGCCTACTTCCTGGTCGAATACGCAGCCGTGACGAGACACATCGAGCGCACTCGGCAGGGCTGTCATCATCCTCGCAGGCATCGGCGCGATCGTGGCGCTCGTCGCTTCCGGCGCGCTCGCGGAGCTGGGCATCGTGCGCGAATGGCAGCTCACGAGCGACACGTTCGCCCGGGAGCTGCGTCGGTACATGTTCTACGCGCTGGGCTCGACGGCGATAGCCACGGTCATCGGCATCCCGCTCGGCATCTGGTCTGCCAGCAGCCCGCGGGCACGGGTGCCCATCATGAACGCGCTCAACATCGGGCAGGTGTTCCCCGCGCTGGCCTTCATCGGCATCATGATGCCGGTCCTGAGCGGTCTGGCGAACACCTTCCCATTCCTGCGTGAGTTCGGGCATCGCGGGCATCGGGTGGGCGCCGGTCTTCATCGTGCTCGTGATCTACGGGCTCTTCCCCATCACCCGCAACACACTCGTCGCGATCCGAGCAGCTCGACCCCGGCGTGCTCGACGCCGCGCAAGGGCATGGGTATGGGCAGGCGGCGCTCGCTCCTCGAGGTGGAGCTGCCGCTCGCCTTCCCGGTGGTGCTTGCCGGCATCCGCATCGCGCTCGTGCAGAACACCGCCGGCTCGATCCTCGCCGCCCTCGTCGGCGGCGGCGGGCTCGGCGCGATCGTCTTCTTCGGCCTCGAGCAGACGAGCATGGACCTGGTGCTCGTGGGCGTCGTGCCCATCGTGGCGATGGCGTTCATCTTCGACTCGGCCCTGCGCTCTGTCGAGCGCATGACGGGCGGGACGGAGGGCTGAGCTCGCATGATCGAGCTGACGCGACGTCACCAAGCGCTTCGGCGACAACGTCGCCGTCGACGACGTCACGCTCGACGATCCCCGAGGGCGAACTCACGATCCTGCTCGGGCCGAGCGGCTGCGGCAAGACGACGACACTGCGCGCCATCAACCGGCTCACCGAGATCGACTCGGGCGAGATCCTGCTGCAGGGCCGCCCGATCACCGACACCCCACCGCACGAGCTGCGCCGACACATCGGCTACGCGATCCAGAGCGTGGGCCTGTTCCCCAACATGACCGTGGCGCGCAACATCGGCACCGTGCCGCGGCTGCTTGGGCTGGGACAAGGAGCGCATCGCGAAGATCGTCAACGACCAGCTCGAGCTGGTGGGGCTCGACCCTGAGGTCATCGCCCAGAAGATGCCCGACGAGCTCTCCGGCGGCGAGGCGCAGCGCGTGGGCGTGGCCCGGGCACTCGCGGCCGACCCGCCGGTGCTGCTCATGGACGAGCCGTTCGGTGCGCTCGACCCCATCAGCCGCGAGCATCTCCAGCGCGAGTTCGCCGCGTTGCACAAGCGTCTCGGCAAGACGGTCGTCTTCGTCACCCACGACATCGAAGAGGCCGTGCTGCTCGGCGACCGGATCGTGCTCATGCGGGACGGTTCACTCGTCCAGGAGGGCGCGCCCGAGGACCTGTGGCGCTCGCCGGCCTCCGAGTTCGTGCGCGACTTCTTCGGCGACGAGTTCGGGCTGCAGGATCCTCTCTCGGCATCGGGTCTCCGACCTGCCGCTGGGACCGGCCCCCTCAGACGACGTCCCGCGCGTGGAGTACGGGACCAACCTGCGCGATGTGCTCGCGATCATGGTGACCAACTCGAGCGAGGACGTCGCGGTCGTCCGGGACGGCAACGTCGTCGGGCGGACTCAGCTTCTGCGCCGTCGTGACAGGCGTGCGTGAGCTGACATGAAGGGCTACACACCCAACATCCGCAAGCGGTGGCCGATCGTGCTGGTGCTCCTCGGCATCCTGCTCTTCTGGACGTTCTACGAGGCCGGCGTGGAGGCGGTGCTCGGATTCCTCTTCCCGGGCGAGAGCCCGCTCATCTACGAACGCGCGCCGATGTGGGACCTGATGCTCGCGCACCTCACCCTCGTCGCTGATCGGGGCGGCCATCGCTATCACCGTGGGGCTTGCTGGCTGGACTCCTCGTCGTGAGCCCCGTGGGCAGGCCCTTCCGCGACTTGGTCATGCGGATGGCCAACTTCGGCCAGTCGATCCCGTCGATCGCTCTCATGGCGATCCTCGTCCCGCTCGTGGGCTACGGCTCCGAGCCGGTGATCATCGCGCTCGTGGTCTTCAGCATCCTGCCGGTCATGGTCAACACCGTCGCGGGGATCGAGGGCGTCCCTCAGCCGGTGATCGAGGCGGGCCGAGGGATGGGCATGACACGACAGGAGCGGCTGCGCCAGCTCCAGATCCCCATCGCGATGCCGGTGATCATGACCGGCGTGCGAACGATGCTCGTCATCCTGATCAGCGCCGCGGCGCTGGGAGCGGTCGTGGGCGCGGGCGGGCTGGGCGTGCCGATCATGTCGGGCATCGGCTCGTTCAACAACGCCGTGATCATCTATGGCGCGGTGCCGGCGATCCTGCTCGCGCTGCTCGTGGACCAGTCGCTCTAGGACAACCGCGCGCCGACGATCTTGGCGACCTCGGCCTTGTCGCACGTTGCCGCCAGTCTCCTCGACGACCGCACCGATGACCTTGCCCATGTCGCGCTTCTCGGTGTAGCCACCCTCGGCCATCACGCGATCGATGATCGCGTCGAGCTCATCGCCTGAGATCTGCTGGGGCAGATAGCCCTCGAGGATGGCGACCTGCTCCTCGAGCAGCGCCGTTCTCTCGGCATCCGTGCCCACCTTGATCGAGCCATCCAGCGTCTCGTTGGTCTGCTTGAGCACCTTCTTCACGACGGCGACCACATCGGCATCGGACACCGGCTCGCCGGTCTCCTTCTCCTTGGTGTCGATCTCGTTCTTGACCATGCGCAGGATCGACAGACGCGTCTTGTCCTTGGTCCGCATCGCCTGCTTGATCTCATCATCGAGCAGCTGCTTGTCCATGAGGCCCCCTCGGCCACCAGAGTGTGTTCCCGAAGAGGATTATCGCCCATCGACGCGAGATTGACGCACGGGTGCCGCTATACTTCATCTCGGTTCGCGCACGCCTCGCAGATCGGGCGGCGCACAGTGGCACCGGGAGGCGCCATGTTCAAGACGATCATCGAGCCGTTCCGCATCAAAGTGGTCGAGCAGATCAAGATGACCACACGCGAGCAGCGAGAGGAGATGATCGCCGAGGCCGGCTACAACATCTTCAAGCTGCGCTCCGAAGACGTGATCATCGACCTCCTCACCGACTCCGGCACCGGCGCAATGAGCGCCGAGCAATGGGGCGGCGTCATGCGCGGCGACGAGTCGTATGCGGGAAGCCCCAGCTGGTTCCGCTTCCGCGACTCGATCCAAGACATCACCGGCTTCGAGCACATCATCCCGACCCATCAGGGCCGAGCTGCCGAGAGGATCCTCTTCACCGTCATGTGCGACGAGGGCGACGTGGTGCCCAACAACAGCCACTTCGACACGACGCGCGCCAACGTCGAGTTCCGCGGAGCCATCGCGCTCGACCTCCCCTCTCCCGAGCTCGCCGACATGGACTCGGACTACCCCTTCAAGGGCGACATGGACATCGACCGCCTCCGTGAGGCGTTCGCCGAGTACGGCGCCGACCGCATCCCGCTCGTCATGCTCACCATCACCAACAACTCCGGCGGCGGGCAGCCGGTCTCGCTTGCCAACATGCGCGAGGTGGCCGCGGTCTGCGCCGAGCACGACACGCCGCTCTACCTCGACGCCTGCCGCCTGGCCGAGAACGCCTACTTCATCAAGCTCCGCGAGCCCGGATACGCCGAGAAGAGCGTGCGCGAGATCGTCCGCGAGATGTGCGCGCTGGCCGAGGGCGCGACGATGAGCGCCAAGAAGGACGCCATCGTGAACATGGGCGGCTTCCTCGCCACGCGCGATCGCCGAGCTTGCCCGCGAGGAGCGGAACCTGCTCATCCTCACCGAGGGCTTTCCCACCTACGGCGGCCTTGCCGGGCGCGACCTCGAGGCGCTGGCCATCGGCATGCAGGAGGCCGTCGACGAGGACTACCTCCACTACCGCATCGTCTCGACGCACTACATCGGCGAGCACCTGCGCGACGCGGGCGTGCCGCTGCTGTGGCCTCCGGGAGGCCACGCCATCTACCTGGACGCCAAGCGCTTCGCTTCGCATCTCGAGCCGACGCAGTTCCCCGGCATCTCCGTCGCCATCGAGCTCTACCTGCTCGGCGGCGTGAGGGCGTGCGAGATCGGCACGCTGATGTTCGGCCGGCATGACGCGGAGACGGGCGAAGAGATCGCCGGACCGCGAGAACTCGTGCGACTGGCGATCCCGCGCCGTGTCTACACGCAAAGCCACATGGACTACGTCATCGAGGTCGTCATCAAGGCCTTCGAGGGCCGAGCGGAGCTGCCTGGCTACCGCATCGTGGAACAGGCACCGTTCCTGCAGGCACTTCTCGGCAGATCTGGAGCCGGTGGAGTAGTGGGAACGCTGCGCGTCTTGCGGGCTTCGGGGGATGGGTTTCGCGGATAGACGTGGGGGGAGACCGGCGTGGGTGACGATGCCCTGAGAGTTGCGCGTGAGGAAGCTGCGTCGATCGACCCGGCAGCGGCGGCGGCCCGCATCGGCGCGACGTGGGACCCCGGTCGCGGCGAGCTCGTGCTGCCGTTCCTAGGGTCACGCGCGTCTGTGACCTACCCAGGATTCGAGGTCACCATCGACGGCCATGCCTCACCACCCCACATCGCGGCGCTCCTCGTCTATCACCTGGCCATCTCGGACGGATCGATGCCGTCGGGTGAGTGGATCTCATTCGCCGAGCTTCCAGAGGCCTCGTTCTACGTGACCGCATTCCGCGGATACACGGGGGCGCGGATAGCGCGAGACTGCGCACCGGACGCTGCGGGGCTCGGGGACGCGGCAGACCGCGTCGGAGGCGTGGACCTCCCCGGGCTCGCCGACCGAGCGTGGCTCATACCAGCATTGCCGAGGGTGCCGATCGCACTCCTGTGGTGGGACGCGGACGACGAGTTCGACGCGCGCGCCGAGCTGCTCTTCGACTCGAGCGCGGCCAGCCATCTCACGACGGACGGATGCGCCGTCCTGGGATCGTGGCTCACATCTGCGCTGTGCCGGCGGCCAGAGCGGGACTAGTCAGGCGCCTCGACTCAGGCTCCTGCCATGACCCTCACAGACTCGCCTACACACCCGCGATCTCGTGCCGGCCGCCACCCTCGCTCTTGGCCACGTACATGGCCGCGTCGGCGCGCTCGAGGAGTCCCTCGGCAGTCTCCGCGTCCCCAGCGAACAGAGCGATGCCGATAGAGGCGCTCACACGCATGTGATGTCCGTCCCAGACGAACGGCGCGTCGAGGTGGTCGATGATGCGGCCAGCCATGCGCTCGGCGCTCTCGACCGAGTCGACGGCTGGCAGAAGCAGGACGAACTCGTCGCCGCCGACGCGTGCGAACGTCTCGTCCTGACGGACGATGCCACGAAGTCGCTCCGCGAGACCGGCGAGGACCGCATCGCCGGCAGCGTGACCCAAGGTGTCGTTGATCTCCTTGAAGCCATCGATGTCCATGAAGAGCACCGCCACCGCCTGGCCATGGCGACGAGCACTGGCCAGGGCGACGTCCATGCGGTCGCGAAGAAGGATCCGATTGGGAAGCGAGGTGAGTGGGTCAAGCTTCAGGCCCGAGACATCAGAGGCGACCTCCACGACCGACTCGATCTCTCCCTCGCCGTCGTAGAGCGGGTACCAGACCTGCGACAGCCAGTTCTCACGCCCTGCGGTGGTGGTCTCGTGCTTGATCCGCGACTGCGGTTTGCCGGTCCGGAACACCTGATCGGCGAGGCAACCGTCGCACGGCTCTTCCAGGCCGACGATAGCCTTGTGGCACTTCTGGCCCACTATGGTCGCCACGTCACTGCCCACCACGGAAGCCACCTTCTCGTTCGCATACGAGACCGTCAGATCCCGGTCGAGCGTGATGACGGGTGAAGGGTTCTTCTCATACATCGTCTGCAGCCGCTGTCGCTCCGTCTCGAGCTCCTGGGATGCATAGCGATATCGGGTTCGTATCAGTTCGAGGAAGATGACGCCGACGACGATGAGTACGAGCACGATCACACGCACGAAGGTGCTCTCCCCCGAGGGGCTGAGCAGGGCCTCAGACATGCTCACACCACTCACTGACGCGACGTATGCCGCATCGAGGAGCACGAATGCGAGCCCCAGGCCGAGAAACACCCCGAGCGCTCGCCACGGGCTGTCCATCGCCCGGATCGGGTGCTTCATGAGATCATCGCCCTGCTCGGCGGCTGGGTTCTGCCTGCGCGATGGTCGCCTGCGATCCGCCATGGTGCGTCCTTCCTGCGCGGCGAGTGCCCGCGCCAGCGACACACAGCTGAAGTACCCCGCGTACGCGCGGAGGCCCCGCCGTGCGCCTTGCACCACAAGCATCTGCAGACGAGCGCATGCCTCTTGTGGCACATTTGGTGCAACAGCGCTGCCCGAAGGGACATCACTGGTGATCTGGGAAGCAAGCCGTAGGCCGACAGAAGGGCACAGAGCCTCCCCCGCCCCTCGCTGGGCGAGTGGAGCGCTCGCCGCTGCCCTCGTCCTCACCCTGCTGCTCTCCCCCACCGCTGCCTTCGCGAAATGCCTCACGACCGACCAGATCGCAGGAGTACCTCTCGAGGAGTCCGGTCTGACCGACATCGCTCCGGACGTAGGTGCTGCATCCGGCCTGATCATCGGCAACGACGAGCGCGTGCTCTGGGCGCGCGGGGCCGAGGGGCAGCGCGCCATCGCCAGCGTCACGAAGATCATGACTGCGATCCTCGTTCTTGAACGCGCGAACCTTGATGCCACCGTCACCGTCAGCGAGAACGCGAGCAAGGTCTCCTACGCCACCGGGCTCAAGGCCGGAGAGCAGCTCACCGTACGCCAGCTGCTCGAACTCGCACTCGTCACCTCCTCCAACGACGCGGCCACAGCCCTTGCCGAACACGTCGGGGGCAGCACCGCGCAGTTCGCCGAGATGATGAATCGGCGGGCCGAGGAACTCGGGCTCGACGACACGCGCTTCGTCAATCCGCACGGCCTCGATGCTGCGGGGCACTACAGCTGCGCGAGCGAGATCGCCGTGCTCGCACAGACGGCGATGCAGCATCCTGAGTTCCGCAGGATCGTCGCGCTCGAAGAGGTCACGCTCGCCAAGTACGAGAATCGCGCTGCCAAAGACATCGAGAGCACCGATCACCTGCTCGGCGAGTACGAGGGGCTCCTCGGCGTGAAGACGGGCTTCACCGACGACGCGAAGTACTGCTTCGTCTCCGCGGCCGAGCGCGACGGCATCGTGCTGACAACGGTCGTGCTCGGCTCGCCCAACACCAAGGCGCGCTTCGATGACACCGAGGTGCTCCTCGACTGGGGATTCGAGCATCTCACGATGGAGACGATCGCCACGACGACCGAGACCGTGGGAACCGTTCCGATCACCGTCAACACCGCCCACGACGTGGAGATCGGGTTCGCCGAGACGACCACGACCCCCGTGTTCGACTTCGAGGGCGAGGTCACCCGCACGGTGTCGGTGGACCAGAGCGTTGACCTGCCGGTCTACGAGGGCCAGCCACTCGGCGAGGCGCAGCTGCACCAGGGCGATCGCGTGCTTGCGACCGTGCCGGTGATAGCCACCGAGGACGTGGCCTCTGCCGAGGAGACGGTCGGTGCCGTCCCGGTCTCCGACTACGTGGATGTCGCGGTGACGGTCCGGGCCACCGGGGATGACATCGACGTGCCCGAGTTCGATCCCAAGGCCATCGTGGAGCGCGACGTAGTGCTCGATTCCGAGGTCGAGGCGCCGGTGACCGAGGGGGATGTCCTCGGCGAGATCGTCTACTCGCAGCGCGACACGACCATCCTGACGGTTCCGGTCGTCGCGACATCAGATGTCGAAGAGCCTGCCGTGCTCGAGCGTGTGGGCATCTGGTTCTCGCGAGCGTGGAACTGGGTCACCGGTGAGCCGACGATGGCGACCCTCCAGCTGGTGGAGGGGTAGCAGCCGCGCTCGAGGTTGCCGCGCTCGACCGACCCGGCCGCTAGAGGGTACATACAGGTGAATCCCGACCACGGTGACGAGGTGCGCAGCGCGATGACCTACGCGACATGGGACCCGACGCTCGAGACCGGCAACGAACTCGTCGACAGCCAGCACAAGCAGCTGTTCGAGCTCATCAACGAGCTGCATGACGCCATCGTCGACGGGCATGCCCTCGAGACCCAGCAGTCGATCCTCGACAGACTTCTGGCCTATGCCGAGACGCACTTCCTCGACGAGGAGAAGCTCATGGCTTCTGTGGGCTACCCGGAACTCGCGGCACAACAGGAGATGCACCGGGAGTACACGTTCGAGACGAACCGGCTTGCTGAGAACGCGCGAGCGAGCGAGATGGTGCTACCGATCACGCTCGCCGTCTTCCTCCACGAGTGGCTTGCCAAGCACATCCGCATCGAGGACCGGAAGATCGGCGAGTACATCAGGTCGCAGGAGCGGTAGGCTCCTTCTCGGCAGCTTCGGCAGCCCGCCTGGCCTGGCCCTCTTCACGCGCGGTGTCAGCACCCTTCTGCAGCGTGCCCGCCATGAGGAACCCGGCAAGCAGGATCGCGCTCGCGATCATCTCGGCGAAGTAGAGGCCTTGCGTTGCGCCCGCACGCGCCATCGAGCCCGCACCTGCGATCGCGAGCGTGCCGATGATGATGAGCACGTTGGCCCAGACCCGGTAGCGGTACGCCTTCTTCGGCCAGAACCTGATGATCGACAGGAGCGAACCACCGATGAGCAGTATCGTGCCCGGGATGTTGAAGACGAGCGACATGATGCGCGGGAAGGATCCCGCGGACCCAAGCCCGGCACCACCCACCACGATGCCCGGTTGCAGGGCCTCGTAGTCGAGCGGGGTGTTGAACGCTCCCCACATGAAGATCGCGAGCATCACGAGGTTGAAGGCCAGGTAGATGTCGCCCCAGATGCGCTTGCGCGCCACGAGATAGAGCGTGCCAAGGCCGAGAAAGCCCACCATCGACGCCGCGAAGACGATATACAGCCTGTATATCGTGGGATCCCAGTTCTGGGTGTACTCGGAGTAGAACTCCATGCCGGCAGCGAGCGCGTAGAGGAAGAAGCCGAACGCCCACGCGAGCTGGTGCGGCTTGCGCCGCTTGTACCACTGCGCGAGCAGCAAGGCGACGTACACGAGTCCGATGATGGCGGTGATCAGCGGCCACCAGTAGCTGCTCCAGAACTCCATCGGCCCCCCTGCTGCGTGACATCGTGTGCCGCCGGTCGGCGGCTCTCACCATCATCGACGAGGGGGTCGGAGTCGCGCAAGGAGCGAAGCCGCGGGCGGGTCTGGCTAGCCCGCGGACTCCCCACTCCCCAGCAGCTTCTGCGCGAGGGGCGGGAAGATGACAGCGGAGAGCAGCCCGGCCGCAATGAGTGCCTCGCCGCCACTCATCGTGATGGCGTCGAGCTGCTCGCCTACCGCCACAGCGACCACGATGAACGACAGGTTGGTCGCCTGCAGGAGCCCCGAGGCGGCGACTTCCCGTGGGGCCAGACGACCCCAGTACAGCAGCGCAGGCAACCCTCGGACCAGCAGCAGCACGGCGAACAGCACGAGCACCCGACCGATCTCGAACCAGCCGAGAACCTGGGCCAGATCGAACTGCATGCCGCTCGAGATGAAGAAGACAGGCACGAAGAAACCGAACCCGAGCGCATCGAGCTTCCGGGTGTAGGACTCCTTGTCCGGCCACTCGCTGATCACGACCGCGAAGATGGCTCCGGCGATGAACGTGCCGAGAACGGCCTCGAACCCCAGCAGGGTAGCGAAGACAGCCGAGGAAAGGACCACGAGGACCGCCAGTCTCACCCGGACCTGCGAAGACGAGTTGGCGAGACGGCCGAACACGTGGCGGGTGGCCTCGACCCGCGAGAACCACGTGAGCCCCCACAGCAGCAGCATCGCGCAGACGGCGATGAGCGCCAGTCGAGCCGCTTCGAGAGCGGGCGACGCACCGGTCGTCGAGAAGAACAGGCCGAGCAGGACGATCGTCCCGAACTCGGCAGCAGCGCCTCCCGCAACAGTGAACCGGCCAGCCGGAGTGTCCAGACGTCCTGTGTCACGCAGCACGGGGATGATGATGCCGGTCGATGTCGCGGAGAGCGCGATGGCCACGAGCAGAGGCGTGTTGACCAGGTCAGCGGCCCCGAACGCGCTCTCGATACCGAGCGCGAGACCGAAGGAGAGCAGGAATCCGACGCCGCCGAGAAGTAGCGAGTTCCCCCCAGCTTCTCCGCATCAAGCTCCATCCCGGCAAGGAACAGCAGGAACGCGACCCCGATCCATCGGATGACCTCGATGACCACGTCGATCTCGATCCAGCCCAGGATGGCTGGGCCGAGCAGGATCCCAGCGATGATCTCCACGACGGCCGCCGGGACACGTATGCGCGGAAAGAGACCGAGGACGAAGGGGACGGCGAACGCGACAGCACTCACCAGCATGAGATTCACCGGGACGACATCGAATGCCTCCACGTACCGACCCCCTCTCGCATCATCGTGAATCCGTGTTGCCCGAGCGGTTGGGCCGCCTCTGCTCGGGTAGCGCCCCACATGGGATTCTAGCGCGAAGACCCGCCGCGCCGGTCCGGAGCGCTATCATCGGCTGGTGGAAAGATGGCGCGGAGTCGGGAGGAGCTCGGCGTGAAGCGAGTACTCATGTGGGGAGCAGGGATCGTGATCGCTCTGTTGCTGCTGTGGGCCGTGCTCCACATCGTCATCTCACCGGTGAACCCGGAGCAAGAACCGCCGAGCGGACACTTCGACTCGGCGTGTTGGGCGTGCCATTTCGTCATGTCATCGGCGAACCTGACCTCACCGTAGCCGCTCCCGAGCGGACATGACAACGGCCCCAGCCGCCCGGTGAGGCGACCAGGGCCGTCGGGCCCCTCCCACGGGGCTGTCGCTACATCATGGATCCGCCGCCGGGACCACCCGTGCCGTCGAACATGCCCGGGATCTCGTCCTGCGGACCGTTCACGCCATCCTCGGTCGGACCGCCGTACCCTCCACTGTCCTCGCCCGTGGGCGGGGACATGTCCGGATCGCCCATCGGCGAGCCGACGGCGTCCCCGCTGGCAGCGTTCGCGCCGTGGGCGTAGTCGTCCACAATCTCGGGAGCGGAGCCGTATCCCCGACCCATGTGGTGGGCCAGCGCCGTGCCGGGAAGCATCAGAACCAGCACAGCCACAGCTACGAGCAGCACGAGCAGACGCATCCTCATAACGCACACCTCCATGCCGCGCCGTTCGCCAGCCGCTCCACCACGTGGGCCCGCACACGGGTACCCGCAGGGAGAACGCAGCCTCGCGGACGCGAGGTACTGCGTGGTGACTAGAATCACTCAAGAAAGTCAGATCGCCGCGTGCGTGTCGCGCTAGAACTTGCCGCTGTTGACGAGCTCCTCGGCGGGGGGCACTGGTTCCGAGTTGTCCCAGTGCTCGACGATCAGGCCGTCCTCCAGCCGGAAGATGTCGACCTGCGCGAGCGGAGCGCCCTGCCAGTTCGCCTTGCACAGCGTCGCCACGAAGCTGCCCTGGCCGACGAGGAGCACGATCTCGTCATAGTTGAGGGACCTGTCCTCGGCCGCGGCAAGGCGTCGGAAGGATTCGAGCCCATCCTCGACTTCCGGGTTGTGCTGCACGTACTGCTCGGAGGAGATGTAGCGATCCAGAAGCCCCGGGTCGCCTCCGGTCATCATCACGTCATCGATGAACGAGCGGACGACCGCCTTGTTCTCCTCGGTCCGCCCGAGGTCCACCACCTCGCTGGGCCCGTCCACCGACGTGTGTCCGGAAGGCGTCTGCGGCACGTACTCGGCGATCACGTCCCAATGTTCGACGATCTTGCCGTTCTCGTCGGTATCGAAGAAGTCCGTCGTCACCCACTGAGACTCGCCACCGTTGAGTATCTGGAGCGCGTGGACGAACACGTGTCGCCCGTCCTCCCACGCCCGAAGCACCTCGATATCGCGGTCGGGGTTGCGCTCGATGAACTCATCGAAGAACTCGATGAAACCCTCGCGACCGTCCTTCACCCCGGTGCTGTGCTGTGTGTAGCGATCGCCGGTGTAGGCATCCTGGGCCTCGCGCGGCATGCCATCGCGGATTCCGAGCATGTAGAGACCGATAGCGTTGTCCGTCCTCACACCCATCGTGCACAGACCTCCTCGAGCGATACCTGAATCTCGTAGGTAGGTCCTACCCTCCGCTGGGAACGGCGAACCCGCGCGGGTATGAACAACCAAGCGCAACGCATACGGCGAGGGAGAGTCATGAACATCTCAGTCATCGGTTCGGGGTCGGTAGGGACTTCGCTCGCATCCGGACTGGCCGAGGCAGGCCACTCAGTCACGCTCGGCACGCGCGACCCAGATAGGACCTCGGTCCGGCAATGGCTGGAGGCCTCGCCGGCAAGTGCGCGAGCTGCAAGCTACGCCGAGGCGGTCGAGAGTGGCGAGCTCGTCATCATGGCCGTACCCGGACGCCTGGTCGTGGACGTCGCCCGGGACATCGGTGCCGACGCCTTCGACGGCAAGCTCGTCATCGACCCCTCCAACCCCGTCGTCTTCGATGGCGACGAGGTCTTCTCGGCGTTCGGCGACGACGACTCAGCCGCCGAGGCGCTGCAGCGCACGCTGCCCTCGGCCCGCGTCGTTAAGGCCTTCAACCAGATCGAGGCCGCCCAGATGACCTCGCCGGGTCCCGATGAGAAGCGGCCGGTTCGGATAGCGGGAGATGACGAAGCGCGAAGGCCGAGGTTGCGCGGTTCCTCGAATCGCTCGGGTGGAAGGTGCGCGACCTCGGGTCCCTGAATCGCGCACGAGCGCTCGAACACGGCGTGATCGACTGGATGGCGAAGAACCAGTAGCCCTCAGGTCGTCGGTTGTGCGCCACCATCATCGGGTTTGGGCGAGTCCTTGTCCCCGTGGATAACCACCCGACGCGGATACGGCATCTCCACGCCCGCTGCGTCCAGAGCGTCCTTGCATGCCTCGGCCACGGCGTCACGAACCTCGCTACGCTTCCCGTCGTCGTGCCAGAACTGCAGTGCGAGCAGAACCGAGGAGTCATCGAACTCCTCGATCGTTGCCGAAGGGGCTGGGTCGGCGTGAACGCCGTCGACAGACACCGCCGTCTTGACCAGAAGCGCCTTCGCTGCCTTGAGATCCGTGTCGTAGGCCACCCCGATGTCCAGCTGGGAGCGCCGGTCGGGCTGAGCGGTGTAGTTCACGATCGGGTCGCTCAGAAAGTCCACGTTGGGCACATGAACCGTGCGTCTGTCGCCCGTCACGATCACGACTGAGCGCGAGTTGATGGTCTGGACCTTGCCCGTGTAGCCCTTGGCCTCGATTCGATCGCCTACGCGGAACGGGCCGCGCATCTGCAGGATGACACCCGCGGCAAGGTTCTCGAGAATCCCTTTGCCCGTGAGCGCGATGCCGCCAGCGACGATGAGCAGGATCAGTATCACCGGGTTCGTGTCGAAGCCGACGATGTTGAGCGCAACGAGGATGCCGATGCTCTTGACGACCCACCCCGCGGCGCGGCTGAGCGTTGTCGGGATCTCCTTGTTGAGGCCTTCGTGGCCTTCCAGGTACTTGCGCAGCTTCCGTCGCAGCCAGCCCGCCACGGCCCAACTGACAACCAGAACGATGAGGGCGAGCACGAGCGTGCCGACCGTCAGGCTCCCCGACTCGGTGGCTGCCGTGACGGTCTGCGTGATCTCCTCTGTACTCAACGCGAGGTCCCCTTGCGGCAGATGACGATGGTCCCTAGCTCAGGGCGTCGCGCAGTCGCGTCTCGGACTCTTCGGAGAGAGTCGTCGAGATCACGGTTGCCTGGGTACCCTCTATCTCGGCCTGCACCTGGTCGGGAACGCTGGCCTCGACCTGCATGAAGAGCGCTGCGGTGCCCGGCTTCAGGGCGTCGGACGTCTGCTTGATGAAATCGTCATCAATCCCATAGTCTCCGGTGGCTGCGCCGACCGCCGCACCACCTGCGGCACCGATGGCTGCACCGGCGATGGGGTTGAGGAAGATCAGACCGACCATACCGCCGAGAAACCCGCCGACGACCGCGCCGCCCGTCGTGGGCGAGGCCTTGTGGTGGAGCTTCGGCTCGCCGTTCTCGTTCACCGTGACTTTGACCAGGTCGGTCAGTGTCACGATCTCCTGGGAGCCCATGTCATCGAGCTTCGACATGAAGGCGTCCGCGGCGGCCTCGTTCGGGAACCCCAATGCGACTATGTTGCTCATCGATCCATCCCCTCTCCTTTCGCGCCAGGCTGACGCGAACTCCTACAGCTGCATGCGTGAGAGCGCGTTCACTGTGTGTTCTTCTCCATGGAGGGCCCCAGAACCTTGGCCTCGCTCCACTCTCGTTCGTCCCAATCGCTCGCCCAGTCACATGGGCGAACGTCCAGGCACTCTACATTCTTGCCCTCCGACTGCGTCTCGGCAACCACCCCTTGTGGGTGGTGTTTGCGGGGGCGACGTTTCGACGGAACTCGGGCCAACAGCATTGCTACCCGAATGGGGTGGCAAGCGAGACACCTCCGGCGGGCAAGAACACGTTCGGGGACGCCGCGTCAGGCAACACTGCCTGGAGATGCGTCGCCCGCAGAAGGGTCGGCGGATGTGATACCGCACCCGTCGCAACGACGAAAGGAGCACTACCGATGTCAAACGGAGACATGGACAACAACTACGTGGTGTATGCAGGAGCGTACGACAGCGAGGACCTCGCCCTGAGTGACTTCGCCGCCATCAAGGACGCCAAGGCGGCTGGCTGGATCGGCAAGTATCAGTCCGCGGTGTTCACCAAGGACGCCGACGGCAAGGTCAAGGTCCTCAACACGGACTCCACTACCCGTACATCTGGTGCCAAGTGGGGCGCGGCCGTTGGCGCAGTCGCTTCGCTGCTGTTCCCAGCTGGCCTTCTTGCAGGTCTCGCGGTTGGCGCGGCTACCGGCGCGGTAGCCGGGAACATCGGCAAGGGCTGGTACGCCTCCGACATCAAGGACCTCGGTGACGCTCTGGATGCCGGCGAATCTGGCGTCATCGTGGTTGCACAGGCGACACCTGACGTCGCTGTGGATAGAATCCTCAAGAACGCCTCGAAGACCGAGCAAAAGGCCATCGACGCCGACACCAAGGATCTCGAGGCCGCTCTAGACGCGGATGCCGACGCCGACGAGTAGGAGCCGCGTGACATCTGACCGAGTCTGCGGTCTGTCCGCCCCGGGGGGCCTCTGCAAGGGGACCCTGGGCCGGGCACTTCCGCCCCGAGGAGGCTGAGTGGAACTCGCGCTGATACTCATAGCGTTGTGCGTGCTTGGCTTCGCGATAGTGCAGCGCAGATTGGGCTCCACCGTGATAACCGGGCCCATGATCTTCGCGGCCGTGGGGCTGATCATCGGCCGCTCCGGACTGGGGGTCATCAACCTCGAGGGCGACTCCGCCGTCTCGGTCATCAACGTGGTGCTACAGGCGACCCTGGCACTCGTGATCTTCACCGACGCCTCCGCACTACATATCTCCTCGTGGCGCAAGGACGCTGATCTTCCCAGCAGACTGCTCGGCATCGGACTCCCCCTGACGATCGTGGTCGGCTGGATCGTCGCCGCACTGGTGCTCACCGATCTCACGATATGGGAGGCCGCCGTGCTAGGCGCGATCGTGTCTCCAACCGATGCTGCACTCGGCAAAGCAGTGATCGCGAATCCTCGCGTCCCCGAGCGAATCAGGAACGCCCTCGATATCGAGTCGGGCCTCAACGACGGCATTGCTCTCCCGTTCCTTCTCATCTTCCTCGCCTTCGCAGACACAGGGGTCGGCGCGGACATCAGCGGCGTGTTCCTCCAAGCGATCGGCGCAGCTGTGGTTGCGGGAGTCGCGATCGCCGCCCTGGGGGGCTGGCTGCTGGTCCAGTCGAGCAAGGCCGGCTGGGTCGGCCCGCCCTGGAGTGGCATAGCCGTGGTCGCGATCGCCCTCCTCGCCTTCCTCGTGGCGAGCGGCCTCGGGGGCAGCGGCTTCATCGCGGTGTTCGCCGCCGGCCTGACGTTTGGCGAAGTAACGCGGGGGCACGCGCTGAAGGACGCGGGGCTGGCTCTGGGCCTCGGCGCCGCGCTGACGCAGATCAGCTTCCTCGTCTTCGGCGCCACGATGCTGGGCCCAGCACTCGGAGCGGCCACCGTTCCGGTCCTCATCACCGCGATACTTGCGTTGACGATCGCCCGCATGGGCCCTGTGGCACTCTCACTCGTCGGAACCAAGCTCAAGCTGCCCACCGTCTTGTACATGGGCTGGTTCGGTCCACGAGGGCTTTCCACCATCGTCTACGGGGCCCTCATCGTCTCGCAGGCAGACCTCGCGGGAACGAACCTGATCCTGACGACGGCCGCAGTGACGGTGGGCATGAGCATCCTGCTACATGGACTCACCGCCAACCCTGGCGCCACCGCGTACGCGAACTGGTTCGCCGGTCAGAAGGACAGTGCGGCTGCCGAGGGCAAGCCTCTCAAACAGCACGAGCGCACGAAACGACTCAACGATACTGGGTCGCCAAGCGAAGCAATGGGCGCAAGTGGGGCAGGAACACACTAGTACTCGCCAGCTTGCGACAGACATGAACCACGACGAAGGAACGGGAAACGCATGGACACCGCTGTGATCCGCGAGTGGTTGAGCACGATTCTGACGGTTGCCTTGTACGTGTACTGGATAGCCGTGATCGTGATCATCATCTCCCAGAACCGGGAGCCCACGAAGAGTCTGGCATGGATCCTTGTACTCATGCTTCTGCCGGTACTCGGACTGATTCTCTACATCTTCCTCGGCAGGGACTGGAAGACGATCACCCCGACCCGCAAGTGGTACAAGGCGGTGGTCAAACTCCAGGTACCGTTCATGAACGACTTCTACGCTCGGTACAAGGGGTTTGCCGAGAAGACCGCAGAGGACTATGAGGGCACGGGTGGTGAGCGTGTCATGCGCGCGATCGATGCCGAGAACTTCGGCGCCATTCCGCTCCCGTCCGACGGAGTCGACATCTACCCCAGTGGCGAAGAGTACTTCCCTGTGCTCATCGAGGACATCTACAAGGCCGAGCGCTTCGTCCACATGCAGTACTTCATCTGGGAGCGCGACGAGCTGACCGGCAAGATCTGCGATGCGCTCATGGACCGGCTCAAGGCGGGGGTCGAGGTACGCATCCTCAACGACTTCATCGGCAACATCCAGTACAAGAAGGACCAGCTCAAAGCCCTTGAGAAGGCTGGCGCACACGTCGGCTACGACGTGGGCCAGATCGCCAAGCTCAACTACCGCAACCACCGCAAGATCACGGTGATCGATGGGACGCTCGGACACTCCGGAGGCGTCAACATCGGACAGGAGTACATCGACGGCGGCGACAGCTACCCGACGTGGCGAGACACGGGGATCCGATTCACGGGTGCCTCCCGTGGGCGAGCTGCAGAAGCTCTTCGCCTACAGGTGGTACGAGGTCTTCAAGGAGAACCTCTTCAACCCCATGTACTTCCCGACCGCGGACGCTGCCGATGCCTGAGAACCCCGTCCCGCTGCAGGTGGTCGCCCAAGGTGTCAACGACCCATGGAACTCGTCCACGCGGGCTCACGAGATAGCGGTCTCAGGCGCTTCCAAGCGCGTGTGGCTCTCGTCTCCGTACTGGATCCCCACAGAAGGACTCCTTGACGCTATCGTCAACGCCGCTCTGGCAGGAGTCGATGTCCGACTCCTCATGACCGGTTGGCCGGACAAGAAGATCGCCTTCCGGACGGCACAGACGTACTGGGAGCCGCTTCTCAAGGCCGGAGGCCGTGTCTACCTCTACGAGGCTGGGTTCTTCCACGCGAAGTCCATCGTCGTCGACAGTGAGATCGGGGCCATCGGCACGATGAACCTCGACATCCGGTCTCTGCAGCTCCATCAGGAGCTCATGGTGTGGATGTATGACAAGGAGCTTGCGCTCGAGCAGGAGCGCATCTTCGAGGCCGACCTCGAGAAGTCTCGCGAGGTGCAAGATCGAAGAGATCGAATCGTGGAGCGGCGGCAAGAAGCTGCTCGACTCGGCGGCGCGACTGGCTTCGAACGTCATGTAGGGATGCCATGTACGTGTGAGGAGCGAGCGGGGCGACCCGCTTCGATCAAGGAGGGGACAGTGTGAGCGATCAGAGAGCATCAAGCGTGGCGTCAGAGATATCGCCGCGGGCACTCCGCTGGGGGGTGACTGCCTGGGCCATTCTCGGGTTGGCGGGGGTCCTCGCTCTGACGGGACTGGTCTTCTCGGTAACCGCGAGCATCAGCGTGCCCGTTGTGATCGCGGTCGTTCTGGGCTTCCTGTTCGCACCGTCTGTGACGGCGCTTGAGAAGTACCACATCCCGCGCTCATTGGGTGCTGCACTCGTGTTGCTGGGCCTGATGATCGTGTTCGTGGGCCTCATCGTCCTCGTCGTGTTCAGCATAGGGAACGCGCTCGCCGACGTCGGTGACTCGGTGGACGAGGGTGTCGCTGCCGTCGAGGAGTGGGCGGTCGAGCTCGATGTCCCGCCGGAGACCGCCGATTCCATCTCCACGAGCGTCACCAAGGCGGTCCCGTCCGCAGCGACCGGCTTGGCCAGCTCGGTGGGCTCAGGCCTGTCGAGCACGATAGCATCGCTCGTGATGATCGTGATGGCACTCTACATCTGCTACCTGATGCTTGCCGATGGTGGCGAGATGATGGACTGGATCGGGGCACATCTCGGCGTCCCCAAAGACGTCGGCATGGAGATGATCCAAGACATGTCCTCCGCCATCCGTGGCTACTTCAAGGGAGCGTTCCTGCTGGGCCTAGTGACAGGTGTGGCAACGACGCTCGGCCTGTGGCTCGTGGGCGCTCCCCTGCCCGTCTTCGTCGGTGTGATCACCCTCGTGCTCTCCTTCATCCCCTACATCGGCGCGTTCGTCGCAGGTGCCTTCGGCGTGATCATCGCCTTTGCCGCCGGCGGCCCGGAGCTCGGTCTCTATGCGCTGCTCGTCGTGCTCTTTGTCCAAATCGTGCTGCAGACGGTCGTGCAGGCACCCCTCATGGGAAACGCGCTGTCGATGAACGCAGTACTGGTCTTCATCCTGACGATGCTCGGCGGTGTAGTAGCCGGTGCGCTCGGAGCCATGCTTGCCGCGCCGATCCTGTCGGCAATCCTGGGGATGAACAAGACGCTGGCCAACTACCACGAGAAACAAGCTGGCGGTGGAGGAGCTGCAGTGGCGGCTCCTCAAGAGAGCTAGCTCGCTCACCTCGAACAGACACTAGGACGCAACAGAGACTGGCACGGGCAGCGGCGCTCGCGCCAGTCTCTGCCGTTCATCTGAGGTCTGAGCGGCGGCGCGACTAGGGCTTCTACCCGTTTCGGGTCGGTACTTCCCCGTTCAACGGGGCTATATGTACACTGTGGGCTGAGTGTGGGCTGACGGGCACAGTTCTAGCACTGTGCTACGCCCGCGGAACCGCAACGGGGAAAGAGGAGTCGATGAGCAGCCAGGAGTCCGGAACGCGCGTCTCTCCGGTATACCGCTACATCACATTCGCCGCAGCGTGGGTGATCGTGCTTGCAGGCATGAAGGCCATGGGGGGCATCGTCGTCTCGCTCCTGCTCTCGGCACTGCTCGCTGTGGCACTATCGCCGCTACAGTCTTGGCTGATCAAGAAGGGACTACCCAGCTGGGCGGCTCTGATCCTCACGGTGATCGTTGGCATCCTCATCCTGGTGGGGCTGGTCACCATCATGGTGGTCGGACTCGTTCAGTTCGGAACGGCGCTGCCCGAGTACTCGGACCAGATCGACTCGCTCACGAGCGATCTCAACGGCCAGCTCGCTACGTACAACATCGACGTCGAGGAGACCCTGTCCGGACTTGAGATCGACACTGGCAAAGTCGTCGAGACGAGCGTGAGCTTCGTGAGCGGTCTGCTCGGCGCGCTCACCGACGTGGGCCTCGTCATCGTCATCATCGCGTTCATGCTCGTCGAGGCGCTCGATCTTCCCGGCAAGCTCAAGGTAGTGCGGCCGATGATGGGCGACGCGACCGTCAGCCGCTGGTCACGCTCGGTCGACCACATGCGCCAGTACCTAACGCTGACCGCACTCGTCGGCGCCGGGGCGGGCGTGCTGGACACCATCTTCCTGTGGATCATCGGCGTGCCCTTCCCCGTGCTTTGGGGAGTGCTGTCGTTCCTGTTCTCGTTCATCCCCAACGTGGGCTTCCTGCTCGCCCTCATTCCGCCAACCATCCTGGCGCTACTCGAGTTCGGGTGGCCGATGGCGATCGTCGTCATCGTCGGCTACATCATCATCAACGGTCTCTTCGACAACGTGATCAAGCCGAAGTTCATGGGCGAGGGACTCAACCTCTCCGTGATGCTGGTGTTCGTGTCACTGATCTTCTGGGGCTTCATCCTTGGGCCACTGGGAGCCATCCTGGCCATCCCGCTCACCGTGCTCGTGAAGGAGCTCCTTGTTGAGGCTGATGACAAGTGGAGCTGGATCGGAATCCTCATGGGAACGACGGAGGGCGCCAAGGCCGAGGCCAAGGAGCTTGGGCTGACCGGAAGCGAGGAATAGGAGCGGGGACCCGCGTCAACGTGAGACCGCGGTCTGGCTGAACCCCAACGGAGGCATCGACCCAGGGGCGTTCGTCTAGTCCACGAGATGCAGAGCCTGTGCGGCCTCGACCGCTTCGCCGCGTTTGCTGGCGCCCAGCTTCGAGTAGATGGACTTCACATAGAACTTCACTGTGTTGGTGGACACGAACAGCTCCTCGCCAATCTCGCGGTATGTTCGATGGCTGGCCAACAGGCGAAGTACCTCAAGCTCCCTCTCGGTGAGTGAATCGTAGAGCACGTGCGCCGGCCCGGTCTTAGGCCTCGCCGCGGGAGATAGCACTTGGTACTTGCGCACATCGTGATCGCTCATCGCTGCAGCGTTGTCTACAAGAGCTCCAAACGCGAGCTCTTCGTCGAGGAACATCTGCCTGTGCCCGGTGACGCGAGCCTTCTTCATGGCCTCAGTGAGGAACTCAAGTGCAGCCGCTTCGTTCCGTTCGCGCTGCGCCAGGAGTGCGCGGAGCATCAGAATCTCGATCTCGTGGTACGGGGTGACCTCTGCCCCTGAGGGGGGAGAATCCAGCAGAGGAGCCGCATCGTCTCCCGCAGCGACTGCCATCCGAGCCAGCGCGAGATGCTCGCGCATCGTGGCTGCTCCACGCTCAGCTCGCTCACGCCAGTCGGGAAGCGCGAACTCTGCCGCGAGGAAGTCCCCGAGAATGAGCGCGCTGCGGGCACGCTCGAGGGCAATCAGATCCGCGAAGTAGCCGCTGACACGAGTGCCAGCGTGCATAGCGGTCGCCTCGTCCAACGCTGCGACAGCTCCCTCGACATCGCCTCGGCTACCTCGAACGCGGGCCAACAGCACGTACGCAAGAACGTACGAAGGTACCTCAGCAAGATGTGCAATGGGGCCAAGAGCGGGGCTGACGATCTCGTCAGCCGAATCGAGGTCGCCAACTTCCCACTTCGCCCAGCCAAGAGGGACCGCGGGCACAGCTGCTTGAGGCAGGGCGCCAAGAGCATTGGTGTGCATGACCTCGACTCCGCGAGCAGCAAACACCTCTGCCTCAGAGAGCCTGCCCTCGCCGAGCGCAGCGTACGCCTGCATTGCACTAGAGTAGGCCTGGTTGCCGATGATGGGGTTCACAGGAGAGAAGGCGTAGTCGCTCCAGGGCTTCAACAGCTCAAGTCCGCGGGAGTACCTGCCGGTGTAGATCAGCAGCTCACTCACGGCCCCTTCAATCCAGCCACTCTCACTCGGCCCCTCCAGCTGTTGGGCCTCAAGCACGCTATCGGCAAGCTCGACGTCGCCACGACGATGGGCGATCGTTGCGTCGACAGCCCTGATCATCTCGGCGGGAGACTCGTGGAAGAAGAAGGGGACGAGCTTCCACTGATTGGTGGCGGCGCTCTCCTCAGCTGCGCTCATTCCGACCAGGCGCTCGCGCCCTCGTTCAAGAACTGCGTCGATCTCCGTGCCCGGCGCGCTCCCAAAGAGAATCGGAAACATCCACGCGCTCATGAAGGCCGGGGGAAGCGGCAACTGAGAGGCCTCATCAATCTCGCTGAAGAGCCTGCACATGGTGTCAAACTGCTTGGCCATGAGAAGCGTTCTCGAGTGTTCAAGAAGCCAACGAGCTGCCAGCTCCGCATCCCCGCCTGCAAGTGCATGTTGGATCGCGCTCACGAGACTACCGTTGTCATGCAGCCACGTAGCAGCCCGATGATCTAGTTCAGGCACGAGATCAGGACTCATGCGACGAAGCAGACTCTGCAGAACCTCCCGGAACAGGTCGTGGTAGCGATACCACTCACCCTCTTCGTCGATACGGCTGGTGAACATACCCTCTCGAGCGAATCGGTCGAGAAGAGCCGCACTATCGGTGCGCCCCGACACGGCATCACAGAGTGGGCCGCTCAGATTGACAAGGATCGATGTGTCGAGGAGGAACCGCCGCTCGGCCCCATCAAGTTCGTTGAGAGCCTCCTGGACCAGATAGTCGCCAATCGCATCGTATGCACCATGTGTCTTGGCTGATCCCATGTTGACAGCCAGCGACCCTGCGCCATCGGCACCCGTTGCCGCAGTGGCCGCAAGTCTGCTGCCTGCGATCCAGCCCATCGTCTTCTCATGTATCTCCTCGACAGTTGCGCCGTCGAGATCAAGCGACATGCACTCTGCGATCAGAGCCCGCGTCTCAGGGAGTGACATCTGCATGTCAGCCACGCCGATCTCCACTAGCTCCCCGGAGACTCGACGCCTTGCCAGAGAGAGATCGGGCTCGCTGCGCCCGATCAAGACCACATGGGCATTCGTTGGTAGCTGATCGAGGAACTGGGTCAGAGAATCCAGCGACTCACCCGCGGCAAGGTGGTGAACGTCATCGAACACGATGATGATCTCCTTGCCCCACTCGGCAAGCCCTCGCGCAAGTGCATCTATGACCAGAGGGATACCCGCTCCGGTCTCAGTGAGCACCCTAAGGGGCTCTGCGGTCTCAGACGAGTCGGCTGCATCGTGGATCGAGCGGAGCACGTAGGACCAGAAGCGCATGGGGTCGCTGTCGTAGCTGTCAATCGTCACCCAGCAACGGGCGATTTCCTGGTGCGTCTCCAGCCAATCGACAATGAGCCACGTCTTCCCGAAGCCTGCGGGAGAGACGGCGGTCGTCACGGGGCGCTTCAGCGCCTCATCTAGTGCTGCGTTCAGGCCGGGCCGAGAGAGGACGCGCGCGGTCGGACGCGGTCGGAGAATCTTCGCAGGTATCCCGCCCGATCCGAGTGTGTCCAAAGCGCACAGCCTCCCTCAGTTGGCCCTCGCTAGAAGGTACCCCAACCAGCCGCACGACACCGACCATTTCTACCCGTTCTGGGTGGCTGACGGAGTGTGCCTGCCGGGAACACTCCACCTTGGACGGATATTGGGAGGAGCATCTCACGAGCGCACATTGTGAGCGCTGATGCCCTGCTCCAGAGACTCAGGAGGAACCACATGCCCGACAAGTCTGCGGACACGATGTTCGTGTATGCCGGGGCCTACGACGACGAGGACCTTGCGCTGGCCGACTTCTCGGCAATCAAGGACGCCCGGGCCGCCGGCTGGATAGGCAAGTACCAGGCTGCGGTCTTCAGCAAGAGCACGGACGGCAAGGTCACAGTGCTCAACACCGACTCAACGACGCGCGCTCTTGGCGCCAAGTGGGGCGCTGCTGTGGGCGCTGTCGTATCACTGCTCTTCCCGGTCGGCCTCATCGTTGGTCTCGCTGCGGGCACGGCGAGCGGTGCCATCGCCGGGAACATAGGCAAAGGATGGTTCGCGTCCGACATCAAGGACCTGGGCGACACGCTGGGCGCTGGCCAGACCGGAGTGATTCTCGTTGCCGAGGCGACACCGGACGTAGCGGCAGATCAGCTGCTTGGCAATGCGTCGAAGACCGAGCACAAAGCAGTCGACGGGGAGAACGAGGATCTGGTAGCGGCACTGGATATGGATGGGTAGGAACCAGGAACACAAGCGAAGCAACCCGCAAGAGGCACGGATGTAGCACACGACCACAAGACCGGTATGGCAACACGAGAGAGAGGCAACACCATGAGTGCAGACTCACCCAAGTACAAGATGACCACGCCTATCCCCAGCAGCGTCACCGCTGCTGACAAGGTCGAGTCATCGATTGGATCGCTGGAGTACTTCGACGGCGTCCCCACAGACAAGACGACCCAGACCGCCTACGACTACCTCGACCGATCGCGAGCGGTCAACGTGTTCATGAACTCCATCCCGGCCATGTCGGTCGCCACGTTGCGTGAGGGTCAGGCCAGCGCAGGAGCGACCGAATGCCACAAGGTCTGCATCTTCGACACCCTGATGGACTCCAAGTCGCTCGTTCTGACCGGCAACACATCGACGATGTACGCGATCGGCTTCCTCGCTCTAGAGAAGGACGGCCCCACGGTCGTCGATCTACCCACCGGGATGCTCGGCATCCTTGATGACATGGCGTTCCACTACATGGAGGACCTGGGCATGGCCGGCCCCGACAAGGGCAAGGGTGGCAAGTATCTGGTACTGCCCCCGGGCTACAAGGGCGACGTGCCGGATGGCTACTTCGTCGTGCAGTCTCAGACCAACGGCGTCTGGCTCTTCATGCGCGGCTATCTCACCAACGGCATCAAGGCCGCATCAGACAACATCCGAGACAACCTCAAGGTCTATCCGCTCTCCACGGCATCCGCTCCCCCGGCAATGGAGTTCATCAATGTGTCGGGTGCCGAGGTCCACACGGTACTGCCCAACGACTACAGCTTCTTCGAGAAGCTGCACGCCCTGATCCAGGGCGAGCCCGACGACTACCTGGGGCCGGAGGCCAAGGGCATGATGGCCGCTGTGGGTATCGAGAAGGGCAAGCCCTTCAGCCCCGACGATCGCATGAAGAGTATCCTCGAGGACGCTGCCGCCATCGGCAACTCTGCTGCCCGGGCAATCAGTTACTTCCCTCGCGATCCCGGCAACTACACCTACGGCATGGATAGTGGGTGGGTGGTGCCGTTCGCCGACCATGACACGACCTTCACCACGAACGGTGCCTACCGCCTCGACCCGCGGGTGCTCATGCACTTCGGCTACATCTGCGTGTCGCCTGCCATGGCCATGACGGCAGACCCCGGCAAGGGCTCCGACTACGCGATGGGGATGCTCGACTCCAACAAGAAGGCCTTGGATGGCTCCAAGACCTACAAGCTGCACTTGCCACCCAACCCGCCAGCCAAGGACTTCTGGGCAGTGACGATGTATGACACCCAGACACGCTCGCAGCTCCAGACCGACCAGCAATTCCCGACGCTCGGCAGCCAGGATGACGGTCTCAAGACCAACGCCGACGGCTCCTACGATATCTACTTCGCCCCCGAGGCCCCCGAGGGCCAGGAGAACAACTGGCTCCAGACGATTCCCGGCAAGAGCTGGTTCATCGCGTTCCGCATGTATGGACCGCTCGAAGCCTGGATCGATCAGAGCTGGCGCCCGGGCGAGATCGAGCTCGTGAAGTAGAGCTCCATCCCGCTGGTCTATATGGATTGGAGATTCACCATGAGTGAGAAGAGCATCTTCGAGCTCGGTGCTGAGCAGGCTCCGCAGTCTGCCAAGGACTTCACACCGGCTGCCGAGGAGATCAAGACCCGGTTTGGTGGGCTGAAGTTTCCCGGTGGCTACCCTACAGCCGAGACCGTGCAGGGCGTGTACGACGAACTGGATCTGCAGCGCGCAACGCAGCTCTATCTGGATATGTATCCGGCGCTCTCCATGAGAGGAATGCAGATTGGAACGGCTCGCGACTACGGCACGAAGAGCTGTTCAGACATAGCGGTTACCGCTGATCGCCTGGACTCTGAGGCGCTATTCCTCACCGGCAACACCGAGAGCATCTATGCCATGTTGCTGTTCGACCTCAAGGCGGATGGCCCAACCGTGCTCGAGGTACCTGCAGGCCTTATGGGGCCTTGCGACGATGCCAACTTCAAGTTCCTTTTCGACATCGGCCCCACGGGCAAGGACAAGGGCAAGGGCGGCAAGTACTTGATACTGCCGCCTGATCACACCGGTGACGTTCCCGATGGCTACTTCGTGTTCAAATCACCCACCTATCGCAACTTCTCATTCGTTCGTGCAAACGCCGATGATGTGGGCTTTGGCGACAAGGCGATGGACTACTTCCGCAAGGGATGCAAGATCTATCCCCTCAGCACCGGGCCGCGAGAATGCAAGTACACCAACGTGACCGGTGTCCCCATCAATACGCTCGTGCCCGAGGACGCCACCGCTTTCGCCTGGATGCATGACCTCATCAACTACGAGCCAGCTGATGCCTTTGGACGTGAGCTGCTCGGAAGATTGGCTTCCATCGGGATCGAGAAGGGCAAGCCGTTCGACCCTGATGCCCGCATGCAGGGCATCCTGGCCAAGGCCGCCGCAGAGGGCGTGGCCATGTCGCGCGTGATCGCTTTCAACTGCCGCGATCAAGAGGCCCCGGTCTACAAGGACCGGACTTGGGAGAGCCCCTACGTCACCAACAACTCGACCTTCTACGTCGACGACTACATCAACCTTGAAGCTCGCACCGTGTTTCACTTCACGGCCGACGGCATCACGCCCGCGATGGCTGCCCAGATGCCGGATGGACTTGGATCCAGGTACCAGACCACCTACAAGGACAAGGACGGCGACTTCCTGGACGGCAACAAGACCTACAAGCTGAACCTGCCGCCCAACGTGCCCGTGAAGCTGTTCTGGGCTGTCACGGTCTACGATCCGTGGACCCGTTGTGAGCTACGGGCTCAGCCCTATCCCAGCATCAGCAGTCAGCAGACTCCTGCACCACAGGCCAACGGCGACGGCTCCATCGACATCTTCTTCTCTGTCGCCAAGCCCGATGGTGTCCCCGAGGAGAACTGGGTGAAGACCCTGCCCGATCAGGGATTCTTCGTGTACATGCGCTACTACGGACCGCTCAAGGCATTCAACGACCAGACCTGGATTCCCAACGATGTTGAGCTCGTGAAGTAGCGCGAGCCCACTGACCGTCGAGAGAACAGACGAATTGGGGGCAGAAGCACCGTGAGCGAGATTCTCGGTGTCGTGGCGAAACTGTCCATCTTCACCTTCATCCTCACCAGCATGCTGGCCATGGGAATGAGTCTGACCGTCAGTCAGATCATCGCCCCACTCAAGAACGTGAAGGTCGTACTCCTCGCCTTGCTGGCCAACTTCGTGCTGGCACCCGGACTGGCATATGGGCTGACTCTTGTCATACCGATGCCTGATGGCCTGGCGACCGGACTGATCATCTCCGGCGCAGCGGCCGGTGCGCCCTTCCTGCCCAAGCTGGTGCAGTTGGCCAAAGGCAGCACCGCCTTCTCGGTCGGCCTGATGACCTTGCTCATGGTGGTCACGGTGGGCTACCTGCCCCTCGTGTTGCCGGTCATGTTGCCCGGGGCCTCGGTCAGTCCCTGGGACATCGCCAAGTCCCTGATCGTGATGATGCTCCTGCCCCTGGCGATCGGCCTCTTCGTCAAGGCTCGTTATGAGCCGACCGCCGAGACCCTGCAGCCAATCATGTCGAAGACCTCCGGCGTATGCATCATGCTCGGACTTGTCGCAATCCTGGTGCTGCAGTTCAGCACCATCCTTGCCACCTTCGGTACAGGCGGCATAGCAGCCGCCTTGCTCTTCCTGGTGGGCTCCTTGGTGATCGGGCTGCTTCTGGGTGGCAAAGACTCAAGCATGCGCTCAGTAGTGGGGCTGGGCACGGCCCAGCGCAACCTGTCTGCAGCCATGCTCGTGGCGGCACAGAACTTCTCCGACGACGCTCAGGTCCTCGGCATGGTCATGGTGATCGGCGTGCTGGGCCTAGTGCTCCTCGGCATAGTGAGCGGCGAGCTGGGCAAGCGTGCGGGCAGACCTGCGACGGCCACCCCCTCCACATCTGGAGGCGCGTCATGACTCGAATGGCACCCACCTGGGCAACACAGGCCCAGAAGTAGCGACGACGAGAATGGAGACCTAGAGATGAGCAAGACAAAGATGATCACGCAGCAACCGGTCATGAAGATGACCATCCCCATCCCGGAGAACCGCACCACACCGGACAAGGTGGAGACGTCTATTGGAACGCTGGAGTTCTTTGACGGCGTGCCCGTCGGCGACACCAAGGACACGCTACTGGACTTCGTAGACCGGGGCCGGGCAGTCGAAGCCTTCATCAACATGACCCCCGCAGCATCCATGTACTCCCTCCGACAGGGTCATCGGGATGAAGGGCTCACGAAGAGCAATCAGATCTTCATCGCCGAGGAGATGGGCGACTCCAAGCCGCTGGTCCTCACCTGGAACAACACCTCGCTCTACACGTGGGGCTTCCTGGACCTCAAGAAGGATGGCCCCACCGTCATTGAGGTGCCGCCGGACGTGCTGGGCATCCTCGACGACATGTACTTCCGCTACATGAGCGACATGGGTGCGGCCGGTCCGGACAAGGGCAAGGGTGGCAAGTACCTGATCCTGCCCCCGGGATACGACGGAGACGTCCCGGATGGCTACTACGTGGTCAAGTCTCAGACCTACTGCGTCTGGAACTTCATGCGCGGACGCGTGCACGGAAGCACCCAGGATCCTGACAACGTGAAGAAGGCGACCGAGAACATCAAGAAGAACCTCAAGGTGTATCCCCTGAGCGAGGCGGATAGTCCGCCCGAGATGGAGTTCAAGGACATGTCCGGGCTGGCTGGCTACAACACCGTCATGCCCAACGACTTCAGCTTCTTCGAGGTCGTGAACCAGATCGTCCAGGAGGAGGCGGACGGCTGGCTAGACCCGGAGCTGGCGGGTCAGCTGCGCGCCATCGGCATCACCAGGGGCCAGCCCTTCAAGCCGGATGAGCGCATGAAGAAGATTCTCACCGACGCGGTCGCCATCGGCAACGGGTACGCACGGGTCAACACCGTGTATCCGCAGGACCCGGGCCAGCAGATCTACCACGACGAGCACACCGAGTGGGTGATGGCCTATCCCGACAAGGACACCTATTTCCTGGAAGCCGGAGCGCGACGCATGGATGGTCGGCTCTGGATGCACTACAACGCCGTCTGCGTCACGCCAGCTATGGCCCTGACCCAACCCGGTGCCGGATCCGACTACATGATCGTCGGCCTCGACAAGGAAAGCCGGCCACTCGATGGCGCCAAGGCCTACAAGCTACACCTGCCGCCGGACTTCCCGGTGAAGCAGAACTGGTCGGTGACCATCTATGACACCCAGACGCGAAGCATGCTCCAGACCGACCAGAAGTTCGCGGGCATCAACAGCCTGAGCGCTGACCAGAAGAAGAACGAGGACGGCTCCATCGACGTCATCCTCGCTCCCAAGGCGCCGGCGGGCATGGAGAAGAACTGGATCCAGACGATCCCGGGCAAGAGCTGGTTCATCCTCCTGCGTGCGTACGGACCGCTGGAGCCCTGGATCGACAAGACCTGGCGGCCAAGCCAGCTCGAGCTGATGAAGTAGCCAGCGTTTCGAGCAAACAGGCGCAATCGAGCGCAGATCGAGACAATGAGACGGAATCGAGCGCAAATCGATATCGCAGGGTAGGATTGAGAAGATGACACAGACAAGAACACGGACACGGCAGCGGAAACCAGGAACCTCTTCAAGACCGCCGGAAAGAAACAGACCGAGAAGGACTTCTCCCCGGCCTCGGACACGATTGAGACGAACTTCGGCACTCTGAAGTTCGTCGGTGGCGCGTTTCCGACGCCTGATTCGACGCAGAAGATCTACGACGAGCTGGACCTCCAGCGCGCCACCCAGGCGTACATGGACTTCTATCCGGCGCTCTCGGTCTACGGCATCGTGAAGTCGCAGATCCGCGACTTCGGTTTTGCGACCGCCTCGGATATCGGCGTCTTCGCCGACTTCATGCAGCCGACCGAGAACTACCTCACGGGCAACAACAGCACCGTATACGCCGTTGCTTCCCTGGATCTCAAGCTGGACGGCCCGACCGTCGTCGAGATTCCCAAGGGCATGATGGGCAATGCCAACGATGCCTACTTCAAGTTCCTCACCGACTTTGGCCCGACTGGCCCTGACAAGGGTGAGGGAGGCAAGTACCTCTTCCTCCCGCCGGGCCACAAGGGCGACGTGCCGAAGGGCTACTTCGTCGTGCAGTCGCCAAGCTACCGAATCTGGGCGATGATGCGTGGCTTCGATGTGGGCACCGGCGACAAAGCTGTGGCCTGGTTCAAGGAGCGGCTCAAGAGCTACCCTCTCGCGAGTGGGCCGCGTGAGAACACGGCCACCGATGTCTCCGGCATGGGGATCAACACACTGACACCCGAGGACGGCTCTGCATTCGAGATGCTCAACGAGATCATTCAGTACGAGCCGACGACTCTCTTCAACGACGAGCTCCTGGGCAAGCTGGCCACGCTTGGCATCGAGAAGGGCAAGCAGTTCGCCCCCGACGCGCGCATGAAGAGCATCTTCGAGCAGGCCGCCAAGCAGGGCGTAGCCATGTCCCGAGCCATCGTCTACTCCTCCAGAGACCCGGAGATCGAGTACTGGCCGGGTCGGCACTGGGAGAAGATGTTCATCCGCAACACCGAGTTCATGATCGACGGTCACGTTGATATCGATGCGCAGACACTCTGGCTCTATCAGGCCATCTGCGTCTCCGCGAGCCTGCTCTCGACGACACCCGGCGTGGGTACGTCCTATCTCACGGCGTTCAGGGACAAAGACGGCGAGTACCTGCTGGGTGACAAGAAGTATCGGCTCCGCGTGCCCGCCAAGCCGCCGGTCAAGCGCTTCTGGGCGGTGACTGCATACAACCCCCTGAGCCGCAGCTTGCTCGATTCGGGCGGTCCCATCACGGTCGGCAGTCTGGATGACCCTGACGTCAACGATGATGGCTCGGTCGACATCTACTTCGGGACCGCAGCGCCCGAGGGCAAGGAGAAGAACTGGATCAAGACTGACCCGTCGATCGGCTTCTTCGTGGTCTTCAGGTTCTACGGCCCAACTGAGGGCTACATCGACAAGACCTGGGTGCTCAACGACTTCGAGTTGATGCCGTAGTCGACAAGCGGTAGCAGCGGTTCACGACAGAAGGCAACGGCCTTCTGCCAGCCGATTCCGGTACCAGCAACCTATCGAGCAAGGAGACCGCACGGATGACAGACGCAACCCCTGGCAAGCACGAACTCAAGGAACGCGAGCGGCAGATCAGCCACGTGTTCGCCGAGGAGGGCACGTTCGATGTCCTCGACAAGTGGGACATGTGGCAGTACATGCCCGAGTCGATGCGGAAGAAGCGCGAGAACGAGGATCCCGAGGGCGAGAAGGGCAGTGCGGTACGGCTCAGGCGCGCATTCGAGCGCCTCGGTCCCGTATTCATCAAGCTCGCGCAGGAGATGGCCTCGCGCCCCGATATCATTCCGCCGGAGTACATCGAGGAACTCAAGAAGCTCCAGGCGGACGTGGCACCGATGCCCTACGCGACAGTGAAATCCATTGTCGAGGAGCAGCTGGGGGGCACCGTCGATGAGCTGTTCAAGAGTCTCAACGAATCTCCCCTCGGCTCAGCTTCGATCGGCCAGGTCCACGCTGCGGTCCTCCACGATGGAACCGATGTGGTGGTCAAGGTGCAGCGCCCCGGGGTCGAGACGACCGTCAATCTCGACCTGACGATCCTTGAGAAGCATGCCCAGAAGGCAGGAAAGCAGAAGTGGGCCAAGAACCTGGATCTGGCCGAGATGGTGCACGAGTTTGCCAAGGCCGTACGCTCGGAGGTCAGCTACCTCAATGAGGGTCACAACTGTCAGCGCTTCCGGGACTTCTTCGAAGACGATGACACAGTGGCATTCCCGTTCGTGGACTTTGATCTGAGTACGGACAGGGTCCTCGTCATGGAGCTCATGAAGGGAATCCCCTTGAACAAAGGGGCACGACTCGAGGAGGCCGGCGTCGACACCGGTCTTGTCGTGAAGCGGGGCGCGACGAGCTACTTCAGGCAGATCTTCGAGCTCGGCTCGTTCCACAGCGACCCGCATCCCGGGAACCTGCTGGCGATGCCGGACAACGTCGTGGGGTTCCTCGACTTTGGTCGTGTGAGCTCGATCTCCGAGCGCGACCGCAATCTTGCTGCTGAGCTCTTCGTCGCACTCGCTCAGGAAGACGAGGTTCAGGCGGCCGATGTAGTTGCCCAGATATGCCGCTCTGGTCCCGAGGTGGACATGCAGGGGCTTCGCAGCGACATGGCCTCGATCATCGGCAAGTACAGCTCCGGCGGCGTGGGAGACGTCGATAGTGCGGCTGCCATGAACGATCTCCTTGATATGGTTCGCAAGCGCGGACTGCACATGCCCACGGAGTTCACGATGCTCTTCAACACGCTGGGTGTCTTGCAGGGCGTGGTACTTGAGCTGGCTCCCAGCCTGAACCTCACCGAGGTCGGCGTCCCGTACGCCAAGAAGATCGTCGAGGAGCGATCTGAGCCCCCACAACCTCATGAACGTCGCTCTGCGGACTGTTGCTCGCAACCTGCGCGTCCTGGACAGGCTGCCCGTCCAGTTTGGCGACATCATGTCGGCGCTCAGCACCGGGCAGTTCAAGGTCGTCGTGAGCATAGAGAAGCAAGATGAGTTCATGGAGCGCGCGCAGGCGATCGTGAACCGCGCGTCCATCGTGTTCCTGCTCTCGGCCCTGGCGATCGCACTGGCGATCGCTTCGAACAGCATGGCCGACAGCACGCTGCTCTCGTCGATTGCCCGCATCCTGCTGTTCGCAATCCTGGTCGCAGGAGCATGGCTCTTCTTCTCGGTACATATGCACGACTGGCGGATGAACAAGAACAAGAGGAACTCGTAGAGCAGCCGAGGGAGGCGAGAGCCATGCTGACATGGTCACAGAAGTTTCGCTTGCGTGGGTGGGTGAACTCAAGCCTGACGATCGTGCCGGTAGGATTCATATCGGCGCTATCGTGCTGTCCCAGCTGCTGCCTCAGATCGACGCAAGGGTAGCCTCCAACCCTTGGTTCACGTACAGCGCGAGTTCCGCTCAAGCGACGCTCTCGGCAATCTCGTCTGGCATGATAGCGTTCACTGGCTTCGTGTTCTCCGTGCTGACCTTTGCCATCCAGTACGGCTCAACAGCGTTCACGCCACGCCTGCTGCGCTCGATCAGCACCGACGGCACCACCAAGGTTGCGCTCGGCGTGTTCGTCGCTACCTTCACCTACTCACTCCTCCTTCTCGCGGAGGTCGCCCCAGCGGAGACTCGGTATGTGCCCCAGTGGTCGGTGCTGTTCGCGGTGGTGCTGGTGGGCGCATCGATCATGGTCTTCCTCCGGCTCATAGCCAGCCTCACAGCTCGTTGCGTCCGGGGATCGCGGTGGCAGACGTGGGCGAGAAGGGCAGAGCAGTGATCGAGAAGGCGTACCCCCAGCTCGTCACCGCCCCCGAGGTCTCCGCGAAGACCGCTCCGCCGAAGGGCACAGCAGCCCCATCTCGTCGAGTCAGCCGGGACAGGGCAGCGTCCTGCAGGCATACGGCACGGATGGTCTTGTCGCCGTCGCTGAAGAGGCTCAGGGCGTGATCGAGCTCGTGCCCGGCGTGGGAGACTTCGTCCCCGGTGGGGCACCTGTCTTCCGCGTGCATGCTCCGGCCGGGGCGCTGAGTGACCCGCGTCTCTTCGACTACGTCGCTCTCGGCGAAGAGCGCACCAACCGACAGGATCCTGCCTACTCCATCCGCATCCTTGTCGATATCGCCATCCGAGCGCTTTCTCCCGCGGTCAACGACCCGACGACGGCGTCCCAGGCCCTCGACATCATCGAGGACCTATTGCTCCTGCTCGGCTCGCGGCAGCTCCCTGACGGCAAGTACCGCGACGATGAGGGGACTGTGCGCCTCATCTGCCATACCCCGACGTGGGAGGAGTACCTCAAGCTGGCGCTCACGGAGATCCGTACCTACGGCGCCGGTTCGCCGCAGACGGTCGAGAGATTGCAGCGGCTTCTGCGAAGGGTGCGTGAGGCGGTACCCGAGTGGCGCACAGCCGCCGTCGATGAGCAGGCCGGTCTCCTTGAGGCGGCCGTGGCGCAGGAGAACGACAACAGCTCGCGCGGCTAGAACACGAGCGGGCTCGGACATAGACATACGGTGCACGTGTGACACGAACAGGAAAGGAACCACCATGAAGCGTTTGACCATTTGATGCTCGTTCTCGCTCTGGCACTCGCCGGTCTCGCTCTGATCGGCTGCTCGACGCCTGAGGAGGACGTGCAGGACGCCGAGGCAGAAGTCACCTCATCGCTCGCCGATCTCTCGACCGCTCTCGCCGCCTACGACTCGCTGACGCCGGAGTCGACCATGGACGAGGTCGATGATGCGACTGAGCGCCGTCCAGGATGCCTGGGACGACGCCCAGGACGCCATCGCTGATCTGGATGAGGCGAACCAGGAGCTCGTCGGCTCGGCCTACGACGACTACCAGGACGCCATCGACGACATCCCCGGTGACGCCACGGTCGAGCAGGCTCAGTCAGCTGCCGCAGCCGCGGCCCTGCAGTTCAAGGCCACCGTTGACGACGTCGACGGCATGTAGGACAGCTCTACCCGCACGTGTTCTGTCCAATCGGGTAAGTACCTAGGGCGCCGCAAGCGCGGCGAATCCCTGGGGGATACTAGCCAAGACGAAAGGAACACACATGGATCCGAATCTCGTTCTCTACGCAGCACAGTACGCCGACGCTGGCACCGCAGCATCTGACCTGCAAGCGCTCAAGGATGCGCAGAAGGCTCAGGAGTTCAAGGTCGTCGGCGCAGTTGTTATCAGCAGCGATGCTGATGGCAAGATCGATGTCCAGGAGCACGGTCCGACCGCGACCAAGGAAGGCGCAGCTCTCGGTGCCGTCGGCGGCCTCGTTGTAGGGCTGTTCGCTCCCCCCCTCCTACTCGCAACCGCTGTGGGCGCGGGAATCGGCGCTGGAATCGGCGCCCTTGTGAAGCGTCACGACGAAAAGGAGATGGGCGTCGACATCGCGGACTTCATGGACCCGAACACGTCAGCCATCGTGGTCGTCATGGACGACAAGTACGCCGACAAGGTCGAAGCAGCTCTCGTCAAGGCCAACAAGAAGGTCAGCAAGGCCGTCGACTCCGGCGACGTCGACAAGCTCAACAAGGCGCTCACCGACGCTGGCTACGACGTCTCGAACGCAATCAACTCGTAGAGAGTTCGTTTCTGCGGGCTGAAGCACTGCAACCAGCGACCCCGGTCACTACCAAGTGGCCGGGGTCGTCTTGTGTGCGTGGCTCGGGCACGGCTTGTGCGCCCGGCCCGGCACGCGGGCGCGTCCACTCGGCCACTTCCGCGACTAGGGAATGAGCGCTGCCCGAATCTCGTTCTCCGTACCGGATGTGACGCTCACAGGGCCACCAAGCACGTAGCACTCGCCGACCGACGTCGGTTCTCGGGTGCAAGTAGGAGCGCGGGGCACTGTGCAACCGCTCGGTCGGTGTGATGAGGATCGGTCCACCGCGAAGCCCCATGAAGGCTCCGCCTGTCAGCGCATCAGGCAGCCTCGCGGCGACACCCGTGTTGGCTGGCCTCAGGAACAGACCCGTGGTGCTGCTTGCTATCACGGCAGCCGTCTCGTACCGGTCCGCGCCCGGCCAGCCTCTCTGCCAGCGGGGGGCCGGCGGCGAGTTCGGCCAAGACCCCGTCTGAGACGGTAGCTGGCCCGCCGCCCACGATGCGAGCCTGCATGCCGAGCGAGCTGAGCGCGGCCGTGGTCTGAGACGGGATGCTGTCCTGATTGACGAGAAGGATCGGGAAGCCCGTGTTCGCGGATACCGCCGAGAGCGCGAGCGGGTCGAAGAACTTGTCGGAATCGGCACCGTTGGCGATGAGAGCGACCTTGCCGGCCGGCCAGAAGAAGTGTCCGGTGGGTCGCTCGGCGTTCATGCGCGTCGCAATCGTCGCCGCGAGCTCGAAGCGGTTGCCAGCGGGAAGCAGCCGGTCGAAGGTGACCCCCGGCACGCTACTCACGATCTCAGTGAGTCGCGCATCCGGCACGGAGACAGGTCCCCCGACCACGTGCACGGTGACTCCTCCGTTGGCCGCGCTGATCTGCTGAAGCGCGGAGGTGACGGCCGAGGGCACGGCATCGCTGCGCACGAGCAGGATCGGGGCACCGTAGGTCCACGAGAGCCCGGAGGCGGCAAGCGGATCAGCCGCCGCGCGGTCCTCGCCCGAGGCGATGATGACATGGTCGATATTGACCCAGCCGGGGAAGTTCTTCTCGGCGATCTTGACTGCCGTCGTGTAGCGGTCGGAACCCCATATGCGCTCCGGGGTCGCCGGAGGTTGCGGAGCCGGCCAGCTGCGGAAGGTCTCTAGGAGATAGCCGCCTGTCCCGTTCCAGATGTTGACTTCGATGTAGTGCCAGCCTTCAGCTGCGGCCGTGTAGGTGATGTTCTCCGGATTGGCGGCGGTAGCGGAGCCGTCCACGATCGTCCCCGTGAAGTCCGTGGCGGTGGGAGCGTACAGGAAGATGTCGAAGTCAGTTGCCGGAGGGTTCGCCTCGTACATGGTGATGTTCACGTGCTCGCCAGCGAGCAGATACACGCGAAAGACGTCGTGCACGTCTGTCACCGTGGTGAGTGAGTCCTCGAGTCTGGCCGTGACAGGGACGCCGGGAATCGTGTCGTCCTGGGCGGCCCGAGCCACGCTCGGCCACACCAGCACAAGGGCACACATCACCAGTGTGGCACCAACGATCCGGCCGATCCGTCGCGAAGCCCAACTCGCTGCCGTGAGGCTCACAGCGACCACCCCCCAGTGGTCGAACGTGCGCGGCTCGTGTCTCGGAGTATACCCAGCGCGCGAGCGCGGCCGCGGGGCGGAGTTGATATACTTGCATTTCATGTCTGAGCAGCGAACACTCCGGCTGGCATTCGCGATAGCCATCGCGATATGCCTCGCAGGGCTCGCCGCGATTCCCGCGGCGGCCGCGCCCTCGTCTGCCCAGACGGCCGAGGACCGCGCAGCCGTCAATGCGGCCGTCGAGAAGCTGGAGGCGGCGCGGGCGAAGTCCGCGAGCATCGCCGCACAGGTCGAAGAAGCCTCCGCGGAGCTGGACGGCATCATCGCCGAGCAGGACCGGGCTCGCGAAAGACTCACGTCGCGGGCACGCGTGATGTATCGCACGGGCAACACATCCTTTCTCGCAGTCCTGTTGAGCGCCGAGAGCTTCGAGGACTTCGCCACGCGCTGGGACCTGCTCAGTCGCATGAGCAGGCAGGACGCCCAAGACCTGATCACGCTGCAGACCGCGCGCGAAGAGGCTGACCGATCGGCGGAGTCTCTGATGGCGCTGCAGGTCGAGCAGGCCGAGGCGCTCGACGCCCAGGAGGCAGAGGTCACTCGGGCACGCGCGGAACTCGCCGCAAGCGAGGCAGCGCTGCGAGAGTACAACGCCAGGATCGCCGCGCAGGCCAAGGCGAAGCCGGCTGCGGCCGCGTCGTCAGCCTCAGCAGCCACGCCAAGCGACTCCACCCCGCAGTCGGGTGGGTCAGGAGCGTGGCAGACAGCCGTCGCGTCGCACTATGGGCGCAACGTTCAGCGGGCGAGGGGCCAGCGGCGCGGAGATCGGACCCTACTCGATGATCGTCGCTCACAGGACGCTACCCTTTGGCACGCTCGTGGAGTTCGAGTATCGCGGCAAGCGTGCGGTGGCCAGCGTCCAGGATCGCGGTCCGCACATACCGGGCCGTACATGGGACCTGGGCCCCGGTGTGGTGAGAACCCTCGACTTCAGCGGCGTGGACGAGGTGCGGTGGCGGCTCGTTCAGTAGCCGGGGCCGCGGGCGCAGCGCGTTTCCCACGCGCGCATCCTACAGTGATTCGAGATCGAACTCCTCGGCGAACGGATCGATGAAGGTCACGCCGCCGAGTGTCGTCCCTGATGAGAAGTCCTCTGACAGGACCACGGGCACGTCGTTAAGTGCTGCCGTCGCCCAGATCTGTGCATCGTAGTACTCGAGCTGCCAGCGGTCGCGTGCATGCAGAGCGGCGTAGCACGACTCTGTGTTCACGGCAAGAACCTCGCACAGACAGCGACATCATGCTCGATCGTGTCGCCGCTTCCGAAGCGCTCATCGCCAGCTTGCGCGGATGTGTCATCACGTTGGCGAACTCGGAGAGCACCTGTGTGGACGAGCGGAACCGATCCAATGCCAAGGCTCGCCAGAATCTCGATGGCTCTGACATGCCGCGCCGCCACTGCTGCGCATCCACGCCAGTAGACGAGGACGTTAGTATCAACCAGAAGCCGCGCTCATGCAGCTCCTCGCGTGTCCACTTGAGGCGCCCGTTCTCATCGGTGATTCCGTGATCCGTGGCGTTCTCTGGCCATCTCCATGAAGCGATTCCACGCCTTCTCCCGCTCATCCATCTCCGCCATCTTCTCGGCGAACTCATCGATGGCCTGGCGGATCACCTCTGACTGAGAGAGCTCGAGCTCCTCGGCCAGGCGCTCAAGGGTCTTCTCGCGCTCGGGATCGATGACGATCTGCTTCCTCACCATGCGTGCCATGGTCCCACCTCGGCCTCTCGCAGTCCCAACCCCACTCCAACCGCTCGCAGCGAGGGTGTGTATATGTTGTGTATACCACGAAGCGCACGAATCCTGCTGGTTCTGAGGTGTGATTCCGCAAGCCGGGAGGGACCGGGCCCTACACCCGCTCGAAGAGATACTCGAGGTAGCGCGATTTCATCTGCTTGCTCGCCATCGCCCGCTTGGCGGGGGGCAGTCGCAAGATGACGCCGAACACGCCCGCCAGCGCCCGGTGGTTCCAGAGCACGCGATTGTCGAAGATCAGGTCCTGGAGGTTGCCGCGCTCGATCGCCATGACGACGGTACGGTGCAGTGTGTTGACCGGCGTGAGCACACGCTCCGGTCGCGTGCGCAGAGACAGGGCATTGCTGGAGCACGTCCGCACACACACCCCGCATCCCAGACAGAGCTCCTCGTCCAGCTTGGCCCTGCGCGCCTTGGTGTCGCGCCCGTCGTTGGCCGAGACAAGCGACATCGCCTCGACGGGACACGCGCGCACGCACGCGCCGCAGCCGTTGCACTCGGCCTCGGCCACTTCGGGCAGGAAGTTGGAGGTGTGAACCGGGTTGAGCATCCCGAACTTGCGTGCGGCGATCATCGCCTCACAGCAACAGCCGCAGCAGTTGCAGATGAAGTTGACGCGGTCGCGCACGTTCTCGCCGAACTGCACGAGGTTGAGCTCGTAGGCCTGGTCCAGAAGACCGAGTCCCTCGCTCACGTCCACGCTCCGGGCAAAGCCGTGCCGAGTGAGCGATGCCGCGGTGTTGTTGAACGTCATGCAGATATCCATGGGAGCATCGCAGTGGCGGTCGACGTGCATCATCTTGTGGCGGCAGTAGCACACACCGATCCCCCGGTGGGATGCCGTGCGCACCACCTCGCTCGCCCGCTCGTAGTCGAGCACGTGCAGCGCGTTGTCGTTGGAGAGCACCGGCTCATGGACGAACACGCGGCCGAGCTGGGTCTCCCCCCTGACGAAGAGGTCGCGGATGAAGTCTTCCTCGACATTCATGTACTGGTAGAAGAGCTCGGCCAGCATCTCCTGATCGATATCGCCGCGCGTGCGCATCATCGAGAACTCGAAGAAACCGGCCATGGGAGGCGGGAGGACATAGGTGGTCTCACCGTCCTCGTGCTCGACGTCGACGAGGATCGCTCGGCTGGCGAGCTCCTCGAGGATGGTGCGAGTGGTGGTCAGGTCCGTCTTGAGTATCTTGCTGGCCTTGGCTGCCGTGAAGGGCTTGACGGGCAGCTGCGCGACCACCTCGGCCTCACGCTCGCTGAAGAGGACCTCGAGGATCTTGTAGAGGGTGTCTGAGGGCGTGGCGCCCTGCGGGAAGCGATTGAGCCGATCGACCAGCTCTGCGTACCCGGACCTGAGCGTGGTGTGAGACATGGACGCCTCTTTGCGACTAGGAGCACATGCGCCACTCGCCTAGATGATGCCCAAACAGCGCGCCTCTACTCCGGGAAGTCAGACGGATCCGGCTCCGCAGCCGCCGCCTCCTCGAAGAGCCCGAAGTCGATGTGACAGTACCCTCCAGGGTTCTTCTCGAGATAGTCCTGGTGGTAGTCCTCGGCGTTCGTGAAACCGGTGAGCGCCTCGGCCTCGACGACGATCGGCTCATCGTACTGCGTCTGGAGCTCGTCGAGTGATGCCTCGATCACGGGGGCGTCCGCCGGGTCTGAGTAGTAGATCCCGGTGCGGTACTGAGTGCCCACGTCGTTGCCCTGCCGGTTGAGCGAGGTCGGATCGATGCCCTTGTAGAACCACTCGAGAATGAACGGCAGCGGCGCCACTGCTGGATCGTAGTCAACGCGTACGGTCTCCGTGTAGCCGGTCTGACCTGTGGTCACGTCGTTGTATGAAGGCGAGTCGGTGTTGCCGTTGGCGTAGCCGGCCTCAGTGTCAACGACGCCGTTGATAGAGGCCATCAGCTTCTCCACGCCCCAGAAACAGCCGCCAGCCAGATAGATGGTCGCCACGTCTTCGCCTCCTGCGGTCGTCGATGGTGATGCCGAGTCGGAACTCGACTCCTCGGCATCGGGGGTGTCACCTGAGGCACAGCCTGAGAGCAGCGGCACGACCAGCAGCACTGCGATGACGAACACGCCTGTGAGAATGCGACCGAGTCGACTCACTGCACCGTACCTCCTTGGGACCACTTTCCGTTGTCTAGAGCAAACGCCGTGCAAGCAGGGGTCTGAGCGCCCGAGATGGCGGCGCAGCGCAGCGCCGGAGCGAGATCCACCGCCCGGCACCGATTGATGTGCGCGGCGTTTGGGCAGTACAGACAGAACAGTGAACGCATGCCCCGGAGAACGAGGAAGCGCTATGCGAAAGGCGCATCTGATCACAGTGCTGATGGTGCTGACACTCGTCCTCGTCAGCGGTTGCGGCAGCGAGAGTCCGCCCAAGGCCAAGAAGACCACTCTCGAGCAGGCGACAAAGGAGCTCACCGGAGGTACGTGGGAGAGCGCCGAGGATACGGGCGATGCACTGAACTTCCGGCCCAACGGCACCGGCCAGAGCTATCTTGCCGAGACTGACGTGACCGCCGAGATCAACTGGGTGGTGGCCACAGATGATGGGCAGCTGCTACTCAGGTGGGGATACATCGAGACGCGCCCGGAGGACGAGAAGGTGTGGGTCATCGAGATCGACGGGGATACGATGCGCGTGTGGCCGCTCAGCGGCTCGCGCATCCTGCTGGACCCGGAAGTCGACGATCCCTACCTGCTCCAGCGGTTCGACTGAGACACGATCGCAGGAGATCGCCCTGGCAAGCAGCTCCCCTCGCGCCCGCCACGCTCCTGTACCGAAGCCGCTAGGCCTTGTTGCCACCCTTGGCCTGGCCAGCCTTCGCCTGCTGTCTGGCCCAGCTGTCCTTGAGCGTCAGCGTCCGGTTGAACACCGGCGCGTCGGCCGTCGAGTCGGGATCGGCGCAGAAGTAGCCGAGGCGCTCGAACTGCACGGTCTCGCCGACAGGAACATCAGCGAGCGCTGGCTCGAGCATGCACTCACTCAGCACGGTCTCCGAGTCCGGGTTGATGTCCTCGAATATGTCCTTGCCGTCAGCGCCCGGGAAGGGATCGCCGAAGAGGTGGTCGTACAGGCGGACCTCGGCGGGCACTGCGTGAGCAGCGGAGACCCAATGCAGGGTCCCCTTCACCTTGCGTCCGTCCGGCGAGCTGCCGCCGCGCGTCTCAGGATCGTAGGTGCACCGCAGCTCGGTGATGCTTCCCTCGGCATCCTTGATCACATCGGTGCAGGTGACGAAGTACGCCGAGCGGAGCCGGACCTCGCGGCCTGGACCCAGGCGGAAGAACTTCTTGGGCGGATCCTCCATGAAGTCGTCGCGCTCGATCCAGAGCTCTCTGGAGAACGGCACTTTGCGCGTTCCGGCTGACTCGTCCTCGGGGTTGTTGGCGACTTCCATCTCCTCGACCTGGTCCTCGGGGTAGTTCTCGATGACGACCTTGAGGGGGTTGAGGACTCCGAAGCGGCGAATGGACGTGCGGTTGAGCACGTTGCGGACCGCATGCTCGAGCATCTGGATCTCGACCACGCTGTCGGTCCGCGCAACGCCGATCATGGACACGAAGTCACGGATTCCCTCGGCCGGGAAGCCGAGCCGACGCATGCCCGAGAGCGTCGGCATCCGTGGGTCGTCCCATCCTCGAACATACCCGTCGTTCACCAGGCGCAGGAGCACGCGCTTGGAGAGCACGGTGTAGGTGAGGTTGAGGCGGGCGAACTCGTACTGGTGCGGCTCGGAGGGCACCGGCAGGTTCTCGATGAACCAGTCGTAGAGCGGCCGATGGTCCTGGAACTCCAGGGTGCAGATGGAGTGCGTGATGCCCTCGATCGCGTCGGACTGCCCGTGCGCGAAGTCATACGAGGGGTAGATGCACCACGCGTCGCCGGTGCGGGGGTGCTCGGCGTGGACGATCCGGTACATCACCGGGTCACGGAGGTTGATGTTGCCCGAGGCCATGTCGATCTTCGCCCGCAGGACGCGGGAGCCATCGGGGAACTCGCCGGCACGCATGCGCTCGAAGAGGTCGAGGCTCTCCTCGGCAGGGCGGTCTCGCCAGGGGCTGTCCGTGCCCGGCTCGGTCAGCGTGCCGCGGTGCTCGCGGATCTCCTCGGCACTGAGATCGTCGACGTAGGCTTTGCCTGACCGGATGAGGTCGCGTGCCCACTCATAGAGCTGCTCGAAGTAGTCGGAGGCGAAGTAGAGGTACTCTCCCCAGTCGAATCCGAGCCAGCGGACGTCGAACTCGATCGAGTCGATGTACTCCTGCTCCTCCTTGAGCGGGTTCGTGTCGTCAAAGCGCAGGTGGCAGCGGCCGTCGAACTGACTTGAGATGCCGAAGTTGAGGCAGATCGACTTCGCATGGCCGATGTGGAGATAGCCGTTGGGCTCGGGGGGAAATCGCGTGACAACGGAGTCGACGCGCCCATCGCTCAGGTCAGAGGCGACGATGTCGCGGATGAAGTCGCTGTGTTCGGGCGTGGAAGATGTGTCGTTGCTCATGTGGGCGAATGTAGCACAGAGGGAGTGTGCGGACAGCTATCCACTCTCCTCGCCCATCCATCGCTCCACGTCTCGCGCGAATCGGCGGAAGTCATCGATGTTCTCGATCGCCCTCACGACTCTCTCCGGATCGACTCGGACATACATGTGAACGAGCACGTTCCTCAGGCCCACGGCACGGGCCAGCCGCTCGGCGAGGGCCTGCTCAAGGATGCCCCGGCTTCCCAGCGTCACCACGGCAGAGCGGTAGTCGTCCGGCGCGCCGAATCCCTCAGAGACGACGATGTGCGCCGCGATGTCAGCCACCGCCTGCGCGGCCACTACCAGCCGGTGCTCGGCCGCTGCCATCGCCATCCCGTCGGGGTCCCGAGCAAGTTCCCCCAGTTCATCCGGGACATCTGACGCGAGCAGCTCGACAGTGCGAATCATGAACTGGAGTCGGGTACGCACGACCTCGTCGTCATACGGAGTCATAGCCGTCCACCCTCTCGGCCCAGTGCTGGTCTGCCTCGGCTATCACGGGCTTGAAGTCGAGGTACTCGCTGATTGCGCGCATCCTGGTCTCGGCAGACACGGTCCCCTCCCCGTACACGACCGCGCCCTCGGACACGATGCGATAGCGCAAGAGCGTCGATCCCTGGTTCAGAACGACGAGATCGATGCGGCTGCCCAGGACCTGCTCGAGCCGGTGGGACAGCTCATCACCCAGAAGTCGGCGGTCGCGCGTGCCGAGTGACCCATCCCGCGGGAGGACTGCCACATCGACATCCGAGCCGCCCCAGGTGTGCCCGCGCGCCACTGAGCCGAACACCCACGCCACCGCAACATCATCGCGCGCGGCGAAGAACGCCCGGAGGAGTGGTGTGAGCTCGGACAGTGTGTGCAGTGTCCCACCGCGAGCTCCCGGGAGCGCATACGGGGTCCGGGTCTCGGCGGCACGCGGCACATCTACGGGCGGAGGACCGGGCTTCGGCTCAACAGGTCCCGAATCCACCTCGACGTACTCCCGCATGACCCGACGGAACAGCGCACTCCTGGTCGTGTGTTCTGCCTGGACAACCTCGTCGATGCGTTCGAGGAGGTCTCGGTCGACGGTGATGTTGATGCGCTCCTTCATGTGAGAAGGGTATCCCCGCACGATCGGGCGGTCAACACACGTCGTGTGCTATTCGTGTGTATTCCTGACGCGGACACGATTCAAGCCGCAACAGCCGGCGGGTCGCCAGCGGTGTGGGGCCCGCCAAACAACACCCCATGTACCCCAGTCGTCCTGGCCTCGGTGTCCTGTGCCTCAAATCACATAGTCCTACCTGCGCCTTTGCCGAAGGTGCCGTGGTGGAGCTGGCAGACACCCATGCACCATGGAGAAAGGGGTACGGCATGAAGGGTAAGGCGGCAGGGCGAGCATGCGCGATGATCGGGATAGCAGCGCTGCTCACAATGAGCCTGGCAGCTCCAGCAATCGCGGGTCCCGGCCCGGCACCCAACGCAGGCGACGGCGTCTCCGACGGTAGTGGACTCGAAGCGCCGTTCGGCGTCGGTCTCGGCGGAGCACCGAACTCGGGGGATGGTATCCCCGACGGCAGCGGCTTCTAGGGGCCACATCGGCAGCGCTGGAAGCAATCAGCAGCCCCGGCCACCCACTCGGTGACCGGGGCTGTCTCATGTCCTTGCTGGCGGAGAGGGGGGGATTCGAACCCCCGAGCCGGGGGGTACCCGACCAACGGTTTTCGAGACCGCCGCATTCAACCACTCTGCCACCTCTCCGCGGTGGCACCCTAGCGGGGCGCGAAGGCGAGTATACCGAGGGTGTGTGGGGGGGGCAATCGCCCCAACACACGGGTGGCCCCCGGCGAATGCCACGTTCAGCGAGATAGGAGGCGACGCGACATGTGCAGACAGCTTCCACGGAGTGGGCATGAACACTTCAGAGCATCGCACGATGTCGGAACAGGAGGTTCACAGCATGCCCAAGGAGAAGAGGAGCCTTCTGCGCAGCAAGTGGCTGTACGTCTTGATTCTGGCCGTGGTGCTTCTCGGTGCAGCCTTCGTCGGTGGGATGTGGCTCGCTGGCCGCGGTGCTCGATCCGTCTCGACTCTCACTGACTCGTACGTGAAGGTGTATGCGGGAAGTGACAGCACCAAGGATGTCGCCGACCTGACTCCGCTGTATGCAAGCGATGCTGTGCTGCATGACGTCGGGGCCGACAGGACATATCGGGGCTCGTCCGACATCGAGGACGCTCTTGACTCCTTGCTTGCCACTCCAGGGTTCGATCTCACCGTCGAGTACACCTTGATCGGTGATGGATCCGCAGTGGTTGCATGGACGGCAAATGGGACGCAGGTCAGCACCAGTCGCCTCGCACAGGTGAGCGGCGTCACTGTACTTGAGGTGTCGAAGGGCAAGATCGTGCGTGAGACCTGGTACTACGACCCGGTCAAAGCACCCTTCTGATTCACCGAACCCCGGAATTCTGCACTGCCGCGTTGCCCTAGCTCAGCCCGATGAGAGGCTTTCGAGACCGCCGCATTCAACCAGACTCTGCCACCTCTCCGCGGCGGCACCCTAGCGGGGCGCGAAGGCGAGTATACCGAGGGTGTGGGGGGCAATGCAGCGGTTCCGGGGCTGTACTTGCGAGAAGAGACCCCGGCATTCCTGGCGAGGCCTCGAAAGACGCTGGCAGGCCATGTCGGATGAGTTTCGAACAGACGACGCGAAGCGCTGATGCGCGTGGCCCGTGCAGCCACGCACCATCATCCGGCATGCGTGTCTAGTCACCGCACCTGCCATCCGCCCCCCGCGCGCCAGCATCAACCGATCTCGTCCTTGATGCGCGAGGCGACATCAGGTTCGACGGCCCCAAGAGCCGAGAGTCCCTTCTCGGCAGCCCCGACATAGGACTCCCCGTGCGCTACGAGCGCCTCCCAGCCGATCGCGATGTCTCCTGGACGCTCGTCTGCAAGGACCCGGAGCACCTCGGCAGCCTGGAACAGGTCCTTGTCGCGCTTGGCATGCGCGACTGCCGGACGGTTTGCGGCGACGATGAGCTTGTGAATCGCGAACCGCTCAGGACGTGACACGTTGATCAGGATGCCTCCCCCGTCGATGACGGCGCCGCGCATGGGCTCGGCCATGACGTAGTCGAGGTAGTCCATCGCCTGTGCCGCGGAGCCCAGACGCTTGATCGAAACGGGCTGTCCCATCCCCTCACCGTGAGCGGGGGTCAGCAGGTCCAGCCTCAGGCTCTGCCCCCGCACCTTGAACGAGGTAGTGGACGAGCCGGGGTCCAGCCCTGGGACCGGCAGGAAGCCCATCTCGAGACTATCGAGGAGCTCGGGCACGTCGGCTGAAGGCATCGGGTCCACTGCAACCTCAAGCGTCCTGGCGGCGGCAACATCGATATCCTGCGTGCGGATTGCCGTGCCCGGCCATGACACGCCCAGCAGGTTTCCAAGGACCCCGTAGGCGTGCGTTCCGACGAGGACACCTCCTAGGTGGAACACCCCGGCATCCGCGAGTCCTTTGATTACGCGGGCCGACGGTGCATCCGTCGTGAGCGCGCCGCCTGCGCGAAGCAAGGCACAGAGCCGCTTGATCGACACCTCCTCGGACGACACATCGACCTTGGAACTCGCATGCGCCTCAACGACACGGTCGAGAGCAGGGTCCTTGGGGCCGACGTACAGCTGCCGCTTGCCGCCTCCCGGCTCACTGTGCTGGAAGTAGTAGTAGGTCGAACCCTTGACGGTCTTGGTGACGAACGTGCCCGCGACATGGCCGATCGCACGCTCGGCCTCATAGGCCACGAGTCGCTCGAGAAGCTCCGCGTACAGGGTCTGTATCTCAAGTGGCTGCTTGACCATCGGAAGCACACCTCCCCAGCAGTTATACGCACAATAGGTCCTATCTGCGTATAACGCAAGGAAGGCCGGTCGTCTCAGGCGGCTCCAACCTTGCTTGCCACTCCAGGGTTCGATCTCACCGTCGAGTACACCTTGATCGGTGATGGATCCGCAGTCGTTGGATGGACGGCAAACGGGCACGAGCTCACTTCGTGACTCAGGGTATATAGCGCTTGAGAACACGACATCCATGCAGGGAGCTTCCCATGGACATCCAGAGGATGCCGATTCCGGACGAAGGAATGGCAGTCACGTTTACTCTCATCGTTGAGAACGTGGCACGGTCGCGCGACTTCTACTCACGCGTCTTCGGTGCCGAGGTGATATGGGAGGGGGACGAGAAGGGAACCCCAGCGATGCTCGAGTTCGCCAACACCTGGCTGATCATCAACACCGGAGGCGGCCCGACGGACGACAAGCCAACCGTGGTCGCACAGCCGCCGGCGGACCCCAATACGCTCTCCGCATTCATGAATCTGCGCGTCGCGGATATCGCCGCTGCGTATCTCGATTGGCGTGAGAAGGGCGCTGAGTTCCTGACCGAACCGAGGGACCATGCCAGCGAGATTCGAGCGTACATCCGTGACCCCGACGGCTACCTGATCGAGGTCGGCCAGACGAAGATGGACGCGCTCGGAGCGCGATAGGCCCCTTCTCCCACCTCTCCGCGCTGGCACCCTAGCGGGGCGCGAAGGCGAGTAGACAGAGGGTGGTGAGGGCGGGCGATTGCGGGGCCCAACGCACTTCCGCTCGCCGCTTCTAGGTCCGCATCGACACGTCGTCTCGTGCCCGCACCTGGATCGCCGCTTCGCCCTGCGCCGGGCAGCGATGCTCGCAGATGCCGCACCCGATGCACAGGTCCTCGATGACGCGGGGCTGCCCCAGCGTGACCTCGTCGCCCTCGGGGGCCTCGAGCGTGACCTCGCGCAGCACGATCGCCTTCTCGGGGAGCGGGCACAGCTCCTCACACACAAGACACGTCTGCCCGTCGACAAAGGGGATGCATCGGTTCTCGTCGATGTAGGCGCGGCCGATCTTCGTGGTGCGCTTCGCCTCGAGCTCGAGTGCTTCGATGGCGGCGGTGGGACATACCTTGCCGCACTCGTTGCACGCCCAGTCGCAGTAGCCGATGCGGAACTCCATCTCCGGCGTGAACACGCCCTCGAACCCCACCTTGGCCAGCGAGGGCTGCAACACGTTGGTCGGGCAGACCTTCATGCACTGACCGCACCGGCTGCACAGAGCCATGAAGTCGAGCTCCTCGCGAGAGCCGGGCGGGCGGATGAGGCCCGGGTGGCGCGTCCGGCGCGACAGTCCCGTGTACGAGAAGAAGCCGACGAGCAGCGAGCCGCCCGTAGCGGCAAGGAACGCGCGCCGTCCCGGTACGTAGGTCTCTTGTCGGGGGCGCCACCCGAGCGAGATCGCGTCCTCGGGGCATTCGTCGGCGCACTCCATGCCGAGCTGGCAGCGCGTGCCGTCCGTGGAATGGAAGTCCGAGCCGACGGCATCGAGCGGGCAGACCTTGGCGCACCGGCCACACGAGATGCACTTCGTCCACATCGATCCTGCGCCCGAAGACCGCGAAGCGACCCACCTGGCCGAGCAACGCGCCAAGCGGGCAGATGTGCCGGCACCACAGGCGCGTCTCAAGGCGGCTGGCGAGCAGTACGCCGCCGAAGAGCGCGAGCGTGAGCATGGCCAGTCCAAACGTGAGCGGCTCGGCGAAGACGATCCGTCCGGTGAGCGCCCCCGTGGCGACATCGACGGCGCCGCGCAGGGGAGGCGCTAGATAGGCGACGTCGCCGAGGAGCCGGACGAGCCGGTCGAGGAGCGGATAGACCAGGATCGTCGATGCCCTCGTCAGCAGCGAGAGCGGATCGAACACGAGGATGGCGCCACTCGCGAAGAACGAGAGTCCGAGTGCGAAGATCAGCGTGAACGGGGGAAGCTTGCGCAGCGTATCGTGCGCGCGACCGGCGAGCGCAGATCCCTTCGACGCCTTCGGGCTCGTCGAGCTCGACGATCGTGCCCATCGGGCACACGTAGCCGCAGAACGCGCGGCCGAGCAGGAGCGGTGCGGCCAGCATGACAAGCGCGATGAACATCGGAGCCAGCCACGCGCCGTTGATGAGCGTGTTGAGTGCGATGAGCGGGTCTCCGACCAGGAAGACGCCCAGGAAGACCTGCCCGAGCGGCCACACGGTCAGCGTCAGGAGCACGAAGAAGGCGAGCAGGAAGACGATCTGGAAGACACGCCGGAACGAGTGGATGCCGCGTCGCTTCGCGGCCACGCTACGCCTCCCCCTCGAGGATGTCGAGCGCGCCGAGGTCGATGGTGCCAAGCCCCTGTTCTTGCGCGGCGACCAGATAGTCCAGGTCGGTCGGCTGCATCCCGAAGAGCGTCGTGCCGTAGGCGTCGACTTCGACCTGGCCGGTCCCGGCGACGATCGTGTCGGCACGCCGGACGTCGTCGAGATTGCCGCCCGACGGGCCACCCGCCGTCAGCACGCGCGTCGCGTCGAGAACCACGAGGTGGGGCTTCACGAGCGTGTTGAGGTCGACGATCTTCTGCGTGAACTCCTGGTGGATGAGCCCTCTCTGGCCGCCCATGATGCCCATGAGGTTCTTCATCGCCAGCGTGAGCTTGGCCATGCCGTGCGTCTTGGCGATAGGTACGTTGATGAAAGTGTCGGCCTCGAAGACGTCGGTCACGAGAGGCCACGAGGTGAGCACGCGGCCTTGAGGGATGGCGATGTTCTCGTAGTTGCGGTCGGAGAGGAACTTCACCGTGCCGCCGTTGTTCTCGGTGGCCGCCAGGATGCCGCTGACCTCGAACGCCGCGCGGTCGGGTGCGGTGGGGCGGTCGAGCACCACGACTTCGGACGCTCCCGCCTCGTAGGCCAGCGCGACGAGCGCGCCGACGACATCGGGATTCGTCGTCGCCGCGTACTCGGGGGCCTTCGACGTGAGTACGTTGGGCTTGACCACCACACGGGCCCCGCGCCTGACGAAGCGCTCCATCCCGCCGAGAGCGTCGACGCTCGCGCGAACGTTCGCGGCCGGATCGCCTCCGCGGAAGACAGCGAGGCCGGGAGGGGCCTCGGGCTCGGGCGTGCCGGTCGCGTCGACGGCGGCCGTCGGGTCGGTCGACTCGAGGGCGTGAACTCACGCTCGACGGCGGTGGGGTTGCCCTCGGACCAGTCGAGGAGTCGCGCGCAGCCCGCAAGCGGCGCCACGCACGACGCAGCGAGCGCACATCCGGCCAGTCTGCAGAACTCGCGTCGATCCATGCGGCTCTCCCGGGGAGGCGGTCCTCCTCCCGATGATACTCGCTCCGGTGCGCAGCGGGTCAGAACTGGGAGGCCACGCACTCCTCTTCGGTGACGCCAGGCCGAGCGAGACCGCCGCATTCAACCACTCTGGCACCTCTCCCCGGTGACACCCTGGCGGGCGCGAAGGCGAGTGTGCAGAAGAGGCGATCGGAGTAGCGCGCGGGTAGGCGTGCTCCAAGTCAGTCCAGGTCGAAGCGGTCGAGGTTCATCACCTTGTCCCACGCCGCCACGAAGTCGTGCACGAACTTCTCCTGCGAGTCCTCGCATCGCGTAGACCTCGGCCAGGGCCCGGAGCTGCGGAGTTCGAGCCGAAGACCAGGTCGACGCGGGTGCCGGTCCACTTGAGCTCGCCCGTCGCGCGATCGCGGCCCTCGAACACGTCCCCGTCCTCTGAGGTCGCGCTTCCACTCCGTGCCCATGTCGAGCAGGTTCACGAAGAAGTCGTTGGTGAGCGTCTCGGGCCGCTCGGTGAAGACGCCGTGCTGGGACTCGCCGAAGTTGGCGTTCAGGACGCGCATGCCGCCGACGAGCACCGTCATCTCGGGAGCGGTCAGCGTCAGCAGCTGCGCGCGGTCGACCAGCAGCTCCTCCGCCGAGACGGCGTACTTGGCCTTCAGGTAGTTGCGGAACCCGTCCGCCATCGGCTCGAGGACGGCGAACGACTCCACGTCGGTCTGCTCCTGCGACGCGTCCGTGCGTCCCGGCGTGAACGGAACGGTCACGTCGTGGCCGGCGTCCTTCGCGGCCTGCTCGACGCCCGCGCACCCGCCGAGGACGATCAGGTCGGCAAGCGAGACCTTCTTGCCGCCGGACTGCGCGCCGTTGAACTCCTCCTGGATTCCCTCGAGGGCGCTCGAGCACCTTCGCCAGCTGGTCGGGCTGGTTGACCTCCCAGTCCTTCTGCGGCGCGAGACGGATGCGCGCCCCGTTCGCCCCGCCGCGCTTGTCGGAGCCGCGGAACGTGGACGCCGACGCCCAGGCGGTCGAGACCAGCTGCGAGACCGACAGGCCCGAGGCGAGGATCTTGCCCTTGAGGTCCGCGATGTCCTGGGCGTCGATCAGCTCGTGATCGACCGCGGGCACCGGGTCCTGCCAGATCAGCTCCTCGTCCGGGACCTCCGGGCCCAGGTAGCGCGAGCGCGGGCCCATGTCGCGGTGCGTCAGCTTGAACCACGCCCGGGCGAACGCGTCCGCGAACTCCTCGGGGTTCTCCAGGAAGCGCCGCGAGATCGGCTCGTAGATCGGGTCGAACCGCAGCGAGAGGTCGGCCGTGGTCATCATCGGGCGGTGCTTCTTGGACGGGTCGTACGCGTCGACGACCATGTCCTCGTCGGCCACGTCCTTGGCCAGCCACTGGTGCGCGCCGGCCGGGCTCTTGACCAGCTCCCACTCGTACTTGAACAGCACGTCGCAGATAGCCCATGTCCCACGTGGTCGGGTTCGGCTTCCAGGCGCCCTCGATGCCGCTGGTGATCGCGTCGCCGGCCTTGCCGCTGCCGTAGCTGCTCTTCCAGCCGAGGCCCTGCTCCTCGATGGGGGCGGCCTCGGGCTCCGGGCCGACATGCGCCGCGTCGCCCGCGCCGTGGCCCTTGCCGAAGGTGTGGCCGCCGGCGACGAGCGCGACGGTCTCCTCGTCGTTCATGGCCATGCGCGCGAAGGTCTCGCGGACGTCGCGGCCCGAGGCGACCGGGTCGGGCTTGCCGTTCGGGCCCTTCCGGGTTCACGTAGATGAGGCCCATCTGCACGGCGGCGAGCGGGTTCTCCAGGTCCCGGTCGCCCGAGTAGCGCTCGTCGCCGAGCCACTCGTCCTCGCCGCCCCAGTAGATGTCCTCTTCCGGCTCCCAGATGTCCTCGCGCCCGCCGGCGAAACCGAAGGTCTTGAAGCCCATCGACTCGAGGGCGCAGTTGCCGGCGAGGATCATGAGGTCGGCCCAGGAGATCTTGCGGCCGTACTTCTGCTTGATCGGCCACAGCAGCCGGCGCGCCTTGTCGAGGTTCACGTTGTCGGGCCAGCTGTTCAGCGGCGCGAAGCGCTGGTGCCGGACCCGCCGCCGCCGCGGCCGTCGCCCATGCGGTACGTGCCCGCGCTGTGCCACGCCATGCGGATGAAGAGCCCGCCGTAGTGACCGTAGTCGGCCGGCCACCAGTCCTGCGAGTCGGTCATCAGCGCGTAGAGGTCCTGCTTCAGGGCCTCCAGGTCGAGCTTCTCGAACTCCTCGGCGTAGTCGAAGTCCTCGCCCATCGGATCGCTCAGCTCGGAGTGCTGGTGCAGGATCTTGAGGTTCAGCTGGTCCGGCCACCAGTCCCGGTTCGAGGTGCCGCCGCCGGCGACTCTCACCTCAGCTCCAGCCCTACCCATACCCCGTCTATCCTCGTTCATGATGCCTCCCCGTCAGTCCTCAAGATCATATGCACACCGCTGTCGTAGCCAGGGGTGCCATTTCTACCTACCCAGCGCGGTACATGCAGGAACCGGCTCAGTGAACGAGAGCGGACCAGAACCTAGCGCAGCAGCTCCTCGGTCTCGTATACCACCCCGACCGCAGGACCTACGTGGAGACCCATGACCGGATGGATGGGCACAGGCGACACCGACCGATCCACGATCGGCTCGACGGTCGCTTCGGCGAAGCGCTGCGCCTCGTCCTCGTCGGCGACGTACTGGACCGCGACCTGTCTCAGTCCGCAGCGTTCGATGTCCTTGCGCATGAACGCCGCGACCTTCGCGCGAGCAGCACGACCGCCCCGCGCGACCCCTGCTACCCCGGTCTCTCCGTCCCTTGCGGTGAGGATCGGGGCGATCTTGAGTATCGCGCTAGCCAGCCCGCAGCGCCCGAGATGCGTCCGCCGCGGCGCAGATAGTCGAGGCTGTGCGGCGTGAACAGAAAGCGGGTACGCCGCATCGTGTCTTCGGCGGCTGCCACGCACTCCTCAAGCGTTCCGCCGTCTCGTGCCACCCTGCAGCGAGAGGACCGCGAAGCCCTCTTCAAGGCTGTTGGAGCGAGAATCCAACACCCGACGTCGCCTCGGGGTGCTCGCCATCATCTCGGCGGCGAGCTCTGCTGAGTGGACGGTCCCGCTCATGCCCGCCGAGATCAGGACGGCAAGGACATCGTCGCCTCGGCAAGCACGGCGAAGGCTATCTGCGAACTCCTCGGGTGAGGGCTGTGAGGTCCGGGCGCCTCGTCATCTGCTCCAGGCGCCGAAAGAACCCCGGCTCGCGCGACTCCTGCTCGGTAGCTCTTGTCCATCCATGGGAATGCGGGCGATAACCACGATCGAATCCTCGCTCGGCTCCTGGTCGCTCAGGCTGCTTGCCGAGTCGGTCACGATTCTGACTGCCACGCTCTTCCCCTTTGTCCAGTTCATGGGCGGATCGAGATGTCTCTCTCTAAGATACCGAAACGAAGGTCGGGGTAACCTAGGTACAGCCGCACGCTGACCCGTGAACCACACCACGAAGGCTGGGGAGACAGCATGGCCGAGCCGACACGCAAGTCCCTGATCGCCGTGATCATCTGCGTCACGATCGGTGCGGGTATCGCCTGGGCCGGCTCGCAGGGCAGCGCGACCTCGGCGGCTTGCCGGTCTTCGCGCTCAGCGTCGGGATGGCCTTCCTCATCCAGTGGCTGGTCTTCATCCCGTCGTTCCTGATGCAAACGGAGCACTACTTCGACCTCACAGGTAGCTTCACGTACATCTCGACGATGATCTTCGCCGTCCTTGCGAGCGGCCACTCCGATGCCCGCTCCCTGCTCCTCTGGCTCTTGTGATCGTGTGGGCGGGTCGGCTGGGTACTTCCTCTTCCGGCGGGTTCACCGAGCGGGCAAGGACGACCGTTTCGACGAGATCAAGCAGTCCGCGCTGCGCTTCCTCATGACGTGGACCATCCAGGGGCTGTGGGTGAGCCTCACGCTGGCCGCCGCGCTGGCGGCGGTGACCTCGACCGAACGAATCGCGCTGGACGCGTACGCACTCGTCGGTGGCATCGTCTGGGTCGCGGGGTTCGCCTTCGAAGCCATCGCCGACGCGCAGAAGAACCGATTCCGGGCAGACCCGGCCAACAAGCGGTAGCTTCATCACCACCGGCCTGTGGGCGTGGTCACGCCACCCCAACTACTTCGGCGAGATCACGCTGTGGACCGGCGTTGCGATCATCGCGCTGCCGGCGCTCACCGGATGGCAGTACGTGACCCTGATCTCGCCCGTGTTCGTCGCGTTGCTGCTCACACGAGTGAGCGGGATACCGCTGCTGGAGAAGAAGGCCGACAAGAAGTGGGGCGGGGCCGAGGAGTACGAGTCGTACAAGCAGAAGACGCCCGTTCTGCTACCGCGACCGCCGCGTCGTTCGTAGCCGGCCAAACGGTAGCGCCGCTGGTCTTCAGCTGGCATCCGGAGAAGGACGCGGGTCGACTCTCACGACCACGTGACCCTTCTTGTGCCCCTTCTCGACGTACGTGTGGGCCTCGACGATATCTTCCATCGGGTAGCGCCTGTCGATGACCGCGCGCAGCTTGCCTGTTTCGATGAGCTCTGTGAGGAATGCCAGGTCCTCGGGCCCTCCACCTTCAGAGCCGCCTGAGTCCTTGTCGACGTTGAGGTAGACACCGTCCTGCTTCAGGGGCTTCCTGGCCTCCGAAGGCGAGAGCTTGGCCACCGCGTCGAGGATCACGTCGTAGGCCTCGTCACCCTTGGTGAAGTCCTCTTGGGTGTAGTCGATCACGTGGTCTGCACCGATGGCGCGGACCATGTCCATGTTGCTCGTGCTGCACACACCTGTCACCTCTGCCCCGAAGGACTTGGCGAGCTGCACCGCGTACGTACCCACACTCCCGGAAGCGCCGTAGACCAGCACCTTCTGTCCGCTCCGCACGTCAGCCTGCCTGAGTAATCCCAGCGCAGTGATTCCGCCGGTCGCAACGCCCGCGGCAGCCTCCTCGAAGGTCATGTTGGCCGGCTTGATCGCCAGCATCCCGTTCTTCTCGGCCGATTTGATGGGCTTCTCGGGCAGGCATGTGTACTCGGCATATGCGCCAAGCTCCCACCCAGTGAACGCGAAGACCGCATCACCGGCCTCGAACAGGGTCACGTCCTTGCCGACCGATTCGACCTCTCCAGCCAGCTCCATCCCGAGGATCGGGTTCTTCGGCCGAGAGAATCCGAGGACCATCCGAGCCAGGAACCTCTGCCCCCGGGGAACATCGAAGCTTCGAATCCTCACATCTCCGCGATGCGCCGTCGTCGCGTGCACCTTGATGAGTACCTCGTTATCTTTGGGGATCGGCTTCGGCGCGTCTTCGAGGTGAAGGACGCTGGGCGGGCCGTACGCCGTGCACATGACTGCTCTCATCTGCAATCTCCTCCCGGTGGAACGCAACTACACCCTAGACCTAGTCGCCCGCACACGACAGGAGGGGCCAACGCTCCTCGGCCGAACTGCATCGGGCAGTACCGCCCGCTACTCCACACTCCACGCGTGCACGACCGGTCGGGCATCCTCGGCGAACAGCTCAAGGACATAGACGAGGCCGTTGGCGCGGTCAAACGCTACATCCCCTATCCGGTAGCGGCGCTGAACCCCGCTACCGAGCATCTCGGGCTCGATACCCGGACTCAGGAACAGCTCCTCGTCGATGTCGAGGTACGCGTAGGGCTGCGGCTCCCACGGTTCCATCTCCCCGGTGGCGACACGCGCAAGATCTGCGGGATCGTAGAAGATGAAGCGAGCGTCGAAACGTGCGCTCCACCAGCCGCGAAGCGACGCCGGACTGTCGCACGTGAGGCTCTCCTCATCAGGAACCGGTGTGCCATCGGCCAGCCGACAGAGCGCGTAGCTGCCAATCAGCTCCTCCTCGACACACGGGTGCTCTGGACCGACAGGGTTCACGTAGCCGTACCAGTAGCGCGAGCCTGTGGCCTTGGTGCCGGCGAACATGACTGCCGAGGCGTCCGTGGTGGTGAGCCACGCGCCGCCTCCCCACTCGTCGGCATGCTGGTAGCCGTCAAGGCAGCGTTCGATGTCCTCGGTCTCATCGGACTTCGCGTACGCGAGCAGGGGAATCTCCTCGAGGCGCGTCTGTTCGGCGGCGGGCTCATCACCTTCAGTCCACGGCGAGTATGCGAAGAGCTGAGGTCCCATGCCTCCCCAGCCGCCATCGCGGTAGCGCCCAGTCGCCAACGGACGGCCTTCCACGTAGCGCTCGGCCCACTCGGCAGGTATCTCGAAGAGGTAGTCATTCACGCTATGGGGCGATTGCTCGCCGATGAACCACGGGCCCTGCATGTCAGGAGACGAGAGGTCGGGTGAGAAGTACGCGTGCGACGCGACGTCTGTCGCTGCGTCATCTTGGAGATGCTGACCCCAGGAGAGATGGATACGCGGCCCGCTCTCAGGGCAATCGAGGTACTCCATCCCCGCGCGGGGGATCTCATCCATGCCAGCGAAGTGCCCAGCGGCAACGTCGGCGAACCCCTGCACGAACGACGCCTGTCCGAGTCCGGTGACGGAGTCAGCGACCACCGGCTCGGGAATCGAGACCTCGGCGACCTGACTGCCGTCAGGCAGCTCGCCGTATGCCAGACGCGGGTGGCCCATGACGTAGAGCGAGCCGGGATGACCGTCGTCGGCGCCACCGGGATCACCTGCGGGGTTGAAGGTCATGGCCTCGCCCCCGTAGGCGAAGGCCTGGGGCCGCTCGGCGTCCTCGGGCAGCCGGAACGCGCCAAGGTACTCGAAGTCGTCAGGCTGTACGAGGTCTTCAGAGACGACCGATGAGGAGTGCTCGGCGGGCGGCTGAGTCGAACCGCCGTCGGAGCCGGAGGGCGACTCGGCAGGCGCGTCGCACCCGGCGACGATCGCCGCGAGCACCACGAGCACTGCGCCGAGAACAGTCGCTCGGATTCGGAGTACCGGATCCACGACACCCACTCCCCTCCGAAAGCGCGCCAGTCGGCGCTAGACAGAATGCTACCAGCCAGCCGACACCGCTGGTCGTAGGCGACCGGGGCCTATACTGCATTCGTTCCCCAGCTTGGCCGCGATGAGAGGCCTGGAAACGTGCTGGAGGGCGGCATCCTGCGGAGTGTCTTCGCGCCTGGCGCGGGCCTCACCACACAACCTCCACAACATGCCCGGCAACGGTACGGTGACACACTCTTCACAAGACGTGACGAGAGGACGAGTGTGTCAGCCGCAGCAACTCCGATTGTCCAGGAAGCCGGGATGTTCCGATGGCACGCGCGAGTCATACCCTCAATCAGATCTACGACCAGTTGCCGGTCCCCAGTGTCCGCACGCTGTCTCGCGTTGCGAAGACTGGCGGTCATGTCGCCAAGCTAGATCGAATCCACCGCCCAAGCTCGGCAGAGCTTGAGGAGCTCAAGCCGCGCGTAGAACGTGCCGTCTTCAGCTGGGGTCTCATCAACCCGTTGCTCGCGCTGCCACAGGTGGCCAACATCTACGTCCACGGGCACGTAGGGGGCCTGAGCCCCGTGACGATCTCGGCTGCGCTCCTGATGTCGCTGCTGTTGACCGCGCACGGCGCACTCACTCGCCAGACGGCGATATGGGTGACGAGCACGATCTGGGTTGTGCTCGACACGGCCATGCTTACCGGGATAGTGCTCGTCGCGAACTGAGTTCGATGCGATTCCCGGAGGCAAGGCGTCGACAAGGACAACATCGCCTATTCCACAGACACCGCGAGAATCGCGATATCGTCCGCAATGTCACCGGCAGCGCGCAGCCCACGCGGGTACAAACCCATCGAGAGGACGCTCGGCACGTGTGGCGCCCTTTCACGTCGGGGGAGGTGCGATTCGCATCGCAGTGAGAGTGCTGTTCATAGGCGGTACGGGGATGATCAGCACCGCCGCGAGCCAGATGGCCGCGGACGAGGGGTTCGAGCTGTGTCTCCTCAATCGCGGCAAGGGAGCCGTCCGAATACCCGGGGCGCGACGTCTGACCGCCGATGCGCACGACCCCGACAGCATGCGCGCGGCTCTTGCCGACCTCGATTTCGACGCAGTCGTTGACTGGATCGCCTTCACTCCCGATGACATCGAACGTGACCTCGAGCTCTTCGCGGATCGCACGGCACAGTACATCTTCATCAGCTCGGCCTCGGCATACCAGAAACCGCCATCCTCCTATCTCATCACCGAGCAGACCCCCCTGGCCAATCCTTTCTGGCAGTACGCCCGGGACAAGATCGCGTGTGAGGAGCGTCTGATGCGCGCGTACCGCGACGAGGGCTTCCCAGCGACGATCGTGCGGCCATCGCTGACATACGACACCAACCTGCCCATCGCCATAGGCGGGTGGGGCACCTACACGGTGGCCCAGCGCATGCTCAGCGGCCTGCCCGTCGTCGTGCACGGCGACGGGACGTCGCTCTGGGTCGTCACGCACGCGAGAGACTTGGCTCGAGGCCTCCTGGGGCTTGTCGGGAACGCCCGCGCGCTGGGAGAAGCCTTCCACATCACCTCCGACGAGGTTCTCACCTGGGACCAGATCTACCTGACGATCGGGCGATCCTCGGTGTCGAGCCGGAGATCGTGCACGTGCCATCCGACTTCATCGCTTCTGTGACACCGCATCTGAGCGGGACGCTTCTGGGCGACAAGACGTGGAGCACCGTCTTCGACAACAGCAAGATCAAGTCGTTCGTGCCGGGCTTCGAGGCAACGATTCCACTGCGGGCAGGGATTCGGGAGACGATCGAGTGGTTCCGAGGCGATAGGGCACGACAGTGCATCGACGACACCGCGAACAGCGAGACGGAACGCATCCTGGCCGCGTTCCCGGGAACGCCAAGACAGCAGAGGCACTGACATGGCCCCGATATGGGTATTATCCCTGGTGATGGCATCCGGCAGGAGGGATGGCCTGTGGATGCGCCGCGTCGCCATTGCAGAGACTCGCTTCCCAAAGATGACTGGCGATGGCGTGGGAACGTTGCGGAGTGGCGCCTTGCACGAAGGAGCATAGGGCCACCTACCCAGAAGGAGGAACCCATGGGGGGAACAAAGTGGATTGCGGTGCTGGTAGTGGCGATTCTTGCCCTCGCGTCCGTCGGCATCGTCGGATGCACGACGGATACGGCCAGCGACGAGGACACGGGCGAGGACACGGGAGACGCGCTCAAGATCGCACTCCTGCTGCCTGAGACAAAGACCGCCCGCTATGAGACGCAGGACAAGCCATTGTTCGAAGAGAGGGTGGCCGAACTCAACCCGGACATCGAGATCCTGTACAGCAACGCCGAACCAGGACGCGACCGAAGCAGCAGTCGCAGGCCGAGGCCGCGCTCACCAACGGGGCGAACGTACTCGTGCTCGACCCGGTGGACTCGGCCTCGGCGGCAGTCGATCGTCGAGAAGGCGGCCGAGCAGGGCGTGCCCGGTCATCAGCTACGACCGTCTGATCCTCGACTGCGCCGGTCGACTACTACATCTCGTTCGACAACGAGAAGGTCGGCATGCTTCAGGGCGAAGCGCTCCTCGAGAAGCTCACCGAGGACGGCACGGCGGGCGAGACGATCGTCATGATCAACGGTGCCCCGACCGACAACAACGCGAAGCTGTTCAAGGAGGGCGCGCACAGCGTGCTCGACGGCAACGTGGAGATCGGCGCGGAGTACGACACGCCTGACTGGAGTCCTGACAAGGCACAGTCCCAGATGGATCAGGCCATCACCGCGCTTGGCAAGGACGGCTTCGTGGGCGTCTACTGCGCCAACGACGGCACGTGCGGCGGGGCGATCGCCGCAATGAAGGGTGCCGGTATCGATCCGACGACCGGCCGTCGACCGGCCAGGACGCCGAGCTGGCCGGTATCCAGCGCATCCTGCTGGGCGAGCAGTACATGACCGTCTACAAGGCGATCAAGGCCGAGGCCGTACGCTGCTGCGGAGCTCGCGGTGGCGCTCGCTCAGGGCGATGAGCGTGCCCGCGGACATGGAGATCACCGGTCGTCGACAACGGCTTCAGGCGACGTCGATTCGGTCCTGCTCGAGCCGGTTGCCGTCACCAAGGACAACATCGCCGACACGGTCGTCGCCGATGGCTTCTGGTCCGTTGAGGAGATTCTGCAACACGCCGAGAGCTCGAGGCCGCCGGCGCAGAAGTCGGGCTTACGCTGCCGTGACGACCGACCTCAGGAGCGAGAACGCCCGACTCCTGCGAGCGCCGCTCTTGTCGCTGACGGGGGTCAGCAAGGCGTTCGGTGCGAACCAGGCCCTACCGGCGTCGACTTCGAAGTCGGCGCCGGCGAGGTGGTCGCACTTGTCGGCGACAACGGCGCCGGCAAGTCGACGCTGATCAAGGTGATCGCTGGAGTCCAGACTGCCCGACGCGGGCGGTTCCTGCTACTTCGACGGCCGGCCGGTCGCGATCGCTGCACCGCAGGACGCGACCGACACTGGGCATCGCGACCGTGTACCAGGACCTCGCTCTGTGCGACAACCTTGACGTCGTCGCCAACCTCTACCTCGGTCAGGAGGTGTTCGCCGGTGGCGTGGCAAGGGCCGCGTTCTACATCGACGAGACGGCCATGGAGCGAAGCTCCCTCGAGCTTCTGGACTCGCTCGCCGTCACGACGATCCAGGACGTCCGTGTGCAGGTCGGCTCGCTCTCCGGTGGCCAGCGACAGGCGGTCGCCATCGCGCGCTCGCTTCTGGGCGAGCCGAGGCATCGTGCTTCTCGACGAGCCGACTGCGGCGCTCGGCGTCGCCCAGACCGAGCAGGTGCTCAGCCTCATCCGCACCTGCGAGATCGCGGCCTAGGCGTGGTCGTCATCAGCCACAACCTGGAGGACGTCTTCGCGGTGGCGGACCGGATCATGGTGCTTCGCCTGGGTCGCCGCGCAGCGACGTTCGACGTGCGCGGCGTCAGCCGTGAGGAGCGTGGTCGCCGCCATCACCGGCGCGGAGTTCGGCGACTCCCGCGACGAGAAGGAGACGCATGAGCACTGAGGTGCAGACAGCGAGTGAGAAGAGGGGTGCAGGGGGCCTCCTGCGAGACATGGGGCGCCGCCTCTCCCAGGGCGAGGCGGGAGCGCTGCTCGTCCTGATCATGGTCGCGGTCATCTGGACGTTCTTCCAGTTCCAGAACGACCGGTTCCTCAGCCCGGGCAACCTCACGAACCTCATGCTGCAGCAGGCGGCCGTGGCCACCATCTCGATCGGGGTCGTCCTCATCCTGCTACTCGGCGAGATCGATCTTTCGGTGGCAGCTGTCAGCGGCTTCTGTTCATCGGTCATGGCCGTGCTGATCGTCAGCCATGGCGTGTCACGCTGATCGCAGTTGCGGCCGCCCTCGGACTCGGCATGGTCGTCGGGCTGTTCAACGGATTCATGGTCACCCGCTTCCGCATCCCGTCGTTCGTCGTCACGCTGGCCGGCTCTCTCGGTTGGTCGGGCTGCAGCTCTATGTGCTCGGCCAGACGGGGACGATCAACTTGAGCGACGAGTTCGTCATCGGTCTGACCTACACGTTCTTCTCGCCTCTCGTGGGGTGGGCATTCGCAGGACTAACGGTCGTGCTCACACTCGGGCTTGGGATGCTCGGACGTCGCCGACGTCAGGCGGCGGGTCTGAAGGTCGAGCCGATGCGCTCCCTCGTCCTCCGTCTTGGCGCCGTGGACGTGGCCGTTGTGGCGCTCGTGTTCGTCGTGAACCAGGACCGGGGTCTGCCGCTGCGTGGTCTGCATCGTCTTCGCCCTGGCAATCATCTTCGCCTAGATCACCGAGCAGACGCGCTTCGGACGTCACATATTCGCCGTGGGCGGCAACGCCGAGGCCGCACGGCGTGCGGGCATCAAGATCGACAACGTCCGGCTGATCGTCTTCATGCTCGGCTCGACACTCGCTGCGAGCGGAGGTGTTCTCGCGGCGTCACGCCTGCTTGCCGTCAACCAGTCGTCAGGCGGCAGCGACCTGCTTCTCATGGCCATCGCAGGTCCGGTCATCGCCGGCACGAGCCTGTTCGGGGGCAGGGGCTCGGTCTGGTCGGCGCTGCTCGGCGCGCTGGTCATCGGCTCGATCGCCAACGGCATGAACCTGCTCGCCTTCGAGTCCTCCGTCAAGTTCATCGTGACCGGTGCGGTGCTGATCGCGGCTGTCACGATCGAGGCCGTGACACGCATACGAAGACAGCGGGCCACAAGCCGCCGCTGAGCCTTGGGGCTGTGCCCATCCCAATCCCGGAGCTTCTTCTCCCGTAGTTCCCACATGCTCTTGGCAGCGAGTGCCGTGAGGCCTGCGTCAGCTGCGCCTCACCACGGCGTAGCGTGTTCTGACCCTGCCACCCTGCCAGTCGCCAAGCATACGCTCGATGGCAGCGCGCCACCGGTCCCTGCGAAGACTCA